>NZ_JAVLAT010000001.1:1062500-1692802 GCF_032190615.1 Brucella pseudogrignonensis
GCTTTACAGAGTGCTGGCTACACGGACGACGATGCATCCAATATGGCCGACGCCATTACGAAGCTGCTGAATTCACCTCGTCTGAAAGAAGGAAGCGTTCTGCGTGTTGGAACGGAAACACGCAACGGCGAGGATCGCGTCGTCAGAGCGAGCGTTTATCATCGTACAACGCATCTGGTCACAGTTTCGCTTAACGACCGTAATCAATATGTGCCGTCCGATCAGCCCGAAGAAACGCCGCTGCTCGCATCGGCATTTGATGGAGATGCACCGCCGAGTGCAATTCGCGGTAATCTTCCAAGTGTTTATGATGGTATCAGCCGGGCGGCGTTAGCTTATGGCATGACAGAAACCATGCGCGAGCAACTCGTGAAGATGTTGGCGTCAGATGTAGACTTACAAGCGCGCCTCTCGCAGAGCGACAAGATCGACGCTTTCTTCTCCCTGCCTGACGATCCTGAAAAGCCAGACGGCGATTCACAACTGCTTTATGTCGCCGCCAATTTCAGCGGAACCACGCGAAAATTTTATCGCTATCAGGCTCCGGACGGCAGCGTTGATTATTTCAACGAAGACGGAAAAAGCGCCAAGCAATTCCTGTTACGCAACCCAGTACCAAATGGTGTGTTCCGCTCGCCATTTGGAATGCGTCGCCATCCCATCCTCGGCTATAGCCGCATGCACACCGGTGTTGACTGGGCAGCACCTCGCGGCACACCGATCATCGCATCGGGTAACGGTGTTGTTGAAAAAGCCGGCTGGACTAATGGCTATGGCAATCAAACTCTGATTCGTCACGCCAATGGTTATGTCAGCAGCTATAGTCACCAGAATGCGATTGCGCGTGGCGTAACGGCTGGTTCACGAGTGCGCCAAGGACAGGTTATCGGTTACGTTGGATCGACAGGTCTCTCAACCGGACCGCATTTGCACTACGAACTTATTGTCAACGGCACCAAAGTTGATCCGCTTCGCATTCGTTTGCCGGATAATAAGGCTCTCAAGGGCAAGGAACTCGAGGCCTTTATTCAAGAGCGCGAGCGTATCGATACGCTGCTGAACACAGATGATACAGGCACCAAGCTTGCATCAACAGGAACCACAAAAAGTTAGAGAGTCTATTCAATTACTGAATGCCAATCATAAAACACCCGGAAATCGCTACCGATTTCCGGGTGTTCCTTTTTAGCAGATGATCTTCAGCTGTGCTTATTCTGTAAACTCAACAGTTACACCAGCTTTGACGAGTTTCGCTAATTCTTCCGCATCCCAATTCGTCAAGCGCACACAACCATGGCTCGATGTCTTGCCGATACGCGAAGGTTCAGGAGTTCCATGGATACCATAAGTTGGTTTTGACAGTGCGATCCAAACCGTACCAACCGGACCATTCGGACCGGGAGGGATAGTGAGTACCTTGTCATTACTGCCCTGCTTGAAATTGATCTTTGGATTATAAGTGTAGTTCGGATTAATCGCGATTCGCTGCACCTGAACGATACCTGAAGGCGATGGAGTATCGGACGAACC
This sequence comes from Brucella pseudogrignonensis, assembly GCF_032190615.1. Lineage (NCBI taxonomy): Bacteria > Pseudomonadati > Pseudomonadota > Alphaproteobacteria > Hyphomicrobiales > Brucellaceae > Brucella > Brucella pseudogrignonensis. Next base: position 1,064,031 of record NZ_JAVLAT010000001.1, read on the forward strand.
AATTGTCGAGGGGTAAGCCACTACGAGCTTGCCATTTTCATCATAACCCCGAACCTGCTTGCGAGCCTTGTCCGCAATGATCCTCGCAACCTTTGCACGGACCGGCTTACCGAGATTTGGTACCCGAACAACAGAACCCGGCTGATTAAAGTTCACGCCCGGATTGATCTCTTTGAGATAAGCTTCATCGATATGAAATTTCTCCCCAAGCATTTCAGTCACAGACGTGTATGCCATCGCAGGTAGCTGCGCCTTGTGAGCATAGTCATCCGGGATCGAAGCCACATATTGACGACCGACATCTTCATTTGTGATCGTATATTCTGTGAAAGCCGGACCGCCGGTCGCCTGCAATTCTGCCTCGATTGAAGCTTCATCGGTTGGATTGAGGAACTTGCCCGTCATCTCGCTATAAGCGGCCGCTGCCTTATCGACATTGGATCCTGAACGCCCGTCAATCACGCCCGGCGAAGCACCTGCCCGATCAAGCAAGACCTGATAGGCTGCGATCTTCTGCTTCGCACCCTGCCCTTTTGGCATTTCAATGGCTGGCGTCATATCATCGGCATTGGGCACAGCATGTGGCTGTGTCGATGGCTGTTGATAGCCCGGATCGCGATTGATGCTTGCAGTTGGTGATTCTGTATCGGGATATTCCGTACCTGCCGGTGGCAACTCAGAGCGCTGCACCTGACCATCGCGATTAAATTCATAACCCGGTGCTGATGGTGCTTCGGGGTAATAATTCGGATCTTCTGGCACATTACCGAAGCCATCATAAGGCGCACCACCGCCAACAGGACCATCTGACCACCCACCGTCCTGCTGACCACCACCTGCATAACGGCCTGAATCGCGGGGATCTTCAATATTGATTACACGTCCACGGCGATCAATCGTGACCTGCCGGCCATATTCATCTGTATAAACGCGCACTCCCCGATCCCGGCCACGCTCATGCCCCCAGTCGAAAAGCTGTGCCAATTGCACGGGTTGCGAAACATGAGTGGTCGCATCGCGCTCATCCGCAAAGGCTGAACCACCTGCTGCAAAAATGATTGCAGAACCGACCAAACCGAAGCGAAGCATGCGTAAGAGATGCGACATACAAGAAACCCTGAATTACCTTACATAAGGGATGCAACTATATGGTTAACAATTAATTACTCAATAACAGCAAATGCCAGATGAACTGGACATGAAGATGGCCTTAAAAATCGATAGTTCATAAAAAACGCCGCAATCGAATGATTGCGGCGCTTTCGTCATCAGCTCGATAAAGCCTTATGCCTTTTCATCGTCCTTCACCGGCTCACCCTCACCCATCACGCGGATGGGACGAAAGTTCAGTCGATCAGAGCCAGGCAATATTTTGACGATGGAACCGTCAAAAATATCGCCAAGCAGAATGCGTTCTGCCAGCGGGTCCTGAACTTCCTTCTGGATAACGCGCTTCAGTGGACGCGCACCATAAGCCGGGTCATACCCCTTGTTAGCCAACCATTCGCGGGAATCGTCTTCCAGTTCCAACGTGATCTTGCGATCATGCAAGAGAGCCTGCAGACGCTTCATCTGAATATCGACAATCGAGCCCATGTCTTCGCGACGCAGCCTATGGAACAGGATGATTTCATCGACACGGTTCAGGAATTCCGGACGGAACGAAGCCCGCACCACACCCATCACCTCTTCACGAACACTTTCTACATCATCCTTCTCACCAAGATTGACGAGATATTCAGCGCCAAGGTTCGAGGTCATAATGATCAGCGTATTGCGAAAATCGACCGTGCGCCCCTGACCATCTGTCAGGCGTCCATCATCGAGAACCTGAAGCAAGACGTTGAACACATCCGGGTGCGCCTTTTCGATTTCGTCGAACAGGATCACCTGATATGGCCTGCGTCGCACAGATTCCGTCAGAACACCGCCTTCTTCATAGCCGACATAGCCGGGAGGTGCACCGATCAGCCGGCTCACAGAATGCTTTTCCATGAATTCCGACATATCAATGCGAACCATGGCCGTGTCATCCTGAAACAGGAATGAAGCCAAAGCTTTGGTCAACTCGGTCTTGCCAACGCCGGTTGGTCCGAGGAAAATGAACGAACCAATTGGCCGGTTCGGATCCTGAAGACCCGCACGTGCACGACGAACAGCTTTTGAAACAGCCTGCACTGCTTCACCCTGTCCGACAACCCGTTTGCCGATTTCATCCTCCATGCGCAAAAGCTTTTCGCGCTCGCCTTCCAGCATCCGCTCAACCGGGATGCCAGTCCAGCGGGAAACAATCTGCCCGACATGCTCTGGTGTTACGGTTTCCTCCAGCAAGGAGCCTTTGTTCTCATTGCTTTCAGCCTCGACAAGCTGCTTTTCAAGCTGCGGGATCGTGCCATAGGCCAGTTCACCAGCCTTCTGGAATTCACCGCTGCGCTGCGCAATCGCCAAAGCATTGCGCGCTTCTTCAAGCTGCCGCTTCAAATCTGCCGCAAGTCCAAGCTTCTGCTTTTCAGCCTGCCATTTGGCTGTCAGTTCCGCTGATTCTTCTTCCAGATCGGTCAGCTCTTTTTCAAGACGCTGCAAACGATCAATCGAAGCCGTATCAGTTTCGACCTTCAGCGCTTCCCGCTCGATCTTTAGCTGCATCGCACGACGATCAATCTCGTCCAATTCTTCCGGCTTTGAATCAACCTGCATACGCAGACGCGAAGCGGCTTCATCGACAAGATCAATAGCTTTATCTGGCAAAAAGCGATCTGTGATGTAACGATTCGATAGTGTTGCAGCCGCAACCAGTGCCGAGTCGGAAACGCGGACCTTATGGTGCTGCTCATACTTCTCCTTCAAACCGCGAAGGATTGAGATCGTATCTTCAACAGTCGGCTCATCAACAAACACCGGCTGGAAACGACGAGCGAGCGCTGCATCCTTCTCAACATATTTGCGATACTCCTCAAGCGTGGTCGCACCAACGCAGTGCAATTCGCCACGAGCCAATGCTGGCTTGAGCAGGTTGGATGCATCCATCGCACCATCAGACTTGCCTGCGCCCACAAGCGTATGCATTTCATCGATGAAAAGAATGATCTGGCCAGCAGCAGCCTGCGTTTCCGAAAGCACAGCCTTCAGACGTTCTTCAAACTCACCGCGATATTTCGCGCCAGCGATCAACGCCCCCATATCGAGCGCCATCAACTGCTTGTCTTTCAGTGATTCCGGCACGTCACCATTGACGATACGCAAGGCCAGACCTTCGGCAATTGCTGTTTTACCAACGCCAGGTTCACCAATCAAAACTGGGTTGTTTTTGGTGCGGCGCGACAGAACCTGAATCGTGCGGCGAATTTCTTCATCGCGACCGATGACAGGATCGAGCTTGCCCGCACGCGCATCTTCCGTCAGATCACGCGCATATTTTTTCAGCGCATCGTAATTGCTTTCAGCAGAAGCGGAATCGGCTGTGCGGCCTTTGCGCATGTCATTGATAACCTTGTTGAGCGCGGTCGGTGTCACACCGGCGGCAGCCAGAATTTCAGACGTTTTTGCAGATTTCTCGATAGCAAGGGCTGTGAGCAAACGCTCGACCGTGACAAAGCTGTCTCCGGCCTTGCTTGCCAGCTCTTCGGCAAGAGTAAAAACCTTTGCCAATGGCTGCGCGAGATAAAGCTGATCGTTACCGCCGCTCACCTTTGGCAGTTTTTCAAGCGCTGTCTGCAAGCCCAAACGTACGTCGCTGATGCGGCCACCGGCACGCTCAATGAGCGATGCAACAAGACCTTCGTCATCATCGACGAGCACTTTTAAAAGATGTTCAGGGGTAAACTGCTGATTGCCCGAGGAAAGGGCGAAAGTCTGGGCCGACTGAATAAAACCGCGAACCCGTTCGGTGTATTTCTCAATATTCATATTGTCTCCTTTTCCTTCCAACCCATTCTGGCATCGGAAGAGTTCTGGTGACGGAGCCCCCGAATTCGGCTGGCTCACTATCCAAGGAGAAATATGGGAAGATCAATAAGGTTCGGCAAGACCAGAAAAGCCAAAAGCGCGTAAATAAAAAAGGCGCGGAAAACCGCGCCGTTTTTTTGCAATCAACCATATTGCCATTCAGGCTTTATGCGTCGGAATCCGCTGTTTCAGGAACTTCATCCTTCGGAACTCGACGCGGGCGGCCCGGACGACGTGTGACACGGGCTGGAGCTTCTTCCTTAGCCGAAGCTTCAACAGGTGCTTCCGCTACAGGCGCTGGCTTTTCAACAACAGGTGCTGCTTCTTCTGCAACCTTTGCAGGCCTTTCAGCGCGTCTTGGCTTTTCGACCACTGGCTGTTCTGCAACTGGTGCCTCAACAACCGGCGTTTCAACGAAAGGCTTTTCAGCAACTGGAGCTGGAATCGACTGCTGATCGACAACCGCAGCAGCAACCGGTGCCTCTACAGCTGGCTGATCGGACTGCTCATCCGCATTGAAGCGCTCGCGCTGAGGACGACGACCGCGACCAAGACGGCGCTGATCACGTCCGTCGCGTCCTTCGCGGGAATCACGACCTTCGCGTGGCTGCGAACGGTTGTCAGGACGGCCATCAGAACGAGTATCCGGGCGTCCTTCCGAACGATTGTCGCTGCCTTCTTCGCCATAAACCACTTCAGCTGGAGTGCCTTCAATCACAGGCTGCGGACCCGAACCATTGACGGGCTGGTGCACAGGAGTGGTTGGCACGAAGCCACCTTCATCCTCATCGCCACCATCATTGTCGAAGTTTTCTTCGCGCTGATATGGAATGTTCTGCGCTGCCATAGCAGCCATAATGATGCGATTATAATGTTCTGCGTGCTGAAGATAATTTTCAGCCATAACACGGTCACCAGACGCCTGTGCGTCGCGAGCCAGTGTCGTATATTTTTCTGCAATATGCTGAGCATTGCCGCGGATTTTTACGTCCGGACCATTGCTTTCATAATTACGCGACAGAGGATTGGGGCCCTTGCGGTTGTTATTGTTGTTATTATTGTTATTCCCCCGTCCGCGCATACGCCTGTTCTGCTGTGCTGGCCTCATCGTCTTCTCTTTTCAGATTTAAGGGCGTCATATTCCTGTGGCTTAAAGCCACCGGCTTCGCATTATCGAGCCATGGAGGAAGCACACCCTAAAACTTCCCACACATCGAATTGTTAAGAGTTCCGCACTGTCCACCAAAGACAATGCGAACTTTCCGGCTTGGCATTTGCAAGACCCTCCGAAAAGCAAAACTCTTCGGAACTATTTGTGAAAGCCGTGCACTTCCGTACAAACCATCCCTTGAGAAAAACCCTCACGGGAGCATGACCTAAATCGTCATGGAGTATTTCCGCCACCGCCCTCAAGCGGGCAAAACCATTCTGGCTATATACGGTGGCTGGAAACTAAACGGCTTCGCCGCAAATTCCAAGCGCTTTTTTGATGTCATCGCGCGTTTTTTAACATGCAGTCTTTCAAACGCTTACACTGTCTAAATTTATGAAAACCATGGCCCTTCTATGACCACCGAGATCTATTGCTTCATTCGTCAATTGAAAATCAGCGCTTTCAAAAATGACGCGCACATCGTCAAACTGGCCTGCGCCAATCTCAACGGCAACTATTCCACCTTCATATAGGTACGCACGAGCCTCATTTGCAAGGAAGCGATAGAAATCAAGTCCGTCATTCCCGCCATCCAGAGCCGCCATTGGGTCATGCTCACGCACTTCGCGCGACAGATCTTCAATGTCCCTGCTTGGAATATAAGGCGGGTTTGAGACAATGAGATGAAACCTGCCACTTACATTTGAAAACCAGTCGCTTTTAAGCGCAGCAAATCTCGCGCTCACACCATTGGCCGCCGCATTGATCCGTGCCATGGCAAGCGCGCCGTCGGCAATATCGAGCCCGATACCGTTGAGCTTTTCAAACTTGTGCAGAAGTGAAATCACAATAGCACCAGTGCCGGTGCCCATATCGAGCATCAAGGCCCGACCATGCTGTTCGATCAGCTTTTCGATATAGGGTGAAACGAGATCGACAAGCGCTTCCGTATCCGGGCGCGGTTCAAGCGTTTCCGGCGAGAGTCTAAATGGCAGACCATAAAACTCACGCATACCGATGATGCGATGCACCGGCTCGCCTGCAATACGGCGCTCCAGCGCATCGTTTAACTGCGCGACCTTGTCCTCATTTATCAACTTTTCCGGCCATGAAATCAGATCAAGCCGTGTTGCGCCAGTCGTCCATTCGACAAGCAATTGTGCATCAAGATCAGGCGTATCGACGCCCCCCTCCCGCAATTGCATGCGAGAAGACGCCATCAGCCGATCAAGGCGTTCGCCGCTCACGCGTTTTCGCCCAGTTCCATGAGAAGGGCTGTCTGATGATCAGAGATCAGCGCATCGACAAGCTCGTCAAGCTCGCCCATCATCACGCGATCTAACTTGTAAAGCGTGAGGTTGATACGGTGATCGGTCACGCGGCCCTGCGGAAAATTATAGGTACGGATACGCTCGGAGCGATCGCCAGACCCCACCTGACTGCGGCGCGATTCAGATCGTTCGCTTTCTGCTTTCTGACGTTCCATGTCATAAAGACGGGCACGCAGAATCTGCATGGCACGGGCGCGGTTCTGATGCTGTGATTTTTCCGCCTGCACAACCATGATGCCTGTTGGAATATGCGTTATACGAACAGCGGAGTCGGTCGTGTTAACGTGCTGACCACCCGCACCCGAAGCGCGCATGGTATCAATACGAATATCTTCGTTGCGAATTTCGATATCGATGTCTTCCGCTTCAGGAAGAACCGCGACCGTTGCAGCAGAGGTGTGAATGCGGCCACCCGCTTCTGTTTCCGGCACACGCTGCACACGATGCACACCGGATTCAAACTTCAGTTTCGAAAACACACCCTTTCCCGAAACGGTCGCAATGATTTCCTTAAAGCCGCCGGCATCGCCATCGCTTGCCGAAACCAGTTCGACTCGCCAGCCTTTTTCAGCGGCAAAACGCTCATACATGCGAAACAGATCGCCAGCGAAAAGTGCCGCTTCCAATCCGCCCGTACCCGCACGAATTTCCAAAATCGCGTTCTTCTCGTCGGCCGCATCTTTGGGCAGAAGCAAAATCTGAACTTCCTGCTCAAGCACTTCGATGTGCTTTTCAACTTCTGGCAGTTCTTCAAGCGCCAGCGCACGCATTTCCGCATCAGTCGATGCATCATCGCGCATCGCAATCAGATCTCTCGCCTCGCTACGCGCATCCGTCAGTTCGCGAATTTTACCGACAACGTCCTGAAGCTCGGAATATTCGGAAGCCAGTTTCACATAGGTAACAGAATCAGGATTGTTGGCCATCTGGCTTTCAATCATTGAGAACCGCTTCAAAAGCTGGTCCATCCGGTCCTGTGGCAAGGCGCTCATGGGTATGTCCTGAAATCTTTAATCTTGGCGTGAATAAGCAAAATTGAGCGCCGAACATAGAGTCCCGCGCCCAAACATTTCCTGCAATGATCTCAGCTATAGCGGAATATCGTTGTCTTCTGCAAACTGAAGCAGCAATTCACGCAGCGAATGCGCACCATTCGGCTTATCGAGCTTCTCATTGAGAAGTGTATTAAGCTTGCTCACATCAAGCGCACCAAGCATGGCCTTGACCGGGCCAATATTGGCAGCCGACATCGAAATCGAGCGGAAACCAAGACCCAGCAATGCCATAGCCGTCAGCGGACGTCCGGCCATTTCACCACACAATGTCACCGGCTTACCGTGCCGATTACCAGCATCAACAATGTGACGAAGCGTGCGCAGGAAGGCGGGCGACAACTGATCGAAACGGCTTGAAATCAGCGAATTGCCACGGTCAACCGCCATCAAAAACTGGAACAGATCGTTGGAACCGACGGAGACAAAATCCACAATCGCCATCAGTTCATCAAGCTGCCACAAAAGCGCTGGCACTTCGATCATCGCACCAAGCTTGAGATTATTCGGCAATATATGGGCAAAGCGCGAAAGGTGACGCACTTCGCGATCAATGATCTCGCGCGCAGCCTTAACCTCGGATACCTCAGTGACCATCGGCAGCATAATCTTGAGCTCTCGCCCACCAGCAGCTTTCAGAAGTGCGCGCAACTGCGTGCGCAGCAATCCCGGACGATCCAGCGTGAGGCGAATTGCACGCCAGCCAAGCGCCGGATTTTCTTCCTGCGCAGTTGCCCGGAAATAAGGAAGAACCTTGTCACCACCAATATCAAGTGTGCGGAAAGTCACCGGCTTGTTGCCCGCAGCCTCAATCACCGAGCGATAGAGACGCTCCTGCTGCTCAGCACGTGGGAAGGTGGACGCAACCATAAACTGAAGTTCGGTACGGAACAGACCGATACCACTGGCACCTGATGCTGCAAGCTGTGGCAAATCCACCAGCAGACCCGCATTCATCAGCAGAGAAATGTCAACGCCATCTTTGGTCAGTGCAGGCTTGTCGCGTGATTCGCGATAAAGGGCCTGACGGCGCGCACGGAAGCGAACTTTTTCGGCATAGGCCGATTCAACATCTGTCTGCGGACGCAGATGCACGATGCCTTCATCGCCATCGATAATCGCAGCATCATTGTTTTCAGCCATAGACACAGCGCCCTTGGCCTGACCAACGACAGGAATACCCATCGCACGGGCAACAATCACCACATGGCTCGTGGCTGCACCATCTTCCAGCACCACGCCACGCAAACGCTCACGCGGATAATCAAGAAGCTCGGCAGCGCCCATCGTGCGCGCGACAATAATCGCATCCTTAGCCAATGATTCGGCCATCGTTTTGACATCGCGACCCATCAGCTGACGCAGCAGACGATTGGCCAGATCATCAAAATCCGACAAACGCTCCCGCATATAAGGGTCAGTCAGATGCACCATGCGCGCACGCGTATCGCTCTGCACCTTCTCAACAGCCGCTTCTGCTGTCAGACCATTGTGAATGGCTTCTTCAAGACGACGCACCCAGCCGCGATCATGCGCAAACATGCGGTAAGCTTCGAGCACTTCACGATGCTCACCTTCAGCAGCAACATCACGTCGCGAAAGCATATCATCAATGGAAATGCGCAAAGAACCGAGCGCTGTTTCCAGCCGCGTCAACTCCGCCTGGCTGTCTTCGTTAAACAGGTTCGTTACGACGATACGCGGCTCGTGCAGGACAACATGGCCAAGGCCAATGCCGTCATTGAGCCCGTTTCCGGTCACACTCATCGGTCGACCAAGATCCAGTTCGATACCGGGCCGCGCCAAACGCAAGCCATCGCCCGTCGCGATAATCTCGGCCAGAACCATTGCTGTCGTCTCAAGTGCTTCAACCTCGTCTTCGCGATAGGCCCGCTTGGTCTGATTCTGAACGACAAGAACGCCCAAAGTGCGGCCAGCACGAAGAACAGGAACACCGAGGAATGAATTGTAAGCTTCTTCGCCGGTTTCCGGCAAATAAGCAAAGGCTGGATGGCTTTGCGCATCGGTCAGGTTCAGCGGGCGCGCGCTTGCAGCAATCGTTCCCACAAGACCCTGCCCCAGACGCAGCTGTGCCAGGTGGACAGACTGTGGATTAAGACCCTCAGTCGCGTAAAGCTCAAGCACACCATCAGCACGAAGAATATAAAAAGAGCAAACTTCCGCGACCATATTTTGCGCGATTTCACGGACGATCCGGTCAAGGCGTTCCTGTGGCTCCAGTGATTCAGCCATCAATTCGCGCAGCCGCTTCAGCAGCACGCGGGGACCAGTTGTCAGATCACGCATGATCGTGGGGGGCTCCTCATTTGGTACAGGCTCAGCTTTTCCGCAAAGCCAGTTCCCTTTACCCGCCTGCGAAGCGTTACGCCGAATCCTTTGTGAGCATTTTTGACACGCGCGTCTAGTCTAATCGTCAGAAAATCTGACAACTTATATCATAAGAAAATGCCGCGCCCTTATTATAGGGAGCGGCATTGTTTCAAAACGAAGCAGACAAAGAGGGCGAATTACTTATCTAAACCGTAAACGCCATGCAGCGTGCGCACTGCGAGTTCAGCGTAAGGGCCATCAATCAGGATCGAAATTTTAATTTCCGACGTGGTGATAGCGCGGATATTAATGCCCTTTTCAGCCAATGCTTTAAAAGCGGTCGCTGCAACGCCCGCATGACTACGCATACCGATGCCGATTACAGAGATCTTAGCAAGGCCGGTTTCAGACTGGATGTGATCAGAGCCGATTTCGGCCTTCACTTTATCGAGAACACGCAGCGCCTTGTCGATATCGCCCGTTGGGATCGTGAAAGTCATATCGGTTTTCGAGCCGTCTTCCGACACGTTCTGCACAATCATATCGACATTGATGTGCTCTTCAGCCAGTGGGCCGAAAATTGCTGCCGAGATACCTGGCCGGTCGGCCACGCGTCGGAGCGAAATCTGAGCTTCATCCTTCGCATAAGCGATACCAGTGACGACCTGCTGTTCCACGATTTCATCCTCGTCGCAAATGAGTGTTCCGGGCGGGTTGATCGGATCATCCATGCCCGGTGCATTGGGGTCCGTAAAACTTGAGCGCACGAAAGTGCGAACTTTATGTACCATGGCGAGTTCAACCGAACGCACCTGCAGAACCTTTGCGCCGAGCGAAGCCATTTCCAGCATTTCTTCAAACGTAATGCGGGAAAGGCGCTTTGCCTTGGGTTCAATACGTGGATCGGTCGTGTAAACGCCATCAACATCGGTATAGATGTCACAACGGTCAGCCTTCACACCAGCAGCAATCGCCACAGCCGAAGTGTCCGAACCACCACGACCGAGCGTTGCAATGCGGTTATCCGGGCCAATACCCTGAAAACCGGCAACAACGGCGACCTGACCCATTTCCATGCGACGGATGATTTCCGAGCCGTCGATTTCCTGAATACGGGCAGCGCCATGCGCATTGTCTGTCTTGATCGGAATCTGCCAACCCTGCCACGAACGCGCGTCAACGCCGATAGATTGCAGCGCAATCGCCAGAAGACCACTCGTTACCTGTTCGCCAGAAGCAACGATCGCGTCATATTCGCGTGCGTCGTAGAAAGGGGATGTACCACCGGAAACCTTGGGCATGTTCTGCACCCAGTTGACCAGCTCATTCGTCTTGCCCGACATGGCGGAGACGACAACAGCAACCTGATTGCCCGCATCGACTTCACGTTTGACGTGGCGCGCCACATTAGAGATGCGTTCCAGATCGGCCACAGAAGTGCCGCCGAATTTCATCACGATGCGCGCCATTTAAGGATACGTCCCGTCTTTTGCAAAATTACACTAACGCCTGCCGAAACCTTATTTTCTTGCGACAGACAAACCCGGGGTCACATAGCTAAAATGTCGCGCTTCCGCAAGGGTGTGATTCCCGTGAAACAATAATCAACGCGTCCAATTCGGGAATTTGATTTGATCCTTGACTTTAACACGCTACCTTGAGAGCAGGATTGCACGCGCTTCCGCAGGAGAATGATATGACAGAGACCGCCCGCACCACCATCGATGCTTCTGAAATCGAGCATTTTTCGCGTATTGCCGCGCAATGGTGGGACCCACAGGGTAAGTTCCGTCCGCTCCATAAATTCAATCCGACGCGCCTGACTTATATCAAGGAAAAGGTCTGCGAGAAGTTCAACCGCGACCCGAACAGCCCGCGCCCCTTTGAAGGCCTGCGCTTTCTCGATATCGGTTGCGGCGGTGGTCTGTTGTGCGAACCGATGTCGCGTCTCGGTGCGACAGTCATCGGTGCCGATGCTTCTGAGACCAATATCGAAGTCGCAAAAATCCATGCAGCCCAAAGCGGTGTGGACGTCGATTATCGCGCGACCACTGCGGAAGCTCTTGCTGAAGCGGGCGAGAAATTCGACGTCGTCCTCAACATGGAAGTGGTCGAACACGTTTCCGACGTTGACCTGTTCATGTCGAAGACCAGCGAAATGGTGAAACCGGGTGGACTAATGTTCGTCGCCACCATCAATCGCACGCTCAAGGCCTATGGCCTTGCGATCATTGGTGCGGAATATGTGCTGCGCTGGCTGCCACGCGGCACGCATCAATATGAAAAGCTGGTCCGCCCGGAAGAACTGGAAGCAGCCTTTTCAAAGGCTGGCCTTACCCTGATCGACAAGCTGGGCGTGACCTATAATCCGCTTGCCGACAGCTGGAGCCGCTCACGCGATACCGATGTAAACTACATGGTTCTCGCTGAACGGCCTGCTTAATACAGCAACTATTATCGTTTCTGAGCTTTTGTCGTCAGCGCCACACCAATGGCGATGACGACTGCACCTATCCATGTAAGCGGCGGATAGTTTTCCCCCAGGAATAGCGTGCCTGAAATCAGTCCGAGTGCCGCAGCCACATAACCGATCTGGCTCAGATAAACCGGACCACCCACCGCCTGTAGCCGGAAGAAAAGCGCAAACATACCTGCCGCAGCGATCCCTTGCGCCACAGCAGTCGCGGGCGCCAGAGCGAGCGTTTCAATCGGGAAATTGCCGCTAAACAGCAAAATCCCGACAAACAGCATCAGGGCCGCCGCCAGATGACTGCCCGCAGCAAGCTCAGTCGGATCAGCATTTTTCGGCCAATCGATTGTGCGATAGACATTTCCCATCGCCAGAAACACAGGAATGAGAAGCGCCAAGCCGATCCACAGCGGATCGGCTGGCTTGCCCACTTCACCACGGGTCATCGCAACCATGATTGCGCCAATAAAGCCCACAACAATACCAGCAATACCCAGCGCGTTGGGGCGTCGAAGGCCAAAGCCCATCGAAATCAGAAGCGTGATCACTGGCGATAGCGTGTACATGATTCCTGTGAACCCAGCACCAAGACGCGGGATCGCAGACAGTATCAGCAGATTGGGCAGCGCATAGGAAATCGCAGCTGTGCAGATGTAATAACGCAGCCTGCCACCCGCAAAGCCAATACGCCTTTTTCCCAAAAGCATGACCAGCAACAGGATAATACCGGCACTTGCCGAAAACAGAAATGTCCAGATCGCGGGTGGAACACCTGCCTCAGCCGCAATCTTACCAAGCGGTAAAATAAGCCCCAGAAGCGTGCCGGTCGTCAGCAACAAAAGTGGCGCAGAATCCATGAGTTTCATGCGCCTGATCTCCTACGCATCACAATTATCAACTAATTCTTATCTTCCGGGAAAACCGGCAATGGCATGACTTCAACACCATCTTCAAGCAACGAATGAACATCTTCCTTGGACGCTTCACCGTAAATCCCGCGCGCTTCCGTTTCACCGAAATGGATTTTACGCGCTTCCTCGGCAAATTGATCGCCAACATAATCAGCGTTCTCGCGGACCTTGCGGCTGAGCTCGCGCATTTGCTCAAGCACCTGCTTTTGCGCCTGATCCATAGCAATCGCCACCTGCTCTTTCGAACGGCTGGTAGAGACCGCAGGGGCCATCAGTGATTTCTGAATATCAGGCGAATTGCAAACAGGACAGGAGACGAGTTTTCGTTCCGACTGCCGGTCAAAATCGGCATTGTCGCGAAACCAGCCTTCAAATTCATGGCCGTGATCGCAATGAAGCGAAAAGCGGATCATAGATTATGCGTCCTGTTTCTCTTGGGCGACCTTCACCGAAAACTCGCGCGCATTCTTGAGGTTTGGCACTTTCGCACGTGCCGCAACGCTCTCCGCAACATCAATGTCAGCAATGATGACACCCGGCTCATCATGGGCGGCTTCTGCCAGAACTTTGCCCCATGGCGAAACGATCAGTGAATGACCATAAGTCTCCCGACCGTCTTCATGCACACCACCTTGCGCCGCTGAAATCAGGAATGCGCCATTTTCAATGGCACGCGCACGCTGCAAAACATGCCAGTGCGCCTCACCTGTCTGACGCGTGAAAGCGGCAGGCCCCGTGATTACATTTGCACCAGCCAAAGCCTGCGCACGGAAGAGCTGCGGAAAGCGAATATCATAACATACCGCCATGCCAACCTTGGCAAAAGGCAGCTCCGCAATCACCGTTTCCTTGCCAGGCTCATAGGTTGCCGATTCGCGCCAGCTTTCGCCGTTGTCGAGATCGACATCAAACATATGCACCTTGTCATAAGTCGCGATCTTCTCACCCGATGGCGCGAAAATACCGCCACGATTGGCAATCTTGCCATCACCCGCTGCAATGGCTGTCGAACCGATATGCAGGAAAATGCCGTGCTTCTTTGCAAGCGCTGATGCGGCTTTAAAGACGAGGTCATCATTTTCATCACGCAGGCTTGCAAAAAGCGCTGCACGGTCGCGCATCAGCGCGCCCGTCATCTCAGGGGTTTGCACATATTGAGCACCTTTTGCCACAGCATCGGAAACCATTTTTTCCATCGCCTCAACATTGCGGGTCACATCGGTGCCTGAACGCATCTGAACGGCAGCAGCGCGAAAGGTGCTCATAAAAATCTCCCCTACCCTGATCTTAGTTCAGTTCGCCGGTCGCGAGCAGGCCGTCAAGCTTGCCTGCATTGTCGAGTGCGACAAGATCATCGCAACCGCCAACATGCACCGAGCCGACAAAAATCTGCGGGAAGGTATTACGGCCCGAACGTTCCTGCATTTCTGCACGCAGTTCCGGTGTTGCGCCCGCATTAATTTCGTTAAACTCAACGCCCTTGTTTTTGAGAAGGCTGACGGCACGGGTGCAATAAGGGCAGCCGGGACGGGTATAGATGGTAATATCGGTCATGAAAAACTCCATTCGTTGCCATCTATATAAGTAGCAAAACCACGATCTGGAAGCCCCTTATCGCTTCACAAAGCTGTATTCAGGCATCAGGCAGAACCCGGCTGAATGTGAGCACGTCAACGCTTTTTGCGCCGCCACGCAGCAGCGCGCGCGTAGCAGCCTTGACCGTTGAACCCGTGGTATAGACATCATCGATCAACAACACCCGCCGCCCACGCACATGAATTTCATGCTCTTTGGGTACGCGAAACGCACCATCCACATTGCGCTTTCGCTCTTTCAGGCCCAGCCCAATTTGCTGATCAGTCCGCCGAATGCGCTTTACCGCCTGTGGAGCAAAAGGTTTGCTGCTTAATCGCGCCAGTGTACGTGCCAATTCCGCAGACTGATTAAATCGACGCGACCAGAACCGCCATTTGTGCAAAGGCACCGGCAGAATAACGTCGCATTCGTCGAGTAACTCACGCCCCGCACGTTGCATCCAGCGCGCCATCCACGGCGCAAGATCAGTGCGATCATGAAACTTGAGTGCGACCGCCATGCGCTGCGCCGCCCCTCGATGCAGCACGGCAGAACGTAGACGCCGGAAAGGCGGTGGATCTGCAATCGCTTCTGCACTCATGAAATTATCACCAAAATCATGGCTGAACGGAATGCCAAGCACCGGACAACAAGGCTTTTCAATAAAGCGCAGTTGCGACCAGCAGTGCGGGCATAGTGTTCCCGGCTCTGAAACCTGAATGCGACAACCGACACAGGTCGCCGGAAACAACACCTCGGATGAATAGCGCAAGCCAAAGCGAACGGCGCTCTGCACGCTCGTTTTTAGCCTCCACAACAAGCTTTGATGAGACCTCTCGTCATCAACCATTGCATTCGCCCCCGTTCGAATGCATCTACGCCTGTATCTATATTACCAACGCATATCCGAAAGAGAAGACGGAATCGCAATGGCCGCCCCTTCACCTGCCCAATCGTCTGAAAGTGCGATCTTTGATCGCGACCTCCAGCTTACGTTTCGCCGCCGTGCCTTTAAACGCGCGATCCCGGGAGCAGACTTTATTTTGCAAAGGGCAGCAGAAGATCTTGAAGATCGGTTGGATGCAGTGACACGCCGTTTCCCGGTTGCAGTTGACCTCGCGGGGCATAATGGTCTTGCGGCGAGTACCATTGCCCGTTCTGGCAAAGCAGATATGATTTTGCGCATCGAACGCGATGCAACTTTTCTCAATAGCCCCTTCCCGGCAGTCGTTGCCGATGACGAAGCCCTGCCACTCAAGCCGCAAAGCGCTGATCTCATTGTTTCGCTGCTATCACTGCATTCAACCAACGATACTCCGGGTGCGATGATCCAGATTGCACGCGCATTGAAGCCCGACGGTTTGTTTCTGGCAGCACTCAGCGGCAACGGAACTTTGGGCGAATTACGCGAAAGCCTTTTGCAGGCAGAGGTCGAGCTAACAGGCGGCGCTTCGCCGCGTATCTTTCCATTTGCCGACGTGCGTGACGTCGGCGGGCTGTTGCAACGCGCTGGTTTTGCGCTTCCGGTCACAGACGTGGAAAATGTCACTGTGCGTTATGACAGCATTTTCAACCTGATAGCTGATCTGCGCGCCATGGGAATGCAAAATGTGCTGCGCGATCGTTCCCGCAAACCAGTTTCAAAGAAACTATTTCTCCGTGCAGCCGAAATCTATGCAGAGCGCTTCAGCGATCCGGATGGACGCATTCGCGCAAGTTTCTCGACTATCTGGCTGTCTGGCTGGGTACCGCACGAATCACAGCAAAAGCCATTGAAGCCCGGCTCTGCCAAAACTTCACTGGCTGATGCGCTTAAAAAAGCAGAATAAGCCGTTTAGCAGTCGCCCCTTTGAGTGCCGTCTACTTCGATCACACAGATTGGTCGTACGGGTGCCTTGCGCTCCGCATGAACATCCCGCTTGATTGATCCGGTCATCGTGCGATCAATGCCAGCTGGCAGAACCGATTGTGCCGCAAGCTTATTCGCCTGATCATTTAAAACCGGCACAATAATCAGTGCAAGCGCGACTGCGGCAGAGCCAAAAAGCAGCACGACGCGCAGGATGCCGCGACCCGCTTTCGAGAGAGGGCCCGGGGTGTATTCATTATGATCTGCGCTGAAATAATTATTATCAAAACTCATGAGGCTAACTCCGGAACACTTATCCCTGAGAATGCCGCAGTGGAGTGAATCATCGATTAACGCGGAAGGTTAACGGTCAAGGATTTGGGAACTATTTCGTAGCTTTCCACAGGCTCACAACAGATCGATCAAAAATGGGATCAGCGGCTCGTCTGCTGGCGGCATCGGATAATCCCGCATATCCTTCGGACGCACCCATTTCAGTGCCTGACCTTCCAGCCCCTGCGCCACACCTTCAAAGCGACGGCAGACATAAAGCGGCATTAACAAATGGAAGTCATCATAGGTGTGGCTGGCAAAAGTCAGCGGCGCGAGACAGGCCACTTTCGTCGTAATACCAACCTCTTCCTGAAGCTCACGGATCAGGGTTTCTTCCGGCGTTTCACCAGCCTCAACCTTACCTCCGGGAAACTCCCAGAGACCAGCAAGCGACTTACCTTCTGGGCGCTGTGCCAACAGCACACGCCCGTCAGCATCGACCAGCGCACAGGCCGCAACCAAAACAATACGGCGCGATTTCACGTCAGTCATTTCTCATTACTTTCCCGATAAGCGTAGCGATAGGCTTCCTGAAAGCCGAAGCGCTTATAGAGCGCTAAACCAGCAACATTATCAGCTTCAATTTGCAGCCATGCGGTTTTTGCACCCAGCGATTTTGCCCATTTGAGCGTCGCACCGATCAAAGCCTTGCCATGTCCCTTTTGACGCACTTCTGGCAAAGTTCCGACATCAAACAAACCGGCCATCGCGCTATCCTGAACACAGAGCACATTGGATACGGCGCGATTACCTTCTTCGAGAACAAACATCCCCTTATTCGGGCGAATTCCGTCCAGCAATTCGGAGAAGCCCGGACGCAATTCTGTCGGGCGACCATGAATGGCAATCGACGCATCTACATAACGGCCAATGTCTTTCAAAGGTGCTTCATCTCGTTCAACCGTGAGATCAAGAGCACTCAGATTGGCTGTCATAACGATCGTTTCATCGTGACGCTTCCAGCCAAGTCCTTCGAGATAATTCTCCAACTCAACAGGAGCCAGCGGCGAAAGCCTGAAACACGGAACCCGGCCATAGGTACGAAAGCGTTGTGATGCCTGCTCGACACGCGCCGGAATATCGCGCGTATCACCCGGATCGAGTGGGTTAACCGAGTTGAGACGCTTGGAGGGATGCGCAGCCGTCATGCGTATCGCCCATGTCCCATCATAATGAACGGACGTGGCAGGCCATGCGCGAAAACCCACGGCTTCCAGCTGGCGAACGATAGCAAGATTGGACATGTTCAAACTCTCTTTAAGCTTAACTACGGTAGTCGCCGTTGATCGCAACATATTCCTTTGTCAGATCGCAGGTCCAAACAGTTGCCTTACCCTTGCCGAGACCGAGATCAACGCGGATGAGAATATCTTCGCCCTTCATGTAAGCCGAGGTTGCTTCTTCTGAATAATCCGGATCGCGCTGGCCCTGATGCGCCACGCGAATATCGCCAAACCAGATGGCGAGAAGATCGCGATCAGCCGGTTCTCCAGCCTTGCCAACAGCCATAACTACACGTCCCCAGTTTGCGTCTTCGCCAGCAACAGCGGTTTTGACCAGCGGCGAATTGGCGATTGAAAGTGCAATTTTCTTGGCTGAAGTGGCCGATTTCGCACCCGTCACTTCAACTTCGACCATTTTGCGGGCACCTTCACCGTCGCGAACGACCTGAAGTGCAAGTGATTTCAGAACACGGCCCAGCGCCTTCTTAAATTCGCCAAGACGTTTATCGGAAGCATCAGTGACTTCAAGCGCTCCGCGCTCTGTTGCTGCTCCGGTTGCAAACAGCATCAGCGTGTCAGATGTCGACGTGTCGCTATCGACAGTCACAGCATTGAATGTCGAGCCTACGCCTTTTGAAAGCAAGCTTTGCAGCACATCAGCCTTGATCGGCGCATCAGTCACGACGAAGGAAAGCATCGTCGCCATATCAGGCGCGATCATGCCCGCACCCTTCGAGATACCATTGATCGTTACCGGAACCTGTCCAAGCAGCACTGTTTCGGTGGCAACTTTCGGATAAGTATCGGTCGTCATGATGGCTTTAGCGGCTTCTGTCCAGAAATCATCGCTGGCAGTGTTTGCCATATCATCCAGAAGACCTGAGAACTTTGATGCATCAAGCGGCTCGCCAATCACACCGGTAGAAGCAAGAAAGACATCAGTCGTGTTGCAGCCAACAGCTTTGGCTGCTGCTTCGGCAGTCGCCTGCGTTGCTTCGCGCCCTTTAAGACCAGTAAAAGCATTGGCATTGCCGGAATTCACCACAACCGCACGCGCTTTGCCATGAACGAGGTTCTGGCGGCAGAAATCCACCGGGGCGGACGGGCAGAGCGAACGGGTGAAAACCCCGGCTGCTTCCGCAGGCTTGTCAAACACCATCAGCATGACGTCCGTGCGGCCCTTATACTTGATACCGGCAGCAGCAGTTGCAATGCGGACGCCGTGAATGACCGGCATGGATGGGTAATGTTTTGGAGCAAGCGGGGATACGGTCGCAGACATGATTGCCTCTAAAGAAATGCGATTTGATTCTGCCGCATTGGAAAGGTTTGCCGTACAAAATCAAGTTATAAGTAAAGCATTTCCAGCAAAAGTGCGAAGCGGTTTTGCGCGGGATAATGCGGCTAAATAAAACGATCGGGCGGTTTCATAGTTTCATCTGTCTGATACCGCCCGATATCGGCATAAAAAAACGCCCCGCAATGCAGGGCGTTTTCATGCATTCAAAGCTTACTGCTGCGGGGCGGCGTCGGGTGCATCACCCTGTTCCTGCGCCGCTGCGGCTTCCTTCATCGCTTTATCGACGGCTGGATCCTTATACTCGATCTTCATGCCATCGCGCAGCTTCTTCACCATATCGACATAACGCTCACGCATGATGATCGAACGGATCTGCTCAGCCACCTGATCGAATGCTGGCGGCTGCTTGGTGCGGCGGTCTTCCAGCTGAATGACGTGGAAGCCAAACTGCGACTGCACAGGCTCCTTCGTGTATTCGCCCGGCTTCAATGCGAAAGCGGCCTTTTCAAATTCCGGAACCATCTGACCTTCGGAGAAGTAACCGAGATCGCCACCATTGGCAGCAGTGCCATCGGTCGAGCTTTCCTTGGCGAGATCTTCAAACTTCGCGCCACCTTCAAGCTTCTTGATGATCGCTTCGGCCTCTTCCTTGGTCTTCACGAGAATGTGACGCGCACGCACTTCTGTCTGTGGAGGAATAGCCGCGATTTCCTTGTCGTAACGACTACGAACATCCGCGTCCGAAATCTTGTCGACAACGGCATCTTTGAAATATTCGTTGTGGAGCGCGCGTTCACGCAGGAACTCCATGCGCTTCTTGAAATCGTCGCTCTGATCAAGCTTTTCCTTGGTTGCTTCACCAGCCATCGCCTTGATGTCGATGAGGGCTGCAAGAGCGGCCAGACGGCGCTGTTCAGCTGGAAGGCGAGCAAACTGTGGATCAAGATCGCCAGCGGCCTGATCGACTTCACCAACCGTGATGTCATTGCCGTTGACGGTAGCAAGAACCTTTGCCGGATCTTCGGAAGCGGCAGCAGACGTTGCGGCTTCAGCGGGTTTCGCTGCATCCTGTGCAAAAACAGCCGAACTGCTGAAACCAGCAAGCGCAACGGATGTTGCGAGAACGGCAAGAGCTTTGCGGGATGGGGCTTTGAAAAAGGCTTTCATATGAGATTCTCTCCTTCGAGACCGCCTACCGGCCCCATGAATGCGGCGGAATTTGGCCCGAAACCCGGATTATCCTTTAGAAAATACGAGCTTTCCGGCCTTTCGAGCAACATTGACATCGCTTGAAGCCCCTCTTATCTGTCCTTCAGCTTGACGTCCAGTAAGCGGCTGGGGAATTGCGTTGAAAATGCGCCGTATCTGGCAGCTTTCGACGCGCAGTTTTCTTGCATTTGTTTTAATACGCGTGAATAAAGCATTCGACAAAGCATGATCGGCAAAATTGCAATGTGGTTTTGCACTCGAAAATGCGAAAGAATTAAAGAGTTAGAGCCTTTTTAGAGTTTCGGTGAAATCGAAAAAGGCAATGGCGCCGGAAGCGCTTCCGGCTGAACGCACAGGAAAGGACCAGGAATGGTCAGCTTTGGCGGCCTCGCCCGCAAGATATTCGGTTCGTCCAACGACCGCCATGTGAAAACACTGCGCGCTCGTGCGGAACAGATTACTGCGCTTGAGAAGAATTACGCATCCCTTACCGACGAACAGCTTCAGGCAAAGACTGCGGAATTCCGCGCAGAACTCGCCCAGGGCAAGAAGCTCGACGCATTGCTTCCGGATGCTTTTGCAACCGCACGTGAAGCGGCAAAGCGCGTGCTTGGCATGCGTCCCTTCGACGTACAGCTCATTGGCGGTATGGTTCTTCATGAACGCGGCATTGCTGAAATGCGCACCGGTGAAGGCAAGACGCTGATGGCGACCTTGCCCGTGTACCTCAACGCACTTGAAGGCAAGGGCGTGCATGTGGTGACGGTCAATGATTACCTCGCTACCCGCGACGCTGAAACCATGGGCAAGCTTTACAACTTCCTCGGTCTGACCGTGGGCGTGATCAAGCACGGCCTTGATGATGGTGAACGTCAGGCAGCCTACGCCTGTGACATCACCTACGCGACCAACAACGAACTCGGCTTCGATTATCTGCGCGATAATATGAAATATGAGCGCGGTCAGATGGTACAGCGCGGCCACAACTACGCCATCGTCGATGAAGTTGATTCGATCCTCATCGACGAAGCCCGTACGCCGCTGATTATCTCCGGTCCGTTGGAAGATCGCTCTGACTTCTACAACCTCATCGACACTTTCATTCCAGCGCTTGAGCCGGAAGATTTTGAAATCGATGAAAAGCAGAAGACAGCAATCTTCACCGAAGTCGGCACCGAAAAGGTTGAGCAGCTTCTCGACGCTGCCGGACACCTTAAGGGCGAAAGCCTTTACGACATTGAGAATGTCGCAGTTGTCCATCACCTGAACAACGCGCTTCGTGCGCATAAGCTGTTCCAGCGCGACAAGGATTACATCGTCCGCAACGACGAAATCGTCATCATCGACGAATTCACGGGACGTATGATGCCGGGTCGCCGCTTCTCGGAAGGCCTGCATCAAGCGCTGGAAGCGAAGGAACATGTGACAATCCAGCCTGAAAACCAGACGCTGGCTTCGATCACCTTCCAGAACTACTTCCGCATGTACACCAAGCTTTCCGGCATGACCGGTACAGCGTCTACGGAAGCAGAAGAATTCGGCAACATTTATGGTCTGAATGTTCTTGAAATCCCGACCAATCTGCCAGTTAAACGCCTTGACGAAGACGATGAAGTCTATCGTACTGTCGAAGAAAAATACAAAGCCATCGTGAAGGACATTCGCGCCTCCCATGAAAAGGGACAGCCCGTTCTGGTCGGCACGACGTCGATTGAAAAGTCGGAATTGCTTGCTGAGCGCCTGCGCAAAGATGGCATCACGAATTTTCAGGTTCTCAATGCCCGTTATCACGAACAGGAAGCTTTCATTATCGCACAGGCCGGTGTTCCGGGTGCGGTGACCATCGCCACCAACATGGCGGGTCGCGGTACGGACATTCAGCTCGGCGGCAATCTTGAAATGCGCGTTCAAAACGAGCTCGCAGATGTTCCGGAAGGTCCAGAGCGCACAGCAAAGATCGCTGAGATCAAGGCCGACATCGCTAAGCTGAAAGAAAAAGCACTCGCAGCGGGTGGCCTTTACGTTCTCGCGACCGAGCGTCACGAAAGCCGCCGTATCGACAACCAGCTACGCGGTCGTTCGGGTCGTCAAGGCGATCCGGGCCGTTCAAAGTTCTTCCTATCGCTTCAAGATGATCTGATGCGCATCTTCGGCTCCGACCGTATGGACGGCATGCTGCAGAAGCTGGGCCTCAAGGAAGACGAAGCTATCGTTCACCCATGGATCAACAAGGCGCTTGAAAAGGCGCAAACCAAGGTTGAAGCGCGTAACTTCGAAATCCGTAAGAACCTTCTCAAATATGACGACGTGATGAATGATCAGCGTAAGGTGATCTTCGAGCAACGTCTTGAAATCATGGACGACGAAGACCTCACCGACACCGTGACCGAAATGCGTCACGAAGTGATCGAGGACATGGTTGCGCTTCGTATTCCCAAAGATGCTTACGCAGAAAAATGGGAAATTGCCGCCCTCAAGGACGACATTCTCACCAAGCTCAACCTTGCGTTGCCAGTTGACGAATGGGCCAAGGAAGAAGGCATCGCCGAAGAAGAGTTTGAAGCTCGCATCAAGGAAGCCGCCGACAAGGCAGCAGCCGAGAAGGCAGAGCGTTTCGGTCCGCAGATCATGACTTACATCGAAAAGTCAGTGATCATGCAGTCGCTCGACAATCTCTGGCGCGAACATCTGGTCAATCTTGACCACCTGCGTTCGGTCGTTGGTTTCCGTGGCTATGCGCAGCGCGATCCGCTTAACGAATACAAGACCGAAGGTTTTGAGCTGTTTCAGGCTCTGCTCGCCAACTTGCGCGAAGTGGTCATTACACAGTTGATGCGTGTTGAAATCGTTCGTGAAGCTCCGGCTGAGCCAGAACTTCCGCCAATGACCGGCGTTCATATCGACGGCACCACTGGCGAAAATGACTTTGACGAAAATGCTTGGGCCCAACACCAGCAGGATGAGCGCATCATCCCCGCTTCTGAACGGGACCCCACTGATCCTAAAACATGGGGCAAAGTGAGCCGCAACGAATCCTGCCCTTGCGGGTCTGGCAAGAAATACAAGCATTGCCACGGCGCATTCGAATAAGCGCTGACAACAATCTAGCTTACCTGAAAACCCGGCGCGCAATCGCCGGGTTTTCTTTTTAAAACGCGGCATAACGAGTATGGCGGACCCGAAATTCGCTTCACTGCAAAGCGACCACCTGAGCGAATTTCGGGTCCAAAGCCATACCAGCAAATTATTGAATCTAGTGTTGTTTACGGATTTAAAGTTCCTCGAGGTGAATGCAGCGCGAATGATAGGAACTTTAAATCCACCACACTAGCCTTAGTACATGCGCTGAAGCTTATATATTCAGAAAGTAATTACCATCTCTCTCAATTTGCCGGTGCTGTAATAGCTGAGGCCGATTCCTTTTACCTTTTTAAAGAACTGCAATCTAATGTCCGGCTATCGTGGGTTGAAAAATACCCCCGAATAACATCGTGCCTTCTTTAAACCATACGAAAACAGGGTTAGCTTAGCGTGCGTCTCTTAGTATCCAGTGCAGCGAGCCGGTATCTACCCGGCAGTATCGCAGCCGCACTTCGTCCTTTGACGGAGCGGCTTGATACTATGCTCAGCGGAACGGATGCCCAGTCGAGCGCACAGCGTTCTTCAGCCGTCGCGTTCACGGTACGGATTGCGAGCTCAGCTATCGCATTGATTTCACAGGTCATCCTCGCCCGCTGGATGGGAGAGTTTCAGTACGGTATCTTTGTACTTGTCTGGCTGACAATGGTCATTGTCGGTGACCTTGCCTGCTTTGGACTACACACCACCATCATTCGCTATGTGCCTGAATATATTCAACGCAATCTTTTCAATCCATTGCGCGGCATAATCTTTACAGGACGCATTTTTGCTTTTGCATCAGCAACTGCAATAGCTTTACTCGGCTATCTGCTACTCTATTTGCTCAGAGACAGCCTCGAGAGCTATTATCTTGTCCCATTCATTCTGGGCCTCATTTGCCTGCCGATGATCACTCTAGGCAATATGCTTGACGGTATTGCCCGATCACGCTCATGGATCATGATAGCCTTGACACCGAGCTACATCATCCGGCCTTTGCTTGTGCTTGTTTTCATGATTGCCGCCCATGTCATTGGGCTAAAAGCATCAGCGATCACTGGATTGGCTGCTTCCATAGCAGCAACGTGGATAACCGCTTTCGGCCAACTCCTGAGTGTTAATCGGTCGCTGAAAAAAGACATCCCCATTGGCGAGAAAGAAATCCTCTTCTCGCAATGGATGAAAGTCGCGCTCCCGATGTTTCTTGTCGAAGGCTTTTTCTTCCTGCTCATCAATGTTGATGTACTGATGGTTGGCCATATGATGGAACCGCAGGACGTGGCCATTTATTTTGCTGCAACAAAAATTATGGCGCTGGCGCATTTCGTCTATTTCGCAGTGAAAGCGGGGGTGGCTCAACGCTATTCTGACTTGCTACATAGTGGAAATCGCGCTGAATTTGTGCGCTTTGCCGAAGCATCGACAAGCTGGACATTCTGGCCGACACTCCTGCTAGGCATTGTCATTCTTGCATTGGGCTATCCGCTGTTGATGCTTTTTGGAAGCGGCTTCACGCAAGGTTATCCGCTACTCTTCGTACTGATTATAGGGGTCATAGCCCGCGCAAGCGTTGGCCCGGCTGAAAGCCTGCTTAACATGTCAGGCAAGCAGAATATCTGCGCGCTACTCTACGCGCTAACACTTGCCGTGAACATTCTGCTCAACCTCATCTTCATTCCACGCTTTGGATTAATGGGCGCCGCGTTTTCTACCGCTTTTTCAATGTTGCTCGAGGCATTTTTGCTTTCAACGGCTGTGTATAAAACAATGCAAATCACCATGTTTATTCTCAAGCCCCTTAGAACTTTCCCCGAGGAGACTTTGTAATGGCTGCCAAACCTTTGCTTGAGGAATCCGTCGGCGGACATACAGCACGCATAATATCGCAATTCTCAGAAAATGTAGCGGCGATGGATGCAACCAAGAGGCTCGAAGAAAGTCTCCACAATCGCGACATTCCACGGAAGCTAGCCATCTACGGCGCGTCGGCTGGTTTTGAACTGCGTGATGAGCTTGACCATCTGAGCAGTCGTACCATCGAGCCAAACATCTTCTTTAATGCGCGCTTTCTGGCACCTGCCATGCCACGCCTTGAAGATCGAGAAGTCCGCTTCATGGTCATGCGTGATGAAAACGAAATTCGCAGCCGCCTGCGTTTCGTTATGCCCTATACGATTGAGCGACCTGGCTTACCACTGTCCTCGCCGGTCATTCGTGCATGGGCAACCCCATTTGGTCCACAAGGCACCCCGTTGATTGATCATGATGATCCAGTGGGCGTCGTTGAAGATCTGTTTGATATTCTCGCCCGCGACCACATTAAAATGCCGGAAGTAGTCGTACTCCCGGAAATGCGCGCCGATGGCGCTGTTGCAAAACTTATTCGCTCAGTCGCGATCGGACGTCAGTTGCCAATCGTCTCTATAGAACAAAAGGCGCGACCATTTCTTGAAAGCAAGCTGGATGGCGAAACCTATATCAAGCACGCCATCGGATCACACCACCGTCGCGATTACAGCCGTCTATGGCGTCGCCTCGCGGAGAAGGGCAACCTCGTACATCGTATCGCCCGCACGCCCGATGAAATCCGCTTTGCGTTTGAACATTTCCTGACGCTGGAAGCCAGGGGCTGGAAAGGCCGTCGTGGCACCGCGATGGCCGTTGACCGGTTCCGTGCAGCCTTTGCGCGCGAAGCTGTCAACAATCTCGCCGAGCGCGATTGTGCACGCATTCATACGCTTGAATTGGATGGGCGTGTGATCGCTATCCTGATCGTTTTCACCGTGTCCGGCGAAGCATGGACATGGAAAACAGCCTATGACGAGACGTTACGGGCCTACTCACCCGGAACGTTGCTGATGATTGAGGTGGTCAAGAATCATCTTGAAGACCCCAACATCACCCGAACCGATTCTTGCGCCGTGCCGGATCATCCGGTGATGTCGCGACTGTTTGGAGAGCGTGAAACCATCGAAACACTTGTGATTGGGCTCCATCCGGGCGTTGACAAACAGGTCCGCCAGGCAGCTTCACAAATTCATCTTTATCAACGCACCCGCAATCTGACGCGTATCATACGCAACCGTATTCGTAATTTTGCGGAACGGAAATAATATCGAACACTCCAAAGTAGGGACAAATACAAAAATTTGATAATTCGGAAAGCTGTGCTATATTTTCTATTGGGAGAGCGTCTGAATTAAAGCAATGCATGCGAAAGATGAAGGCCTGAACTTGTTGCTCTAATTTTTAATTATATTGCAGCAAGTAAATTTGTAATTAAGACCGTTTTTCGCTGCCTCATAAAAACCAACACGCCTCCCTTGGGAAGGAGATGCGCTATGTTGGAATATCTCACATATCTGAAGACACTCGATCTCATCGTGTTAGGCCTGATTGCTTTTCTCGTCTGTTGGAATATCGTCGAATATAATATGCGCCGCTAAGGTGACGCGATATTGAAAAGTCTGTTTGTTCAGGCGACATCAGCTACTGACTATGTCGCCGGTTTTGAACAGATTGGCGTCTGTGCAAAAGTATAATCAGTCAAGCCGCTTGAGAGCGATTGACCTCGTTTCGTTTAGCCGTTATATCCGTCCCCGCTGTCCGTTTTTGGACCATATCAAACTGCTTCGGCAGTTAAGTGCGGGTGTGGTGGAACTGGTAGACGCGCCGGACTCAAAATCCGGTTCCGCAAGGAGTGTCGGTTCGATTCCGACCACCCGCACCATTTAATTCAATAAATCGCCTATTTTTCAAACACTTAAAAAATTATTATTCAAGGTGCCCCCTCAAAAGCATCAAAAATATTTCAGCTTGATAACCGCCCAAGTTGGACTCTCAGTAAATGGCGGTATTTGAGTGAAAAGCGCTGGAAAAGGGGATAGGCAAAATTGAACAGGCCCACTCCTTAGTATTCAGGCGAAGTTGGCTCGCAACTTGCGCGCAATCGGAATCAGGATATTACTAACGGGATTGACGACGAGGGGGTAACATGCAGCCGTTAGATATGTTGTGGGTCGGTCTAGGAGGCGGCGTTGGCTCATTGTTTCGGTGGTGGGTCGGTAAACTGGCTAACGAGAGCTATAATGGTAAGTTTCCACTCGGAACATTCATGATCAATGTGACAGGCGCTTTTGTTATAGGCTTTCTGTCAGTGTTGTTTTCTGTCGAATGGGATGACCGCTTTGGCAATATATTGAAGGCAGGCGCTCTGACCGGCTTTCTCGGCGGATATACAACATTCAGTTCGATGCAGCTGGATGCTGTAAAGCTGGCGCGGGAGCGTTATCAGGGTTTGGCAATCGTATATCTTTTTGGATCTGTGATTTCGGGCCTGGCTGCGGCGGCATTCGGTGCCACGCTAGCAAGTTGGATAGGTTGAGGGCGGCGCGATGATGAATACAATCATATTGGTTTTCGTGGGAGGTGCCGTCGGTGCAATTTCCCGTGAATTTCTGATGTTGGGCGTGCCAACGCTTTCAAACGGGATTCCAATGTCAATCCTTCTCGCTAACATCATAGCATCATTCTTGCTCGGACTTACGACCAGCCTTTATCAGAAAGGTACGCTCAGCCAAGGTGTTAACACGTTGGTAGCGACTGGCATCATGGGTGGGCTTTCGACTTTCTCCAGCTTTGTTTACGGTGCCTATGTTTTAATGGCAGGGTCAAATACCGGAATGCTGTCGGCATTATTGTATTTAACGTTGAGTATCGTTCTCGGCTATATCGCCGTAGTCTTGGGAATGCGTTTGGGTAATCGTGGTTAGGTTCAGGCCCGATTGATTTGACAGTTATGAACTGATCCAGCTTCGCTTGAAGAGACTGATCGATGCGTAATCTTTACTGGCCAAGTGCAGGACAAATGTCGCGCCTGCCCCCATTTTTCTGCACAACCATGGGCTCACCCAAGGTGCAAACCCGTAAAAAGCCTAACAACTATGAGGAGCGCCAATAGAAGCGGCGCAATCGTATCGAAATTATGTTTGGCAGACTGAAAGACTGGCAAAGAATTGCCAGTCTTTATGAGCGCTGCCTGGTCATGGGCCGTGCCAAACAGAGATAGACCGCAATCTTCTTGCGGCATTAGACGCTTAAGCGACTAAGAGCGAACAGAACCGTCTATCGCCATCGTGCAAATTACCTGACTACTTGATCACCAGAACCGGCACCGAGCTGAAAGAAAGAACCTCAGCCGCCTGACTGCCCAAGAGCAATTTATTGACGCCACGGCGGCCATGCGATGCGATGACGATCAAATCGCTACCAGTCTTTTGTGCCGCCTCGATAATGCCTTGTGCCGGAGATTGGTTTTCAATGTGCAAAGTTTCAGCCTCAACGCCCACAGCTTCTGCCTTGGCTTTCGCTTTTGCGAGAAGCTCAGATGCCGCTTTGGTGATTGCCTCGCGATACTCCTGAAAAGCAGCAGGGCTGGAAGCCCATTCGGCAGCAACCACAATGCCATAGGATGGCAGAAGCTCAGTCACAGAAACCAGCGACACTTTCGAACCAAACTGCTTTGCAAGCGCCACGCCCTGTTCGACGCCTTTATCTGCAAGTTCAGAACCATCAGTAGCAATCAGAATTTTCTTATACACAGCCCAAGCCTCCTGTTTGTGATCACGATCCAATCATGCGCGCCGCTATGAAAAAGGGCATTGATGTGGATCAATCAGACAGGAAAAGGTTATAGACACGAAGAGCTTATCGAAAGAGAGAACGAGTGGTTTGAGAGTGATGAATTGTCTTTTTCAAACAAATCATGGTGCGCACCGTCCGCGCATAACAGCGTGAAAAGATATTCTACTCTCATCGATGTTAAAGAATAAAATTCCAAATTTTAGCAATCCGAAGCACAGAGCCAGCTATGCTTTTGCGCAATTTCCTCTTAAACTTCATCCCAAACACAAGGAGATTTTTCCATGAGCAAGCCACTTGGCGAAAAAGGCGGCGCAGCTGCGGGACGCGGGCGCATTTATGATTCTATCCTCGACACGATCGGCAACACGCCGCTCGTCCGCATCGATAAATTCGCCAAGGAAAACGGCGTAGAAGCCAACCTGCTGGTAAAGCTTGAGTTCTTCAATCCATTGGCGAGCGTCAAGGACCGTATCGGTCTTGCTCTGATCGAAGCACTGGAAGCACAGGGCAAAGCTGTTCCGGGTAAAACCGTATTCGTTGAGCCGACCTCCGGCAATACTGGCATTGCGCTTGCTTTTGCAGCAGCTGCCAAGGGCTACCGCCTCGTGCTCACCATGCCTGAAACCATGTCGGTTGAACGCCGCAAGCTGCTAAAGTTGTTGGGTGCAGAACTTGTTCTCACCGAAGGCGCGAAAGGCATGAAGGGCGCAATAGCCAAGGCCGAAGAAATCGCCGAAGGCAATCCGAATGCGATCATTCCGCAGCAGTTTGAAAATCCGGCTAACCCGGAAATTCACCGTCTTACAACTGCCGAGGAAATCTGGAACGACACCAATGGCGAAGCGGATATCCTGATCTCCGGCATTGGCACTGGCGGCACGATCACCGGCGTTGGTCAGGTCATCAAGGCGCGCAAGCCATCCTTCAAAGTCGTTGCAGTCGAACCAAAGGATTCGCCAATTCTTTCGGGCGGCACACCTGGCCCACACAAGATTCAGGGCATCGGCGCTGGCTTTGCACCAAAGACGCTGGATACCGGCGTTTATGATGAGATTGTTACTGTTTCGAACGAAGATTCCTTCGCGAACTCGCGTCTGATTGCGCGTCTCGAAGGCATCCCGGTCGGCATCTCGTCAGGTGCAGCACTCACCGCTGCTATCGAGATCGGCAAACGACCTGAGAACAAGGGCAAGAACATCGTCATCATCATTCCATCCTTTGCAGAACGCTATCTTTCGACGGCACTCTTTGAAGGTCTCGAATAAGAAACTGATAGATAAAAAGCCAGAGCGGTCACCCGCTCTGGCTTTTCTATTGCCTGAAATCTTGTACTTCGCGCACGAACCTCAGTGGCCCTGCTACGGGAATCTCAATCTTCAGTTTACTGTGCGTGCCGCGCAAGCCGGACCAGGACCGCGCATGTAATGGCGCTCGGGCCTGTAGCTTGGTGCGACGAATTCACGAATAACATTAACGCTGTCACGCAGCTGAACTATAATGTTCATCGTCTTCACCTCTTCACCAAATTGCTTTTCTAAAATGATGTCCAGCACCAGCCCGAATAGGGTTAAGGCAATGCTTTTCGCTTCCGAACATCTTAATGAAAACTTTAACAATTAAAGATGAACAACCCCTGAACTCGTATGGTTAAGGTTAAGTTAACGGTAACGATATTCAGGTTTTCCACAGACGTGGGATATTAGCCACAAATAAAAAGCCGGTATGAATACACCGGCTTTTTTCAATGCTGAGGCTTTAATTAGAGCGCAGATCTGATTGAATCAGATCGGTGTTCTAATCATTTTTTTATGCACATCTTGGTCCGAAAACGGGTTCCGCTTTTCGGGATGTGCTCTATCGCGTTGGAACCGGGTGTTCGCCACGATAATCATAAAAACCACGACCCGTCTTACGACCCAGCCATCCGGCTTCAACATATTTCACCAGCAACGGACACGGGCGATATTTTGAATCCGCCAGGCCATCATGCAGAACCTGCATAATTGATAGACATGTATCGAGACCGATGAAATCAGCAAGCTGCAATGGGCCCATGGGATGGTTGGCGCCAAGTTTCATCGCCGTATCAATGGCTTCCACACTGCCCACACCTTCATAAAGCGTGTAGATCGCTTCATTAATCATCGGCAGCAGGATGCGGTTTACGATAAAGGCCGGAAAATCTTCGGCAACAGTGACTGTCTTGCCGAGCGCAGTCACAAAATCCTTTGACTTGCGGAATGTTTCTTCGTCAGTCGCGATACCGCGCACCAATTCCACCAGCTTCATGATCGGAACCGGATTCATAAAATGAATGCCGATGAAACGCTCTGGACGATCAGTCGTCGATGCAAGGCGCGTGATCGAAATCGATGACGTATTGGTTGCAACAATGGCTTCAGGATTGAGCACAGGGCAAAGCTGAGCGAAAATCTTGCGCTTGATGGTTTCATCTTCCGTCGCCGCTTCGATCGCCAGATCAACGCCTGCAAGATCCTGCATGGTGTTGGCTGCACGGATCAGCTTCATAGCATCGGTGCGTTGCTGTTCTTCCAGCTTACCCGAAGCGACTTGCCTCGCCATATTACCATTGATCGTGGCAATACCTTTTTCCAGCCGATCTGCAGCGGCATCGTGTAACAGCACGTCGTAACCTGCCAAAGCGCACACATGGGCAATCCCGCTGCCCATCTGACCCGCACCAACAATACCTACCGTTTTGATTGCCACAGTATCGACTCCTCCATGCTACGCATTCATGCTTATTAAAAAGCTCACCTAACAAGCCAGTTAAAGGTGAAAAATGCAAGGTCATCGCGCAATCTGTGCGATTTAGCGAATAAAAAAGGCGACAAGAGTGACTTGTCGCCTTTTTAGAAAATTAGAGCGCTTTTTGCAGCTCTGGCAGAATGGTAAAGAGATCACCGACGAGGCCGTAATCAGCCACCTGGAAGATCGGCGCTTCTTCGTCCTTGTTGATCGCCACGATCACGCGGCTGTCTTTCATGCCCGCGAGATGCTGGATCGCGCCGGAAATACCAACTGCGATGTAAAGTTCAGGCGCAACCACCTTGCCCGTCTGGCCAACCTGCCAGTCATTTGGCGCATAGCCCGCATCAACCGCTGCACGGCTGGCACCAACTGCTGCACCAAGTTTGTCAGCAACAGGAAGGATCACTTCCTCAAACTTTTCCGACGAACCAAGCGCACGGCCACCCGAAATGATGATCTTAGCAGAGGTGAGTTCCGGACGATCGGAATCCGACAACGCGTTTTCAACAAAGCTCGACAGCGCCGGATCAGCAGCAGCGTTCACGCTTTCAACCGAAGCCGAACCGCCCTCAGCCGTTGCCGAGAAAGAAGCCGTACGAACCGTGATGACCTTCTTGGCATCAGTCGACTGAACTGTCTGGACTGCGTTGCCTGCATAGATCGGACGCTTGAAGGTGTCAGCGGACACAACTTCCATGATTTCCGACAGCTGCATCACATCAAGCAGAGCTGCCACGCGCGGCAGCACGTTCTTGGCGGACGTCGTTGCTGGTGCAATGATCGTGTCGTAATTGCTCGCTAAGTCAACGATGGCTGCTGCGAGTGGCTCAGCCAGACGGTTTTCCAGTGCATCGCTTTCAGCAAGCAGAACCTTGCGAACGCCGGAAAGCTTAGCTGCGGCATCAGCAGCCGCTTTCGCGCCTTTGCCTGCAACCAGAATATCGACATCGCCGCCGATCTGGGCAGCAGCAGTCAGCGCCTTTGCAGTCTGATCGGAAAGGCTTGCATTGTCATGTTCGGCAATAAGAAGAATAGCCATAAGTTTGTCCCTTCAGATCTCTTACAATACGCCGTCGGCCTTAAGCTTCTCAACCAGCTCGGAAACCGAACCAACCTTCACGCCAGCCTTGCGGCCGCCCGGTTCTTCGGTCTTCAAAACCTTGAGACGCGGAGCGATGTCAGCACCGAAATCAGCAGGCGACTTTTCATCAAGCGGCTTCTTCTTCGCCTTCATGATGTTTGGCAGCGAAGCATAGCGCGGCTGGTTCAAACGCAGATCAACGGTGACAATCGCAGGCAGCTTCACATCAATGGTCTGAAGACCACCGTCAACTTCGCGTGTCACCTTGGCAGAACCATCACCCAGTTCAACTTTCGATGCGAAAGTTGCCTGGCTCCAATTGAGCAATGCCGAAAGCATCTGGCCAGTCTGGTTGGCATCGTCATCAATTGCCTGCTTGCCGAGGAACACGAGGTCTGGCTGTTCAGCTTCGACCACGCCCTTCAGAACCTTGGCAACGCCGAGCGGCTCCACGGTTTCGTCAGTCTTCACGAGGATTGCGCGGTCGGCACCCATGGCGAGCGCGGTGCGCAGTGTTTCCTGCGCCTGTGCAGGACCGACCGAAACCACGACGATTTCTGTGACCTTGCCAGCTTCCTTCAAACGGATCGCTTCTTCAACCGCGATCTCGTCAAAAGGGTTCATCGACATCTTAACGTTTGCAAGCTCAACGCCTGAACCATCACCCTTAACACGGATCTTTACGTTGTAATCTACAACCCGCTTTACTGCGACAAGGACTTTCATCCGCGATTACCTCTTCAATGACTTTTTGCGGCCTGACTATGCCGCCATGAATCTTTGCCCGCATGTCAGAATCCGACATGACAACGCTGCTGACAGAAACGCCGTTAAAACCGCCACTTCCCCGCAGCATCAGGAACCGGCACGAAACCTAAAGACGGTTGACGTGCGCGTCAATCGTGGATGGGCGGCAATATCGATTTAAATGAATATATTCTGACAGATAGTCATTCCGTTTTCGCACTAACGTCTATCCGAAAGCCGCCTGACGACTTGGCACCAGTCGACCCGTTTAATTTCTTCATGCCGCGCCCTCCCATTTTCGTGGCGTTTACAAGCCATACCTCATGCGCTAGGAGTGCAGCGTAAACATCCGGTCGCAGCCTACCCGGTCAAAACAAGGACTCAAACTATGAAGACGCTTGTCATCTGCTCCGGCGGATTGGACTCCGTTTCGCTCAGCTATAAAATCGCAGCGGAACATCAGCTCACTGGCCTTATTTCTTTCGATTACGGCCAGCGACACAAAAAGGAACTGAGTTTTGCGGAAGCCTGCGCAAAGCGGCTTAACGTTCCTCATCAAATCATCGATATTCGATCCATTGGTGCCAGCCTGACCGGCTCAGCACTCACAGATGACGTCGATGTTCCCGATGGTCATTATGCCGAGGAAACGATGAAAATAACCGTCGTTCCCAACCGCAACGCTATTATGATGGCCATTGCTTTCGGTGTGGCAGCCGCACAGAAAGCTGATGCCGTGGCGCTCGCCGTTCACGGTGGTGATCACTTTATCTACCCCGATTGTCGTCCCGACTTTATCGACGCTTTCCAGACCATGCAAAACCATGCGCTGGAAGGTTATGCTGATGTCCGGCTGCTTGCGCCCTATGTGCACAAGTCAAAAAGCGACATCGTGTCAGACGGTGCAAAATACAAAACGCCATTTGAAGCGACATGGTCCTGCTACAAAGGCGGAGAGCATCATTGCGGACGTTGCGGCACCTGTGTCGAACGACGCGAAGCTTTTCATCTCGCTGGTGTCACAGATCCCACATATTACGCAGATGCTGATTTCTGGCATACCGCAATCGAGAAAAGGAGCGCCTGATGTTTCGCATCACCAAGGAGTTCCATTTTTCTGCTTCGCATCAGCTGACAGAGCTTCCCGCCGATCACCAATGCGCGCGGTTGCATGGACACAACTACATCGTGGAAGTGGAACTGTCCGCCAATGATCTCGATCCGCATGGCTTTGTTCGCGACTATCACGAGCTTGCGCCACTCAAGCGCTATATCGATGATGAGCTCGATCATCGCCATCTGAACGATGTGCTCGGACACAACCGTATAACGGCAGAATTTCTGGCGCGTCACCTTTATGAGTGGTGTCATAGCCGCTGGCAGGAAGTGACGGCGGTCAGGGTTAGCGAGACGCCCAAAACATGGGCGGAATATCGGCCAGAACGTCTGCAACCGTGTTTCCTGCAACAATGAACAAGCATCCTGAAATCCGCATCAGCGAGATTTTCGGTCCCACCATTCAGGGCGAAGGCGTATTGAGCGGCGAGCCGACTGTTTTTGTGCGCACGGGCGGCTGCGACTACCGCTGCGCATGGTGTGACAGTCTGCATGCTGTTGAAAGCCGCTTTCGCCATGACTGGAAGCCGATGAGCATTGATGCCATATGGCAGGAAGTGACGGCATTATCAGGTCAAAAGCCAATAACAGTGTCACTTTCTGGCGGAAACCCAGCTATTCAGCCATTAGGACCGCTAATTGATCATGGCCACATGCAGGGATATCGCTTTGCACTGGAAACGCAGGGATCTGTCGCGAAAGACTGGTTTGCGCAACTTGATACGCTGGTCTTAAGCCCAAAACCGCCTTCAAGCGGCATGGAAACCGACTGGCAGACGCTCGCCGCCTGCATTGATGCTGCGGAATCACGACCAAAGACAGTGTTGAAATTCGTAGTCTTTGATGATGCGGATTATGCCTTTGCAAAAGCTGCATCGGCCCGTCATCCGCATTTGGCCGTCTATCTTCAGCCAGGA
Organism: Brucella pseudogrignonensis; assembly: GCF_032190615.1. Taxonomy (NCBI): domain Bacteria; kingdom Pseudomonadati; phylum Pseudomonadota; class Alphaproteobacteria; order Hyphomicrobiales; family Brucellaceae; genus Brucella; species Brucella pseudogrignonensis. The sequence goes on from NZ_JAVLAT010000001.1 coordinate 1,100,109, forward strand.
AATCATACGCCACCACCGCCGGAAGATGACGATGCCAGCGTCGACATAAACGGCATCATGAGCCGCATGGAATGGCTGATCGACAAGGTGATGGAGGATCGCTGGTTTGAAGCGCGCGTCCTGCCCCAGCTTCATGTGCTGATCTGGGGCAATAAGCGCGGCGTCTGAAATTTACCTATTGGCGCCCGGCACCCAAAGAACGTCGTTCGCACCGTTATCATTGACGGCGCGGGCGGCGACAAACAGAAAATCGGAGAGGCGGTTGATATATTGCAACGCCTCTTTTGAGACGACTTCGCCTTCAACCTCTGCAAGCGCTACCATCAGTCGTTCGGCACGGCGCGAAACCGTGCGCGCCAGATGTAACGCGGCAGAAGCAGCCGAACCACCCGGCAGAATAAACGAACGCAAAGGCGGTATCGAAACATTCAAATAATCGATGTCAGATTCAAGCCTTGTCACCTGTGATGCAACAATGCGCAGCGGTTCATAGGCAAGCGGTTCCCCATCATCCGGCGTTGAAAGATCGGCACCGAGATCAAACAGATCATTCTGGATGCGCATGAGCATCACATCAATGGGGCCATGATCTGCGCCACTTGTATGAAGCCGCGCCAAGCCGATACAGGCATTGGTTTCATCAACCGTGCCATAGGCTTCCACGCGCAGATCGGATTTCAGTCGGCGCGCACCGGATGTAAGGCCGGTGGTGCCATCATCGCCTGTGCGGGTATAAATCTTGTTGAGCTTGACCATTTGCTATTGTCCACTTGCCTGACGTGCAAAATAGATTGCCCCAACGACCAGCAGAATTGCAACAAATTGCAGCAGAACACGCAACTGCATCATCTTGTTGGAGAAATTACCGTCGCCACCACGCATCATATTGCGCAGGCCAATAATCAATACGATTGCCACAGCAATAGCGGCGACCGTGGCCGCTGCCTTAAAGACGAAATCCATTTATATTCCTCCCATTGTCCGTTGCCTTGTTGGTTTCAAGACTGATCGGACAGCATTTTGTAGAGCCAGCGTGACGGCAGCAGACGTCGTGCCAGAATACCCAGTTTCGCCGGTCGCGTAACTGCGTAATGCGGACGCGGCTTTGGTGCTTCGAGTGCATGCTTGAGTACCGCGTAAACCGCTTCCGGGCCAAGCTTGTTTTTGGATTTCGTGCCGCCACCCTCTAACTTTGCCATCTGGCGCTGATAGAGTTCGCGATGCACCGAATTTTCGAGATCGATATTGGTCCGCGCATGCGCTGCTGCACTATAGGTAAAGCGTGATGCAATTGGCCCCGGCTCGATCATCGACACCTCAATGCCCGACCCTTCCAGTTCCATGCGTTGCGCCATCATCAAGCCTTCAAGCGCGAATTTCGATGCCACATAAGCACCGCGCCACTTCATCGGCACAAGCCCAAGAATAGACGAACAATGCACAATCCGGCCCTGCCCCTGTGCGCGCATTGTGGGAATGATACGGCGCGTCAGATCATGCCAGCCAAAGAAATTAGCCTCGAATTGCGCACGCAATGCTTCAACCGGCAAATCTTCAATGGCACCCGGTTGCGCATAAGCACCGTTGTTGAAAAGCGCATCAAGCCTGCCATCGGTAGCGCGTAAAACGGCATCAACCAGCGCTTCAATGGATTGCGGTTCCGTATAATCGAGATAAAACGCATCAATGCCTTTGGCTTTGAGTGCAGCAATATCTGCGTCTTTTCTCGCAGTCGCAAACACACGCCAACCAGCCTCATGCAAAGCCGTTGCGCAATAGGCCCCAATACCCGAAGAACAGCCGGTTATAAGAATGCTGCGCTTTGCAATTTCCACGACCATATACGGATTCCGCTCCTATTTTTCGTCAGAGTGCTTGATTCGTCCGAGTATGGCGAACCCGAAATTCGTATCACTTTGGAGCAGCTTCCAGAGCGAATTTCGGGTTCTAAGCCATACGAGTAAACTTTTGAATCTAGTGTGGTTTACGGATTTGAAGTTCCTAAACGTGAATGCAACACAAATGATAGGAACTTCAAATCCACCACACTAGTTTTAAAACCGCTATGCCCTTGCAATATTGAATCTAATACTAGATTTAAACGCTTGGAATGAATGTCGGTCGACCGAAGGAAAAAATCTACGGATGCGAAAAGTTAAACGTTTTCTCCGTCAGGTCACATACGACGTTTACTGGCATTTCAGCACCGACGACGGCTGGGCTTTTGCTTCGCACATCGCCCTTTCCGGACTGATGGCGCTATTTCCATTCCTGATTTTCGCAACAACACTGGCCGGTTTTCTTGGCACCAAGGAATTTGCCAATAATGCCGTGCATGTCATTTTCGATATGTGGCCCTCGAATATTGCGGGCCCCATTGCCAATGAAGTGATGAACGTTCTGACCGTTCAGCGCAGCGGACTTCTGACACTGAGTGTGATCGCGGCAGCCTATTTTGCTTCCAATGGTGTGGAAGCTTTGCGCATGTCGCTTAATCGCGCCTATCGTGTGACCGACCAGCGTTCGATCATCTTCTGCCGCCTGCAAAGCCTGGGCTTTGTGCTTATCGGCACAATCAGCCTAATGGCTATCAGCTTTCTGCTGGTTCTGGCACCGCTCGCCGTGCGTCTCGCCGAACAATGGTTTCCAGACATCGCGCCCTTCACTGGCACAATTGCCATCTGGCGTTATACGATTGCGGTGATCGTTCTGGTGCTGGCACTTTTCATCGTGCACATCTGGCTGCCTGCCGGAAAACGCCGCATGAGTGACATTCTTCCGGGCATCGGCATCACGCTCGTTGCTTGGCTGGCCGCAGCAACGGCCTTCGCAAAATATCTCGAAACATTTGCCAATTACGTCACCACCTATGCGGGCCTTGCTTCTATCATGGTGGCTATCGTGTTTCTTTACATGTTGTCCGCAATCTTCATCATTGGCGCTGAAATCAACGCCGCAATCATGATTTTCCGCAAGCGCGAACAGCAGCCCGAACTTATCGACGCAAAGTAGTGAGTGCCACACCAAGCGTCGTCACGACCATGCCCGCGATCTGAATTGGCCCGAGAGTTTCGCCGAAAATCAGATAGGCCATGATCGCAGCCGTGCCCGGCACCAGATAGAACAGGGACGCAACCTTCGACATAGCGCCTTCGCGGATCATCACCAAAAGTGCCAGAATTGCACCGATGGAGATCGCAAGCGTCAGCCAGACCAGTGCAAAGATAAGCTGTGGCGACCAGACCATAATACGGGTTTCAAAGGCGAAAGCACAAACCGCGGTCATTGCTGCGGCCGCAATATATTGCACCGCAGTCCCGGTCTTCAAATCCGCTGCTGTGCCAAAACGCTTCTGCCACACTGTGCCGGTGCTGATCGCCAGAACTGCCAAAAAGGCTGCAATCAGGCTTTGCGGATCAACACCGCTATGGCCAAAGAACTTCGGCCAAACCACCATCGTAACACCAAGAAAACCAATCAGCAGCCCCAGCCATTGCCGTCCACTGGCCCGCTCTCCGAGAAGAAGTGCTGCAATCAGCGTGGTCAACATCGGTTGAAGACCAGCCACAAGTCCCGACATACCGGCTGGCAGGCCATGATGCACGGCCCAGAAAAGCGCCGAAAGATAACCGCCGTGAATAAGGCAGCCGACAATGGCTGCATTGAGTAGTGTCTTGCCTTTAGGCCAGACACTATGACTTGCCAAAGCCCACAGGATCATTATGCCTGCTGCAATCGAGAACCGCACCGCCATAAAGCTGAATGGTTCTGCATAGGGCATTGAAAGCCCCGCCCCGATAAAGCCAGTGGCCCAGAGCAGCACAAACATAATCGGGAAAAAGCGGGTAGCCATGATCAGAGACTCTTTTCTTTGGCGCCTGCTCTAATCCGGTTCGGAGAATTGCGCTATCGCATAAATCTGATTGCTGCGATCAATTTGCCAAATGCCTCGCTTCTGCCTATGAAAAAGCATGGACACTCAGAACGACACAATCCGCATTTTTGTTGATGCCGACGCCTGCCCGGTGAAGGCGGAAGTCTATCGCGTCGCCGAACGGCACAATCTGCCGGTGGTCCTCGTCGCCAACAGCTACATCGCCATACCGCGCGATGCGGAACGCGTTGAACGCGTCATCGTGTCCGACAAGCTGGATGCGGCGGATGACTGGATTGCTGAAAATTCACGTCCCGGCATCATTGTCATTACGGCAGATATTCCGCTGGTAAGCCGGTCGATTGAGATGGGGGCATCAGTGATCGCCCCCAATGGAAAAGTGCATACAGAAAGCACCATCGGCAACACACTTGCCACGCGCAATCTGATGGATTCACTACGTTCAGCAGGCGAAACGACGCGCGGACCGGCGCCATTTTCGCCAAAAGACCGCTCGGCCTTTTTGTCTGCGCTTGAGCTGACCATTGTTCAGCTCAAGCGTGCTGGTTTCAAATCAGCTTGACCGGATCGAAGCCGTCGCCACACCCGCACCAATAAGCATTGTACCCCCGGCACGATTGAAAATGCGCAACGCCCGTTCGTTGGCAAAGAAACGACGGGCGCGTGTGGCAATCAGCGCGTAAGCAAAAGCATTGAGAAATGCCAACACAAGGAACGTGCTTTCAAAGACCAGCATCTGCGTGAGAAAATCGCGATTTGGGCTTAAAAACTGCGGCAGGAACGCCACGAAAAACGTGATACTTTTGGGGTTAAGTGCTGTCACCAGCCATGCATGAAGCAGCATCCGCACTGGCTTGACCTCATCGTGCCGCGCTTTGGCGTCCATGGTGCCACCGGCTCGAAACAGCTTTATGCCAAGCCAGATGAGATAGGCTGCCCCAATCCATTTAACGGCAGTGAAGACCGTTGCAGAGGCGGCAAGCAAAGCACCAACCCCCAGCATAGACAGCGTCATGGCAGTGAAATCACCAAGCGCCACGCCAATGGCCATAGGGAGTGCCGCTTTCCAGCCCTGTCCCAGTGCATAAGACACGACCAGCAGAACGGTTGGCCCCGGAATTATCAGCATAACAATTGAAGCAGCAGAAAATGCCAGCCAGACTTCCAGACTCATTGGTATCTCCCCCTTTTGTGAGGTTAAGGAAGCCACCAAACAAGATATTTGTCTATCTAAAGTTTTTGGGCAGCTTCAATCAGCTTGATTGCATCCGGACCATCCCATGGAGCGGGACCGTTCATCGATGCAATCTGGCAACCGTCTTTGTCGACAAGCAATGTCACAGGCAGGCCAAATGCAAGATTTTTGCGCTTTAATTCATTGAAGCTCGACATGCTGGCATCGCGGTTGAGGCTCAGGCTCTTGATGCCAATCTCTTCGAGAAATTTCTTTGGCTTCTCGTCCGAGCCGGTATCAATATTGATAGCAACCACATCAAAATCGCTTCCGCCCTTTGCCGCTTGCAAATTATCCAGCTCTGGCATTTCTTCACGACAAGGCGCACACCATGTTGCCCAGAGATTCACAAGCAGGGTTTTGCCCTTGTAATCACCCAGCGTCATCTGCTTGCCATCTGGTCCAGTGAACGCAATATGCGCCACTGAAATCGGCTTTTCAGCTGCACGCATAGCAGCAACACTTCCGGTTGCAGCTTGATCAAGGCTCTTCAGACTATCGGCCTTTAACGCACATTGTGCGGAAGCCTCGTCACTTTGAACGTAAACTTTGCTGGGTGTAGCATTGCCAGAAGGCCGTTCCATCACGTATACCGCGCCTATACCGGCAATGACACCGGCCAGAGCGGCAAGATAGACGATCCTGCGATTTCCTGACTTAGCCTTATCGTTGTCTTTTGCCATCTCGCGTCACTTCTTTCCTAGTCTTGCATTCGAGGCATACGAGCATGAGCGAACAAAAATCAAGCAATCAGATGTGGGGCGGCCGTTTTGCCTCAGGACCCGATGCGATCATGGAAGAGATCAATGCATCGATTGGCTTCGACCGCAAACTCTATGCGCAGGATATTCAGGGATCACTCGCCCATGCAGCCATGCTTGCAAAGACTGGCATCATTGCGGCAGACGATCATAAAAAGATCGAAGACGGCCTGAAAACCATCCTAAAAGAGATCGAAGACGGCCAATTCACTTTCTCGCGCAAGCTCGAAGACATTCATATGAATATCGAAGCACGTCTGGCCGATCTGATTGGCGCATCTGCCGGACGTCTGCATACAGCCCGCTCGCGCAATGATCAGGTGGCGGTGGATTTCCGCCTCTGGGTTAAGCAGGAAATGCAAAAGACTGCCGTCGCACTTGAAGGCCTTATCAACGCGTTTCTTGAACGTGCCGAAGAACATGCGGCAACTGTCATGCCGGGCTTCACGCATTTACAGACCGCCCAGCCTGTCACTTTTGGTCATCATTGCATGGCCTATGTGGAAATGTTTGGCCGCGATCTTTCCCGCGTACGCGATGCGATTGAACGCATGGACGAATCACCTCTCGGTGCCGCAGCCCTTGCAGGCACTGGTTTCCCGATTGATCGTCATATGACGGCTCAGGCGCTCGGTTTCCGCGAACCAACCCGCAATTCGCTCGATAGCGTTTCCGATCGTGATTATGCGCTGGAATTCCTGTCACTCGCAGCCATCTGCGCGGGCCATCTGTCGCGTCTGGCTGAAGAAATCGTCATCTGGTCAACCCCTCAGTTCAACTTCGTGCGCTTGTCCGACGCTTTCTCGACCGGCTCGTCGATCATGCCTCAGAAGAAGAACCCGGACGCTGCCGAACTCGTTCGCGCCAAGACCGGCCGCATCAACGGCTCGCTTGTAGCACTTCTGACCATCATGAAGGGCCTGCCGCTCGCCTATTCCAAGGATATGCAGGAAGACAAGGAGCAGGTTTTCGACGCTGCCGAAAATCTCGAACTCGCAATCGCTGCCATGTCCGGCATGGTGCGTGACCTGACCGTCAATGTTGCAAGCATGAAAAAAGCTGCTGGTTCGGGCTATTCGACTGCCACCGATCTGGCTGACTGGCTGGTGCGTGAACTGGGCCTTCCTTTCCGCGATGCGCACCATGTCACCGGCCGCGCTGTTGCTCTGGCTGAAAGCAAACAGGTTGATCTTGCAGAACTCACGCTTGAAGATCTTCAGTCGATCAATGCAGGCATTACCGATGCGATCTTCGGCTATCTGACGGTTGAGCAGTCGGTTGAGAGCCGCCAGTCCTTTGGTGGCACCGCACCACAGCAAGTGCGCAAACAGATTGCCTACTGGAAAAATCGCATCGCGAAGGCGTAAGCTGACCATTCTGGTGAAGTCACTCTTAAAGGAGTGATTTCACTTTCTGATATTTTGGGTTAGACCTGACCCATCCAAAAATTCCGGGAACCAAAGCTGATGACAGGCCGCTCCGCCATTTCTTCCGTGCTTCTGATCGCAGCCCTTGCTGCCACTCTTGCCGCTTGCGGACGTAAAGGCCCACTTGAGCCACCGCCAGCACAGCTCATCACCAATGAACAGGGCCGTACAGTCGAAAAACCGAAGGAAGACAAGCCCTTCATCCTCGACAAAATCCTGTAAATTCTCCCCATTCGGATTGTTTCCCGTGAATCATTTTGAATATCGCGACGGCGTTCTTCATGCCGAAAATGTAAGCCTGCCTGAGATTGCAAAACAGGTTGGCACGCCTTTTTACGTCTATTCCTGTGCAACCATTGAGCGCCATTTCCGCGTTTTCAGCGAAGCTTTCGCCGATATGGATACGCTGGTGACCTATGCGCTGAAGGCCAATTCCAATTTGGCTGTTCTCAAGACGCTTGCCAAGCTTGGCGCAGGCGCTGACACGGTTTCGGAAGGCGAAATTCGCCGCGCTTTGGCCGCAGGTATTCCGGCAAACAAGATCGTGTTCTCCGGCGTTGGTAAGACACCGCATGAAATGGATTTCGCGCTGGAAGCAGGCATCTACTGCTTCAACGTCGAATCCGAACCAGAGCTTGAAATTCTTTCAGCTCGTGCGGTGAAGGCAGGCAAGGTCGCCTCGGTATCTTTGCGCATCAATCCTGATGTCGATGCAAAGACCCATGCCAAAATTTCGACGGGCAAATCCGAAAACAAATTCGGCATTCCACGTGTAAAAGCCCGTCAGGCCTATGCGCGTGCAGCAAGCCTTCCCGGTCTCGATGTCGTTGGCATCGATATGCATATCGGCAGCCAGATCATTGATCTTGAGCCTTTCGACAATGCATTTGCGCTGATGGCGCAGCTGGTTGAGGAATTGCGTGCCGACGGTCACAACATCCGCCACGTCGATGTTGGCGGAGGCTTGGGCATTCCTTATCGCACCGATAACAACCCGCCGCCGCTCCCTGTGGCCTATGCGGAAATCGTTGCAAAGCACATCAAGCCGCTGGGCCTCAAAACCGTCTTTGAGCCGGGTCGTTTGATCGTCGGCAATGCTGGTCTTCTGGTCACAGAAGTGATTTTCGTCAAAGAAGGCGACGCCAAGAACTTCATCATCGTTGATGCGGCAATGAACGATCTCATCCGTCCGACCCTTTACGAAGCTTTCCATGACATCAAGCCTGTTCTGGAAACCAAAGACAACGCCCCTCGCATTCGCGCCGATTTCGTCGGCCCTGTTTGTGAAACCGGCGATTATCTTGGCCTTGATCGTGAAGTGGCAAAACCCGCTCCGGGTGATCTGATAGCCGTGTGCACGACCGGCGCTTATGGTGCTGTTCTGTCGAGCACCTACAACAGCCGTCTTCTGGTCCCCGAAGTGCTGGTCGATGGTGATCGCTATCACGTCATCCGTCCACGCCGCACCTATGAAGAGCTTCTGGCGCTCGATTCCGTGCCGGACTGGCTATAAGCGCATCCCGAAAAGTGTGAAGCGGTTTTCGGAAAAGATGCGCGTTGAAAACAATGATTAGAGCGCCGATCTGATTTAATCAGATCGAAACGCGCTCTAATTGGGACCAAAGCCTCGCCTTTGCCATGATGCGTGTTATTCTATGAAACAACCATAGGCGTTACACGCATCAGAAAGACCCGATGACACAACAGACAAAAGACAGCAAAGACTTGCCAATCCGCAAGCGCGATGCGTTTTTCCGCCTGTTTTCCGGCGAGGGTGCGGCCCTTCGGCGCCTGCGTCTGCAAAGTTTTCTGACGATCAGCTTTGAGCGGGCATGGCCACTCGTTTTGCCGCTGATTCTGCTGATCGCGCTTTTTGCAAGCCTGAGCTGGCTTGGGCTTTTTGCGCTCATGCCGCGCTGGCTGCATCTGGGCGCACTTGGACTTTTTGGCCTTGCAGGGCTAATTGCACTGTATCTGCCTTTCCGCTTTCGTCTGCCAGATGATGATGCGGTCACCGCCCGCATTGAAGATGTGAATGGACTGATCCACGAGCCATTGGCCGTCCAGACTGGCCAGATGGCGACCGGAGGCAACGATCCCTTCACCATAGCCCTCTGGCGTGAGCATCAGCGTCGCATGGCCGAGCGGTTGAAAAACCTGCAATCCGGTGTTCCACGTCCGCACATCCCTGAGCGCGATCCTTATGCACTGCGCGCTGTCGTGGTCTTGCTGTTCGTGACTTCCGCCGCCTATAGCCTCAGCCCGAATAGCGGTCAGATTGCTGATGCATTTAATATCCGTGCCGGTTCGGCAAATGCCGTTGCGCGCATTGATGCCTGGGTAACGCCGCCATCCTATACCGGTCGTGCGCCGATATTCCTGAGCACAGCGCTGGATGAGGCAAATGTCGAAAAGCCAATAGAAGTGCCGCAGGGCAGCGTCGTCAATATTCGTATTATCGGCGGGAGTTCCGAACGACTGACCACCACCGATGCCACAGGTCATCGCGTAGAGATTAAGCCCATTGCACCAAAGCAAGGCGAAGACGACCAGAAAACAAGCGTCGATGATAGCCGGAATTTCCGCTATGATCTGCAACAGAACCAGACGCTCAATCTTTCCGGCATAGATGCCCGCTGGACTTTTGCTGTCACGCCCGACAATCCACCGACTATACGCTTCAGCAAAGAGCCGGGCCACGCACTAAACGGCACTTTGCAGCTCAGCTATGAAATTTCCGACGATTACGGCGCAGTCAAAGCCTATGGCGAAATAGTTCCGCTCGACATTGACCACGAGGACGAGGAAACGGCACCGCTCTATGACGCGCCAGACCTGCCACTTGCCCTGCCGCGTCGCGGAACCAAAGAAGCGACGACTTCCAAAGACCTGACCCAACACCCATGGGCTGGCCAGAAAGTGGCGTTGACGCTGATTGCAACTGATGCAGCAGGAAAATTCGGACGCAGTGAGACGAAGATCATCACGCTCCCGGAACGTCCTTTTTCCAACCCACTTGCGAAAGCCGTCGCCGAACAACGCCGGATTCTCGCACTCGATGCAACGCAGCGTGATCATGTGCGCGATATGCTGTCAGCACTGATGGTCCGCCCGGAAGAGACGATTAAGGACAAAGCGCACTATCTCGGCCTCGTGACCATCCGTACGCGTCTGCGCTTGGCAACAGGTGACAATGCCCTGCGCGATACAGCGGATTATATGTGGCAGGTGGCACTCGGCATTGAAGACGGCAATCTGTCGGCCGCAGAGAAGCGTCTGCGTCAGGCACAGGAAGCCCTGCGTAATGCACTACAAAATGGTGCATCACAGGAAGAAATCGAAAAGCTGACTGCGGAACTTCGTGAAGCCATGCAGCAATTCCTGCGCGAATTTGCGCAGCGCCAGCAGCAAAATCCAAATGCGCAAAACCAGCCGATGAACCCGAATGCCCGTGTTTTGACCGATAAGGATCTGCAGCGCATGATGGACCAGATTGAAAATCTGGCCCGTCAGGGTTCGCGCGATCAGGCTGAACAGCTTCTGTCGCAATTGCAGGATATGATGAACAATCTGCAGATGGGGCAACAGTCTCAAGCGGGCCAGCAGGGTCAGCCCAATCAGATGCAGCAGCAGATGAACAAGCTGGGCGATCTGATGCGCCGCCAGCAACAGATGATGAACGAGACTTTCAAGCTCGATCAGCAGATGCAGCAGCAGCTATATGGCAGCGGCGAGTTCGGCGATGAAGATATGTTGCCCGGTGATGATGGTACCATGGGGCAAGGCGAATCGCAGCAAGGCGGCCAGTCGGGCGAAACATCTTCGGAATTGGCTGAAGCTATGCGCAAGCTGCAAGAACAGCAGCAAGCACTTCAGCAAGAACTGAAAAAGTTCGGCGAAGACCTGAAAGGCATGGGAATAGACCCCAATAAGGATTTCTCCGACGCCGGAAAATCCATGGGTAATGCCGCTGACGCTCTTGGTCGCAATCAAAGCACTGAAGCCGGAGACCATCAAGGCAATGCGCTGGAGGCTCTGCGCCGCGGTGGTCGCGATATGATGCAGCAAATGCAGCAAGCCATGGGGCAGCAAGGTGAAGGCCAGAACGGGCGACAAGGACAGAATGGCCGCGATCCGCTCGGGCGTCAGCAGGGCAGCAACGGCATGTCGAATGAGAATGGCGTCAAGATTCCCGGCGAGATTGATATTCAGCGCGCCCGCGAGATTCTGGATGAAATCCGTCGCAAACTTGGCGATGCGCTGACACCACAGATGGAAAAAGAATATCTTCAACGTTTGTTGCAGTTCGACTGATCAAAGCGAGATCAGTTTTTCCAAAACGTACACCATTAGCCGCGGGAGATTTTGTTTATAACGTGCCGAAAATGGTGATTTTCGAGAACCGGCGCGCAGCGTACTTAAAGTACGTGAGCACCGGAAGCGCAGGAAAGCGCCATTTGCAGGCCGTTAAAGCCGAAATCTCTGGGTTAGTCCCGGACGTGACCGACGTAAGGTAGCTGGCGGAACGAATGCGCGACATCCATGCCATAGCCGACAACGAAATAGTCCGGGCATTCGAAAGCGACGAAATCGGCATCCAGATCCACCTTGCGGCGCACGCTTTTATCGAGAAGAACGGCAATACTCACACTGCGCGCTCCACGCTCAATCATCAGCTCACGGACAAACTTGAGCGTCTTGCCTGATTCGAGAATATCATCAATCAGAAGAACGTCGCGATCTTTCACATCGCTGTCGATATCGCGCAGCAGACGCACTTCGCTGCTGGTCGTACCCTTGCCATAGCTTGAAACGGTAATGAACTCGACATCCGGTTCAACTCCAGCATCATGCATAGCACGAATAAGATCGGCTGCGAAAATGAACGACCCCTTGAGGATCGAAATCGTCAGCAGATTGTGAAAATCGCGTCCTGCTATTTCTTTTGCCAGCGCGAGATTACGCGCAGCGATTTCCTCCGGGCTGAAAAGCACGTCGATGGTTTTTCCGCCAACCTGAGGCATCCGCTGCGTCTCCTGATTTTTAAACATAACTTCGCGTTGAAAGGCACGCTCTATAGCATGCTTTCAGAAAAATGCACTCTTTTGCAGCGCACGAGTTTGAGAACCGCTGAAGTGCGCATATTCATTTGCCATTTCATCGATTTGATATAGCGTGCCTGCCATGCATCCGGACATTATCGAATTCCGCTCCTTTTATGAAACCACCCTTGGCCATCTCGCCGAGCGATCCATTCGCATGGCGCTTGCGGCACTATGGGGGCACGTCCCGGGTGAACGACTCGTAGGCCTTGGCTATAGCCTCCCCTATCTCGATCGATTCAGCGCAGATACAGAGCGAAGCTTCGCATTCATGCCTGCAGGACAGGGTGCTGTCGCATGGCCATCATCGGGCAAATCAAGCACAGCGCTTGTCTTCGACGAAGAACTGCCGCTGCCTGATTCTTCCATCGACCGCGTGTTGATGGTTCATGCACTCGAATATGCCGAAAACGCTTCCGAAACGCTAAAAGAAATGTGGCGCGTACTGGCCCCAAACGGTCGGCTTGTCATCGTGGTGCCAAACAGGCGTGGCGTGTGGGCACGTCTCGACCGCACGCCATTTGGCAGTGGCCGGCCCTATAGCCGCACACAATTGACGGCGCTGCTGCGCGAGGCAAATTTTAGCGTCAATACAATCAGCAATGCGCTGCATTTCCCACCCGTGAAACGCCGCTGGATGATGCGTCCTTGCATGGCAATTGAAGGAATTGGCCGCAAACTCTGGCCACTGTTTTCAGGCGTTTTGGTGGTTGAAGCACAGAAGCGGCTCTATCAGGGTCTGCCTGTCGCACAACGCTCCTCGCGTCGTGTCTTCGTGCCGGTTCTCGCTCCACAAGGAACTCCGGTCAGCGGGTTGAGAAAAACTGCATTAAAAGACCCCCCAAAATAGCGCTGCAACCTTTCACAGCAAGGTTTTTCTCGACTTGCACGCGACAGAGGTTTATGCCCGCTACGCAACCTTAACATCAGTCCTTTTGGCGGAGCCAAAATCATGACCAATACGCAAGACCTTTCTCGTCCCCAGCCTAAAGCCGGCTTGCTCGATATAGCAGCCTATGTACCCGGCAAGGAACACGTCGAAGGCGTTGCAAAGGTCTATAAGCTCTCCTCCAATGAGACACCAATCGGCCCCAGCCCTCATGCAATTGAGGCCTATCGACATTTGGCCGATACGCTTGCGATTTATCCAGACGGTCAGGCACAGGCGTTGCGCGAGGCAATCGCGGAATCACAGGGGCTTAACATCGGCAATATCATTTGCGGCAATGGCTCGGATGAATTGCTTGGCCTGATCTGCCAGACCTATCTGGCTCCGGGCGATGAAGCCATCATCACCGAACATGGCTTTGCAGTTTACAAAATCCAGACGCTTGGCGCAGGCGCAACGCCTGTGACGGTAAAGGAAAAGAACGAGCGCATCGACATCGATGCGATCCTTGCTGGTGTAACGTTACGCACGAAGATTGTTTTCATTGCCAATCCAGCCAATCCGACCGGCACCTATCTGCCGTTTGAGGAGGTGCGCCGTCTTCATGCAGGTCTGCCGAAGAACGTTCTGCTGGTGCTGGATGCTGCCTATGCAGAATATGTTCGTCGTAATGATTATGAGTCGGGTCTTGAACTGGTGTCGTCGAACGAAAATGTCGTCATGACCCGTACCTTCTCGAAGATTCACGGTCTGCCGGGCCTGCGTATCGGCTGGATGTATGCGCCATTGCACATCATTGATGCGGTTAACCGTATCCGTGGGCCTTTCAACATGAACTCGGCAGCAATCGCTGCGGGTGCCGCCGCAATCCGCGACCGCGCTCATGTGGTGAAGTCGGTCGAATATAATGAAAAATGGCTGTCATGGCTCACAGACGAATTCACCAAGCTCGGGCTTCGTGTCACACCATCGGTCACCAACTTCCTTTTGTTCCATTTCCCCGACGATGCCGCACATTCGGCAGATAAGGCCGATGAGTGGCTTTGCAAGCGCGGCTATATTCTGCGGCGTGTGGGCGGCTATGGATTCCCAAATGCATTGCGCATGACGGTCGGTACGGAAGAAGCCAATCGTGGCGTTGTGGCAGCTCTGACCGAGTTTTTGAAATAAGACGATGCCCACGATCCATTTTGAAAAAATCGCGCTCATCGGTATCGGACTCATCGGTTCATCGCTGGCGCGCGTCATTCGCCGTGAAGGCCTTGCCAATCATATCGCCATTGCAACACGCAGTGCCGAAACACTAAAGCGCGCCGAGGAATTAAACCTCGGCGACAGCTACTCAACCGATAGTGCAAAAGCCGTTCAAGATGCCGATCTCGTCATCGTATCGGTGCCAGTCGGCTCATCCGGCACCGTTGCCAGACAGATTGCTGAACATCTGAAGCCAGGCGCTATCGTAACCGATGTTGGCTCGACGAAGGCTTCGGTGATTGCGCAGATGCAGCCGGAGTTGCCTGAGAATGTGCATTTCATTCCGGGCCATCCGCTTGCTGGTACGGAATATTCTGGTCCTGATGCTGGTTTTGCAGAGCTATTTAACAATCGCTGGTGTATTCTCACGCCTCTGCCGGATACCGATCAGGCGGCCATAGACAAACTTTCTGCCTTCTGGACGGCTTGCGGCTCACGCCTCGACCAGATGGACCCACAGCACCATGATCTGGTGCTTGCCATTGTTTCTCATCTTCCGCATATCATCGCCTATAACATTGTTGGTACAGCCAGCGATCTTGAACAGGTGACAAAATCGGAAGTCATCAAATACTCGGCGTCAGGTTTCCGCGATTTTACACGTCTGGCTGCATCAGATCCAACTATGTGGCGAGACGTCTGCCTGCATAACAAGGACGCGATCCTTGAGATGCTGGCGCGTTTTTCGGAAGATCTCGCCTCGTTGCAGCGCTCGATCCGCTGGGGCGATGGTGAAGCTCTGTTTGATCTTTTCACCCGCACGCGGGCTGTACGCCGCAGCATCATTGATGCCGGTCAGGAAGTCGATGCACCGAATTTCGGGCGTCAGGCAGCCTCACAAACAAGCGACAAGAAATAAAAAAAGGGCAGTAAGTAATACTGCCCTTTTCTTTATAGGTTGGGCAAACGCCCAAGTGGGATAAAGCCAGCGCTGGCCTTACCCTTACGAACGGTGATATCAATAACAGGGTTGCCGTTTTCGTCTTTCGGCATAGCGGAAAGAGCGAAAAGGGCAGTGGCAATATTACCGCCCTGTTCTGGAAACACCGTCTGTCCAGCCTGTGCGAACGATTGCGAGTTGACCATGGTGACTTTCAGGTCAGCATCAATTTCACCTTGCAGACCAACTGAAAAAGGCCCGGCGACAGTCAGCATTGCCCCGTTCGGCATAGAGAGAAATGCTTGATTGATCACCCCGCTATGACCGCGCATCCGTTCGTTGAATGGCGCGGAACTTGGAGCAAGGAACGTCGCTGCATCCACAACAGCTAAATCCACCAGACCGTCAATCTCGGGGCTTTTGGCATTGCCAATAATATAGGGTTCAAGCTTCAATCCAGCGAAACGACCATTGATCTTGAGCTGACCTTCCTCATTGCTCATGCGGAAATTCATCTGCTCAAGCTTGCTAATCTGCTCAGTGGTCGTGGTTTCGGTTCGCAATCCGACCTTAACGTCTCGTGCGTTTAGCTCAATCTCGGTTGGAAAAGGTCGTGCAAGACGCGTGTTGGAAGTAAACGCTCCCCAATTGATTTCGAGCGGCTGAACACCGGGAAATTCTACAAAAGCTGGCCCCACCAACTCATTGCTCAGTGAGTGTGGCGCATAGACCGGAGAACCAGAGGTAAATCGCCCGGCGCGGAGCGCCATACCTTCAGAAGGCTTCTGCCATGATATGCTGGCACAAACCACATTCACGCGAAGCGGGTAGCCACCCATGTGCAGGTTTTCACACTGAACGCCAACGCCCTGCGCTGCCAGTTTGGCTATGTCAGCTTTAGCGCGGACTTCAATCTTATCGGCAGCATAAAACCAGCCAGCCGTATAGGCAGCTATCAGCACAAGAACGATAATCGCAATCGTGATCGGACGCTTTCTGGATTTTTTGGTTTGAGTCCCAGCATGCGCCATTAAAAAAACCTTTTTAATCAAATACTTTGTTAGCGGAAGATGTTGATTGTTTGCAAACCTGACGCAACATAAGTCAATGTGCTGTTCCCAACAGGTGGCTATATTATGGCAGGATTGCGTCTTGTGAAGTTTCGCACATCAAAAAAAGCAGTATATCCTGAGATTGCTGGTAAAAACGCGCCATATTTAAACGTATATTGATTCTCACCATGACAAACCATACCAACAATCAGCATATGAATGACTTCTGGGTATTCGGTTACGGCTCCCTTATGTGGCGACCGGGATTCGCACATGTAGAAACCGCGCGCGCACGCCTGCACGGTTATCGGCGCAGCCTTTGCATCTATTCACATGTTCATCGCGGAACGCCTGATCATCCAGGCCTGGTGCTCGGTCTGGATACAGGCGGCTCCTGCCTTGGAATTGCGTTCCGTGTACCGGGCGAGATGACAGATGAAGTCATGATTTATTTACGCGAGCGTGAAATGTCCAATCGCGTTTATCATGAGAAATGGCTGCGTCTGCGCCTTGCAGATGGTCGCGATGTTAAGGCTGTCACCTATGTCGCAGACCGAGCGCATATTCAATATGCAGGATCCCTCAAAGCCGAAGAAGCAGCCGCGATTGTTGCATCAGCTCGTGGCGATTCAGGCGCGAATATCGATTATGTTTCAAACACTATCGAGCATTTGCGGAATATGCGTGTACGCGATCACGCACTTGAGCACGTCAACGAACTAATAGGCAGAACAAGCGGAAATGCTATCTGATAAGCGCCCTGTCTCAGTTCGGCTTAGCTTCGTGGCTTTCCCGGATGAGAAGCACAGCGCCCACAAAGAAATATAAAGCTCCGATTAGCGTATGCGTATTTGAATAGCTGAGTAACCATAGCGCATCGCCTCGGTCCGGCGACGTCGGCGTAATCGCTGCGATCATAAATGCGACACAGCCCAAAAGGTTGATAAATACGATCTGCCAGGACAAGCTCTTTGGGTGCCAACTCCAGTGCTTGTTTCCAACTTCAACAAAGGCAAGATAGCCTGAAATCAAAAACAAGACAGATCCTTCGAAATTAGGTGCCCATATCTCAAGAACATTTAATTCAGGCGACCCAGGCGCAGCGATGCTATTAAATGTACTGATATTGAAAGCAAATGTTCCGAGTAACTGTGTGAACGAACTAAGCCATCCTGCACTACGCGGATGCCATCCGATAATCGACAAGCCTTTACGCTTACCAATTGATTGCGATAATGCAGCATTAAAATCTTGAGCATTGGCCGATTGAAAGTGTTGTAGCGCAGCAGCAATGGTGAAAGGGATGGAGCCTGCAAAAAAAGTCAGATTGGTCAGATTAGCCAGCTGAGGCCAGCGAAGAGAGCAAAACATAAGGACACTTCCCATCGCAAAAATGAAAGCGCCCACAGCGAATGATATCCCGATTCTGGCATTATAGTCCTGGGTCTGCCAGAACGGAACCTCCTGAGAATTGTTTTCTGAGAACTTAGACCCCAGCCCTTTGCGTTGCATTCTCGCAAGCCAGACCATTCTAGTGCCGTGAAAACTGCAAACTCTTTCGGTCACAAGGGGCCAGACACCCAATAGCTTCATCGCCGTTCCGTAATCAGCAAAAGACGTTATGAGGCGCACAGAATTGCGGGCAAGAAATGCCGACGGTCCCGTACTTAAAGAAAGTGATACACAGCTCGGTTGCTGATGTCACCAGCCCGGTTCATGTAATCAGTATAAGAAACAGGTATCCCAGCTCTTGTTCTTGCCCAATGCAACCGCTACATCTCGGCAAGTTCTCAAGGAGAAGTTTTTATGATCGCATTGTTTCGCACCGTTGATCTGGCGCTCGATATCTATACGTGGATCATCATCGCAAGTGCCATTTTCTCATGGCTCTATGCGTTCAACGTCGTCAATTCTTCCAACCGTTTCGTCGCATCGATTGGCGAGTTTCTTTACAAAGTTACTGAGCCGGTTCTGCGTCCGATCCGTAATATCCTGCCCAATCTCGGTGGCATCGATCTTTCGCCGATCGTCCTGCTGCTGATTATCTTCTTCATCCGCCAGTTCATGTGGACGACGCTGCTTCCAGCACTTTTGTAAGAAGCAAAAGCGACACGACAAACAAAAATGCCCGGATTTTCATCCGGGCATTTTTATAAATCATATAAGGCTGGTTACTTGTTCTTAGCGCGTTCAATCGCTTCAACGATGAACTTGCGTGCGTAATCTTCATCACCCCAGTCACCGATCTTAACCCACTTACCTGGTTCCAGATCTTTGTAGTGTTCAAAGAAGTGCGCAATCTGCTTGAGTGTGATTTCCGGAAGATCGGAATAATCATGCACCTTTTCGTAGCGCTGTGTCAGCTTTGGCGAAGGAACTGCGATGATCTTCTCGTCCTTGCCGGAATTGTCTTCCATGACCAGAACGCCGATTGGACGGCAGTTGATCACGCAACCCGGAATCAGCGGACGGGTATTGCACACCAGAACGTCAATCGGATCGCCATCTTCTGAAAGCGTATGCGGAACGAAGCCGTAATTGCCCGGATAGGTCATCGGCGTATAAAGGAAACGGTCCACAATCAGGGCACCAGCTTCTTTGTCCATCTCGTACTTGATCGGCTGTCCGCCAACTGGCACTTCGATGATTACGTTGATGTCTTCTGGCGGATTCTTACCAATCGAGATAGCATCGATATTCATGATGGGTCCTTTCGTGTCGCGCTCTGATAACGGGTTTCATGTTTGCGTGCAAGAAAAACGAAGTTTCAACAAAACGTGACGAATTGTCGTTCCCTCTGCCGTAACAAAGCGCAATCGAGTTATTTGGGAGTTGTGGTTGTTTCACTGAGTTCCTTCAGCCGTTGCACGGCTGTCGGTGGCATAGGTGGTGCATTAACATCGCGACTTGCTGCAACGAGCAGTTCATCACAAGCCGTCTCCGTCGTTTCGATGAGACGACGCAGAAACTCTTCTTTTTCCAGTCCTGCTGGAATAGGCGGCAAGACCCTGCAACGGATCGTGCCGGGAAAGCGAAAAAACTTGCGGCGCGGCCAGTAAAGCCCGGCATTGTGCGCGATAGGCAGAACTGGAAGTTTCAGCGCATCATAAAGATGCACGATACCATATTTATATTCTGGAGGCGCACCCGGTGAACGACGCGTGCCTTCGGGATAAATCAGAATCTGACGGCCTTCAGAAATCGCCTTCTGCGCGCCAACTGTGATCGAATGCAACGCCTTTACGCGCGATCCACGATCGACCGGGATCATTTCCATTTTTGCGACATACCAGCCAAACAGCGGTATCCGCATCAATTCCCGTTTAAGGATCAGAACCGGATCATCCAGCTGCGGTAGGAATGCATAAGTGTCCCATGCCGACTGATGCTTTGGCGCGACGATATAAGCGCCTTCAGGAATATTCTCGAGGCCTTCAATCACGTAGTCGGTGCCTGCAATATATTTCTGCAACCACAGATTAACACGTGCCCATGTCTTCGGTACGATCCATGCCTTCTTGCGCGGAAGCAAAAAGTAAAATGGTGTGTAAAGAACCATCTGCACGAATGTGCCGATGTAGAAGGCGAGATTGAACAAAATGGAGCGCAGATAGAGAAGCATCGTATCGGCGATAACCTTGGTTATACCCATTACTCCAAATTGCAGCATTTGGAGCAACTAAGCAGAGAAACTGAATGCTTTTGTGAGAAAGCAGCGGCACCCGATATATCAGGATGCCGAGAATTTTCCATAAGGAAATCGTTGCACAAGACGATCAATAGCGCATGATCACAAAAGGATTAGGCCGCTTCGCCGAAAATCTTCGCTCCGCCCACACGAATGGCCGCGCCAATATATTTAATATACTCGATAAATAGCACGCGCAGCGTATCGCTTTCAGCCACCCAGCTATGAGCGCGCTTCTCACCGTTGACCACCGGATAAGGCACGAATTCCACGTCCTGCATCCGCGATGACATCTCAAGAATACTGCGTGGGATGTGGTAATTGTTCGTAACGACAATCACGCGGCGATACTTGTTGGCACGTATCCAGCGTTCACTTTCAGTCGCATTCCCCACCGTATTCAGCGCTGAGCGATCAAGATCGACGCAACAGTTAAACAGGCTCGCATCCGTATGTGTGGCGCGCTGCAAATCTTTTTCATTGGTCGAAGGATGCACGCCACTGATCAGCAGTCGCTTGCCCTGCTTATTTTTCAAAAGGTCAAGCGCCGCCTGAATACGCGACTGGCCACCTGTCAGAACGACAATTGCATCAGCAGGCGAATCCAATGCAGGCGATTGCATGCTTGTCACTTTCTCACTGAACACAACAAAGCCGATCAGAAAGGCGACAATCACCAAAAACAGAAAAATGGAAACAGGCTGAAGTCGACGGAATATACGCATTAAAAGCGACCATAGAAATTTAGCGCCCGCCAGTGCAAGTCCAGAGGGCGGGTCAATAGTGCTACTGCGGCGCCATACCACAGCGCCCATATGCGCCCCTGCTTCTTGGCGTGCCGCTGCATCATTGCTTTCCCGATATTCAACTGCGTGTTCGTTCGACTTGCCATCATAGCTACCATTGCGGCGATATGTCGGAAAGCTGCCAGAAATTCGCGATTTGCGATCGGTATGAGCAAAAAAAGCTGTCATTCAGCCCGTACTCCCGGACCATCCATCGTAGCAAGCTGGCGAACAACCGTCAGCCGGCTTGTCAACATCGTCAAAAAGCTCACAAGAATGATGATTGCTGCAGCACCGATATAGCCTTCACGACCAATAGCAAAATTGCCAAACATGGCCGCAGCCTGATCGCCAGCCGGTGTTCCCATACGTCGGGACGCCCACCAGGAAAAGCAGAAGAACACAAACATAGCCGTACCGCCGCCAAACAAGGCGCCCTTGAGCGCCGTGCGGAAGAAGTGCCATTCAAATTCGCGCGCAACGAATTTTGATTCTGCGCCGATAAAATGCAGAACTTCAATGATATGGCCGTTGCCTGACATCGCGCCGCGCGTGGCAAAAATCACCGTCAAAACCGTGGCAGCAATAACCAGTGACAGAACGCCAGTCCCTATAAGCACAGTCGTATTGGCCATCGAAACAAGTCTGTCGACCCAGGTGCGATGATCATCAAAACTGGCACTTGGAATAGCGCGCGAAATCTCCGTCCGCATGGTTTCAAAATCCGGCGGCGCGTTTTCATCGATCGTGACCACGACAAGACGCGGCACTGGCAGTTCGTCAATATTCAGACCACTGCCAAGCCATGGCTCAAGCAACCGTGCCGTTGCGTCCTTGTCGATAATATTGGTGTCTTTGACCCCGGAAAAACCGCGAGCAATGCTGCTGGCATCCGACAGCGCCTTATCCATGTCCAGCCCGTCGACAGGCCTGATCTGGATAGTTGCTTCACGTGCAATCTGGCTTTGCCATTGCGCAGCCGATGTTCGCACAAGGGTGACACCGCCAAGCGTGAGGCAAGCAAGAAAGGTCATGATCGCAATGACGGTGACCAAAGCTGTTCCGGTTACACTTCCATCAGGAACAATGGGATTTGGTCCCTGACGCTTTCTGCGTTTACCGATGCGCACCAGCAGCATATCTTTGAGATCTTCAAAGCGTATGCGGAGATCTGTCATGGCTTTCGCGAAAGCGTTTTGGCTGTTTCTGCGCGCATTATTCATAAATATCGAGCCGTCCATGTTCTATGATCATACGGCGCGCATTCACCTGATCCATCAAAGATAAATCATGCGTCGCAATAATAACCGCGGTGCCCGAACGATTAAGCTCAGCGAAAAGCCGTAACAAACGCTTTGCAAGTGGAGGATCGACATTGCCTGTCGGCTCATCGGCCAACAGCAGTTCCGGCTGATCAATCAGCGCACGTGCAATCGCCGCGCGCTGCTTTTCTCCACCTGAAAGGACAGGTGGCAGCACGTTCATACGATCACCAAGACCAACCCAATGCAAAAGCTCTTCGACTTCATGACGATAAGTGGCTTCTTCTTTGCCACGTACACGCAAAGGAAGCGCAACATTTTCATAGGTCGTCATGTGATCGAGAAGACGAAAATCCTGAAACACAATTCCAATACGGCGCCGAAGTAAGGGCACAGCTTTATGGTCGAGACGCGCAACATCTTTGCCGAAAATATTGATAAGTCCACGAGTTGGCTTCAGCGCCATGAACAGCAGTCGCAATAGCGAGGTCTTGCCCGCGCCTGACGGGCCAGTCAGAAACTGGAATGAGCGCGGTGGAATATGGAAGCTGACATCCCTCAGGATTTCTGGCCCCATGCCATATCTCAGGCCAACATTCTCAAAACGTATCACCGCTGCGCTTCTCTGAATTGTCCGCCCACCAATCGGTGCTGCGGATGAAATCTAATTTAAAATGACCTTTAACCCCCATGGTTAATGTGAGGTTAATTATATTAAAATCACCTGTAAAAATTACGAGAGATTTGATTTTCTATAACGCAGAAAAATTTGGCAAATCTTGGAGCGGACGCACCAAATCACTCCGCAAAAAATAATTGCGGAATAAACGATGCAAATTATCCACGAAAGCCGATGTTAATTATTCCCAGCAGCCCAGATTACGGCCCTTGAGGTTATGAGAGTCAATGTCAGTGACGAGGCGCGCGTCTTCCCGCAACAAAATCATCGTCGTGCGCTGTTTAAGATCAATCCTCTGCCAGCCTGCACATTCCGTTGGCATTGGTGGCCTGCTATCGATCCTGACCGTTTCTGACCACGTCGTCGCGGTGCACCCGGAAACAGCCGCACCGATTCCAATCACCATGGCCGATTGTAAAACCAATCTGCATGTTCGCGCCTGAAATTGACTATTCAAGACTGGCAACTCCCTAAAACGCCCCACGAAACACCCGCGTACCTAGATCGATTTCATCGCAATTATCTGCCTGAACAAGCTTCTTATAGCCCGTGCTCACCCATTACCGCAATATACTCGCCAAAAACAAACACGATTTAAATTAAGGCATAAAGGCGGCTAAATTACGGATTTATAAAGTATATTTAATATTTCACCATAAATTGAAGCAAAATCCATCAATCCAAATGTACTTTATATTAACACATTAAATATTAGAAATATTTATTAAATATAAGTCCTATAAAATGCGATTGAAGCAATAAATTCATAGATATATATTTGAGAAATTGATTCGCATTGGCATCATCACGACACCAACACTGGGGACTTCCATGTTGAATAAATTGTCTGCGGAATTTTTCGGAACATTCTGGCTTGTTTTCGGCGGCTGCGGCAGCGCCATATTTGCTGCTGCATATCCTGAGCTCGGCATTGGCTTTGCCGGTGTCGCTCTTGCTTTTGGCTTGACGGTCCTGACAATGGCTTACGCCGTTGGTGGCATCTCCGGTGGCCATTTTAACCCAGCCGTCTCGCTCGGCCTTCTGGTCGCCGGTCGTTTTGAGGCCAAAAATCTCATCCCTTATTGGGTCGCGCAAGTTTTGGGCGGCATTGCTGCGGCTGCGATTCTCTATCTTATCGCCACAGGCAAGGCTGGCTTTACAGTTGGTGGCTTTGCATCCAATGGCTATGGTGAACTTTCACCCGGCGGCTACAGCCTAACTTCTGCATTGATTGCGGAAATCGTGCTGACAGCATTCTTCCTCATCGTGATCCTCGGCTCAACATCCTCTTCTGCGCCAAAAAGCTTTGCACCGATCGCCATTGGTCTTTCCCTTACGCTGATCCATCTTGTGGCTATCCCCATCAGTAACACCTCGGTGAATCCAGCACGTTCAGCGGCAGCAGCTCTCTTTGCCGAAACCAACGCGCTCGGCCAGCTGTGGTTATTCTGGGTGGCTCCACTACTTGGGGCTGCGATCGGTGCAATTATCTGGAAAGGCCTACTCGGTAAAGACTGATCAGCATCCCTAGAGCATTTCCAGTTTTCATTGAATCATTAGAAATGCTCTATCTTTTTGTTTTTTATGCGCAATCATCGAAAAGGCCGGGTCAAACCGGTCTTTTTATTTTTCAACTATGTGTTTTAAAGCAAACCACACCAGATCTTTCAAAAGTTTCGATTTTCCAAGAAAAAGTGATCATTGCTCGCAATAAATTACTATAAGATAGAACTCCCTTTTACAGATGTTCTGAGCAATGTCCCCCAGCACTGATGCCACCCACGCGGATCGCTATGCCGCATTCCGTCATACGTCGTTCAAAAAATATTGGGCCGCACGCTTCCTGAGCGCATTTGCCGTTCAGATCGTCAGCGTCGCGGTCGGCTGGCAAATTTATGACCAAACCCGCGATGCCTTCAATCTTGGCATGGTAGGGCTCGTACAGTTTCTACCCGCCCTGCTGCTGGTTTTGTTGACGGGTGCCGCTGCTGACCGGTTTGGCCGACGCCTTGTCATGGGCTTGTCGCTCATATTGGAAGCAGGTGTCACTGCATTTCTGCTTTTGCTCACGCTGTTGAGTGATTTCGAGCCGATAATTGTCTTCGCAGCCCTTCTGGTGTTCGGGATTGCCCGCGCATTTCTTGGACCATCGTCAGCCTCTCTAGTTGTAAACCTCGTTCCGACAGAAGATTTTGCCAATGCAGTTTCATGGAACTCATCAGCCTGGCAGGTAGCAACAATTGTCGGCCCGGTTGCCGGTGGATTGCTCTATGGTATCTCACATCTTGCAGCTTATGGCGTCGCAACAGTTTTTCTGATTTCAGGCTCGGTCCTGATTTTCTCGATCTCAAAACCAAGGCAACATACGACGATGGAGGAGCGTTCGCTCACCTCCATGCTTGCTGGCTTCCGCTATATCTGGAAAGAAAAGATTGTTTTGGGAGCCATCTCGCTTGATCTCTTCGCTGTTCTGCTTGGTGGCACGGTCGCGCTTTTACCGATTTATGCCCGCGACATTCTCGATCTCGGACCATGGGGATTAGGTCTGCTACGCTCTGCACCCGGTATTGGCGCCGTCCTGACCGCGATCTGGCTTGCAGGTCACCCGATCCGCGATCATGCAGGTCGCGTGATGTTCGTCTTTGTCGGTCTATTTGGCTTATTCAATATCATCTTTGGCGTGTCGACACTCGTTTGGCTGTCGATTATCGCTTTGGCTCTTGCCGGTGCTGCCGATATGATCAGCGTTTATATCCGCGAAACGCTGATGCAGCTCTGGACGCCAGACCACGTGCGCGGACGCGTCAATGCGGTCAATATGGTGTTTGTCGGCGCATCAAACGAGCTGGGTGAATTCCGCGCCGGGCTTATGGCCGCAGCTATTGGTGCGGTACCTGCCGTTGTTATTGGCGGAATAGGTTCCATCGTTGTTGCGGCTGCGTGGGCTGCTATGTTCCCGCAACTGCGCAAAGCGCGCAATTTGCAAGGGCGCACCTAATTTCCGATCAGAGCGTCAGGCATCTGACGCGCTGATATTCCCGGCCTGAACACGCGTTTCGATCTGATCCCGATCTTCAGCTTTGATGCCAATCAGATCGGCAACACGCCACATCACATCAACCTCGACTTCGCTTGCAACACCATCGGCATAGACAATGTTCCACATCAGGGCGATGAAATCGAGCCGAGCCTGATAATCCAGATGGCGTTTGAGAACAGACGTAAAATCCGACAGGCTGATTGATTCCTGATCAGCCTCTTCGGCAGCTCGGAGAAGCTGCTTAAGAGCATCGCCCTTTAGTCCATATTTCTGTGCAAGCGTGACCGAAAGCTTGGCGCGCTCTACTTCACGCGCATCACCATCAGCATCCATGATGTGAAACATCAGCGCTGCTGCAGCCAGTCTTGGATCATCGTCGGAAAACTTTTCGCCCCGCTCACGTAAACCGCTTCCAGGCAACTCTTTCAGAAAATCCAGCAACCGCTCGAACATTCACCCTCGCCAAGTCTCAAACCGCAAAAGACCAACTCGGTCTGCTCTTCTTTAGAAACTTTAAAACTAACGGGATGGAAATATGAGACAAGACTGGAAAGCGACGATGCCGTCTTTCAACAGCGAAAGACGGCATCGCGTGGTCTTTAAGCAACAATCTACACGCCAATGCGCCAATTCAGAACAGACGAAGCCCGCTTTGCGGCTTTTGCGATGCTTTGCTTTCATCAACACCCGGGTCATCCACAATGATATGAGCCGTCCGTTTTTTGTCCGTCTCATCACTGTCCGGCCCGGCTGCATCGATAAATGCGGGCTTCTCAACCTGCTGAATTTCAGGTTTTGGGGGTTCTGGCTTAACCTCAACAGGCTTTGGCGATACCACCTCCGCCTCAATCACATCATCATTTTGCGGCTTGGGTTTAAGTTTTTCAGCCGGAATAATCGCATTGCTTGTCAAAACAGAATCTTCAACAGCCGCTGCAATTTCGGGCTTTTCCACTTCAATCACCGGTGAAAGCTGCTCGACAGGTACTTTCCACTCAAAGCTGTTCAGGCGTCCGGTCACAGGCGATACAGGCGACCACTGTTCAGACACATAACCATCAGCGGTCCATGCCGGATCGCGCGGTGCTTTCACCGCCTGTGCAAGCCACTGACGCACCTTGCCCTGATCGCCTGTTTCGGCTTCCTCAATGTCTGCCAGCAAAAGATAAGCGCTTTCACGCGGCGACCCGCGCAACACCTTATCGGCATTTTCTCGCGCCAGACGATAATCGCCCGCATCGTAAGCAGCCCGCGCAAGCGCCAGACTGCCTTCGGCATTGTTGGACCTGAGCGTCACCAGGTGCTTTGCCCGCTTGAGACGGTCCTGCACCGTGTCTCCAGCGCGACCATAAATATAGGTCGATGCAATATCGGGATGCGGAGCACGCTTCCACGCAGCCTCTAGAATTTTCGACCCCTTGCGCACTTCGCCATCAGCAAACAATGCCCGCGCTGCAACGACAGCCGCGGGCACCAGATCAGGCGCAAGCTTGTTGGCTTCAAGCGCAATCGCCTTGGCATTTGCATGATCGACATCAACAGTTGCGATTGCTTTGGCCGTCAGAAGCGCTGCACGCTCCTTCTTCACAACATCTTTGCTATGCGAGAGGGCCTGTTTA
Organism: Brucella pseudogrignonensis; assembly: GCF_032190615.1. NCBI lineage: Bacteria > Pseudomonadati > Pseudomonadota > Alphaproteobacteria > Hyphomicrobiales > Brucellaceae > Brucella > Brucella pseudogrignonensis. Next base: position 1,127,676 of record NZ_JAVLAT010000001.1, read on the forward strand.
CGCGCATCAACCAATTTAAGCGCGCCATCCCAGTCACCTTCCGAGCAAAGCTGCCCCATAACGGCAGACGACGCCCATTCAAGCTGCGGTGCATGTTTCGCGGCTTCTGTCGCATAGTGACGTGCCGCTTCGCGTGCGCCCACGCGCTGCGCCTCAATATAAAGTCCGCGCAAGCCCAGAAGTCGGGTTTCAGGGTCCTCAACCATGGCCTCAAATGCCTTGCGCGCATCATCCGAACGGCCTTCAAGCATGGCCGTCTGAACTTCCAGCAACTTGATCATCGGCTCCAGATCAGGATCAAGCAGGGTACCGGCCTGCTTTGCCATACGGCGGGCAGCTTCTGCATCACCGGCACCAGCGGCAATCAAGCCTGTTGAAAGCGACTGATACCCCCGGTCGCGTTTGCGCGAACGAAAATGACGGCGCAACGTGTAAGGCGACTGAATGGTGCTTTTGATGACCCACCAGAGGATCAGAATTGCAGCCACAATTGCCACGACACCTGCGGCAGCAGTAATCAGCGGCACATTGTAATGATTGCCAGCAAAGGTGACATCAAGTTCGCCGGGTCGATCAGCCAGCCATGAGAAACCAAAACCGAGAGCAACAACGATAGCGAAGTAAAAAATCACACGCAGCATGAACGGCTCCTTAGTTTGGCGCCGTGGCGTCTGTTGCGTTCTTTGGCTTAATGCTTTCAGTGACGACGCGCTGAATAAGCGCATCAGCGTCACGACGCGCCTTCATCTGGCTCGCAAACTCTGCCGAAACAGCTTTCGCGTCAGGGGTCAGCTGCTCCCATTCAGCAATCGCGCGCTCAAGATCACCAGCATGCAGGGCCGCTTCCATGCGGGCCGTTGTCGGACCTGCGCCAGTGCCGCTGACATTGCCCGCGACGGGACGCACACTGACAAGCCCCTTCGCGCTGGCTACCAGCTGATCCCACACACCGGCATCGGCAGGCAGCTTGTTTTCAGTGGCGATGATTTTGTTAGCGACCGGCCCAAACCATGCATTCAGATCAGCAACTGTCGGCACACCTGAATGTGCAAAGGCATTCAGTCCTTCAATTGCCTTATCCTGCGGAGCAACCGAGGCATATGTATCGAGCTCAGCCTTATATGAACCACCGCGATCAATCGCAGTCTTCAGTGCATTGGAAGCAATCAATACGGACGCATCGGGCTGGCGCGCGTTTTCACTCACCTTGCCCTCAAGCGAAACCAGCTTCTGTTCAAGGTTTGAAATTGTGCCGCTGTTGCCAGAAACACCAGCTGCCGCCTGATCAGCCTGATTCTTTGCATCACTTAACTGCGTTTCGAGCGCACTAAGGCGCTCCGTCAAGGCCGAAATGTCCACGGGAGCGGCATCTGACTTTGGAAGCGACGCAAACTGCTGTTGAACTTCTGTCAAAGTTGCGGCCACGGCTTCCGCCTTAATTTCAGCTGCCTCAACATTTTTCTGCAAATCTGCAAGCTGCGCCTTGCTGGCGTCATCAAGTGGCGCAGGCGCTGGATTGGAGCGTAAATCTGCAATCTGCTGCTCCATATGGGCCAGCTGTTCGGCGGTGAATCTTGCGCCGGGCGATGGCACGACATTGCCCCACTGCAATGCAAAAAGACCAGCCAGTGCAATCACACCACCTGCAACACCTGCCAGCAAGTGAGAGCCGCCTGAACCCGATTTCTGCGCTGGTACGGAAGTAGCTGCACTAGCACGCGGTGCCTCCGGCTTCACGCCCGCAGTAAAGGGCGGCTTTTCTGTCTTAGCTTCTGGCTTGAACACAGGCTTTTCTTCTGGCTTGGGGTCCATTTTCACTGCTGCATCACCCACTGGCTCAGCAGCCGGCGTCACCTTCGGCGCTGCTGCTTCATCAACGCGTTTAACATCCGACGGATCAAGACTGATCGTCACGGGTTTGGTGGTCGGTTTGGAATGCCGCGGAGTGCCAGATTTCGCCATGGGTCCTCTCGGTGTGCAAAGAATTTTTGTGAAGCTTATCAGATAAAATCACGAGATGAAGGAAGGTTGCGCCCAAAAGAGTCAAAGTTTGGAAAACAAACGAAAAATTCCCTTCTCGTCAGGATGATCGGCGATGCGTCTCTGCGCTTTCCATTTCTCCGGCAATTGCTCCGCAACCCGGCCAGAAATGCACAAAAACTGCGTATCCGAGCCAAATGCGGCCTCAATCTGCGGCGCGATCCGAGCCAGATACTGCGCAGCGACGCCCGAATAAAGCAAAACCGCGACAAATGGACTTTGGGGCAAAAGCGCTTTGATTTCATCATCTGAATAGCCAATCTGCTCGACGTCATAAACATCGCAGACCCGCATTTTAAGGCCAGCCTGCAGCACACGTTCTTCAAAGATTGGCTGACGTATCCGTCCAGCGAGATAAAAAACCCGTGCGCCTTTTGGCAAATGTTCTGCCATGCTCGCCGCCAGACGAACGGCATCACCGCCGCCCTCAATCACCTGATCAAAACCCGCTGCACGCGCGGCACGCGCCGTGCCCTCACCAACGGCAAACAGCGGCAATGCTTTATAAAGCTGGAGAAAATCGTCCTGCACATGCCGGAATGCATTGGCGCTGGTCACAGCAAGTGCGTCGAAGGATTGATTCGCGGCAGAAAACTCCAGAGCAACCGTACGGCTTAAAGGCATCAAAACCGGCGAAAAACCGAGTGCGGCAAGCTTTGCTGCCGTCACTGATGCCGATGGTTCGGGCCTTGTGATCAGAACAGGGCCGCACGTTCCTGTCTTGTGCTCAGCTGCCAATGTTACTCCCAGCCCTCAAAAAAATCTGGACCCGCTTCCGCGCGCACGCGCTTGGCGGCATCCGATCCAAGCTCGGCTGCATCGGACGCCAAACCTTCAGCCGTCACTTCGTGCGCCTCACGACCATCCGGCGTCAGGATCATCCCACGAAATGAAATCGTGTCACCATTCACAATCGCAAGACCGGCAATCGGCGTGCGGCAAGAGCCGTCAAGCGTCGCGAGGAATGCACGTTCACAGGCCAGCGCCACATGCGTATCATGATGCGCCAATGGCTTTAACAGCGCATCGATTTTTTCATCGCCAATACGAGTTTCAATCCCGATTGCACCCTGTCCCGGCGCAGGCAGAAACGCCGACGGATCGAGCAGATCGGTAATTACATCTGCCAGATCAAGCCGTCGCAAACCGGCACAAGCAAGAAATGTTCCATCCACTTCGCCTTCTTCGAGTTTACGCAGACGTGTCTGGACATTGCCACGGAACATCACCACCTGAAGATCAGGCCGCAGACGTTTGATCATCGCCTGACGACGCAACGAAGATGAACCGACCACGGCACCCTGCGGCAGATCGAGAAAGCGCTTGGAGGTGCGACCGACAAAAGCATCACGCGGATCTTCGCGCTCAAGGAATGCGGAAAGATGAAGACCTTCCGGCAAAACAGTCGGCATATCCTTGGTAGAATGAACAGCCAGATCAATGCGGCCATCTTTCAGCGCTGCTTCGATCTCTTCGGTAAACAGCCCCTTGCCACCAACCTGCGACAGCGGGCGATCCTGGATACGATCTCCGGCAGTGGACATGGGCACGATTTCGATCGCATCTTCATTGAAGCCATGCGCGGCAATCAGACGGGAGCGCGTTTCATAGGCCTGCGCGAGCGCAAGCTTGCTGCCCCTTGTACCGATCTTCAAGCTGCCAATCTTCAAGGATGCTGTTTGCATATCGCGCCGTCCATGATACCGGGTTTCCGGGAAATATTATGTAAAGTTATGAGACAGGCAGGGTCTAACCGCAAATGCGCGTTCTTGGAATAGAAACAAGTTGCGACGAAACAGCCGCCGCCATCGTTGAACGCGACGATAGCGGCAAAGGGCATATTTTGTCCAATGTGGTGCTCAGCCAGATCGCCGAACACGAACCTTACGGCGGCGTGGTGCCGGAAATTGCCGCCCGCGCCCATGTTGAAGCGCTCGACCGGCTGGTGGAACGTGCGCTGAAAGACGCCAATGTGAAGCTCGATGATGTGGACGCGATTGCCGCGACCGCCGGTCCGGGCCTTATCGGTGGTCTGATCGTCGGCCTGATGACCGCCAAGGCGATGGCCATGGCTGCGAACAAGCCGTTTTATGCGGTCAATCATCTGGAAGGCCACGCGCTCACCGCACGACTGACGGACAACCTGCCATTTCCTTATCTGCTGCTGCTGGTATCCGGCGGTCACACACAGATGGTGCTTGTACGCGGTCTTGGCGATTATGAACGCCTTGGCACGACAATCGATGATGCGCTGGGCGAGGCTTTCGATAAGACTGCCAAGCTGATGGGCCTGCCTTATCCGGGTGGTCCGGCTGTTGAACGCATGGCGCTAACGGGCGACCCGAAAAGGTTCCCGCTGCCACGCCCACTTAAGGGTGAAGCCCGGCTCGATTTCTCATTCTCTGGCCTCAAGACAGCTGTGCGCCAGACCGCAACAGAACTTAGCCCTCTTTCTGATCAGGATGTAGCGGACATTTGCGCATCGTTTCAGGATGCGGTTGCCGATACGTTGTCAGATCGTGTGAAGCGCTCGCTCGAGCGGTTCAAGGATGAGTTCCCGGATTGCGACACACCCTCGCTCATCGTCGCGGGCGGTGTTGCCGCCAACAAGACGTTGCGCGCCGCGCTGGAGAAGCTTTGCGAAAAGCATGGTTTCAGCTTCATCGCCCCACCGCTCAATCTCTGCACCGACAATGCAGCGATGATTGCTTGGGCAGGTGCCGAGCGGGCTGCAACCAAAGGCCCTGATTCGCTCAATCTTGCTCCGCGTTCACGCTGGCCGCTTGATGAGAAATCAGCGCCCATGTTCGGCACCGGACGACGGGGAGCAAAGGCATGAGTGAGCGCGCTAAAATCGCCGTTCTGGGTGGCGGCGCGTGGGGAACAGCCCTTGCAGTCATGGCAGCCATCAACGGTCATGACGCATGGCTTTATGCACGCGATGCGCAAATTGTGACCCAAGTGAACGACCAGCGCCGCAATCCCTCCTATCTCGGCGAGATCGAATTGCCCGCAGGCATTCGCGCCAGCACGGATGCCAAGGCTGTCCTTGAAAAGGCCGATGCGGTTCTCGTTGTTATTCCAGCACAGGCTATGCGCAAAGGACTGATGGAACTAAGCGCGCATATTCCGCAATCCGCACCCGTCATTCTTTGCGCCAAAGGCATCGAGCGCGAGACAGGACGCCTCATGTCAGAAGTGGTGTCGGAAGTGCTTCCACACCATACAATCAGCGCGCTGTCCGGCCCAAGTTTCGCAACCGACGTAGCACGCGGTCTGCCAACCGCAGTCACCATTGCCTGCGAAGACGCCGCCATTGCCGATCAACTTGCAGCGATGCTCTCCGGGCCAGCCTTCCGCTGCTATTCGACCACCGATCTCAAAGGCGTTGAAATCGGCGGCGCGCTGAAAAACGTGCTGGCGCTTGCAGCAGGGGCTGCCATCGGGCGCGGCTATGGTGCCAGCGCGCAAGCAGCCCTTGTTACGCGCGGCTTTGCCGAACTGCGCCGTGTTGCGCAGGCCATGGGCGCAAAGCCAGAAACCATTATGGGCCTTTCCGGACTTGGCGATCTGATGCTGACCTGCTCATCATCGCAATCGCGCAACTATTCTTACGGGCTGGCAATCGGTCGTAGCGAAGATCTCACCAACCGCCCACTGGCCGAAGGTGTGGCGACCGCTCCGATAGCTGCCGAACTTTGCAGACAACATGACGTGCCTGCACCAATTATCACGGCAGTCGCTGCACTTCTTGCAGGAAAAATCACGATTGATGAAGCCGTTACCGCGCTTTTAAACCGACCACTCAAGACCGAGGATTAAAGCATGATCCTGAAAAGTGCGTAGCGGTTTTCAGATAAGATCATGCTCAAACAAAATGCATGATCCCGAAAAGTGGGAAGCCAATTTCGGATAAGATCATGCATAAACAAAAAGGTTAGAATAACATGCTTTTTGCTCTTTTGTGCAACGACAAGCCCGATCATCTGCAAGTGCGACTTGATACGCGTCCGGCCCATCTCGACTATCTCAAATCGCTGGGTGATGTGCTGAAATTCGCAGGCCCATTCCTTGGTGAAGATGGCAAGCCAAATGGCAGCCTCGTCGTTGTGGAAGCCGCCGATAAGGCAACAGCTGAAAAGATCGGCGCGAATGATCCTTACGCACTGGCTGGCCTTTTTGCTGATGTGACCGTGCGCCCATGGAACTGGGCGATCAACAATCCAGCAAACGCATAAGGGCAGGTCATGGCTTACTGGCTGTTCAAGTCTGAACCATTCAAATGGTCATGGGAAATGCAAAAAGCCCGTGGCGAACAAGGCGAACAGTGGGACGGCGTGCGCAACTATCTGGCACGCAACAACATGCGCGCCATGAAGATCGGCGACAAAGGCTTTTTCTACCATTCCAACGAAGGTCTGGAAGTGGTCGGCATTGTCGAGGTCTGTGCGCTTTCGCATCCTGACAGCACCACAGACGATCCGCGTTGGGATTGCGTGGACATAAAGGCTGTGCGCGATATGCCGAAGCCGGTGACGCTCAAAGATGTGAAAGCCAATCCGAAACTCGAAAAGATGGCGCTCGTCACATCCATGCGCCTTTCGGTGCAGCCGGTAACGGAAGACGAATGGATTGAGGTCTGCCGCATGGGCGGATTGGACGCTAAAGATATTTAATGCATGTTGCGGAAAAGTGGAGACCGGTTTTCCGATAACGACATGCACAATGAGAAAAATTGATGCTTGATCCGGCACATAAGGCGACGCGCGATTTCATATTGACCAATACAGGCCTGCAAGCACCGCCACATGTGCCGGAAATCAACCTCTATCTGGCCGATGAAGCCCACGACCTCTGGCATAAAACCGAGGAAGAACTGGCAACCATCGGCCTGCCGCCGCCTTTCTGGGCCTTTGCCTGGGCGGGTGGTCAGGGCGTAGCACGCTATATTCTCGATCACCCGGAAATGGTCTTCGGCAAAACTGTGCTGGATTTCGCTTCCGGCTCAGGTCTGGTTGCCATTGCAGCGATGAAAGCAGGCGCAGACAGCGTGCTTGCTTCCGATATTGATCCATTTGCGCTGCCAGCTATCGAAATCAACGCGGCTGCAAACAGTGTTACCATCACCCCGACACTCACCGATCTGATCAATCAGGATCATGGATGGGAAGTGGTGCTTGCCGGCGATGTGTTCTACGAAAAGCCGCTCGCAGATCGTCTGATCCCATGGTTTGCAAAGCTTGCCGCTCGCGGTGCCCACATCATCGTCGGTGATCCGGGCCGCGCCTATCTGCCCAAAGACCGGCTTGAACAGCTTGCCGTTTATACAGTGCCTGTCACACGAGCGCTTGAGGATGCCGAAGTCAAACGCACGACAGTCTGGGGATTCATATAACGCTTGTCGTTATCCCAAAACTGGTTCCCACTTTTGGGCGACAAGCTTGTCTAAGCAAACCGTTTGGCTCCAGCCACGCAGAGCACCACCACACCGGCAGTCAGCACCATACCCATACTAACCGGTTCACCGGCAATCGATGCGGCCAGCATCAGGCCAAAGAATGGCTGTAACAATTGCAGTTGGCCAACGGCTGCCGCACCGCCTTGCGCAAGCCCGCGATACCAGAAGAAAAAGCCGATCAGCATCGAGAATAGCGTCACATAGGCAAGTCCACCCCATGCCATGGCGCCGATGCCAGCCCATGTCTCAGGGCGTGTGAGAATGCTGAGCGGCAACATCACCGGCAGCGAGAAGACCAGCGCCCAGCAGATCACCTGCCAGCCACCCAGCCTGCGCGAAAGGCTCGCACCTTCTGCATAACCAAGCCCACAGGCAATGATCGCGCCGAGCATCAGCACATCGCCCAGTAACGTGGACTGAGAACCCTGCCCGTAAGCATAAGAAGCAACAATAGCGCTACCCGCCACAGAGAACAGCCAGAACAGTGGGCGCGGGCTTTCACCGCCACGCAAAACAGCAAATACGGCTGTCGCCAAAGGCAGCAGGCCAATAAACACAATTGCATGGGCAGAGGTCATGTGTTGCAGTGCAATGCCTGTCAGCAATGGAAAACCCACCACCACACCAAGCGCCACAACAATCAGCGAAACAACGTCATTTCGGCTGGGAAATGGCGCGCGGAAGGCGAGCAGCAGCGCAAGGCCCAGCAGCCCCGCAATCGACGCGCGCGTCATCGTTAAAAACGTCGGGTCTATATCGATCACCGCCAGACGTGTTGCGGGTAACGACCCACTAAAAATAAGAACACCGATAAATCCGTTAATCCAACCCGCAGTCTTGTTCATATGTGTTTTCGATCTGTTGCAGTTTCATGGAGATGATTCTGGCAAAGTGTCGTGAATTCGGCAAAATAAGCAGAGACAGTTTCCATACAATTTTGCTAAACTGTACTGATACGAAGGATGGTACAGATGATTTCAACAGGCCTGTTACGCAGTCTTGAAGCAGTGGAAGCCGCATATCTCGGTGGCAACAGCGAAGAGAAAACGACTGCTGAAAAAATCTCGCTCGTTGAAAAAGTCATGACGATTATTCGTGACCGTATTGCCGCTATGAGCCTCGCACCCGGAGCACGTCTGCCATCAATCCGCCGTCTGGCCGAAACCATGAATGTCTCGAAATCCACTGTGGTTGAAGCCTATGATCGGCTGGTAGCGGAAGGCGTTATTCAATCGCGCCGGGGTGCAGGGTTTTATGTATCTGAGCGCGGACGCCAGCCATTTACGGTTGCTGCAACCACACCATACAAAGACCGGCAGATTGATCCTTTCTGGGTCATGCGCCAATCTCTTGAAACGGATAACGAAACCTATAAGCCCGGTTGTGGCTGGCTGCCTGATCAATGGCTGCCGCTTGAAGGCATTCGTCGCGCCATGCGCACCATCGCACGCGATGAAGACAGCAATCTCGTCGCATATGGAGAGCCGCTCGGCTTTCTTCCTCTGCGCAATCATCTGGCGCGCAAACTGTCTGAACAGGGCATTGATATGTCCGGCGGCGATATCTTGCTGACCGATTCAGGCACACATGCTATCGATCTCATCTGCCGCTTTCTGCTGCAGCCCGGCGACACAGTGCTGGTCGACGACCCCTGCTATTTCAACTTTCAGGCTTCGCTTCTTTCGCATCGCGTCAAACTGATCGGCATCCCCTACACCCATACAGGCCCCGATCTGGAGGCCTTTGCCAAGGCCGCTGAAGAACAAGCGCCAAAGCTGTATATTTCCAATGCTGGGCTGCACAATCCGACGGGCGGCATCATGACGCCCGCCACAGCACACCGTTTGCTGAAGCTTGCCGAAATCCACGACATAAAGCTTGTAGAAGACAATATCTTTGGCGATTTTCATCCGTCACCAGCACCGCTTCTTGCCGAGCTTGATGGCTTTGACCGGGTGCTCCATATCGGTAGTTTCTCGAAGACACTCTCGGCCGCAGCGCGTGTCGGCTATATCGCAGGTCGTCGTGACTGGATCGACGGAATTACTGATCTGAAACTTGCGGCCTCATTCAGCAGCAACGTTCTGTCCGCCCAGATTGTGCACGCCCTGCTCACCGATGGAACCTATCGCCGCCATATCGACGGCCTGCGCGCTAAACTCGCTGACACCATGACCATGACGGCAAACCGGCTCAAAGCAATCGGGCTGGAACTCTGGACCGAACCGCAGGGCGGTATCTTTCTCTGGGCACGCTTGCCTGAAGGCATGAATTCAGGCCAGATTGCCCGTTATGCGCTTGAGAAGGGCGTATTGTTAGCACCCGGCGACGTCTTCAGCCCATCGCGCAGTGCAACCCGCTATCTGCGTTTCAACGTCGCGCAATCACTTGAGCCTTATATCTTCACCGTTCTCAGTGATGCCATGCGCGAAGCGCCTGCCTAACCCATTAGGTCGCTTACATCGAAAACAACTTCAAGCAAAAGCAATGCAGTCAGTCTGTGTGTGAGGAATATACTCGCCCCCTGTCTTTGAGGAGAGACATCGGGAGGAATAATCGTGAATGCACACCCAACAGGGATGATGGCCAGTCCGCGTCCTGAAGACGAAAAACTATCCGTCGCCGCCAATCTTGCCTATGGATTTCAGCATGTTCTAACCATGTATGGCGGCATTGTCGCCGTGCCGCTGATTATCGGTCAGGCGGCAGGCTTGAGCGCCAGCGAGATCGGTTTGCTGATTACCGCGTCGCTTTTTGCCGGTGGCGTCGCAACCGTCCTGCAAACCATCGGCATTCCATTTTTTGGCTGCCAGCTTCCGCTGGTGCAGGGCGTATCATTCGCTGGTGTTGCGACGATGGTTGCCATTGTCACCTCTGCCGAAACCGGCGAGGCAGGCATTCAGGTCGTGCTGGGCGCAGTGATAGCAGCAGCGCTCATAGGCTTTCTCATCACCCCAATCTTCTCACGCGTCACACGTTTTTTCCCACCCCTTGTTACAGGCATTGTGATCACCACCATCGGTCTCACTCTCATGCCGGTTGCCGCGCGCTGGGCGATGGGCGGCAACAGCAAAGCGCCCGACTTTGGCAGCATGGGTAATATTGGTCTTGCAGGTCTCACACTGCTAATCGTGCTTTTGCTCAGCAAAATCGGCAATGCCACGATCTCACGTCTTTCGATCCTGCTTGCAATGGTCATCGGAACAGGCGTCGCATGGTTGCTCGGCATGACAGATTTTTCGCGTGTAGCAGAAGGCCCGGTGATGGCCCTGCCCGAAATCTTCCATTTCGGCTGGCCGATTTTCAGCATCGCAGCAACGCTGTCGATGTTCATCGTAATTGTCGTGACACTGGTTGAAACCTCTGCCGATATTCTGGCGGTCGGTGAAATTCTGGGAACCAAGGTCAATTCCCGCCGTCTCGGCGATGGCCTGCGCGCCGATATGGCGTCGAGCATTCTCGCACCTGTCGTAGGCTCATTCACTCAGAGTGCCTTCGCACAAAATGTCGGTCTTGTTGCTGTAACAGGTGTGAAAAGTCGCTATGTGGTTGCCACGGGCGGGCTTATCCTGATCACGCTTGGTCTTCTTCCGGTGATGGGCCGTGTGATCGCCTGTGTGCCGCCAGCCGTGCTCGGCGGTGCCGGTATCGTTCTGTTCGGAACGGTTGCCGCAAGTGGCATCCGCACACTGTCAAAGGTCGATTATCAAAACAATATCAATCTGATCATCGTGGCAACGTCGATCGGCTTCGGTATGATTCCGATTGCAGCACCCGAATTCTATCACCATTTTCCGGCATGGTTTGAGACGATCTTTCATTCGGGCATCAGCTCAGCTGCATTGATGGCAATCGTGCTCAACCTGATGTTCAACGAGTTCAAAGCTGGCAACTCAAACCAGATGTCAGTCTTTGCTGAGGGCACGGAACGCATTATTCGCCACCACCAGATCGCAGAACTACATGATGGCGATTATATTCAGAACGGTAAACTCTACGATGTTGAGGGCAATGAAGTGAAAATCGTTCCGGCGGGGGCACACTAATTACCTGACAACACGAACAACCGTTCTATTGGTCAGATGCGGTAAGAGGCGCGCCATGTCGGCGCGCTTCAATGCTATACAGCCTTCGGTCGGCGTATAACCCCGACGCGCAAGATGAAAGAAAATCGCGCTGCCACAGCCACGTTTGCGCGGGCTGATATTCCAATCCATTACAATGCAGGCATCGTAAACGTCATCATTGCGCCACATCTTCTCGTGGCTTGGCTTAAAAGGAAGATGGACCGGACGATTGTAATTGGCGTCGTTGGGCGCATCGCACCAGCCATCGAGCTTGCGCACACGCTTCAACGGCAAAGGCGTGAGAGGCCATTGCCGGGCATCGCCACGACGATATCCATAAAGCAACCGCATGGAAGAAAGTGGCGTCGCACCGTCACCTTCGCGCTTGAAAGCGCTGATTCCCCCCTTGCCAAGCGCACATTCGAGCACCAAATTGCCAGCAGCAAGCAGGCCGCGCGTTTTATGGCCGGGCTTTGCCCGTACCTCGATGACGCCAATTCCGCGGTTGTTGTGATATTTGGACAAGCCTGCCTCCGTTTTCTGCCTGCTGGTAAAGTTTGGGTGATCGCCTGAAAAGCTGCTCTGTTTTTTCACGGCTTCAACTTGTCGCCATTAAATGTCATAAAACACGAACCACTATTTGAATCAAAGAGTAACGAGGACAGGCATGACAGGTCGCACAATACTGCTCGTGGACGATGACGAAGATCTCCGCTCCATCCTCGTAGAACAGCTGGAGCTATGCGAAGAGTTCCAGATTCTTCAGGAAGACAATGCCACCAAGGGCATTCAGACGGCGCGCAACGGCATTGTTGATCTGCTGATCATGGACGTTGGTCTGCCGGATATGGACGGTCGCGAAGCAGTCAAGCTGCTGCGTAAAGGCGGGTTCAAGGCGCCTATTATTATGCTGACCGGTCACGACACCGAATCGGACACGATTCTCGGTCTCGAATCAGGTGCGAATGATTACGTAACCAAGCCGTTCAAGTTTGCCGTGCTGCTTGCGCGTATCCGCGCGCAATTGCGCCAACATGAGCAAAGCGAAGACGCGACATTTATCGTTGGGCCTTACACATTCAAGCCGGGCCAGAAGCTGCTTCTCGATGAGAAGGGCAGCAAGATCCGCCTGACCGAAAAAGAAGCGGCGATCATCAAGTATCTCTATCGCGCTGGCGACAAGGTCATTGGCCGCGATGTGCTGCTTGAGGAAGTTTGGGGGTATAATTCTGGTGTCACAACACACACGCTGGAAACCCATGTTTATCGTCTGCGTCAGAAAATCGAGAAGGATCCATCCAATGCATCGCTTCTGGTTACAGAAAGCGGGGGATACAAACTTGTCCCATGATGGACAGCGCATGATGCGGGTGTCATGACAAGCTATGGCGCTCGATGACGATATCCGCATTCTCAGTTTAGTCAGCCTGTTCGAGTCTTTTTCACCCGAACAGTTGCGTCTGCTCGCTTTCGGCGCAGAACGTCTTGTGCTGCGTGCTGGTCGCGAATTATTCCGCGAAGGCCAGAGTGCTGATTGCGGCTATATTGTCGTATCGGGCAATATCAGCCTGTTTCACGATACAGACGAAGGGCGGGTCACAATCCGCCCCGTCGGCCCCGGCGCCATGCTTGGCGAAATGGCGCTGATTGCCCAAACCTCCCGTATGACCGGTGCGCTGGCTGAGGAAGAAACCGAAGTCATCCGCATCAGCCGCTCAGTGTTTCGGCGCATTTTGGAAGAATATCCGGAAGCTGCAGCCTCGCTACACGCGCATATCAGCAGAAACCTGCTGCAACTGATTGCCGATATTGAAAAAGTAGCACCTCAATTTGACGGCAACGACTAAGTCATAATTCAATGACCCGCTCGATACCTATAGCGTCGAGAAATGCCTGATCATGGCTCACCAGCAGCAGGCCACCCTCATAATCATTCAGTGCTGTTTCCAGTGCCTGAATTGAATCAAGATCGAGATGATTTGTCGGCTCATCCAGACTAAGCAGTTCAGGTCTGCGCGTTCCTGCAAGCACACACGCCAACGCTGCACGCAGCAATTCACCACCGCTTAAGCTACCTGCCAGACGTGACGCACTCTCACCACGAAATGAGAAGCGCGCCAAAGCCGAATGAGCATCATTATCACTGGAACCTTTGTTCAACCTGCGGAAATTCTCATAGAGCGTCGCATCTCGATCCATCAAGCTCATCTGCTGATCAAACACGGCAATAGACGCAAAGCGCTTCACCTCACCTGAAACAGGCTGCAAATCGCCCGTGATCAATCGCAACAGCGAGGTTTTGCCAGCACCATTTGCGCCGCGAATGACAATGCGTTCTGGCCCGACAATTTTCAGCGAGAAGTCCCGGATAACTGGACGCTCCGGTACTGGCCCGCCAGAAACATTGAGCATTTCCAGCATCACACGCCCGGAAGACGAAAGCGCAGCCTCAATATCAAAACGCATTGGCTTATTGCGTTCGACCTTGGCTTGCGCTTCACGCAACTGGTTTTGCGCGCGCTCTGCATTGCGCTCAGGAAGCAATTCACCACGACCGCCAGTCTTTTGCGCCTTATCGGCACGCGCATCCAGCAGCAGCTTGCTCATGCCCGCATCGGCGCGAGACTTTTTCCCTCGTGCATCGCTTTTTGCCTGCCGTTCGGCAGCTTCCTGCGCCTTGAGCCTGACCTGTTTCACATCGCGCTGCGCAAGCTCAAGATCACGCTGCGCCCCTTCCCGCTCTGCTTCCTTCCGCTCGTGATAGAAATCCCAGTTGCCGCCATAAAGCGTCAAAGCGCCTTGCGAAAGCTCGGCTATCGCATTCATTCCCCGCAACAATTCACGATCATGACTAACGACAACAGCAGCCCCCTGCCATTTCGCAAGCATGTCAGCGACAGCCTGACGACCATCGCGATCAAGATTGTTGGTGGGTTCATCGAGCAGAATAAGATCGGGCTTCTGAAACATTAAAGCTGCGAGTGCTGCCCGTGTCTGCTGCCCGCCGCTTAATGCTGAAAGCAGGGTTTGTGGCGCAAGCGAAAGCCCAAACAGCTGCAAGGCTTCATCAAAGCGCTGTGGCAACAGCCAGTCGGCCTGCTCGAAATCAGCATCAGTGCCCGCACCTGCTTCGATACGCGCAAGCATGTCAAAGGCAGCACCCGCCTCAAACAGATCGGCTACAGTCTGCTGACCATCACTGCCGATATTCTGCGCAAGCACACCAATCCGGCCAGTGCGCGCAACATTGCCACTTGCAGGCAACAACGCCCCGCTCATGATTTTCAGAAGGGTGGATTTGCCAATACCATTCCTCCCGACAAGTCCAATACGGCCTTCAGTGACGCTGAAATTGATACCGGAAAAGAGTGTGCGGCCATCAGCCGTGAGCGCGGAAATACCTTGTAGCGTGAGAAGAGAAGACATGAAGAACCCCGGAAACGTTGCAAACACTGGTCATTGAAAACAGTGCTGAACGATCCATGCTCTTATCTCCTCTTCTAAACTTCGCTCTATATAGGCTTGCGCGTTCGATTAATCCAGATTGAATGTCGCAATCACTGGTACGTGATCGGATGGACGATCCCAGCCACGCGCTTCGCGCAGAATTTGCAAGCCTTGCATATGCGCTTCCAGATCAGCAGAACCCCAAACGTGATCGAGCCTGCGGCCACGATCGGCTGCATCCCAATCCTTCGCGCGATAGCTCCACCATGTATAGATTTTCTGGTCTGCTGGAACAACCTGACGCATCAGATCGCTCCAGCCGCCTTTGACGCGAAGATCTTCAAGTGTGGTGGTCTCGATCGGTGTATGGCTGACGATTTTTAACAATTGCTTATGCGACCAGACATCGTTTTCCAGTGGCGCAATGTTGAGATCACCCACGAGGATCGACGAATTGCCATCCTGCCTGTCAGCAACAATCGCGCGCATCTCTTCAAGGAAACCAAGCTTGTGCGCAAATTTTGGATTGATTTCCGGGTCCGGCTCATCGCCACCCGCCGGCACATAGAAATTGTGAATGCGCAGTTTTTTGCCGCCTGCTTCGACGACCGCGCTTAAATGACGGCAATCGCCCATTTCGCAAAAACCGACCTTTTCAACGTCGCTCAGCGGCCGTTTTGAGATCGTTGCAACGCCGTGATAGCCCTTCTGGCCACTGATCGCGATATGCTCATAACCAAGCGCACGAAAGCCTTTGGAAGGAAACTGATCGTCGGGACATTTTGTTTCCTGAAGGCAGAGAACATCCGGCTGATAATCGCTTAAAAACTGCTCAACCAGCGGCATACGCAGGCGAACGGAATTGATGTTCCAGGTAGCAACAGAAAATGTCATGGAAATAAGACTCACAGCCATCAGAAGATGGCCGCGAACCTAACGATTTATCCGAAAAATGCAAATATCGAGCGTAAGATTTACTGGCCCTTGCGCTTCATCGCGATGCGCTGATAGTCAATCTTGAACATGTCGTCGGTAAAGCGAACGCCACTGCGAACATTAAACACCATGATCGTTGTGTCGAGCCCCTGCGCGTCAGTGATGGTCCATTGCTTAAGGTCCATGGTCTTGGGCTCAAACATCATGGTTATTTTTGAGTTTCCAAAAGCTGATTTGTCACCAACCACCAGTGTGGTCATGTCAGGGTCTTGTTTGACGCTCTGAAGGCGGCCGCCACCCAGATCAATCCGGTCAGCAAGAAGCATCCGCAAAGGCGTTGTGTTCAGCGCGTACATATCCCAAGTGTCGAGCTTGCGATTGTTGATGACAACCTGATTGCCATCGGAAATCACGCGGATTGGCGACTTGTCATAGTTGAAACGAATCTTGCCCGGACGTTCCAGATAGAATGTGCCGCCTGTCTGTTCACCCTTGGGGCCGAATTGAACAAATTCACCGGTCAGCGTCCGCAATGATGAGAAATGATCTGCGATCTGCTGTGCAGCGGCAGCACCGCTTGCGCCTTGTGCATGGGCTGCCACCGGCACCAAAGCCGGAGCCACAACACCAAGACTCAATGCTCCCAATCCGAGGACGGCCACTAAGCGGCTGGCTTTCATAAAGCTCGAAATACGGGAGATCATCATGAGCAAACTCTCTTTTTTCATCATTCTCTTAAAATAATCGGGCAGTTAGGCACGAGTGTGGCAACCATCAAGCCGATGAGATCCTGAGAATTAATAGTCGTCTTCTGTCGGCACAAGTATCTCGCGCTTACCCGCATGATTGGCAGGACCGACAATGCCTTCTTCTTCCATGCGCTCAATGATTGAAGCCGCACGATTATAGCCAATGCCCAGGCGACGCTGGATATAGGACGTTGAAGCCTTCTTATCGCGCAATACCACCGCAACAGCCTGATCATAAGGATCGTCGGAGTTTTCAAGGTTGGACGTTCCAGCCGGACCGCCACCTTCGTCTTCTTCCTCATCCTCGGTGATCGCGTCGAGATATTCCGGCACGCCCTGAAGCTTGAGATGCTGAACAATACGCTCAACCTCGTCATCGCCCACGAATGGACCATGCACGCGCTGAATGCGACCGCCACCGGCCATGAACAGCATATCGCCCTGACCAAGCAGCTGCTCAGCGCCCTGCTCACCCAGAATGGTGCGGCTATCGATCTTAGAAGTAACCTGGAAGGAAATTCGGGTCGGGAAATTCGCCTTGATCGTACCCGTGATCACATCGACCGATGGACGCTGCGTTGCCATGATTACGTGGATACCTGCCGCACGCGCCATCTGCGCCAAACGCTGTACTGTGCCTTCGATATCCTTGCCCGCAACCATCATCAGATCGGCCATTTCGTCGATAATCACGACGATATATGGCATTGGCTCCAAATCAAGCTGTTCGGTTTCATAGATCGCTTCGCCCGTGTTCCGGTCAAAGCCGGTCTGCACAGTGCGCGCGATGTTCTCACCCTTTTTCTGGGCTTCGCCAACGCGCTGATTGAAGCCGTCGATATTGCGCACACCAACCTTGGACATTTTGCGATAGCGGTCTTCCATCTCCCGCACAGTCCATTTGAGCGCAACCACCGCCTTCTTCGGATCGGTCACAACGGGCGTCAGAAGATGCGGAATACCGTCATAAATCGAAAGCTCCAGCATCTTCGGATCAATCATGATCAGGCGGCATTCTTTTGGTGTCATGCGATAGACCAGCGACAGGATCATCGTGTTGATCGCAACCGATTTACCCGAGCCCGTCGTACCTGCCACCAGAACATGGGGCATTTTTGCGATATCGGCGATGACCGGCTCACCATTGATGGTTTTGCCGAGTGCCAGCGCAAGCTTTGCTTTGGTTTGCTCAAAATCACGGCTCGCCAACATTTCGCGCAAATAAACCATTTCGCGCTTCTGGTTTGGCAGTTCGATGCCGATCACATTGCGCCCCGGAACAACAGCAACACGCGCTGCAATCGCGCTCATCGAGCGGGCAATATCGTCAGCCAAGCCAATCACGCGGGACGATTTGATACCCGGAGCAGGCTCAAGCTCGTAAAGCGTAACAACAGGCCCCGGCTTCACATTGATGATCTCGCCGCGCACGCCGAAATCTTCCAGCACACCTTCCAAAAGACGCGCATTCTGTTCGAGCGCTTCCTTGGACAGCGATGCATCGCGCTGCACAAGCTTCGGTTCAGCAAGGAAATGCAAGGATGGCATTTCAAATGCGCCACCATCTTTCAGGAACGAAGACTGCGCTTCACGCTGAATGCGCGCACCGCTCTTTGGTGCTGGTGCACGTTCAGCGATCCTCGCTTTAGAACGCTGCGGCGGTGCATCGTGCCACTCTTCACCGGCAAGCGGCATATCATCGCCATCACCATCCATATCAAATGGCGGTTCTTGCGAAGATGCGCCTCCAAAGCCCGGCTCATGGCGGGCACTGCCACGCGCTTCCGCACTGCGGCGTACCTGACGCATATCGCCATATTCATCTTCGCGCGGCTTGCGGCGGTTCATTCCGGTCAGACGTTTGAAAGTTGCAGTTGCGCTGTAAATTGTGTGGGTAAGAGAACCAACAAACGCAGAGAGGCCACCAGAAGGTGCTTCATCGTCTGCATCTTCATAATCCGAATAGTCATCTTCAGCCGATGCGCCGCGTTCGCTCGCGCCATCAGTCGCGGCGTTGCCTCGTCCGATGATCCCGCTTGCAAACAAGCACAGCCAAAGCGCCGGGAAAGCCAGAACCAGCGCAATGCCAGAAGCAATTGCGCCTTGCGGGAAGGAACCTAAAAAGATGCCGGGGATGCGCAGAACCAGATCACCGAAAACACCGCCAAGACCAATCGGCATCGGCCAGCTTTCGGGAACCGCAAAGCAGCTTGCTATGGCTGCAAACAGCAAAGCCGCGCCAAACCATGCGATACTGCGCTTTGCGATCCGGCCAATGCCACCGCGCGTCATCATTAGCAGCGACCAGACTGCAAGCGGCAAAAGTGCAGGAACACTGGCAAGGCCGAAGAACTGCATGGCAATATCGGAGAAGACCGCACCCGGATAGCCAAGCGCGTTGGTGACGGGATTATCCGTGGCGTGGCTGAGGCTGGGATCAGCCACATTCCATGTCGCAAGCGCGCCAACAGCCATCGCTGCCAGCGAAAGCAGCGCCAACCCAAAGAGGATATAGAACTGCCTGCGGAAGATATTGACCAGTCGCAGTCTATCTTCCGAAATCCGCTCGTCACGCAGCGGGTATGAGGGCGAATATCCTTGCCGCATAAAGCCTGTCCCGAACTATGGTTTGTTGCCCTCAGGCTTAAATGGCCCTGGGCGCAATGAATCGGGACGATCCTAGCCTTGCGATGGTTAATTCCTCATTAACCATGCAGCATCCTGCACAGGCAAATAATGCTGAACGTGAAAAAGGCGCGGTTTCCCGCGCCTTTTTCTTCTTGAGACAACCCTGTTCTACTGAACAGACTCGCCGTGCAACGCGATGTCGAGACCTTCCATTTCTTCCTGCTTTGTCGGGCGCAGACCCATGATGGCCTTGATCACATAAAGGATGATGGCTGTCGCAACTGCGGTGTAAACAATCGTAACTGCCGCACCGAAGAACTGCTTGCCCATGGTTGCACCTTCACCAGCAGCATTGATTGCCACATCAGCAAAGAAGCCGGTCAGGATCGCGCCAACAAAGCCGCCAACACCGTGTACACCGAAGGCATCGAGCGAGTCGTCGTATCCAAGGGCGTGCTTGAGCTTAACCGCTGCCACGTAGCAGATAAGGCCTGCAATGATACCGATGATCAGTGCGCCCGTTGGGTTGACGAAACCAGCGGCAGGCGTAACGGCAACGAGACCTGCAACGGCACCCGAGATGATGCCAAGAACGCTTGGCTTACCGGCGATTGCCCATTCAGCAAACATCCAGGCAAGCGCTGCACCAGCGGTCGCAACCTGTGTGTTGAGCATAGCCACAGCAGCGAGCGAATTGGCACCAGCAGCCGAACCAGCGTTGAAGCCGAACCAGCCCACCCACAGGAGAGCCGCACCAATGACCGAGAGAACGAGGTTGTGCGGTGCCATGTTGATGTGGCCGTAACCATCGCGCTTGCCAATGATAAGGGCTGCAACAAGACCGGCAACACCAGCATTGATGTGAACAACCGTACCACCAGCAAAGTCGAGAACACCGTCAGAACCGAGGAAGCCGCCGCCCCATACCCAATGCGCCACCGGCACATAGACGATGAAGAGCCACAGAACCATGAAAACGAGCATGGAGGAAAATTTCATTCGTTCAGCAAACGAACCTGCAATCAGCGCAGGCGTGATAACCGCAAAGGTCATCTGAAACACGATGAAGAGATATTCAGGAATGGTTCCGGTGAGCGATTCCATCGTCACGCCCGACAGGAATGCCTTATCGAAACCACCGATGAAAGCGTTCATCGAACCGCCATCGGTGAAAGCAAGCGAGTAGCCAAAGAACATCCACAAGACCGACATAAGGCAGGTGATGGCGAAGCTCTGCATCACAGTGGAAAGCACATTTTTCTTGCGAACCATACCGCCGTAGAAAAGTGCGAGACCAGGAATGGTCATCATCAGCACGAGCGCGGTTGAAGTCAGCATCCAGGCGGTGTCGCCCGTATCAAGGCTCGGGGTCGCTTCGGCTGCATCCTGTGCAAAGGCTGTTCCCGCTAATACGAGCAGCGCAGGAAGGGTGGCAAATGCCGTCTGCTTGAATCTTTCAGTTATGAGCATCGAGTATCTCCGTCGAATGGCGGCTTCAAACGCGTCTGCGCTGAAAAGACCGGTTCGAACTAAGAGAAACAAAAATCGTGCCAGTTATCGACCACCACTCCATAGAAATGCAATTTTTCTGATGTCTCATGCTCAATGATGTCTCAAAACTATCAGTTGGACGCTATATTTTCGCCCAAAATGCGGGCTTTTCGGTAAACTCGATAAAAGGTGAAAGCACCGAAAAATCTTTCGATGAGAAAATAAAAGCGGTCTCGCCCGGATGGGCAAAACCGCTTTAAGTGATTCATCGGATTCAATTTTTAGCCGTAGAGTTCATTTTACGCCAACGACCGTTGCATAAAAATTAAACACGCGCATTGCCGATGATTAAAATATCATCATTTGGCTTTTTCATGCACACGAATAAGCCCTTCCTGCGCAACCGACGCGATTAACAAGCCATCGCGGGTGTAAAGGGCACCACGGTTAAATCCACGTGCGCCGGAGGCGCTTGGGGTATCCTGCGTGTATAAAAGCCAGTCATCAAGCCTGCATGGGCGATGGAACCACATCGCATGATCAAGGCTCGCCACCTGCAGATCACGATCAAAAATCGTGCGTCCATGCGGGTGAAGCGAAGTGTCCAGCAATGTCATATCGGAGAGATAGGCAAGAATGGCCGCCTGAAGCGCACGATCATCCGGCACGATGCCGCGCGCGCGCACCCATACATGCTGTCTTGGCGCCAGTTTTTCCCGCGAAAAATAGTGTTTGAGCGACACCGGCTTAATCTCGATGGGACGCTCCTGCTCCCAGTATTTGCGCACACCCGACGGAGCCAGATGCAGATATTCGTCTTTCAGATCATGATCGCCCACCAGTTGCTCAGGCATCGGCAGGCCCTCCGGCATTTCGATCTGATGATCAAGACCCGGCTCATCAATCTGAAATGAGGCGGAGAGAGTGAAGATCGCCTTACCGTGCTGCTTTGCCAAAACGCGACGCGTGTTGAAGCTCGAACCATCGCGAATACGGTCAACTTCATAAATAATCGGGATTGCCGGATCGCCCGGACGCACGAAATAGCCATGCAAAGAGTGAACCTGCCGCTCTGCCTCCACCGTGCGCTGGGCTGCAATCAGCGCCTGACCGATCACCTGTCCGCCAAAAACCCGCTGCCAGCCCACTTGCGGGCTGTTGCCACGGAAAAGATCCACTTCCAGCGTTTCAAGATCAAGCGTTTCAAGAAGCTGCTGCATGGCAGCCGTTTGCTCGGCCTTTGATAGATTGGTCTTTTCATTATTGGACATGGACAGCCTGTCTCCTGAAACCCTATATAGAGAACATATTCTTGATGAACTGTTTGGGCTTGCACAAGGGAAACTGTCAAGTTCCCACAAACTGTCGCAGCCTTATCTGCTTCATCGAAGAACGATCTGAAAGGAAGAGCTATGTCCGCCGAAGCCACACAAAATGCAGCCAACAAACGCGATCTGGTGATTGCAGGTGGTGGCTATGTCGGCCTTGTGACTGCTGTTGCTGTCAAATCCGCAGCCCCGCATCTTTCCGTAACCGTCATTGATGGTGCACCGGCTGGCGCATGGAAAAATGACCCGCGTGCTTCTTCCATTGCCGCTGCAGCCTCGCGCATGCTTGATCAACTTGGCTGCTGGCAGGAGATTGTCACAGATGCACAGCCAATTACCGAAATGGTCGTCACAGACTCCCGCACCTCTGATCCCGTGCGTCCAGTCTTTCTGACATTCTCTGGTGATGTTAATCCCGGCGAACCCTTTGCGCATATGGTGGAAAACCGCGTTCTCAACACCGCCCTTCACAGAAAAGCGGATGAACTCGGCATCACCTTTATCGAAGGCATGAGTGTCGAGAATTTTGAAACACTGCCCGAATCCGTCACAGTTTCTCTGGCCAATGGCGAAACAATCTCCACGCGCTTGCTGATTGCCGCTGATGGAGCGAAATCGCGCCTGCGTGATATTGCAGGCATCAAAACCGTTAACTGGGATTACGACCAGTCCGGCATTGTTTGTAATGTTTCCCATGAACGCCCACATGGAGGCCGTGCCGACGAACATTTCCTGCCTGCTGGTCCATTTGCAATCCTGCCGCTGAGAGGCAATCGCAGTTCACTCGTCTGGACAGAACGCACCGCCGATGCGGAGCGTCTCATCCGGGAAGATGACTTCATCTTCGAAACAGAACTCGAACAGCGTTTTGGCCATCGCCTTGGCGCACTCACAGTCGAAGGCCCACGCCGCGCCTTCCCGCTCGGCCTCACCCTGGCACGCGAATTTGTAAAACCGCGTTTCGCGCTTGTGGGCGATGCAGCCCATCGTATTCATCCGATTGCAGGCCAAGGTCTCAATCTCGGTTTCCGCGATGCTGCAGCGATTGCAGAAGTGATCGTCGAGACAGACCGCCTTGGCCTCGACATCGGCTCTTTTGCGGCACTGGAACGCTATCAGGCATGGCGCCGGTTCGACACGGTACAGATGGGTGTCACCACAGACGTGCTGACCAAACTCTTCTCCAACGACAATCCGGCTGTGCGCACCATTCGCGACATTGGGCTGGGTCTTGTGGATCGCGTTCCGAGCCTCAAGTCGTTCTTTATTAAACAGGCGGCTGGTCTTTCGGGCGACACTCCGCGCCTGCTGCAAGGAGAAGCGATTTAGTCTCAGCACGACCACTGGAAAAAGCTTTCACGTCTGCTAAAAAAGCGAAATGTAATATAGGCGTGGGGGCCTCGGGGCATGTATATCAATAAACGATTGATCGATGTGATCCTGCACGCCCAGGCAAGCTTGTGGTCAACCACACGCGTACACAAACTATCCAAAATAGCGGGTGCGATTGCTATCATTACCGCTATGGCGTCCGCCGTCATCTATTCAGCCGTTAAGCCTGACAATAATTGGGATATGATCGCCTATATCGCGACAGCCCTGGAAAACCGTTATCCCGATGCAGAACAGCTACATACGGAAACATGGCGGCAAGTCGCCGAAGTGGCATCAGAAGGTGAACTTCAAGTCTTGAAACACGATGGGGGCTTTCGAAGTGCCCAATGGGAGAGCCCCGACAGTTTCAAATCACTGTTGGTGATGTATCGTGTCAAGGCTGGCTATATTCAATTGCTGCGCTGGGTTGAGCCTTATACAGGCCTTGTGCGCGGCGGCCATCTTATCAGTATTGCAGCCTCGATTACGATTGGGCTTCTCACGCTGTGGTTGCTCGCCAGCTATCAATCGCTTCAGGCTGGCCTCATCGTGGGCCCCGTACTTTTGCTAGCCGGCTATGGACCGATATCGTCAGCTGTGTTTCCTGATATCATCATGGCAGCGCTATCCCTCGCTGCCATTTTTGCCATTCTGCGTAAACATGACTGGCTGGGTGCGATGCTACTCGTGCTCTCCTTCACAGTTCGCCCGGATAATATCATCATGATATTCGCCCTATTGATCACAGCATTCCTGTTCGGCTGGCGAAAACTCCCACTTCTGATCGCCTTCGCAGTGTGCATCGCAGCAGGATTAATAATGGAGAAAACTGCGGGGCATCCGGGGTGGTGGGCGCACCTCTATTTCACTTGCATTAATATGCCAAACTCTATGGCTGGTTTTAATCCGGATTTTTCGCTCGTCCTTCTGATCAAAGCCTATATTCGAGGTATCATACTCGCACTTTATCTCGAAAGCTGGCCCTCAATACTTCTGATAGCACTGGTCGCATGGATCGCAATGGCGAGAGCTGGGATCCGGTCAGATATACCGCGACTAAATGGTATCATCTTCGCTATGGTCATCGGAATTCTTGGAAAGTTTGTTTATTTTCCGATGCCCTATGATCGCTTCTTCTTCAACATGATTGTAATCATGGTCCTCATGCTTTCACTGGCATGGGCAGACGATACAAACCGTAAGATTGGCCAGAGATGACACTGGAACCCATCTGAATGCGCCCTATGTGGTTTTTAAACCCAACAGAGGAGTTTCATCATGGATAGAAAAGCAACAGCCGTCTGGAAAGGCACGCTCAAAGAAGGCAAAGGTACGCTCAATACACAGAGTGGTGCCTTGAAAGATCTGCCTTATGACTTCAAAGCGCGCTTTGAGGATGAAAGCGGCCGCGCTGGCACCAATCCGGAAGAATTGCTTGGTGCAGCGCATGCAGGCTGCTTTGCTATGAACCTCTCAGCACTTCTGACAAAAAATGGCACGCCGGCTGAAAAGCTTGAAGCAACAGCGGCGGTCACAGTGGTTCCTGCCTCTGGTGGTGGCTTTGAGATTACGCGCAGTGCTTTGACGCTGAATGCAACCATTCCCGGCATATCAAACGACGATTTTCAGAAGCTCGCTGAAACAGCGGAAAAGACATGCCCGCTTTCTAAAGCACTTGGTGCCATAGAAGTTACGCTGGACGCCAAACTGGTATCATAAAATAGAAGCGGGCATTGCCCGCTTTTTCATTCTGGCAGATGACAGACGGCTTCGATGTTATGGCCGTCGGGATCGGTGACGAAAGCCGCATAATAATCGGGGTGATAATGTTCTCGGATTCCGGGTTTACCATTATCGCGCCCACCAGCCGCGATAGCCGCCTCGTAAAAGCGGTCGACTTCAGACCGGGTTCCCGCTGAAAAGGCCACATGCAAAACGCCCTCCAGCTTTGAACCCTTCTGCTTGCCAATCCAAAACTCCGGCTTACCGTTGCGGCCATAGCCAACCCAGTCACCAAATTCCATCGCACGCGAAATACCAAGTGGTTTTAGCGCGGCATCGTAGAATGCACTGGACTTGGGCATGCTGGAAATATTGAAACCGATATGATCAAGCATGATGAAACCTTCAAACGAGGAGTAAACTTCTGCTTTCTGATCAGATATGGGCAACACGAAAAAATCAAGTATCAGCCAGATCGTCGGCAAAAGAAAAGGGAGGTAAAACCTCCCTTTAATTCTTCATTTGACTGCCGCGATTACACGCGGCGCTCAACCATCGTTTTCTTAATTTCGGTACAAGAGGCGTTGAGGCCACAGGCCGAAAGGGAAACAAAAAGGCGATTGCCGCGATTACACGCGGCGCTCAACCATCATTTTCTTAATTTCGGTACAAGAGGCGTTGAGGCCACAGGCCGAAAGGGAAACAAAAAGGCGATTGCCGCGATTACACGCGGCGCTCAACCATCATTTTCTTGATTTCGGCAATCGCCTTGGCAGGGTTAAGACCCTTCGGGCAAGTCTGCGCGCAGTTCATGATCGTATGGCAGCGATAGAGACGGAACGGATCTTCGAGATTATCGAGACGTTCGCCCTTGGCTTCATCGCGGCTGTCAATCAGCCAGCGATAGGCCTGAAGCAGCACAGCCGGTCCGAGATAACGGTCGCCGTTCCACCAGTAGCTTGGGCACGAGGTCGAGCAGCAGGCGCAAAGAATGCACTCGTAAAGACCATCGAGCTTCTGGCGATCTTCGTGGCTCTGCAACCATTCCTTCTGTGGCTCTGGAGAAACCGTCTTGAGCCATGGCTCAATCGAACGGTGCTGCGCATAGAAGTTGCTGAGATCAGGCACAAGATCCTTCACAACCGGCATATGCGGCAGCGGGTAAACCTTGATAGAACCCTTGATTTCGTCCATGCCCTTAGTGCAGGCAAGCGTGTTCGCGCCGTCGATATTCATCGCGCAGGAACCGCAAATGCCTTCACGGCATGAACGGCGCAGCGTCAGCGTCGGATCAATCTTGTTCTTGATATAGAGAAGACCGTCGAGCACCATCGGGCCGCAATCGTCGCGGTCGATATAATAGGTATCGATGCTCGGATTTGCGTCGTCATCCGGCGACCAACGATAAATGCGGAACTCCGTTACATTCTTGGCTCCATCTGGACGCGGCCAGGTCTTGCCTTCCTGCATACGGGAATTCTTGGGAAGTGCGAGTTCAACCATTGCTCATTCCCTCGATTAGTAAACGCGCTTTTTCGGCGCGATTTTGGCCAGACTGATACCGCCTTCTTCCTCGGTCGTCAGCGGATCGAGATGGACAGGGCGATAATCAAGCTTCACGTCGCCATTTGGCGACAGCCAGGACAGGGTGTGTTTACGCCATTCGGCGTCATTACGATCCGGAAAATCCTCATGCGCATGTGCGCCACGGCTTTCCTGTCGAGCTTCAGCCGAAACAACTGTCACCATGGCGTTTGCCATCAGGTTTTCCAGTTCCAGCGTTTCAACCAGATCGGAATTCCAGATCATTGAGCGGTCAGACACCTTAAGATCAGGCAATTCTTTCCAGATTTCCGCCATACGCGCCACGCCCTGCTTGAGCGATTCTGACGTCCGGAACACGGCGGCATCTTCCTGCATCGTGCGCTGCATCTTTTCGCGCAGTTCTGCGGTTGGCGTATTGCCGTTCGCATAACGAAGACGATGGAAACGTTCCATGATCTTGTCGCACGCAGCTTCGTTGATGTCCGGGATCTTTGCAGAACGATCAATAACTTCGCCAGCGCGGATAGCCGCCGCACGGCCAAACACAACAAGATCGATCAGCGAGTTGGAGCCGAGACGGTTTGCACCATGGACCGATGCGCAACCAGCTTCACCCACAGCCATCAGGCCCGGCTGAACGCGGTCCGGATCTTCCTTGGTCGGGTTGAGCACTTCGCCCCAATAATTGGTTGGAATACCGCCCATATTGTAGTGAACGGTCGGCAGAACCGGGATCGGTTCCTTGGTCACATCAACGCCTGCGAAAATCTTGGCCGACTCGGAAATACCGGGCAGACGTTCATGCAGAACAGCCGGATCAAGATGGTCGAGATGCAGGTAGATGTGGTCTTTGTTCTTGCCGACGCCGCGACCAGCGCGGATTTCCATAGTCATGCAGCGCGAAACGACGTCACGTGAGGCCAGGTCCTTGGCAGAAGGTGCATAACGCTCCATAAAGCGCTCGCCTTCGGAATTGACGAGATAACCGCCTTCGCCGCGTGCGCCTTCGGTAATCAGGCAGCCTGCGCCGTAAATGCCGGTCGGATGGAACTGAACAAATTCCATATCCTGAAGCGGAAGGCCCGCGCGTGCCGCCATACCGCCACCGTCGCCGGTGCATGTATGCGCGGAGGTTGCAGAGAAGTACGAACGGCCATAGCCACCCGTCGCCAGAACCACCATCTTGGCAGAAAAGCGATGGATCGTGCCGTCATCAAGGTTCCAGGCCACAACGCCGGTGCACACACCGTCGGTCATGATCAGATCAAGCGCAAAATATTCGATGAAGAACTGCGCATTGTTTTTCAGCGACTGGCCGTAAAGCGTGTGCAGGATCGCGTGGCCGGTACGGTCGGCAGCAGCACAGGTGCGCTGAACCGGAGGGCCATCACCAAAGTTCTGCATGTGGCCACCGAACGGGCGCTGATAAATCTTGCCCTCTTCGGTACGCGAGAACGGCACACCGTAATGT
Organism: Brucella pseudogrignonensis; assembly: GCF_032190615.1. Classification (NCBI taxonomy): domain Bacteria; kingdom Pseudomonadati; phylum Pseudomonadota; class Alphaproteobacteria; order Hyphomicrobiales; family Brucellaceae; genus Brucella; species Brucella pseudogrignonensis. The sequence continues at coordinate 1,155,932 of NZ_JAVLAT010000001.1, forward strand.
TCAAGCTCGTAAACCGCAGCAGGAGCCTCACGCGCCAGATATTCCATCGCGTCGGTGTCACCCAGCCAGTCCGATCCCTTAACGGTATCGTACATATGCCACTGCCAGCTGTCCGGGCCCATGTTTTTGAGCGATGCCGCAATTCCACCCTGCGCTGCAACCGTATGGGAGCGCGTCGGGAAAACTTTGGTGATACAGGCTGTCTTCAGCCCCTGTTCGGCCATACCAAGTGTTGCGCGCAGACCGGCACCACCGGCACCCACCACGACAACATCAAATTTGTGATCAACGAATGTGTAGTTCTTTTCGCCCGCAGCACCAGCTGCATTGTTTTGTGCACTAGCCATCGGGCTATCAACCTCCGAAGCTCAGCTTGAGGATCGCGTAAACGCAAACCACGCCTACAACCACCGTGAAAAAGGTGTTGAGCATGACCAGCAGAACCTTCAGGCCTTCGCTGTGAATGTAATCTTCAATAACAACCTGCATGCCAAGACGCATGTGGTAAACGCCGGTCAACACGAACAGCGCCATCACCAGAGCGGTGAAAGGATGCGCCAGAACGGCTTTCACTTCCGCATAGCTTGCGCCTTGCAGCGAAATGACGAGACCAACGAAAAACAGAACCAGCGGAACGAGCGCCAAGGCGCTCATCCGCTGAAACCAGAAGTGGCCCGTGCCTTCCTTGGCAGACCCCAGACCGCGAACCTTGCCGAGAGGTGTACGCATATCGTTCATGTCAGAACTCCTTTCAGCGCACTGCTAAAGCAACAACCCAGACAAGGATTGTTACAGGCAATGAGAAGGCAAGCGTTGCCCAGGCAATCTTGCTGGCTGTGTGCTTTTCAAGTCCGGCACCCATGTCCCAGATGAAATGGCGCACGCCACCAGCCAGATGGTGCAGCAACGCCCAGGTGTAGCCAAACAGAACAATGTAGCCGATCCACGAATTGTAGACCCAGCTCACAGTGTTAAAAGCGTCTTCACCGATGGCAGCGGCAATCAGCCAAGCAGCGAGAAGAACGGTTCCGAAATAAAGCGCAACACCGGTGATACGATGGATGATCGACATCGTCATCGTAATCTTCGGTCGATAAATCGACAGATGTGGCGACAAAGGACGCTGACGCGTAACAGTCGGTTGTGTCATGGCTCTCGTGGGCTTCCCTGACGTTTCCACCCGCCTCATCACTGACCAACTTTGTTTGGCATGACGAAGCAGATGTGGGCTTGTAAAAAGCCCAGTTCGATGTCGTTCGCAGCGCAAGGAAACAGAATTGTTCGATCCTGCGCCAGCACGACCCAGAAAATATGGCTTGATCGTGTCGAACGACCCTATGTGGCGCTTTCTACTGCGCTTTTACCACCACGTCAAAGAAGCTTTTTCACGAAAAGACTAACAATTGGTCGCACCTGGACGACACTTTCACGTGATTTAGGAATTCAAACGATTGAAGCCCCGTATTTGGCAAAACATGTGTAATTTCATCCACTTTTACCAATGAAACTCAGCTCCCGAAGCGAATCACATAGCTGGACCAGTCAGCGGCCGTAGCGACCTGTTCATAGAGCTTGCGACCATCTTCCGGAACGCGCGGCGCATTGAGCACAAGCTTTGACCAGCTGCGCTCTTCGGCCTTGTCAGCCAGAACATCAATCAGCGCTTTCGCAATGCCTTTGCCACGATGATCATGATGAACGTAAATGTGATCCACCTGCCCTGCACGCAGGCCGGAAACCGGCTCCGGCAGATCAAAGAAAATGACAAAACCAACAAGATCGCCATCAACGCGCGCACCAAGGATTTCGGTCGCACGATCCTGCAACAGATGCTCGGCATAAAAATCATCCGGTCGACGTGGCGCACCGCGTTTCAATGCCTGCGCATAGCTTGCAAGCAGAGGCGAGAACTCATGAGCATCACGCAAATGCAAAAGTGCAATATCGACGGCATGATCTGTGGTCATTTCAGTCCTTTCCTCCAAACGCATCCCCAAAAACGGGAGTGCGGCGATTGTAGACAACAGCCCGCCCATAGGTAAAGCATATCCGTATAATTCAACGTGTTTTATCGGGCTCTGTTGGTGCCACGCAATTCGACAACATTGTCATCAAGCATCATAGGTAAAGCCGTGCGGACGCAATTACGGCCATTCTTCTTGGCCTCATAAAGTGCTGCATCAGCGCGTTTGTAGACATCAGAGAAAAAGTCATCAAACTCCATCTCAGTCACACCGAAACTGACCGTGAATGTAACTTCACCACCGGAGGTGGGCAGGGAAATATCGGCACAAGACAACCGCGCACGCTCCGCAAAACGCCATGCTGACTGGATCGTATGACCGGGCAACAGCACAGCAAACTCCTCGCCCCCCATACGTGCCGCAATGCCACCCTTCGCTGCTGCCGTGCGGCGTAACTCATCAGCAAATACCGCGATCACCCGGTCACCCAGAGCATGTCCGTGCGTATCGTTGATGAGTTTAAAGTAATCAATGTCGCAGACGATCAGCGACAGTGCCTGCCGCATCCGTTTGGATTTTTCGATGGCGGCTTCGGCTCTAAATTCGAAACCACGCCGATTGAGCAATCCCGAAAGCTGATCAGTCTCCGAACGCAGCGTCACATCGGAAATCAGCTCTCCCATGAGGCTTAAAAGCAGCAGCAAACCTCCAGCGACCGAAAGCCCTGCACCAATCGACTGGACCAAAAGCGCATAGTCCGTGCGAATATAATCATCAGGCGATGCACCAGCCCCACCAACCAGATTGGCCAGCACAGGCTTGATCAGAAAATGAATTGCACTCACCGTAAACAAGCCCGCCATCAAGCCATCAAGAGCACCCCAGGCACGGCCAAAAGGCCTTGTACGAGCTCTACTGCTTGTTCGGCTATGAATCACAATCCAGACTGCAAGCATGAGGATTAAAAAATACGGCAATTGATAGAGAATACGACCCAGCATTTCACTGCGCGCAATATCGTAAATACTATAAATTAACAGCAGGGAGGCGGCAGAAAGAATACCCAGCGGTAGCCATGGCACGGGCAACGAATACATCCGTGCAAGGCCAATCACGAGAAATGCCATCGTGAGAAAATACATACTAAAGCCAAGCATGTAGGCGAATTTCGGGTTTGGAATTGACGGCGTCAGAAGCTCTGTGAGGAAGTAGAGCATCGCAAAAACAAAGCCGATGCCAAAAACCGGTGCCGCACTATTGTCACGCGCATAGGCCGCAATACCAAAAAAAGTAAGCGCAAACAGACCGGAGACGGTCATATTGATCAAAAGTATGAACTCAGCGCCGTCCATCCGTGCGTCCCGGCATATATGTTTGCTGACGCTAAATAACGGCGTCTTTTAAAAAACTATATTAGACCAAAAAAGTGAAAAAGCATCTAATTTAGATCAATACATCGCGTGCCCTTCAAAAAACAAAAAGACCGCCGGATTGCTCCGGCGGCTTTCAGATTCATAGACTGGAAAAATCAGTTCCAGTCGCGAATGTCGACGAAATGACCGGCAATTGCCGCAGCCGCGGCCATCGCTGGCGACACAAGATGTGTGCGGCCCTTGAAGCCCTGACGGCCTTCAAAATTACGGTTCGAGGTCGACGCACAACGTTCACCTGGCTTCAAGCGATCATCATTCATCGCAAGACACATTGAGCAGCCCGGCTCACGCCAGTCAAAGCCTGCTTCGATGAAAATCTTGTCGAGACCTTCGGCCTCCGCCTGCTCCTTCACAAGACCAGAACCCGGAACGATCATGGCGCTGACACCTGCAGCAACTTTCTTGCCAGCAGCCATACGGGCTGCATCGCGCAGATCTTCAATGCGTCCGTTCGTGCACGAACCAATGAAAACACGATCGATCTTAATGTCGGTCATCTTGGTGCCCGGCTTCAGATCCATATAATCAAGCGCACGCCACTTCGATGCGCGCTTGGTTTCGTCCTTGATTTCGTCTGGATTCGGAACGATGTCGGTCACAAAGACCACGTCTTCCGGCGAAGAACCCCAGGAGACAACTGGCGAAATTTTAGCAGCATCCAGTTCAACGATCTTGTCGAAATGCGCACCTTCATCCGAATGCAACGTCTTCCAGTAACCGATTGCCTGCTCAAGAGCCTCGCCCTTCGGCGCGCGTGGCTTGTCGGCGACATAAGCAAAAGTTGTTTCGTCTGGCGCGATCAGTCCGGCGCGGGCACCACCCTCAATCGACATGTTGCAGACGGTCATGCGACCTTCCATCGAAAGAGAGCGAATGGCGCTACCTGCATATTCGATCACGTAACCGGTGCCACCTGCGGTGCCGATTTCGCCGATGATAGCAAGTGTGATGTCCTTGGCGGTAACGCCCGGAGCCAGTTCGCCTTCAACACGCACCAGCATGTTCTTGGCTTTTTTCTGGATCAGCGTCTGGGTCGCGAGAACATGCTCGACTTCCGATGTGCCGATACCGTGTGCCAGCGATCCGAAAGCACCGTGAGTTGACGTGTGGCTGTCACCACAAACAATCGTCATGCCCGGCAGCGTAAAGCCCTGCTCCGGTCCGACAATGTGCACAACGCCCTGACGTCGGTCCCGTTCCGAGTAATATTCGACATTGAAGTCGGCCGCATTTTTTGCAAGCGCTTCAACCTGAATACGGCTTTCTTCGTTATTGATACCGTTTACGCGGTCTTTTGACGTTGGAACGTTATGATCGACAACCGCGAGCGTCTTCTCAGGGTGACGCACTTGCCGACCCGCCATGCGCAAGCCTTCAAAAGCCTGCGGGCTTGTCACTTCGTGCACAAGATGGCGATCAATATAAAGGAGGCAGGTACCATCGTCCTGCTGGTCCACTACATGGTCATCCCAAATCTTGTCGTAAAGTGTACGCGGCGCGCTCATTGCGAGAGTTCCTTTGAATAGTTCTTAATTTGAGCTGTCATATGCACCCGCCTTGGCGTTTCGTCAAGAAACACAAACCGCAACAGGGTGTCGCAGTAACAATCTTGCGCAATATTGGCGGAATTATGCAATATGTTACGCAGGCATTTGGATTTTGCAAATAAAAAAGGCGGTCCGGAGACCGCCTTTTTCAGATTCTTGCGAAAACTGGCTTATTCAGCAGCAGTCTTTGCAGCTTCTGCCTTAGCAGCAGCGGCCTTGTCGGCCTCGCGTTCTGCCTTGGTGCGGTTGTCTTTCTTCTCAGCAATACGTGCAGCCTTACCGGTGAGGCCACGAAGGTAGTAAAGCTTCGCACGACGGACCTTACCGCGGCGAACGAGTTCAACACCTTCTACGATTGGCGAGTAAACTGGGAATACGCGCTCTACGCCTTCGCCGTAAGAAATCTTACGAACGGTGAAGCTTTCATTGATGCCAGCGCCGGAGCGCGCAATGCAAACGCCTTCATAGGCCTGTACGCGGGTACGTGTACCTTCGGTAACGCGAACCTGAACGCGAACGCTGTCGCCTGGCTGGAAATCTGGAAGCTTACGCTTTTCTTCGATCTTTGCTGCCTGTTCGGCTTCAAGCTGACGAATAATGTCGGTCATCGTCTGACTCCTTTACGAATTATTCTCAAACAGCCAGAGCGCTCTGCACTTACCACCAAGCATCTTGGCCCTGTGGTTATGCCCGATAAATCAGGCAGGAGCGGTGCACCATTTATTAGTTAAAAGACGTCGGGTTTTCCCGAACTGGCGCGGCAATACACCATTGCGTGAAATGAATCAATATCAAGACGACGATTTCACGACTTACCGCCAATGCGTCCAAGATGCGTGTCCTGAAAACCAGTTCCATATTTAAGGCCAAAGCCGAGGGCGCGATCAATACCAATATGAACCGCCCAGATAAGCGCAAGCGCGAAGCAAAGCGGCCAGCTCATCACCCAGCCAAGAACTGCCACAAGCACAACACCAATCCAGCTATGCGCGATATTGTAAATGATAGCGCCCGTGCGCGGACCTTTGAGATAGGCAAAGAACGACAGATCAGGCGCGAGGATGAGAATCGCAAACAGCCACCAGCTCACGCCACTCACCCAATAAGCACCCAGCGCCAGCAGCGCGAGTGAAAGACTTTCGAGCCGCTGAATCAGGTTCATTTGCGTTTGCCCTCGCAATAAGTGTTCCAGAGATCAGGACGCCGCTCTTTTGTAATTCGTTCAGCCTGCGCATGACGCCATTTCGCTATTGCACCATGATTGCCCGATGTCAGTACATCAGGGATTGCACGGTCTTCCCATACTTGCGGACGCGTATAATGCGGATGCTCCAGAAGCCCGGTCTCAAAACTTTCCGTCTCGCCGGACTCCTGATTGCCCATTACACCCGGAAGCAACCGGACAATCGCATCAAGCAACACAATCGCCGCCGTCTCTCCACCTGAAAGAATGTAATCGCCAATTGAAATCTCTTCGAGTTGACGAGCTTCAATCACCCGCTCATCGACGCCTTCAAAACGACCGCAGAGAATGATGGCACCCGGACCGTCGGCCAGTTCGCGCACGCGCTTTTGCGTCAAGGGCGCACCACGCGGGCTCATCAGCAGCATTGGGCGATCATCAGAAACAGAATCAAGCGCACGCGCAACCACGTCCGCTTTCATGACCATGCCAGCGCCGCCACCCGATGGCGTGTCATCGACCATGCGATGCTTGCCTTCGGCAAAATCACGGATCTGAATTGTATCAAGCGACCATGTATTATCAGTAAGCGCTTTTCCTGCCAGCGATACACCCAGCGGTCCCGGAAACATTTCAGGATAAAGGGTCAGCACCGAGGCATGAAATCCCTGCTTATCTGTTTCAGGCAAATCACTCATGACTTCTTCGGCCGCTTCTGTTGTTTTTCAGATCTATCACGCGCGTTGAGCGGATTATCATCGTCATCAGCAATCAGCCCGGCAGCATAAGGCTCGACGGTAATCGTTCCCTTGTCAAAATCAATGTCCGGCACAGCCGCTTCCGTGAACGGAATCAGCATCGGACGTTTTCCCTTGAGGCTCAATTCAATCAGATCACCGCCGCCAAAATCAAAAAGGGCACTGATAACACCGTAAGATTTGCCGTCAGCATCAAAGGCTTCAAGTCCGATCAGATCAGTCTGGAAAAACTCGTCTTCATCGAGTTCTTCATCATGAAGCTGCGAACGGTCGATGAAAAGCTCGGTGCCGTTCAAGGCTTCAGCAGCATTGCGGTCATTGACGCCTTTAAAGCGAACAACAACGACAGTCTTGGCCGCACGCGCTTCAAGCACTTCATACGCCTTGCCCTGCGCATCATAAAGCTGGCCATAATCGGCAATAGCGAGCGGATCATCGGTATAAGTCTTAACTCTCACTTCGCCACGGATGCCATGAGCGGCGCCAACAACGGCAAGCTGGATTGGATTTTCTAGGCGCGACATGAATATTTCCGTATTTGAAGGGTGATTTTCTATCGCTTACCCAATTTCCCCTAAAAACGCCAAGAAAAACGAAAAGCGGTATCTTTACCGCCCGGCAACCTATCGCTGGCAAACTACACCAAGCCCTACTCAAGCAGCGAATCCCGACCATGACGAGCAAAAGCGAATTCCTTATCCCTGCCCGCGCGGATCTTGCGGCTGCACGCGAGGAGTGGCTGAAAACGCTCAAAGACATGCGTCGGCTGTCGGAAAATACGCTGGAAGCCTATGAGCGCGACACCCGCCAGTTTCTGCAATTCATGACCGGGCATTTGGGCGAGCCACCGTCCATCAAAGATATTGGCAGTCTGCGCGTCGCTGATCTGCGCTCCTATCTGGCAAACCGCCGCAGCGATGGTGCCGGTGCCCGCACATTGGGGCGCGGTCTTGCTGGCGTCCGCTCCCTGCTCAAGCACCTGGAAAAACGCGGTCTGGTCAATGCCGCAGGCGCGAGCGCCATACGCGCGCCGCGTCAGCCAAAATCACTGCCAAAGCCCTTGACCGCAGAGGATGCGCGCAAGGTTGTCGCCGCCGATGGCCAGATGGCGGAAGAGCCTTGGATTGCGGCACGCAATGCGGCTGTTCTGACATTGCTTTATGGCTGCGGTCTTCGTATTTCCGAAGCACTGGGCCTCGCGGGTGATGCATTGAGTGACGCGTCAGCGCTTTCGATCACGATCACGGGTAAAGGCAGCAAATCCCGCATGGTGCCGCTGCTTCCGGCAGTCCATCGCGCTGTTGCCCAATATCGGGAACTCTGCCCGTTTGATCTTTCTGCCGACAAGCCTTTGTTCAGAGGGGCCAAAGGCGGCGAACTTCATGCAGCCATCATCCAGCGCGAAATGCAAAAGCTGCGTGCAGGTCTCGGCCTTCCTGATACCGCAACGCCACATGCGCTGCGCCATTCCTTCGCAACGCATCTGCTGGGCCGCGGCGGCGATCTTCGCACCATTCAGGAACTGCTTGGCCACGCAAGCCTCTCAACCACGCAGGTCTATACCGGCGTCGATAGCGCAAGGCTTCTGGATGTTTACGACAAAGCGCATCCGCGCGCTTAATCAGGGGTGCTATCCGCCGCTAACCACCCTATATTCGGCTTATGAAAAAGCTGTTCTTTCTTTTTGCCTGCGCCCTCATCGTCAGTTCCGCCCACGCCCGGGCTGAAAGTTCGGAAGTCACCTGTACTCCACACGGCGTCAATCTGATTGATGGTCTGGACAAAAAAGACCCAAAACTCTGGTCCGAGCTTCAGAATGAAGCGATCAAAATGCCCAATCACAAGGGCATCTTTTGGAAAATCAAAAAGGATGGGCTAAAGCCATCCTATTTGTTTGGAACCATTCATCTGAGCGATCCGCGTGTGATAGCCCTGCCCGAGGCCGTAACGAAAGCCTATAATGATGCGGACAGGATTGTCGTCGAGGCCACAGATATTACCGATCCGAAAGCGTTTCTGCGGGTTAAACTTGAACAGCCGGAACTGATCCAGTTCACCGATGGCTCCACGCTGCAATCGCATCTGCCACAGGACCAGCTTAAAGAAATCGATAAGAAACTGGAAGCGCGCGGCATCATTCTTGGTGCCGTTAGCAAGATGAAACCGTGGATCATCACAAGTCTGCTGGCGCTTCCCAAATGCGAAAGACAGAGAAAACTCGACGGTGCAGACTTCCTCGATGAATACTTGATCACAGAAGCGCAGGATCAGGGCCGGCCAGTTCTCGGCCTTGAAAACGCGGTCGAGCAGCTTGAGGCGATGAACCGGCTTCCGCTCGATTTTCATATTCGCAATCTGATATCTGCCGCGCAATATGGCGATAACATCGAAGATGCCATGGAAACCACGATTGCGCTCTATCTTCAGGGTGAAATCGGGATGATTATGCCCGCATTGCGAAAAATCGTGCCGGACAGTCTGTCAGAGGAAGACTACGATCTTTTCCAGAAAGTTTTGCTCACAGACCGCAATCATATCATGGCAAAACGTGCAGCCCCAATTCTTGCGAATGGCGGGGCTTTTGTTGCTCTTGGTGCATTGCACCTTCCCGGAAAAGAAGGGCTGATCGAACTCCTGCGTGCGCAGGGCTACACCATCACCGCAATGTAATCCGGAACAATTGCAGCGTGCTCGCGTTCAATCTTCCAATGGTCACGACCAAAAGGAGGAGCGCAAATGGTTGACCCACTCAATCCCAGCAATGATCCATTAAACAATCCACGTCAGACGGACCCGCTTGCAAACCCGGCTGGACGGCCTCCACAGCCAAAAGGAAGTAGCGGCCTTGTGCTTGCCGTCATTTTGCTCATCGCAATCCTTATTATGGGTTTCTTCTTTTACAGAAGCGGAACCAGCGATACGTCAGCGCCGCCTCCACCTGCGACACAGAGCGAAACAACAATGCCATCTGCGGCACCGCCCACAACACCACCCGCACAGAACTAATCATACGAAAAAGGCCCGCCTAAGCGGGCCTTTGATTTTTTAGTAGAAACCAGATCTTACATGTGAATTGGCTTGGCAAAAGTTGCCAAGGCCGATTCACGCACCGCTTCCGACATGGTTGGATGCGCATGGCAGGTGCGTGCCAGATCTTCGGACGAACCACCAAATTCCATCAGCACAGCCAGTTCGTGAATCATTTCACCGGCATTATAGCCGAGGATATGAGCACCCAGAACGCGATCGGTGGCCTTGTCGGCAAGGATCTTCACGAAGCCGTCTGTATGCTGCATGGCGCGTGCACGACCATTTGCCGTGAACGGGAACTTGCCGATCTTATATTCAACACCAGCGGCTTTTAGTTCTTCTTCGGTCTTGCCAACGGAAGCCACTTCCGGCTGCGTGTAAACAACGCTTGGAATGACGTCGAAGTTTACGTGTCCGGCCTGACCAGCGATGATTTCAGCAACCGCAATGCCTTCATCTTCCGCCTTATGCGCCAGCATCGGACCCTGAACCACGTCGCCAATCGCATAAATGCCTTCGATATTGGTACGCCAGTGGCCATCAATGGCCACGCGACCGCGATCATCGACACTCACGCCAGCTTCCTGAAGACCCAGACCATCGGTGTAAGGACGACGCCCCGTCGAAATCAGAACTGCATCGGTTTCGATGGTTTCTGCGTCGCCACCCTTAACCGGCTCAAAGGTCACTTTCGCGCCCTTAGCCGACTTTTCAACACCGGTTACCTTTGCGCTGAGCTTAAACGCAATGCCCTGCTTTTCCAGCAGGCGCTGGAACTGCTTGGACACTTCACCGTCCATCGCGCCGAGCACCTTGTCGAGATATTCGACAACAGTCACTTTCGCGCCGAGACGCGCCCACACAGAACCAAGTTCCAGACCGATCACACCGCCGCCAACAACGACGAGATGCTCAGGAACCTTGTCGAGCGCGATTGCGCCGGTCGAAGAGAGAATAACCTTCTCGTCAATATCGACCTTAACCCCAGGAATGCCAGCAACATCCGAACCGGTTGCGATGATAATGTTTTTCGCTTCAATTTCCTGAACGCTGCCGTCTTCGGCAGTTACAGAAACCTTACCCTTGGCAACGATCTTGCCGGTGCCGATGAAAGCAGTGATCTTGTTCTTCTTGAACAGGAATTCGACGCCCGATGTGTTCGACTTAACGGTCGCATCCTTATGCGCCATCATCTTTTCGAGATTGAGCTTCGGCTTGCTGATTTCAACGCCGAGCGCATCAAATGAATGTCCGGCTTCCGCAAAAACTTCAGATGCATGCAGCAGCGCCTTGGAAGGAATGCAGCCAACATTGAGACAGGTGCCGCCAAAGGTCTTGCGCTTTTCCACGACAGCGACCGATAGGCCAAGCTGTGCCGCCTTGATTGCAGCAACATAGCCGCCGGGGCCGGTACCAATGACAACCACATCATAAGACATTGAACTATCCTTCTTACGTCTGAGCCACTCCTGGCTCGTCAACTATTTTCAACCAGAAATCCGGTTATTCCTCAGGTGTGCAGGATTTAAAGCGGAAGCTTTCAAACTGAAGCGGCTTATCCGGCTTCGCTGCACCAAAATCATATCCGTCCAGCGCCGACACCAGATCGGGAAACAAAATTGCCTGCGCTGCCGGTTCATCGGCCTTTGGCAAGACATCAGCTTCCGCTCCCTCTTTCAACGCATAGACGACACTCTGCCAGAGGCTGCAATCATCCAGATCTTCCGGATCAGTACCGCCATTCTTGCAATTATAAGTGATCAGCGCATAAGGACGCGCAACGCCCTCTTCCGGCCAGATCACAAGGCCGGACAATTTGAAATCCGGCTTATCATCAGCAGTGATTGTGAATTCATTGGTCGGTGCCGGGCTCATCTTGAGCGCATTCGACTGCGCCTCGTTGAAGGTGAGCGTGTAAGCATCGCCCTGATCGCGATAAGTCGCGCGATTCTGCGTACAGGCGGCCTGAGCAGCGCTCGAGAAAACAGTCACAGCAAGCGCTGATGCAGCCATTACCTTGAAAAGCTTTTTAACGTCATGCATCTGTCGGTTCTCCTCAATCATCCGGCAGCGATTACTGCGCTTTAGCGATGGCAAGTTTGAGACCAAGGGCAATGAAAACCACGCCGCTTGTCCTGTCGATCCATTTTGAAGCACGCGAGAACACCGCGCGCATCTTAGGCGTCGTCATGAAAAGGCTGACACCGATGAACCACGAAATCAATGCCGAGGCCATCACAACACCATAGCCGAGCTTCACTTCATTGGGGGTGTGCAGACTGATAACGGTTGAGAAAATCGAAAGGAAGAAGAACACGGCTTTGGGGTTCAGCGCGTTGGCAGCAAAACCGAGACTGAAAGCTTTCAGTGCACTCTGCTGAACACGCGCTTCCTGTGTGCTTATATCGACATCAATCTTGGTTGAACCGGCACGCAATGCCTTGATGCCGATATAGACCAGATAGGCCACACCGCACCATTTGACGATATTAAACAAATAGATCGACTTGGAGATAATCAGTCCAAGACCCAGCACCGTATAGGTGACATGCATCATCAGTGCAGCGCCAATACCGAAACTGGTAATGATTGCCTCACGACGACCATGCATCAGTGACTGACGAATAACCATCGCCAGATCAGCGCCCGGCGAAACGATAGCAAAAACGAAAATCGCCATCAGAGATGCAAGTTCAAACAGATAGGGATGCATCGCTTTTCCTTCGCCCGGCACCGTTCAGATGCAGGAAATCGCCTAAAAAACCAGATTGAAAAACATGAGTGCAAGCCCGGCCAGCGAACCGACCCAGACCAGCGAGCGGATATACGGAATACCCGCCAGGTAAAGCGGCACATAGATGATGCGGCAGATAAACCAGATCCACGCACCATAAAGCCCGAGAGTTGCCGCATCGCCCTTGAACACAAGCGCAAGTGCGAGCGCAACAAATGCAGGGTAGGTCTCGCGGAAATTGTTGGACGCGCGTTCCGCACGACCGGCCAGATGACCAGAGGCTTTCAAGCCATTATCGCGCGGACCCGCATTCCATTTGGAGCCGAGTTCCCTTGTCACCGTCCAACCCTGCAGGAGGATATGAACCACCAGCAAGACAACACTCCAGCCAATCAGCGGGAGAAAAGGCGACGCGGAAAAGATACCCGGCTCCATAGCTCTATTCCTTACAGGTCAAGAACCAGACGTTCTGGATCTTCCAGGCTTTCCTTGACGCGAACGAGGAAGGTCACGGCTTCCTTGCCGTCAACGATACGGTGATCATAGGAAAGCGCAAGATACATCATCGGGCGGATGACGATCTGGCCGCCGACAACAACCGGGCGCTCCTGAATCTTGTGCATGCCGAGAATACCCGACTGCGGCGAGTTGAGGATCGGCGAAGACATCAGCGAGCCGTAAACACCACCATTGGTGATGGTGAAGGTGCCGCCCTGCATGTCAGCCATCGAAAGCGAACCATCGCGCGCAGCTTTCGCAAGACGACCGAGTTCCTTTTCAACGCCAGCAATCGACATCTGATCGGCATCACGGATAACAGGAACAACGAGGCCCTTATCGGTGCCGACAGCCATGCCGACATGCGCAAAGTTCTTGTAGATGATGTCGGTGCCGTCGATCTCAGCGTTAACAGCTGGGATTTCCTTCAGCGCGTGCGTCACAGCCTTCGTGAAAAAGCCCATGAAGCCGAGCTTGACGCCGTGCTTCTTCTCAAAAATGTCCTTGTAACGAGCGCGAAGCTCCATCACAGCCGACATATCGACTTCGTTATAAGTCGTCAGCATTGCGGCGGTGTTCTGTGCGTCCTTAAGGCGCTTGGCAATGGTCTGGCGCAGACGGGTCATCTTCACGCGTTCTTCGCGCGGAGCATCGTCAGCCGACGAAGCAGGACGTGCAGCAACAGGCGCAGCTGCCGCTGGAGCAGCCGAAACGCCTTTAGCAATTGCGTCGAGAACGTCGCCCTTGAGAACCTGACCGCGCTTGCCCGAGCCATCAACCTGATCAGCCGAAAGGCCTTTTTCAGCGAGAAGCTTGGAAGCAGCCGGTGCTGGCTGCATGGCTGGACCCGACGATGCGGAAGCAACAGGCGCCGCCGCCGGAGCAGCAGCTGCTGCTGGCTTGGCTTCTTCCTTCTTAGGGGCAGGAGCGGAGCCCTCGCCGGAAATCTGGCCGAGCAGTGCGTTCACCTCAACAGTGTCGCCTTCCTGCGCCACGATTTCAGCCAAAACACCCGCAGCCACAGCTGGAACTTCAATTGTCACCTTGTCGGTTTCCAGTTCCACCAGCGGTTCGTCAGCAGCGATTGCGTCGCCAACCTTCTTGAACCACTTTCCGATGGTTGCCTCAGTAACGGACTCCCCAAGCGTGGGAACGCGAATTTCGGTGGCCATGGTTTCTTCTTCCGTGATCTTCGATCTTTAGATTTATGTTCAACTCAGGATGAAGCGGCTTTTTCAAACCGCTTCTTACTGACAATTCAATTAGTTTCCGAGCGCATCCTCGAGGAAAGCTTCAAGCTGCGCAAGGTGCTTCGACATCAGACCCGTTGCAGGCGACGCCGCTGCCGGACGACCGGTGTAGCGAACGCGCTGATGCTTTGCGTCGATATGTGCAAGAACCCATTCCAGATACGGATCGATGAACGACCACGCACCCATGTTCTTCGGCTCTTCCTGACACCAGACGATTTCTGCCTGACGGAAGCGAGACAGCTCATTGATGAGCGCCTTTGCCGGGAACGGGTAAAGCTGTTCGACACGCAGCAGATAGACATCATCGATGCCACGCTTTTCGCGCTCTTCGTAAAGATCGTAATAGACCTTACCCGAGCACAGAACGACGCGGCGGATCTTGGCATCCTTTTGAAGCTTAATGCCTTCATCGCCCTTGTTGTACTGCGCATCATCCCAAAGCAGACGGTGGAACGAGGAATCGCCCGACAGTTCGTTGAGGCTCGACACAGCACGCTTGTGGCGCAGCAGCGACTTTGGCGTCATCATGATCAGCGGCTTACGGAAGTCACGCTTCATCTGACGGCGCAGAATGTGGAAGTAGTTAGCCGGCGTGGTAACGTTGGCAACCTGCATGTTATCTTCCGCACAAAGCTGGAGATAACGCTCAAGACGCGCCGACGAATGCTCAGGACCCTGACCTTCATAGCCATGTGGCAGAAGGCAGACGAGACCCGACATACGCAGCCATTTGCGTTCACCCGACGAGATGAACTGATCGAACACGACCTGCGCACCGTTGGCGAAATCACCGAACTGGGCTTCCCAGAGAACCAGAGCACGTGGATCGGACAGCGAATAACCATATTCGTAGCCGAGCACAGCTTCTTCCGAAAGCATCGAGTTGATGGCTTCGTAGATCGCCTGCCCCTTCTGAATGTTGTTCAGCGGGATATAGCGGTTCTGGGTTTCCTGATCATAGAGAACCGTGTGGCGCTGCGAGAAGGTGCCGCGTTCCACGTCCTGACCGGACAGGCGGATTGGGCTGCCTTCGGAAACCAGGGAACCAAATGCCAGCGATTCAGCAGTTGCCCAATCGATGCCTTCACCCGTTTCGATCATCTTGGCGCGATTATCGAGGAAGCGCTGGATCGTGCGATGGACATTGAAGTCCTTTGGCACTTCAACAAGCTTCTTGCCGATTTCCTTGAGTGTCTTGATCGGAACGCCGGTCTTGCCGCGGCGCTGTTCGTCGGCATTGTCTGCCGTACGCAGGCCACTCCACGCACCGTCAAACCAGTCAGCCTTGTTTGGCTTATAGCTCTGACCCGCTTCAAATTCCTGCTCAAGCTTTTCGCGCCAGTCAGCCTTCATCTTGTCGATGTCAGCCTGTGCCAGCAAACCTTCAGCAATCAGCTTGTCGCTGTAAAGCTGAACAGTTGTCTTGTGCGCACGGATTTCCTTATACATCAATGGCTGAGTGAATGAAGGTTCGTCACCTTCATTGTGACCAAAGCGGCGATAGCAGAACATGTCCACAACAACAGGCTTGTGGAAGATCATGCGGAATTCCATCGCAACTTTCGCTGCGAAGACAACCGCTTCTGGATCGTCACCATTGACGTGGAAGATCGGCGCTTCAATCATCTTCGCCACGTCCGATGGATAAGGCGACGAACGCGAGAAGGCCGGATTGGTGGTGAAACCGATCTGGTTGTTGATGATGAAGTGCAGTGTACCGCCAACGCGGTGACCCTTCAGACCCGAAAGACCGAGACACTCGGCAACAACACCCTGACCTGCGAAAGCAGCATCGCCGTGCAGCAGCAGCGGCAGAACCTTTGCGCGTTCAGTCAGTGGCACCATATCGTCGCGGGTACGGCCAACGAGCAGATCCTGCTTGGCGCGTGCCTTGCCCATGACAACCGGGTTGACGATTTCAAGGTGCGACGGGTTGGCAGTCAGCGAAAGGTGAACCTTGTTGCCATCGAACTCGCGGTCCGACGACGCACCAAGATGGTACTTCACGTCGCCCGAACCTTCCACATCGTCAGGCGCATAGGAGCCGCCCTTGAATTCGTGGAAAATTGCGCGGTGCGGCTTGCCCATAACCTGGGACAACACGTTCAGACGACCACGGTGCGCCATGCCGAGCACGACTTCCTTGAGGCCCATCTGACCGCCGCGCTTGACGATCTGTTCCAATGCCGGGATCAGCGATTCACCGCCATCAAGACCAAAACGCTTGGTGCCCTTGTACTTGACGTCAATGAACTGTTCAAAGCCTTCGGCTTCAATCAGCTTCGACAGAATGGCCTTCTTGCCTTCAGCGGTGAAAGCATAGCCTTTATCCGGGCCTTCGATGCGTTCCTGAATCCAGGCCTTTTCGACCGGATCGGAAATATGCATGAATTCAACGCCGATATTGCCGCAATAGGTGCGCTTGAGAATTTCAAGCATCTGCGGAACGGTCGCGTATTCTAGACCAAGAACATTATCGATGAAGATCTTGCGATCGTAATCGGCAGGCGTGAAGCCATAGGTTGCCGGATCAAGTTCGCTGAAATCATTCGGCTTTTCAGCAAGACCGAGCGGATCAAGATTGGCATGCAAATGGCCACGCATACGGAATGCGCGGATCATCATGATGGCGCGAACGCTATCGCGTGCAGCCTGTGCAATCTCTTCGGATGTCAATGCCGGAGCAGACGCTTTTGCATCGCCCTTTGCAGCCTTGCCCTTGAGCTTGTCGGTGACATGCTTTTCAACTTCAGCCCAGTTGCCGTCGAGTGCCGAAATCAGCTCGCCATTGGCCTGAATTGGCCAGTTCTTGCGGGTCCAGCTTGCGCCCTGTGCGTTTTTACGCACATCGTCGGCATCGTCCTTCAGCTGTGCGAAGAAATCGCGCCACTCGGCATCGACCGAGTTAGGATCATCCTCGTACTTGGCATAGAGCTCCTCAATATAGTCGGCATTGCCGCCATAGAGGAACGAGGTAAGGGCGAAAACGTCGTTGGCTTGTTCTTGCCTTGCCATAACCTAATCCGGAGCCTCCGCTCCGTCTCCTTGTAGTGGCTCATCATGCGCGGGCCGGAAGCTTTTGACCTTCATCCCTCACGCCGCCGGGGAGGAACCACAACAGACCCCGGCATAACTCAATCGCGAACTCTATTCCTGCGGAAGAATGATGGCCAAAGCCTGACATTCTCTTAAACCGACCGCTGCGGCTGGTATATTAAACCCGGCAGCGGCTTTCGCCACTGCCGGTTCATTTCAATCAATAACGCAGTCTCAGCCCTTGAGGACTTCAACCAGCGTCTTGCCGAGCTGTGCTGGCGAAGGAGACACGCGAATGCCAGCCGATTCCATGGCTGCAATCTTGTCTTCTGCGCCGCCCTTGCCGCCCGAGATCACGGCGCCAGCATGGCCCATGGTGCGTCCGGCAGGAGCCGTACGGCCAGCGATAAAGCCAACCATTGGCTTCTTGCGACCGCGCTTTGCTTCGTCCTTCAGGAACTGCGCTGCTTCTTCTTCAGCGGAGCCACCGATTTCACCGATCATGACGATCGACTTGGTTTCGTCGTCGGCGAGGAACATTTCCAACACGTCGATGAACTCGGTGCCCTTGACCGGATCACCGCCGATACCAACAGCAGTGGTCTGGCCGAGGCCTTCGTTCGAAGTCTGGAACACTGCTTCATAGGTAAGCGTACCGGAGCGCGAAACAACACCCACCGAACCCTTCTTGAAGATATTGCCCGGCATAATGCCGATCTTGCATTCTTCAGGGGTCAGGATGCCTGGGCAGTTTGGTCCAAGCAGGCGCGACTTCGAGCGTTCCAGACGCTCCTTGACGCGAACCATGTCCATGACCGGAATGCCTTCGGTGATGCAGACGATGAAGCCGACTTCAGCCTCAATGGCTTCGATGATGGCATCGGCTGCACCTGCTGGCGGAACATAGATCACCGATGCGTCTGCACCTGTGCGTTCCTTAGCTTCTGCAACAGTTGCGAAGATCGGAAGCTTTTCGCCTTTCGAACCTTCCCAGGTTTCGCCACCCTTTTTCGGGTGGATACCGCCGACCATCTGCGTGCCGTAATAAGCAAGCGCCTGTTCGGTGTGGAAAGTACCGGTCTTGCCGGTCAGGCCCTGTACGAGAACCTTGGTGTCCTTGTTAACGAGAATGGACATGCCTTAGTTTCCCTTCACTGCAGCGACGATTTTCTGCGCCGCATCGTCGAGATCGTCAGCCGAAATAACATTCAGGCCGCTCTCGTTGATGATCTTCTTGCCAAGCTCAACATTGGTGCCTTCAAGACGGACAACCAGAGGAACCTTGAGGCCAACTTCCTTAACGGCAGCGATAACGCCTTCGGCGATCACGTCGCACTTCATGATCCCACCGAAGATGTTGACCAGAATGCCCTGAACAGCCGGATCAGCGGTGATGATCTTGAACGCAGCCGTAACCTTTTCCTTGGAAGCGCCGCCACCAACGTCGAGGAAGTTAGCTGGCTCAGCACCGTAAAGCTTGATGATGTCCATGGTTGCCATGGCAAGGCCTGCACCGTTGACCATGCAGCCGATGTTGCCATCAAGAGCGACGTAAGCGAGATCGTGCTTGGAAGCTTCGATTTCCTTTTCGTCTTCTTCCGACAAATCGCGCAATTCCTGAATGTCAGGATGACGGAACAATGCATTGCCGTCGAACGATACCTTGGCATCGAGAACACGCACACGGCCATCGGTCATGACGATCAGTGGGTTGATTTCCAGAAGGCTCATATCCTTCTCGGTGAATGCCTTGTAGAGGATCGGGAACAGCTTGAGGCCGTCTTCACGCGCTGCATCCTTAAGCTCTAACGCATCAGCGAGCTTGTTGGCGTCTTCATCGGTCACGCCCTTGGCAGGATCGATAGCAACGGTGATGATCTTTTCTGGCGTTTCTTCAGCAACAGCTTCAATGTCCATACCGCCTTCGGTCGAAACGACGAAAGCAGGACGACCAACCGTGCGGTCGATGAGGACCGAGAGATAAAGCTCACGCGCAATGTCTGCACCATCTTCGATGTAAAGACGGTTGACCTGCTTGCCAGCTTCGCCTGTCTGCTTGGTCACGAGCGTGTTGCCGAGCATTTCCTTGGCATGGGAAACAACTTCTTCGATCGACTTTGCAAGACGAACGCCGCCCTTTGCATCAGGACCGAGTTCTTTGAACTTGCCCTTGCCGCGTCCACCAGCATGGATCTGGCTCTTGACGACATAAAGCGGGCCTGGAAGCGTCTTTGCCCATTCTTCCGCCTGTTCGACGGAATAAACAGCCACACCATTGGCGATCGGTGCGCCGAAGGTATGGAGCAGGCGCTTGGCCTGATATTCGTGAATATTCATCTGGTTGTCCTCTGCGGATTAACAGCCGGAAAAGGCCGGGACTGCGTATGCGTAGCCATCCGGCCTGATCTGGAACTTATTTCAGTGACGGAGCGATACCGACGCAAGCTTCACAAAGACCGGCAACCGAAGCGACCGACTTTTCGAACTCGGCCTGCTCGCTCTTATCGAGATCAATCTCGATAATACGTTCAACGCCATTGGCGCCGATTACGGTTGGAACGCCGACATACATGTCCTTGACGCCATACTGACCGGTCAGCTGTGCTGCGACTGGCAGAACGCGCTTCTTGTCCTTGAGATACGATTCAGCCATCGCGATTGCCGAAGAAGCAGGTGCGTAGAAAGCCGAACCAGTCTTGAGCAGGCCGACGATTTCTGCACCGCCATCACGGGTACGCTGAATGATCTTGTCGAGCTTTTCCTGTGTGGTCCAGCCCATCTTGACGAGGTCTGGCAGCGGGATACCGGCAACGGTCGAGTAACGAGCGAGCGGAACCATAGAGTCGCCGTGGCCACCAAGCACGAATGCAGTGACGTCTTCGACCGACACGTTGAATTCTTCCGACAGGAAGTAGCGGAAACGGGCGCTATCGAGAACGCCAGCCATGCCGACAACCTTGTGCGCTGGCAGACCGGAGAACTTCTGCAAAGCCCAGACCATCGCATCAAGCGGGTTGGTGATGCAGATAACGAAAGCTTCAGGAGCGTATTTCTTGATGCCTGCGCCGACCTGTTCCATGACCTTCAGGTTGATACCCAGAAGATCATCGCGGCTCATGCCCGGCTTACGCGGCACGCCTGCGGTGACGATGACAACGTCTGCGCCTTCGATTGCGGCATAGTCGTTTGCACCGGTGAACTTCGCATCAAAACCGTCAACCGGTGAAGATTCTGCAATATCCAGTCCCTTACCCTGCGGAGTACCTTCCGCAATATCGAAAAGGACGACGTCGCCGAGTTCCTTCAGACCAGCAAGATGAGCGAGCGTGCCGCCGATCATACCGGAGCCGATGAGGGCAATCTTGTTGCGTGCCATGATTGTTTCTTTCCTCAAGTTTGATCCAGAAACGCATGAAGCTATCCGGTTTCCTCCCGGAAAACGCGTCTGCGCTGCGAGGGTTCGATAGGACTCTTTCAAAAAAAACTCAACTCATTATTTTGCGACCAATGTTTTCAATCGGTTAGATTTATATGGACTTACGTAAACGTAAGACATTTTGGCAAATTCGGGGCAAATGAGTCTCTTCGTCCGGCTGTTTCATATCCCCGGAAACGAGACAGCGCGTCCGCACATTGGTTCTGCTGGGGAGTACAATCGATTAAACGAAAACCGCATCCCAACCAAGCTACGTTGCGTTAACATAGCCCGCGAATGCTATAAGTCGAGTCTGTGGCAGTTCGATGATAGATCGCATCTCAAAAGGAAAGGAATGCGATCCGTCTCAGCCTGTTGATTTTTCAGAAAATGCATCGAGATATTCCGCGCTCTGCATTTCAAACAGGCGCGATGCTGTGCGGTCAAACTCGAAGGCTTCCACCCCTTGTTTTGCCTGATAGAGCTTTTCAGGCTGCGCTTCGGCGGAAACAAAAAGCCGTGCGTGATGATCATAAAGCACGTCAATCAGCAAAATGAAGCGCTTGGCCTCATTGCGGCGTGAAAGATCAAGCACCGGCACATCGTCAATGAACAGCGTCTGATAGCGTGAAACAATCGCGATATAATCATTGGCTGCAAGCGGCTGCGCGCAAAGCTCGTCAAAGGTGAAACGTGCGGCCCCCGGTACGGCCTGACGAACGACAATATCGCGACCCTTGATATGAATAACGTCTGGCTGTTCTTGCTGACCATCCTTATGGGCCGTCCAGGCCGCATCCATACGCTTAGTGGTCTCGGAATTGAGCGGCGTCAGATAAACCGGCTGACGGTCAAGCTTTTCCAGTCGGTAATCCGTGCGGGAATCAAGATTGATCACATCGACATGCTTTTTCAGAATATCAACGAATGGCAGAAACAGCTGGCGGTTCAGTCCGTCTCGATAGAGATTGTCAGGCGCAACGTTAGACGTTGCAATCAGCACCACACCATGGGCAAACAGAGCATTGAACAGGCGCGACAGGATCATCGCATCGGCAATATCTGTGACGGTAAATTCGTCAAAGCACAGCACCCATGCCTGCTGCGCTAAGGCTTCCGCAACGGGTGGTATCGGATCTTCCTGCTTGGTTTCGCCCCGCTTCAAAGCCTGACGATGCGCATTGATCCGCTCATGCGCATCCGCCATAAAATCATTGAAATGCACACGGCGTTTACGTTCAACCGGCAAAAGCTGAAAGAACATATCCATCAGCATGGTTTTGCCGCGGCCCACTTCACCGTGAACATAAAGCCCTTTGACGGTGGCAATTTCCTTGCGCTTGCCAAACAGCCAGCCAAGCGCGCTCGATTTGCGCGACAGACGCTTGGTGCAGATTTCCTCGATCAGCCGGTCATAGCGCGCGGTCAGCTCAAGCTGTGCAGGATCGGAATCAACCTCGCCAGCTCTGACCAGCGCATCATATTGCTCGCGAACCGATGGGAACGCCTTCAGATTACCGTCGAAAGACATGATAGCTTGTCCAACCGCCTAATTGCAGAAAAGGCGGAGCGTCTTGCGACTGCCCCGCCTGTCTTTAACTCAAGTGCCTGATCAGCGCGACAGCGAAACAGACTGTCCGCTTGTGGTCTGACCATCGAAGCGACCCTGACCGGACGAATAAAGTGTCGCGACCGTGCCGCCATTCGCGTCATAGAGCGATAGCTGCTTGCCATTGACTGCCCATGAGGCGAGGCTACCCAGTTCACCCGGGCAGCGCAGTGGACCAGCGCGGAAACCCTGACCATATTTGGTCTGCGGCGTTGCAATCTTACACTGCTGACCGGCAAGTGACGCATTCCATACACCAGCGACCTTACCCGGTGTCAGATCAGGCGCTGATTCGGGCGGAAGGCTTGCCACCTGCGTACCAGCTTCTGACTGCGACATGTCGGTTGCAGGCGCAGTCGGGAACGAATTTGGAGCATCCAGATTGCCGGACTGTACGGAACTGACAGGAGCAGAGCGCAGCGGCGCTGGTGGTGGTGGCGACATATTGTTGTCAAAGCCTCCAACCCGCGAGCTCTGGCAACCAGCCAGAATAGCACCCGCTGCAGCAATGCTGAGCAAACTTGCTTTTGAAATTCCCATCTGGTTCTCCAATTCCTAAGTCGTCTTTCTAAGACATCCTGGGGCTGACTATTTTGGGGAAGTGCCCCTCGTATCATCGAGTTTGAAAGCTCGAGCTAAAACAATATTGCACCGATAAAATGGCGATATGGTTAAAAAATCAACAGTAGTCAGCTGTGAATTTAACCTACCAGCGTCAATAACGCTTGAAATGGCTTAGAAATTTTTGGAATGGCACAGGAAGGACACAGTTTTTGAAGAAATTGCGATCAATAATGAAGCCCATCAAACACCAGTGCCGCCAATAGTGCGCCGGTACTGGCAATTTGTGGGCTTTTCCGCCATATAAGGCGCATCCCGAAAAGTGTGAAACGGTTTTCGGACTAAGATGTGGCTTGAAGGAATAAGTTGGAGCGCGGATCGGATCAAATCAGATCGAAATGCGCTCCAGAAACTTTCCAGAATATACGGGATCCAGAACCAGCAATGAGTAAGGCTATCTTCGCCAAAATGAACGGACTAGGCAACAAGATCATTGTTGCCGATATGCGCGGGCGCGGCGATCACATCGCACCGGCTGCTGCAATCCGTTTGGCCGGTGACGAAGCCACCTCGTTCGATCAGATCATGGCGATCCATGATCCAAAAACGCCCGGCACCGATCATTACATTGAGATCATCAATTGCGATGGCACGCAAGCGCAAGCTTGTGGCAACGGCACACGCTGCGTTGTGCAGTGGCTTTCCAATGAAAGCGGCAAGCAGGATTACACTTTCCAGACCCTGGCAGGCATTCTAACTGCCAATCAACACGAAGACGGGCTGATCACGGTCGATATGGGCAAGCCGCATTTCGGCTGGAAGGAAATCCCCCTCGCCCATGAAGTGGACGACACCCGCGCCATTGATCTGTCTGCTGGCCCTGCCGATGCGCCTGTTCTGCAAGCGCCGTCGATTGCATCGATGGGCAATCCGCATGCGATCTTCTGGGTCGAAAACGATGTCTGGTCCTATGCGCTCGATCAATATGGTCCGGCACTGGAACATGACCCGATTTTCCCCGAGCGTGCTAATATTTCCATCGCGCAAATCACATCGCGCGACAGCATGAATCTGCGCACATGGGAACGTGGTGCAGGCATTACCCGCGCTTGCGGTTCTGCCGCCTGCGCTGCCGCTGTTTCAGGCGCACGCACGGGCCGCACTGAACGCAATGTCACCGTCCATGTCCCCGGCGGCCCGCTTAAAATCGAATGGCGCGAGGATGATCACGTCATGATGACCGGCCCTGCCGAATGGGAATTCGACGGCACATTTGATCCTGCAACCGGCGCATGGGAGTACGCCCCAAAGACGAGCCGGGGAGCTGCCTGATGGCTGTAGAAGTCGTAACCTTCGGATGCCGGCTCAACACCTATGAATCCGAGGTGATGAAACGCGAAGCCGATAGTGCTGGCCTTGGCGAGTTGAAAGATGGCGCGATCATCTTCAACACCTGTGCGGTCACATCGGAAGCCGTACGTCAGGCCCGTCAGGCCATCCGCAAAGCGCGCCGCGATAATCCGCAAGCGCGCATCATTGTGACGGGCTGTGCCGCACAAACGGAATCGGCCAAATTCGAAGCCATGGACGAAGTCGACCTCATTCTGGGCAATGAGGAAAAACTGAAATCCAACTCCTACCGCATGCTGCCTGATTTCGGCGTAAACCAGTTTGAGAAAGTCCGCGTCAACGAGATTATGGAAGTGCGCGAAACCGCGAGCCACATGGTCGATGCCATTGAAGGCCGCGCCCGCGCATTTGTGCAGGTGCAGAATGGTTGCGATCATCGCTGCACCTTCTGCATTATCCCTTATGGCCGCGGCAATTCGCGTTCGGTGCCGATGGGCGGCGTGGTCGATCAGGTCAAACGCCTTGTCGATAATGGTTATGCCGAAGTCGTGCTCACCGGCGTGGACATGACCTCTTATGGTCCCGATCTGCCGGGTAGCTTACGCCTTGGTAAGCTGGTGAAAACCGTTCTCGCTCAGGTGCCGGATTTGCAGCGCCTGCGTCTGTCATCCATTGATTCAATTGAGGCGGACGAAGACCTGATGGATGCAATCGCCAATGAAAAGCGCCTGATGCCGCATTTGCATCTGTCGCTTCAGGCGGGCGATGACATGATTTTAAAGCGCATGAAGCGCCGCCATCTGCGCGATGATTCCATCCGCTTCTGCGCAGATGTACGCGCTCTTCGCCCTGACATTGTGTTCGGTGCCGACATCATCGCCGGTTTCCCGACCGAAACCGAAGAGATGTTTGCAAATTCGATGAAGATCGTTGAGGAATGCGGACTGACGCATTTGCACGTCTTCCCTTACAGTGCCCGCGAAGGCACACCGGCTGCGCGTATGCCGCAGGTCAGGCGCGACATCGTCAAAGATCGCGCAAAAAGGCTGCGCGCTGTGGGCGACAAGGCTTATGAAAAACACCTCGCTTCTCTCAACGGCACTCACCAGCGCCTGTTGATCGAGAAGGAAGGCATTGCCCGCACGGAAGGCTTTACGCTGGCCGCTGTGGATCAAGGCAATGCTGGCGAAATTATCGAACGAATTGTGACGGGGCATGACGGTGAAAAACTTCTCACCCGTCAGGCAGAGCCCAAAGCGGCTTAAACAAGGCATTAAAATTCATGGCAATGGGTTTCATCAAGAAAATGTTCTCCTTCGGCAAGAAGGAGGTTGAAGAAAAGCCGGTCGAACAACCGGCCCCTGATGCTGTGGAAGCAGCGCTTCCTGAAGCCGTCGAAGCGCTTGAAAAAGCTGAAACTCCTGCTGCTGAAGTGGTCGTTGCCGAACCGGAAGCACCTGCGGTCGTTCCTGAGCCGGTTGAAGAACCCGATGCTGTGATCGAACATCCGGTTGCCGAAATCGAAATTCCGATTGAACAACCTCCGGTGATGGAACCGATCGTGGTGGAAATGCCAGCGCCGGAAGCAGTTGTCGAACCAGAGCAGGAACCTGCTGCTGAACCCGAAGTCGCAGAATCTTCAGAGACTTTGGGGGAGGAAACGGTCGAGCCGTCACCTCAGCCAGAGCCGGTAAAGCCCAAAAAGGTCAAGGTCGCCAAGGCCGTTGAAGAACATCGGGACGAAGCACCGGTTGAGGCTGCGCCTGAACCAAAGCTTTCGTGGTTTGAGCGGCTGCGTCGCGGTCTGCTGCGTTCATCGAATTCATTGAGTGATTCCATTGGCAGCATTTTCACCAAGCGCAAGCTTGATGAAGACACCTTGCAGGATCTCGAAGACGTGCTCATTCAGGCCGATCTTGGGCTGGAAACCGCCATGCGTGTGACCGATGCGCTCTCATCCGGCCGCTATGGCAAGGACGTGACTGGCGAAGAAGTGCGCAACATCATGGGTGCGGAAATCGAAAAGGTGCTTGGGCCAGTCGCAAAGCCTTTGGAGCTTGATCTCTCGCATAAACCGCATGTCATTCTGGTTGTCGGCGTCAATGGCACTGGCAAGACCACAACCATCGGCAAACTTGCCGCAAAGCTGACCGCTGGCGGCCTCAAAGTCATGCTTGCGGCAGGTGATACTTTCCGTGCTGCCGCGATTGAACAGCTCCATATCTGGGGCGAGCGCACCGGCTCGCCTGTTGTTTCAAGCAAGCTTGGCGCGGACGCCGCTGGCCTTGCCTATGACGCATGGAAACAGGCGAAAGATGCGGGCAGCGATGTTTTGATCATCGACACCGCAGGCCGTTTGCAGAACAAGGCCGAACTGATGGACGAACTCGCCAAGATCGTCCGCGTTCTCGGCAAGCACGACCCGGAAGCGCCGCACACGATTCTTCAGACACTGGATGCCACCACCGGACAGAATGCGCTCAATCAGGTTGAGATTTTCAAGAATATCGCTGGCGTCAACGGGCTCGTCATGACCAAACTGGACGGTACGGCACGCGGCGGCATTCTCGTCGCAATCTCGGCCAAACATAAACTTCCGATCTATTTCATCGGCGTCGGCGAAGGTGTCGATGATCTTGAACCATTTGCGGCCAAGGATTTTGCCCGCGCCATCGCAGGAGTTGCCTGATGGAGCATCCCGTTTTTGAACGCGATCCCTCGCAAAAGACAGAAGCTGAACGCAAGGAAGTGCCGCCGCCTCTCAAGCTTGCGCTGGAACTCGGACCACTTCTCGTTTTTTTCTTCGCCAATGCGCGTGGTGAAAATCTGATCGAGCGTTTTCCGGTGCTTGCACAGATTGGCGAACCGATCTTTCTGGCAACCGCCCTGTTCATGGTTGCGACCGTTATAGCACTTGCTGTTTCATGGTCGATGACACGCACTCTGCCGATGATGCCGCTTATCTCCGGCATCGTGGTTCTGGTGTTTGGTGCGCTGACGCTTTGGCTGCACAACGACACCTTCATCAAGATGAAGCCCACCATCGTCAATACGCTGTTTGGCGCAATCCTGCTGGGGGGACTGCTGTTCGGCAAATCCCTGCTCGGCTATGTGTTTGATTCAGCCTTCAAGCTTGATGCAGACGGCTGGCGGAAGCTCACTTTCCGTTGGGGCCTGTTCTTCATTTTCCTCGCAGTGGTGAATGAAGTCGTGTGGCGCAATTTTTCGACCGATGCCTGGGTTTCCTTCAAGGTCTGGGGCATCATGCCGATCACCGTTGTCTTCACACTTTTACAAATGCCGCTTATTCAGAAGCACACTTTGCCAGAAGCCCGTAAAGACTAAGGTTAATCAGGGAGGACGCCATGGCCCAAATCGACAAAAGGCTGGACATTGAACAATTCATTTGCCGAAGCGATAATTATGGCGTTCTCATTCATGATCCTGAAAGCGATCTGACGGCGGCAATCGATGCACCCGATGCCGCAGCCGTTGAAAGCGCTCTCAAGCGCTGTGGCTGGACACTGGATTTCATTTTCACAACGCATCATCACCTCGACCATGTCGAAGGCAATGCGGCACTCAAAGCCAAATTCGGCGTCAGCATCATTGGCCCAAAGGCTGAGGCCGATAAAATTCAGACGCTTGACCGCACCGTGCAGGATGGCGACGCGTTCACCTTCGGGCTTTTCAAAGTCAAAGTGATCTCCACGCCCGGCCATACGAATGGCGAGGTTTCCTTCTATTTGCCGGAAGCAAAAGTCGTGTTTACCGGCGACACGCTGTTCGCGCTGGGCTGTGGACGTCTGTTGGAAGGCACACCCGGCACGATGTTCCAGTCACTGCAAAAGCTTGTGGCCCTTCCGGGCGACACGGCAGTCTATTGCGGCCACGAATATACCCAGAGCAATGCGCGTTTTGCCCTCACAATCGATCCAGACAATTCAGCCCTGAAAGAACGAGCCGCCGAGATTGCGCGGCTGCGCGCGGCTGATAAGATGACGCTACCCACAAGCATAGCACTTGAAATGGCCACCAATCCGTTTCTGCGCTGGCACGATGCCCGCATTCGCACCCGCCTTGGGATGCAGAACGCAACTGATGAAGCTGTTTTTGCGGAAATCCGTAAGCGCAAGGATTTATTCTAGGATTCGATCATGACAAAGATTTTCCCAATGAAACGCTTCCAGACCGCAGCCCTGCTGGGTCTCTCGCTTGTGATGCTGCCGCAAACCCTTCAATCAGCTTTTGCGGAAGACATCATTGCAATCGCAACACCGCTGAAAACACCAGAGGAAATCAACAATTTCAAGCTGAGTGAAGATCTTCTGACGCGTATGGAAAAAATCCATAACCAGCTTGAGGCAATGCAGCTTTCACCCACAGCAGAGGAAGGTCTGGATGCGCGACCTTCAATGGACTCAATGGTCAAAAGCATTGAGTCACGCCCGCAGGTGGTCGAAGTGATGAAGGCGGAAAATATTGCACCCCGCGATTATCTGCTGGCCTATTTCGCCATGATGAGCGGACTTGCAGCGGCAGACGCCGAGGAAGAAGACCAGCTTGTCGATGAAGTGAAACAGATCAACCCGGAACACGTCACCTTTGCCAAGCAATATGGTGATCGCATCCGCGATCTGATTGGCGAATAAGTTTTAAAAAAACCGGCGAAGGAAATTTCGCCGGTTTTGTGTTTAGAGCGCATCCCGAAAAGTGTGAAACGGTTTTCGGTTAAAAATGCGCGTTCTAAGAAGGCTATCTCAGCAAGCGCAATGCATTGATCGTCACCAGAACGGTTGCGCCCGTATCGGCCAGAATCGCCGGCCAGAGGCCGGTAATCCCAAGCACTGTCGTCACGAGAAAAACAGCTTTCAGCCCAAGCGCGATTGCAATGTTCTGATGAATATTGCGCATGGTCCGCTTGGAGAGATCAACCATCGCGGCCACATCACCCACACGACCATGCAACACGGCTGCGTCCGCCGTTTCCAGCGCCACGTCGGTACCGCCACCCATAGCGATGCCAACATCAGCCGCAGCAAGTGCTGGCGCATCGTTGATGCCGTCGCCGACCTTGGCAACGATCTGACCTTCATTGCGAAACTCGCCAACGATACGCTGCTTGTCTTCCGGCAGGAGTTCGGCACGCACCTCAATATCAAGATCCTTGCCAATCGCTTCCGCCGTGCGGCGATTATCACCGGTCAGCATAACGGTGCGAATACCGGCAGCTTTCAGCGTCTTTAGCCCGCCAATCGCATCGGCACGCGGCTCATCACGCATGGCGATAGCACCCGCGATTTTTCCATCAGCAACAAGAACTGAAACTGTCTTGCCTTCATCATTACAGGCTGCAATCTGTGCTGCCAGCTCTTCCGAAAGAGCCGATATTTCATTGGCAGCCTTGCGCGAACCCAAAAACAGCTCAATTCCGTCAGCCACACCCGACACACCCTTACCGCCATGTGCCTTGCCGGTCGAAACGGGTGAGAGTTTCAAACCGCGCGCATCGGATGCGCTCACAATGGCAAGAGCAAGCGGATGGCTGGAACCTGCATCAAGCGAGGCAGACAAACGTAGCACTTCGTCCGCTGAAAGGGCGCCAGCGAGAACATCCGTCACCTGCGGCTTCCCTTCGGTCAACGTACCGGTCTTATCAAAACAGGCGGTCGTGATTTTGCCGATGGTCTCTAAAACCGCGCCACCCTTGAGCAAAAGTCCGCGACGCGCACCGGAGGAAAGCGAAGCTGCAATGGCCGCAGGTGTCGAAATAACCAGCGCACAGGGGCAGCCGATCAACAAAATAGCCAGACCCTTATAGACCCATTCGCCCCATTCAGCGCCTGCAACAAGCGGCGGGAGAATAGCAACCAGGGCCGCAACAACAACCACACCCGGCGTATAATAGGTCGAGAAACGATTGATGAAACGCTCTGTGGGCGCCTTGGCTTCCTGTGCTTCTTCAACAAGCCGCACAACACGCGCAATCGTGTTATCCTGCGCTGCGGCTGTCACTTTCACCCGCAGCAAACCATCGCCATTAATAGTGCCAGCAAAAACACTGTCGCCCACGGCTTTGCCAACCGGCGTGCTTTCACCCGTCACCGGCGCTTCATCAATAGCGCTTTCGCCAGCAATAATCTCGCCATCAGCAGGCATACGGTCGCCGGGACGCACCGCAATCACGTCACCGACATTCAGCTCTTCCGCTGGCACTTCTTTCGTTTCGCCATTGCTCTCAAGAAAAGCTGTTTTGGGTACCAGTGCTGTCAACGACTGTATGCTGTCACGCGCCTTGCCAGCCGCCACACCTTCCAGCAATTCGCCAACCAGAAACAGGAAGACGACCGCTGCGGCTTCTTCCGTTGCCCCAATAATGACCGCGCCGATCGCCGCAATCGTCATCAGCATTTCAATCGAAAACGGCGTGCCGTTGATCGCCGCTGAATAAGCACGTTTTGCAATCGGTATCAGACCGATCAGCATAGCGGCCGTAAAGGCCCATAGTTCAATCGGCGGATAAAGATGGCCAACAATATAGGCAACCACCAGACCACCGCCACAGGCGAGCATCATCTGGCCCTTAGCGCTCTGCCACCAGCGCTTTTGTTTTACACGTGCCGGTGGCTTCAAAGTTGCATCGGTGGTCGATTGTACACTGGCCTTATAACCAAGCTGAGAGACTTTCGCCGCAATATCATCAGCCAGCGATGAGCCATCATGATTGACGATCATCGTGCCATTGGTCACGGACACCGAAACATCCTGAACACCTCCAACACGACGCACAGCCGTATCGATCTTGGTCGCACAGGACGCACAATCCATCCCTTCAACACGGAAACGGAAACTGTCCGCACCGGCTACAATTTGCGTTGCTTCGGGTTCCTCATGAGCGTGGTCATGATGATCGTGGTCGTGCTTATCATGATCATGGCCGCTGCAGCCTGCATGATCATGATCGTGATCGTGATGCTCATGCTTGGCAGGCGCTTTTTCGTCAGCCAATGGTTCGATGCCATAACCAAGGCTGCGCACCTTTTTGGCAACGCTTTCCAGGTCGCTGCTGCCATCATGGCGCACCGTCATCATGCCTGTTGTCACCGATACGGAAACATCCTCCACGCCCGAAACCCGGCGCACCGCTGTATCGATCTTCATTGCGCAAGAAGCGCAATCCATACCTTCCACGCGAAACCGGTTTTGTGTCAGAATTTCGTTCATAGCCTGCCCCTAGCGAGATCGCACTTGAAATGTCCGAAACAAGGTCTACATCCTCTAGTGACTAGAGGAGCAAGTGAAAAAATGATGACCAATGTTCCGATTGGCGAAGCATCGAAAGCCAGCGGTGTGAAAGTGCCAACTATCCGTTATTACGAGCAAATCGGGCTTTTACCCGTGCCACCGCGCACGGAAGGCAATCGCCGCCTCTATGACAACGCCGATATTCAGCGGCTGTTATTCATCCGCCATGCGCGTGATCTGGGCTTTGAAGTGGATGCGATCCGTACACTTTTAGACCTTCAGGACAATCCCGACCAGTCATGTGCGGCAGCTGATTCTATTGCACGCGCGCGCCTGATCGATGTCGAGCATCGCATTGCAAAACTGATGTCATTAAAAACCGAGCTGTTACGGATGCTTGACTGCACGGCCCATGGTCGCATTGATCAGTGCCGGGTGATCGAAATTCTCGGCAATCATGACGAATGCCTGCATCCCAGTCACTAGTATGGCGGACCAGAAATTCGCTTCACTGCAAAGCAACCAACTGAGCGAATTTCGGGTCCAAAGCTATACCAGCAAAATATTGAATCTAGTGTGATTTACGGATTTAAAGTTCCTCGAAGTGAATGCAGCGCGAATGATACGAACTTTAAATCCACCACACTAGCCAGATTTAAGCGAAGAATCGGAACCACTTTCCTGTTGGAATGCAGTTTAATCTGATTGCCCTGATAAAGCTTCTTTCCGCCGGATAAAAATCATATCTTTTGCAGCGAGCGCCGCACCTGACGTGATTAAAAGACAGGCTGCCAGGATGCGCATAGAAGGTTGCGCCATACCGGCTGAAATGAGCACAAGCGTCGAGAGAAGCGGGGCGGCATAACTCACCGCGCCCAGCACCTGAATATTACCGCGCTTCACTCCGAAATCCCACGCATAGAAAGCCGCGCCTACAGGCAACAGACCGAGCGCAATGACGCTAAGCCACTGCGCTGTCGTTTCCGGCCATACAGTCTGCTCTAGCGTAAGATGACATATCAAAGACAAGACAGCTGTTGCCACACAAAAGCCTGTAACAGCATCTGTTGGCACCTTGGAAAAGCGCCGGGAGAGCAGCGAGTAGCTTGACCACGTCAAAGCACACAATGCGGCCATGGCATAACCAAAACCATAGCGGACATCAAAACCGATGCCATTACCTTTGCTCACAATCAGCGCAGTCCCGCCAAGCCCAAGAAGCGCACCAACGATATGATACCAATGCAGCCGTTCACCCGGCATAACGGCAGATCCGACCACGATCAGGAGTGGCCAGAGATAAGCAATCAGGCTGGCATCCACCGCTGGAGCATTTCGGAGTGCTGTAAAATAGAAAAAATGGTAACCGAAAAGACCAATAACCCCAACAAGCCAGACGATAGGTGGCTGACGAAGATGTCGAACAGCACTCGGCCGCCACAGCCAGGAGACGAGACCAAGAGCTGCACCAACCGAAAAAGTCATGGCTGAAAGCTGAAACGGCGGAACCTGACCTGAACCAGCGGTAAAAAGCGCCAGAAGTGCCCACATCGCTATAGCTGAAAAACCGATCAGCGTTGCCAGTTTCATGATTAATCCCCCAATTGCGGGATTACAGGCGCGCCTTAAAGCGTCTTTTTGTATCCCTTACATAATTTTTTCAAATCGTGTCGCCTGGATTTTCAGAGTCCCCAACTGTGTACCGATGCGTGCCACGACCGGCGCATAAATACCGGAATCGCCCAAGGAAGCAAAAGAAATTGTTATCTTGCTGCGATTGGCGAGATAATCGATAGCCTTTTTACCCTTCTGATAACCAGCAAGCGGCACAAACTTCGCCGAGCAGATAACAGACTCGCCGGTAAAACCTTTGGTGGTGAAGGATTCCGTGCCATTGAAGCTCAGCTGAATGTCAGCGCGGGTCTGCCCGTCAAAAACTCTAAGCGTTCGATTGCAGACAGCTTTCGGGTCTTTGGTGGGAATCATAAGTGCACTCAGCGGATCGCTGACATTGATGAGGTCCTGCGGTGTTATTTCCACCCAGGGGGCGCGCTTTTTGACTGGCGGCACATTCTCAGAAGACGTCACATTCCCGCCAGAAAAGCGAATAGTCGTACTCTTGTTTTTTCGCCCATGCTTATAAGCGAGATCAAAGGCAGATGGCGTTACCTTGCTCCGCGTCGAACTGCCGCCCACATAGACAGTACCATCGGTATCATCAAAAATGCGGGCAATGCCGGAGGTTTTGAAACGGCCATTCACGCCATAATTTGCACCTTTAACAACCGTCTCAATTGCAGAGCGAGCAATAGAAAGCGCAAACATGGAAATATCGTATTCGGTCCGGTAGAGATCATCCGCTTTCGCGGAACTCATCATTGACACGGTCGCAATCGTCAGTCCGGTTAGAAATGCAAGTCTTCTCCTGACGACCCGCTTGTTAACCGGTTGCTGGAAATACGATTGCATGATCATGCCAGACTTTCCTTTCGTCTTAATCAGCGTCACATCAATCTGCTCGCAAGAATGATGCCCGGCCACTTGATCCATGAACTACACCTGTAACCGATTCTCTTTCTCGACAGATGCTGTGTCTTGCTTTTAAGCTTTCGACTATCAAGAGCTCAAAATCTGCGCCAGATTTCTAATTGACATGCTGTGTCGAACAGAAAAAGCTGGCAAAGTTATGATCGGCTGGCATGATCCGGGCTGAAAACTGCCGGAATTGCGCGCCTTTAGGTCATGCTGACGGAATCTATCTTGACTGTAATCGCTACTCTCACTATAGAAACGCGACTTTCCCAATAGGCCGCCTGTCCGAGATCGCGCGCCAGCAGCAGTAATACTGCTATGATTGCGTTGAATTCGGACATTCGAGTCGGGGCCTGAGAAACAAAAATTTGAAGGTGAGACCAAAATGTCCCGCGCTTGTGAATTGACCGGCACCTCGGTCCAGTACGGCAACAATGTTAGCCACGCGAACAACCGTACGCGTCGCCGCTTCCTGCCGAACCTCTGCAATGTTACGCTTATGTCCGAAGTTCTCGGCCAGAGCTACCGTCTTCGCGTTTCCGCTTCTGCTCTGCGTTCGGTTGAGCATCGCGGTGGCCTCGACGCTTTCCTCGCAAAGTCTGACGACAAAGAACTTTCGCAGCGCGCTCGCCTGCTGAAGCGTCAGATCGCGAAGAAGCAGGCTGAAGTTGCTGCATAAGCAATCAGCTTTTTAAGTTTTGACAAAAAAGGCTGACTCGCGTCAGCCTTTTTTACTGGTGACATCACCCAGGATAAAAAAATGTTTTCTGCTAGCCCTGCGTTGTCCCGGCTTTTGCCGGCTATATTGTGCATGTGCGCGGCTGTCGCCGCTTCCAATATCCTTGTGCAATATCCATTTGAGCACTTTGGCCTCGGCGAAATGCTGACCTATGGCGCCTTCACCTATCCATTTGCCTTCCTCGTTAATGATCTGACGAACCGTCGCTTCGGTCCTGCGGCCGCGCGCAAAGTCGTCTATGCGGGTTTTGTCCTTGGCGTTTTCATGTCAATCTGGCTGGCAACACCGCGTATCGCCATTGCGTCCGGTTCGGCATTTCTGATCGCGCAATTGATGGACATTACGGTCTTCAACCGTCTACGTCAGAAGACATGGTGGAAAGCACCTTTTGCGGCTGCGATGTTCGGCTCGATTGTCGATACGGTGCTGTTCTTCTCTATCGCCTTTGCCGCGCAATTTGCATGGATCGATGCCATAACCGGTCTGCCCGATTCATCGCTGACCGATCCTGCCGCTTTCCTTGGCCTTGGCATGCCGCTCTGGGCCTCACTGGCTATCGGCGACTTCTTTGTGAAGGTTGTGATGGGAACACTGATGCTTGTGCCTTACGGTGCCATTCTGGCGGTTTTCGCCCCAGCGCTTTATGCGCCGGATCGTAAATGAAAGGGGCCTTCAGGCCCCTTTCATTTATGCAGTCTTATCTGCCTGAACGCCTGCGTCCGCGCCCTGCCCCGCCTGCACCCTGTTCTTCAAACAGGGACGCGAGCTGTTCGGTCATTGCACCGGCGAGCTCTTCAGCATCCACAATCGTCACAGCACGCTGATAATAGCGCGTCACATCATGGCCAATACCAATGGCAATCAGCTCAACAGGCGAGCGGGTTTCAATCTCTTCGATGACAGCACGCAAATGGCGTTCCAGATAATTGCCCGGATTGACCGAAAGTGTGGAATCATCCACCGGCGCACCGTCAGAAATCATCATCATGATCTTGCGCTGTTCAGGACGTGCCAATAGACGCTGATGCGCCCAGATCAGCGCCTCACCATCGATATTTTCCTTGAGCAGCCCTTCCCGCATCATCAGGCCAAGATTGTTGCGTGCACGCCGCCACGGCGCATCTGCGCGTTTGTAAATGATATGACGCAGATCATTCAGGCGGCCCGGATTGGATGGCTTGCCACGACCAAGCCATGCTTCGCGTGACTGCCCACCCTTCCAAGCCTTGGTTGTAAAGCCCAAAATCTCGACCTTCACGCCGCAACGCTCGAGCGTACGGGCCAGAATATCGGCACAGGTCGCTGCAACCGTAATCGGGCGGCCACGCATCGAGCCGGAATTATCGATCACCAGCGTGACAACCGTATCGCGGAAATCCGTATCCCGCTCCATCTTGTAGGATAGCGGCTGTGTCGGGTCGATCACGATACGCACCAGACGCGCACTATCGAGATAACCCTCTTCCAGATCAAAGTCCCATGAGCGGTTTTGCTGCGCCATCAGGCGACGCTGCAAACGGTTGGCAAGCCTGCCAACAACACCTTGCAAATTGGCCAGTTGCTTGTCGAGAAAGCCGCGCAGACGCGCAAGTTCGGCCTCGTCACAAAGATCGGTGGCCTCAACCTCTTCATCAAACTCATGGGTGAAGACATTATAATCAACATGTTCGGCAAAATTGGCAAAAGGCTGGTTTTGACGGCGTGTGTCGCCCGGCGTTTCCGCGTCAACATCCTCGCTATCGTCCAGATCATCGGAAGAGGCGTCAGTGGCCTCCATTTCGCCCTGCTCGCCTTCTTCGCTGGAATTGTCCGATTCGTCGCTTTCCGCAGAATCAGAACCTTCCTGATTTTCCTCGCCGCCCTCTTCGTTTTCGTCCTGCTCCGGCGTCTGCTCGTTATCCTCGTCCTGCTCGTCGCTCTGCTCTTCCTGCGAAAGCTCCTCAGCCATATCCATTGAGGCCAGCATGTCGCGCACGGTGCGCGCAAAGGCCTGCTGGTCTTCGAGATTTTCGCCAAGACGTGCGAGTTCAGGACCAGCCTTCTGCTCAATCCATTCGCGCCAGAGATCGAGTACAGGACCAGCTTCAGCTGGCGCTTTGCGTCCGGTCAGCTTTTCACGCAGGAGAAGCGACACAGCTTCTTCAAGCGGTGCATCTTCTTTGTCAGTCACTGCGGAAAAATTGGCGCGGGCATATTTATCAGCCAGCATCACCGAAAGGTTTTCGGCAACACCTGCCATGGCGCGTGCGCCAATCGATTCGACACGCGCCTGCTCAACCGCGTCATAGATCGCGCGCGCCTGTTTGCCTTCCGGCGCAAGGCTCGCATGAATGCGGGCATTATGGCGCGCCTGACGCAGCGCCATGGAATCGCCAAGGCCGCGTGTGACGGCAACATCATGAGCAGTCGGGCGCTTTGGAAGATCAGGCAGGCGGGCACGGTTGCCAGTCAGCGCAGGGCGATCATTGCTGAAAGCCACTTCCAGCTCGTTCTCACCGGAAATGGCGCGCATGGTCACGGTCATCGCCCGCTTGAACGGCTCCGAATCCACTGGTCCGTTTTTGCGCTCGCGCGAATTATCGCCAATTCCTGCCTTCTGGCCCGACATCTGCTTTTCCTGACTTTATATAAAGCATGTCGCGGAAAAGTGGGAACCGGTTTTCCGATAACGACATGCGTTAAAAGCGCTGCCGCTCTCAATGAGCGGCAGGCATCATCCAGTCTTATGCCAAAACGATATTGGCAGCCGATTCTGGAAGTTCCTCACCGAAAGCGCGCTGATAGAACTCAGCCACCGTCTGGCGCTCAAGTTCATCGCACTTGTTGAGGAAGGTCAGGCGGAATGCAAAGCCGACATCATTGAAGATCGCGGCATTTTCAGACCAGGTAATGACGGTACGCGGGCTCATCACGGTGGAAAGATCACCATTGATGAAAGCCTGACGGGTCATGTCGGCAACGCGAACCATCTTGTTGACGATCTCGCGACCTTCAGCATTCTGGTAATGCTTGGATTTAGCGAGAATGATGTTCACTTCATTGTCGTGCGGCAAATAATTCAGCGTCGTCACGATCGACCAGCGGTCCATCTGTGCCTGATTGATCTGCTGCGTGCCATGATAGAGGCCGGTCGTGTCGCCGAGACCAACGGTATTTGCTGTTGCAAACATGCGGAACGCTGGATGCGGCCGGATCACGCGGCTCTGATCGAGAAGCGTCAGACGGCCAGAGGTCTCCAGAACGCGCTGGATCACGAACATGACGTCCGGGCGTCCCGCATCATATTCGTCAAAAACCAGCGCAACATTGTGCTGATAGGCCCAGGGCAGAATACCGTCTTTGAATTCGGTAACCTGTACGCCGTCTTTGACGACGATTGCATCCTTACCGACAAGATCGATACGGCTGACATGGCTGTCGAGATTGATACGGACACAAGGCCAGTTGAGGCGGGCTGCGACCTGTTCGATATGGGTCGATTTACCCGTACCATGATAACCGGAAACCATCACGCGACGATTATAGGCAAATCCTGCGAGGATCGCGAGCGTCGTGGTGCGGTCAAAAATATAATCCGGGTCTATTTCCGGCACATAGGAATCGCCTGCCGCATAGGCTGGCACACGCATGTCGGAATCGATCCCGAACACTTCGCGTACCGAAACCGTCGTATCCGGCAAATTGGCTATATCCCGCTCAACCTTGTTCATCATGCCTCCAGAGCGACAGGAACTGTCCTGCCGCGACATTCAAATTCAATCAGGAGGCCGATTTCCAGCGAGCCGGATGGCGCCCCTTGAGTTCAGTTGCGGGCATCCGTAATCGCATCTGCACGAAAGCGCAGTAGATGAATGTCCGTCAGGGCAAAGAATGCCCTGATACTCGGCTCATAAAGCCCAAACAGGCTTTAGCAAAAACCTGCCGTCTTGAGCAATTGATAAGCCTGAATGACCTCGCGAAATCTTTCTTCAGACCCGCGGTCACCACCATTTGCATCGGGATGGTGTTGCTTCACAAGTTCTTTATAGCGAGACTTAATCATATCGCTAGTTGAATTTGCATCAAGACCGAGTGTTCCAAGTGCCTTTACTTCCAAAGTGCGCGGTTTGCGCTGCACAGCCTTGGCGGTACCGGTGTTGTTTTTAGCATCCTTCACGAAGCCAAACGGATCACGCATACGGTTCTGATAGGCAGCAGAACCCGAACGCCGTGTCGCCATATCCGGCGACGTACGGGTTTTGGCTGTCGCGTTGGAAGCCGTAGACCAGGTTGGACGATTGCCAGTGATAGCGTCCTTCTGGAATTTCGAAATATCGCTGTCTGTCAGACCGGAGAAATAATTGAAATTCTTATTATATTCGCGGACATGATCCACGCAGAAACGCAGATACTCACCCTCGCGCTCACGCCCAACCGGGGCACGATGCGTACCAGGCTTGTCACAACCATCCCATTGGCAGCAGGGACCACTGGACTTCTTTTCCGCTTCCTTCTTGGGACGGATGCGGATGCTGTCGAAAAATTTTGAGTTCGTTGTCATCGAATCGGATTATGCGGAATAAGAGTGACGAAACAAGAATTGACTTTTCGTCCTGAATGGTTTTGGCCAAGAGGTCAGGGCGAAAATTTTATACAGATAACAATTCCTGTGCGGATTTGCCCCACCGATTGTCGCCAAGGCGACGTCTATATGAGGCACAGCGTCTATATGGGGAGAACTGGCCCAAATGTCCATTCACAATAGCAAACAATCTTCGATGGAAGCAAAACTGCAAGCAGCTTTTGCGCCCGAAAAGCTTGAAATCATCAATGAAAGCCATCTCCATGCCGGCCATCATCACGAAGATCGTGGCAATCATGAGGTCTATGACGGCACCGGCGAAACACATTTTCGCGTGCGCATCGTGTCCGATGCTTTCACAGGCTTAAGCCGCATTGCGCGTCACCGCGCGATCAATGATCTGCTGAAAGATGAACTTAATACGGGCGTTCACGCGCTGGCGCTGGAACCATCAGCACCCGGCGAACAAACCCGTCGCTGATAGTTTTTATGTCTCAGCCTTAAGCCATTTGCCCAAACGTCCCCGCGCATTGGCATAGGGCGAGGATGTATTGAACTGAATCATGCGTCCGAGCGTATATTTCTCGTACCACGAAACACCATAAAGCTCTGCATCCGTGCGCGCCTTAATCAATGCGACCAGCGCATTTTTGGCAATTTCGAACCGGATCAGAAGCGCGCTAAACGATACATCTTCATAATCACGATAAAACTTTGCCGCGAGCTTGCCCAGTTCATTCCATTTGAAACCCGTTTCCGGAAAATCAACGCTAAACCCCTGATCCCTTCGCGCGCACCATTTGATCACAAGCTCGTTCCAGCCAACCAGATAAGCAACCAAATCATGCACACTCATCAACGTGCCTTTGGCATGACCTTCCATGGTTTTGAGCGCGGATTGTTCAGGCGCCACCCGACTAAGATCAAGCACCAGTCGCGCATAATTGGTTTCAATCGCCGCAAGCAATTCCTGCTTGTTTGCGGGAACGGCCATTAATTTAGCACTCGCCCAGCAACCGGATTGGAAACAGGCTTACCATCTGCATCGAGCGGTACGATTCGCAGACGCATTAGTCGATTCTTCTCTTTTCTCAGCACTGAAAAACGCTTGCCGTGAAAGGTAAAAGCTTGCTTCACTTCTGGAATCGACTGCGTTTCATGGATGACAAGACCGGCGATTGTCGTCGCTTCCTCATCAGGAAGATTCCAGCCCAATGCACGGTTGAGATCGCGGACCGGCAATGATCCATCGACAATTAAGGAACCATCGGGTTGCAGTCGAACGCCCTCAATATCAATGTCGTGCTCATCTGCAATATCTCCGACAATCTCTTCGAGAATGTCTTCGAGCGTCACCAACCCCTGCACATCACCATACTCATCGACGACAATGGCGATATGCGCTTTGCGGCGCAAGAATGCGTCGAGCTGGTCCTGAAGCGTGGTTGTATCGAGCACAAACCAGGGCTTGCGCGCCACGTCCATAATATTGATGCGCGAAAAATCATTGTCGACGCTGTAAAGCGCACGCAGCAAATCCTTGGTGTGAATAATACCAACGATATTATCAATCTCATCACGCCAAACAGGCATACGGGTATGCGGACTTGCAAGAATCTCGCCAACGATCTGATCGGCAGGCGCATCAGCGTTGATGATCCCCATGGACGTGCGATGCACCATCACGTCGCTGACTTCCAGTTCCTTTAAGTCCAGCAAACCACCAAGCTGGTCACGGTCTTCCTTCACCAGCGATTTGTCGCGATGCAGAACCTCGACCGCTCCGCGTAATTCGTCCTGAGCAGAAAGCATTGAATGGCCGGATACGAGATTGACGCCAAACAGTCGCAGGATTTTGCGCACAATCCAGTTTACCAGACCCGAAACCGGACCAACCAGCGTGACAACAGCGGAAACCGGGCGTGCAACATTCAGCGAAAAGCGGTCAGGGCTGGAAATGGCCCAGGACTTTGGCAGCACTTCTGCAAAAATAACCAGAATAACCGTCATGGCGAGCGTCGAATATGCAACGCCAGCGTCGCCAAACATCTGCAGAAAGATATTGGCGGCAATAGACGATGCAAGGATATTGGCAAGGTTATTACCAATCAGAAGAACGCCGATCAATCGATCCCGCTTGCTGATCAGATATTGCACGACTGTGGCACGCTCATCGCCATTATGCTCATAGGTGAGCATGCGAGCGCGAGATGCCGCAGTCAGCGCTGTCTCTGCACCGGAAAAAAAGGCCGACAAAATGATGCAGAGCAGGATAATACCACACATGATCCATAGCTCAAAAATCATTCTCGTAATCCTTTTAGGGTTAGACGGAGAGACGTTCCTTCAGAAACTCCAGGACGGCGGTCGCCGGCACATCCCTGGCAATGAAAGACTGGCCAATTCCGCGTGTCAGAATGAAGGTCAGCGCTCCACGCGAGACTTTTTTGTCCTGTGCGATGTAATCCATCAGCTTTTCAGCGTCCGGCAGACCACCCGGCACATCATTTAGCGATGTCGGAAGACCAACAGTCTTCAGATGCGCCTCGACACGTTCCGCGTCTTCAATGCCGCAAAGGTTCATCTTCACCGAAAAGCGATGTGCGAGCGCCATACCGATGGCAACGCCTTCGCCATGCACCAGACGGCTTGAATCATATCCTGTCGCTGTTTCCAGCGCATGACCGAATGTATGACCGAGATTAAGCAGTGCACGATCACCGTTTTCATGCTCGTCGCGTGCGACAACTGCAGCCTTCGAGCGGCATGATTCAGCAATGGCTTGCGTGCGTGCTGCCCCGCCTGCAAAAACCGCTTCCCAGTTTTTCTCAAGCCATGCGAAGAAATCCGGGCGATCAATCAGTCCGTATTTCGCAACTTCGGCATAGCCTGCACGAAATTCGCGTGGGCTTAATGTGTCGAGCACGTCTGTATCGGCCAGCACCAGCCGCGGCTGATAGAAAACACCCACAAGGTTCTTGCCATATTGGGTGTTGATGCCCGTCTTGCCACCAACGGAGGAATCCACCTGCGACAAAAGCGAAGTCGGCATCTGCACGAAATTCATACCGCGCCGCACAATGCCCGCAACAAAACCGGAAAGATCGCCGACCACGCCACCGCCAAAAGCAACCACCGCGTCACCACGCTCAAGCCGCGCTGCAAGCACAGCATTGGTGACGGTTTCAAGCACTGAAAACGATTTCGACTTTTCACCAGGAGCAACGATCACCGGCGTTGATTCGATGCCTGCGCGCGCAAAGCTCTCTGTGAGTGCTTCAAGATGCGCTTTGGCGACATTTTCGTCGGTGACGATTGCCACACGAATGCCCGGCATACGCTTTGAAACTTCTTCGCCAGCGCGTGCAACCAATCCTTTGCCGATCAGAATTTCATAAGACCGGTCCCCCAGCGAAACCGGAACTGTTACATTGTCGGCACTCATTGCATTCTCCCCGAGGCTTTAAACCTGATCCTTATCCAGATGCGCGATCAGAACATCGATCAGCTCTCCGGCAATCACTTCTTTTTTGTCGTCGCGCGTCATGGCATGAACATCTGCCAGCGCATAAACAGGATAGCGTACATCCATCAGCCGCTGCATCACGCCACGCGGATCATCATTCTTGAGAAGCGGACGATTTTGGCGGCGCGAAACGCGATCCATCAAGACATCCAGCTCCGCATTGAGCCAGATCGAAACACCGTTTGCGGCGATCGCTGCCCGGGTTTCGGCGTTCATATATGCGCCGCCGCCAGTGGCAAGAACCATCGGACCATCTTCAAGCAGACGCAGGATCACGCGGCGCTCAAGATCACGAAACTCCGCCTCGCCATAGGCATCGAACAATTCAGGGATCGTCATGCGGGCCGCAGACTCGATCTCGTTATCCGCATCCTTAAACGGCAAGTTGAGCATGGCTGCCACTTTGCGGCCAACCGTCGATTTGCCTGCACCCATCAGCCCAACAAGAACAACCACTTTCGCGCCAAGAAGCTGACGAACAAGGTCCGCCTTCTCGTTAATATCTGTTTGTTTTGTTGTACTGCTCATTGGCCTCATCCATTTCTTCCGGTTCCATATCAAAAACCGTGCGCCGTCAATCCTTTCATCGACAAAACCGAACCAAATACGGCTTTTTAGCGCCAAGCGCGGGTGCTCCTTGCTTTCGTCTCAATAGCCGAGCATAAACAACACATGCCCACGCTGACGCGCATCCTCCTCCTGCTCGCTGTGATTGCTGTCATAATTTATGGCGCAATGTTCTCGCTCGCTACTTTCGTGAAGCCCACCACCCACGAAATCACAATCGAGATTCCATCATCGAAGTTGAAGCAGACCGTCATTGCGCCGCCGACACAACCAGCGCCAGTCGTGGAAGACAACACGGATGCTCAGGAATAGACATGCGCGCATCACTCGCGATTGAAAACTTTCTTGAAATGATGAGTGCGGAACGCGGCGCAGCGCATAATACGCTGGAATCCTATCAGCGCGATCTGGAAGCAGCAGCTGATATGCTCACAGCGCGCGGCATCAATCTCGCTGAGGCCAAGACCGACGATATCCGCCATGTTCTCAATAGCATGGCCGATGAAGGCTTCGCGGCCACGTCACAAGCGAGGCGTCTGTCTGCACTCAGACAATTTTATCGCTTTCTCTATGCGGAAGGCTTTCGGCAGGACGATCCGACCAGTGTGATCGATGCGCCAAAGAAGCAGAAGCCACTACCAAAAATCATGAGCGTCGAAAATGTCGGTCGCCTTCTCGACCGTGCAGCACAAGAAGCACAGGAAGCAACGGAGCCAGCCGAGCATTTCAAGGCCTTGCGTCTTCATGCGCTTCTCGAAACGCTTTATGCGACCGGCTTGCGTGTCTCTGAGCTTGTCGGTCTGCCAGTAAGCGTTGCTCGTACCGACCATCGCTTTCTGATTGTGCGTGGCAAAGGCTCAAAGGACCGCATGGTGCCGTTGTCGCCCAAAGCGCGCGAAGCACTGCAAGCCTTTATCGTGGTGCGCGATGGCTTACCCGGCAGCGATGATAATCCGTGGCTCTTTCCCGCCTTTTCTGAAACCGGGCATCTGGCGCGACAGGTTTTTGGCCGCGAGCTGAAAATTTTGGCAGCACGTGCCGGGCTTTCAAGCGCGTCCATCTCTCCGCATGTGCTGCGTCACGCCTTTGCCAGCCACCTTTTGCAAAATGGTGCAGACTTAAGAACTGTGCAGCAATTGCTGGGTCATTCCGACATTTCAACCACGCAAATTTATACGCATGTTCTGGAAGAAAGACTGCATAAGCTGGTAAGTGAACATCATCCGCTTGCCGATTAAGCGCGCGGCGTTTAAGAGAATTTCAGAAAAATTTGCAAGATGCGCTCGAAGTAAATATGTAAGGCGTCGTAAAACAGCCGTTATCTGGGGTGTTTTATGGCCAACATCTCTGGAAACGCACAATAGTCAGGCCCGATGTATAACTATCTCGATTTTGAAAAACCCGTCGCAGACCTTGAAG
Source organism: Brucella pseudogrignonensis (assembly GCF_032190615.1). Lineage (NCBI taxonomy): Bacteria > Pseudomonadati > Pseudomonadota > Alphaproteobacteria > Hyphomicrobiales > Brucellaceae > Brucella > Brucella pseudogrignonensis. The sequence continues at coordinate 1,200,892 of NZ_JAVLAT010000001.1, forward strand.
GCCAGATCCTTGAGCTGAAAAAACTCGCTCAGGAACAGGGCAGTGTTGAGATGAGCGACGAGATCAGTCGTCTCGAGAAACGCTCGGCCGATGCGCTCAAGGATATTTATCGCAAGCTGACCCCATGGCAGAAGGCGCAGATCGCCCGCCACCCGGATCGTCCGCACTGCCTTGAATATATAAACGCGCTTTTCACCGAATTCACGCCTTTGGCCGGTGACCGCCAGTTTGCCAATGACGAAGCCATTCAGGGCGGTTTCGCCCGTTTCAATGGTCAGGCTGTTGCCATTCTCGGTCAGGAAAAAGGCTCAGACACCAAGACGCGCCTCAAGCACAATTTCGGTTCGGCCCGTCCTGAAGGCTACCGCAAGGCGGTACGCATCATGGAAATGGCCGACCGTTTTCAGCTGCCGCTGATCACTTTTGTCGATACCGCCGGTGCTTATCCGGGCGTGAGCGCAGAAGAGCGCGGTCAGGCCGAAGCCATTGCGCGTTCGACGGCAGAATGCCTCAAGCTGCGCGTGCCTGTCATTTCGATCATCATCGGTGAAGGTGGTTCGGGCGGCGCAATCGCGATTGCTGTCGCAAACCGCGTCTATATGCTTGAACATTCGATCTATTCGGTGATTTCGCCGGAAGGTGCGGCCTCAATCCTCTGGCACGATTCAACGCGCGCCAAGGATGCAGCATCAAATATGCGCATCACCGCGCAGGATCTGTTCGATCTCAAGGTCATCGACGGTATCATCCCGGAACCGCTCGGCGGCGCTCATCGCGGCAAGGAATCGACCATTGCAGCCGCTGGCGACATCATCACCGCTTCGCTGCGCTCGATGAAAGATGTCGATGGTGAAACGTTGAAACAGGAACGCCGCCAGAAGTTCCTGGAGATCGGTCGTAACCTTTAATTTACCCTAAAATTTAAAAACCCGCTCCGGCGCAGCTCAAACTGCGCCGGATTTGCATCATGCCGCCATTTCCGCCATATTGCGGACACGCTGTTTTTTAGGTATTTGAGCAAGGAATTATCAACGATACTGAAAGGTTTTGTTGTTAATAAACGAATACTGAAAATTCAGATTTCGAAACAGGCTTGATGCGATATGAAGATCAGAACCGCACTTTTTGCAACTCTCATGGCCTCCGCTCTGCTTGCGGGTTGTCAGGGTTCGTCCGTTTCCGATCTCAGCCTTCGGGCTGAAAAGCCACTTTCCGCGAAGATGGTCGCCAAGATGAAGTCGAAGGGCATGAGCCGCACTTCGCCCGTCATGGTCCGCATTTTCAAGGAGGAAGGCGTCCTTGAGGTCTGGAAGCAGAAGAATAACGGCAAATACGACCAGATTGCCTCTTATGAGATTTGCAAATGGTCCGGTAAACTTGGCCCGAAATTCATCGAAGGTGATCGTCAGGCGCCTGAAGGGTTCTATACAGTCCGCCCGGCGCAGATGAACCCGAATTCGCAATACCACCTTGCTTTCAACATCGGCTTCCCCAACGCCTATGACCGTGCGCATAACCGCACAGGCCAGAATCTAATGGTCCATGGCGCCTGTTCCTCGTCAGGCTGCTATTCGATGACCGATGAGAGCGTGAGCGAAATTTATGCTTTTGGGCGCGACGCTTTCAAGGGCGGACAGCGTGACTTCCAGATTCAAGCCTTCCCGTTCCGTATGACCGCAGCCAATATGGCGCGTTATAAGAACGACCAGAACTATGCTTTTTGGAAAATGCTCAAGCAGGGCTATGACGCCTTTGAAGCAACCAAAGTGCCGCCAAAAGTTGACGTTTGCGAAAAGCGCTACGTTTTCAACGTACCGACACCAAATGGTCAGCCGCTTTCCGCAACCGATGCCTGCCCACCTTCTGCCAATGCTGAATCGATGGCCTATACGACATCGTATGAAAAGACATTCCAGTCGGCCTTTAGTGCGGCACAAAAGAAGCCTGCACCATCCATTCAGGGCCTAACCGAAGCGAAGCTTGTCTCGGCATGGAGTGCAGCGCGCGCGCGTGGCGAGAAAGTAACGCGTGAACCACCGTCACTTTCGCCTTCATCGGCTGAAACACCAAATGCTCCGGATATTGCGCCTGCGGCAACACCGATCTCGGTGCAGCCAAACACAGCAATTGCAGCAACACCAGCGGTCGTTGATGCAACACAAACAGCTTCCGTGCCTGTTCCGCAGCAGAACCCAGCCACTGTTTCGCCCATGACCACGGCAAACACCGTTGCTGAATCTGTGGCAGCACCAGCGCCTGAAAAGAAAAAGGCATGGTGGAAGCTCGGCGGAAACTAAAACGCAATGCGTGAAGACATTCCGGTCTATGATTTGAGAGGGCTTAAATGCCCTCTTCCCGTTTTAAAAACACGCAATCGCCTGCAAAACATGCCAGCCGGTGCGCTTCTTTGGGTCGAAGCAACCGACCCGCTGTCGGGCATTGACCTTCCACATTTCTGCACACAGGAAGGTCACGCTCTGCTTTCGCAAGAGCGCCATGAAAACCTTCACCGTTTTCTCATTCAGAAAAAATAATTATCGCGTCGAAAATCCGGGAATTGCCAGCGGATTATCCATCATCGCGGCACGGTCTGGACGATCAATCCCCGCTTTGCCGAGAAATGCATCGAAAAGCTCACGCACATAGGCTTCCGGCAAATCCTTGACGATCATCACCAAAAGCGTTTCATGCTCATCCTTGGGCCATTTTGGCAGACGTGCGGGGGGATGGAAAATCTTCTGCACACCATGAATGACCAACGGACGCTCCGGGTCTTCTGCAATCTGCACGATGCCTTTCACGCGCAGCAGCTTCTCGCCGTGGGTCGAACGCAGCAGATCAAGAAACATTTCAAACGTTGAGAACGGAATCGGCTCCTTATGACGCAGCGAGAATGAACGGATCGCATCATCATGATGATGGTGGTGATGCCCATGGTGATGGTGATGCTCATGATCACAATCAGGGCCGCACACATGATCATGGTCATGGCTGTGGTCATGCCCATGGTCATGATGGTGCGAATGATCGTGATGATGATCATCCTCATAGGCTTCGGCGTTCAGCCAGTGCTGCACATCCGCCGTTTTGGTCTCAGGATTATAAAGCCCGCATTCAAACAGAGCTGCATAGCCCGTGCGTGTATCGGATGCTTCCAGAATATCCGCACCCGGATTAAGCAGCTTCAGCCGCGCTTTGAGCGCTCCAAGTCCTGCCTGCGCTTCCGGCATGTCAGCTTTGGTGATGATGATACGATCAGCCATTGCCGCCTGCTTGACCGCTTCCTCATGATTATCAAGCGTCGCCATGCCATTGACGGCATCAACGGTCGCCAGCACGCCATCGAGACGAAGCGCCTGAATCAGAACCGGATGACCCATAATCGAATGCAGCACCGGAGCCGGATCGGCAAGACCTGTTGTCTCGATGATTATCCGCTTCAATGCCTTGATCTTGCCCGTCTGAAGACGGTCAATCAGATCGGCCAGCGTATCCACCAACTCGCCGCGCACCGTGCAGCACAGGCAACCATCGGCAAGTTCGATCACCCCTTCGCTGGCTTCTTCAACCAGCAGATGATCAATGCTGACTTCACCAAATTCATTGATGATCACAGCCGTATCGGTCAGCGCCGGGTCTTTGAGCAAGCGATTAAGCAGCGTGGTCTTGCCCGACCCAAGAAAGCCGGTCAGCACGGAAACAGGAATTGGATGCGGCATGGGTCTATCTTAGTTGATTGAAGCGGATGTGCGCTGCGGACGTGGCATTGGCACCGGAACCTGCGAAATATCGAGCTGACCAACGCGGGTGATCTTTGCCGGCGGAGCCGAAACAAGTCCGACCTGAACCGGCACAGGCTCGCGGGTCATCGCGTGGATATAAGGCGAATTGAGCTGCAACCGCCCTTCCACATCGCGACCATCCCAGCGATCAGCCATAGCCTGCTGGCTGCAAATGGTTTTGCGCATATCCACGGCCTGATGAACCGCGCTGCTTGCGGGCGGCACCATGTTGCCAAGCGTCGGCACACCGGCACCATTGGAGCGGAAAGCATCGGTCATCAGCTGCGCTGCCTGAACTGCGCGGGTTTCCTGACGATCGGCCCCCAGAACCACAGCCAGAATTGTCCGGCCCTGACGCGTTGCGGAACTGGCCAGATTAAAGCCGGATGCACAGACAAAGCCGGTTTTCATACCGTCCGCGCCGTCGAAACGACCAAGCAGAATGTTGTAATTGGCCTGTGGCTTCTTACCATCACCCGCATCAATTGCTTCCGTATTGAAATAATGCGCATATTGCGGGAACTCACGACGCAGCTGCACGCCAAGCACCGCCAGATCATGCGCAGTCGAATAATTATTGGGATCATGCAAACCGTTCGGATTAGCGAAATGGGTTCCACTCATGCCAAGGCGCTGCGCTTCTGCATTCATGCGCTTGACGAAAGCAGCCTCGCTGCCGCCAACCGCTTCTGCAACGGCAACCGATACGTCATTGGCCGACTTGACCAGCATGATTTTCAGCGCGTTATCCAGCGTCAGCACCGAACCAGGGCGATAGCCCATCTTGCTTGGCGGCTCTTTGGAAGCATTGACGGTCATCTTGACCGGTGACTCAAGCGTCAACTGTCCCGACTGGAGCGCCCGAAATGTAACATAAGCCGTCATCATCTTGGTGAGCGACGCCGGATACCAGCGCTGAAATGGATCCTGAGCCGAATAAACCTTACCGGTGGCCACATCGACAGCAATTGATGGGTTCGCCAGAGCGCTCGACAAAGCCAGGGCTGAAAGAGCCGCGGCTGCACAAAGGATTTTCAACGACTTCGAGATCATTCGTAGTTCCAATCAGCAAGAACGATAACCGCTTGCGAATACATCAATCAAAAAGAAGAATTTACTTTCTGTTATCTATGCCATGTGGCAATCAAAAGGCAAATAGGGATTGCCCGCTTTCACCGAAACGTCATATCCTGACAACTTCTGTACATAAAGAATCTCAGGATATTTTTGAAATGCCAGTGCTTAATCGTGTCGTCGAAACTCAAGCGGAGATCGCCGCATGGCGCCGTCATCTGCATCAGAACCCTGAACTGCTTTATGACGTTCACGAAACCGCACGATTTGTCGAAGAAAAGCTGAAGTCTTTTGGTTGTGATCTGGTCGAAACCGGCATTGGTCGCAGCGGTGTTGTCGCCGTCATCAAAGGTCGTCACGGAGAGGGTCCGGCGATTGGTCTGCGCGCCGATATGGATGCACTGCCGATTAACGAGACCAGCGGCGTCGAATGGGCCTCCAAAAATCCGGGTAAAGCGCATTCCTGCGGTCATGATGGTCACACGGCAATGCTATTGGGTGCAGCGCAATATCTCGCTGAAACCCGCAATTTCCGTGGCTCTGCTGTCCTGCTTTTCCAGCCAGCCGAAGAAGGTGGCGCAGGTGCACTCGCCATGGTTCAGGACGGCGTGATGGACCGTTTCGGTATTACGGAAGTCTATGGCGTGCATAATCTTCCAAGCCTGCCGGTCGGCCAGTTTGCTATGTGCAAAGGCCCGATCATGGCAGCCACCGATGAATTCGATTTTTTAATCAAAGGACGCGGTGGCCACGCAGCACAGCCACACCGCACAATTGATCCGATCCTAGCCGGTTCACAACTGCATATCGCCATACAGAGCGTCGTTTCGCGCAATATCGACCCGCTCGATTCGCTCGTGATTTCGGTCACGAAATTCAACGCTGGCGAAGCCTATAACGTCATTCCGGAAACAGCAAAACTTTCGGGCACGGTGCGCACGCTCAGCAAAGAAACGCGCGCCTATGCCGAAAAGCGCATTCGCGATGCAGCGGCTGGTATCGCGGCTGTAACTGGTGCGGAAATCACCGTTCGCTACAAGAATAATTATCCGGTTACGTACAACCACGATGACCAGACCGATTTTGCCGCCCGCGTTGCAAAAAATGTCGCTGGCGAAGGCAAGGTGAAAACCGATGTGGCCCCGATGATGGCTGCGGAGGATTTTTCCTATATGCTGGAAGCGCGTCCCGGCGCTTATATCTTCCTTGGCAATGGCGACACACCGGGCCTGCATCATCCCGCTTACGACTTCAATGACGAAGCCATTCCTTATGGCGTGAGTTATTTCGTGTCGGTGATTGAAACCGCCCTCGCCGCCTGAAACGCAATATGCAAATAAATGCGCCTGCCCCGCTTTTTGCGGGGTTGGCGAAAGCCATGAAAAACAGTATGTGTCGGAAAATGCTCAGCGCAAGCAGGGCTTTGATGGTGCTGGTCCCGTAGCTCAGTAGGATAGAGCGCAAGATTCCTAATCTTGAGGCCACTGGTTCGAATCCAGTCGGGATCACCATTTACCCAATTCTTGTGCAGGTGCATTGCAAATATCAGAGCTGATTTTATGCTCCGTTTTGCCGACGCGAAAAGAGCGCCTCAAAATCATTCTTGTTCATAGGTTTACCGTAATAAAAACCTTGAAATTCATTACAGCCATTTACCTTCATAAATTCGAACTGATCCTTATTTTCTATCCCCTCTGCTAAAACATCCATACCAAGATCCTTGCCCATTCTTATAATATTTTTTGCAAGTGCAGCGCCGTGGAGGCTGCTCGAAACATCCGCAACGAAGCTTCTGTCTATCTTAATCTGGTTTATTGGAAGTCTTTTAATATAGCTAAGAGATGAATATCCCGTACCAAAATCATCAATTGAAATATAAAATCCATTCTCTTTCAGCTTACGTAAATTTTTTTCCACTTTGATAAAGTCATTTATAAATGCGCTTTCAGTAATTTCTAAACGCAATAACTTCGAATTCACGTCGTAAGCCAATATTGTATCCATAATAATTTCATGGAAATTATCCAGAAGCACGTGATCAGCTGTGATATTCATTGAAATATGAAGTCTTTGGAAACCGGGTCTGTTCTGCCACTCGGCCAATGTCTTCGAACATTCGTTCAAAACCCAACCGCCAATTCGCGGCATTAATCCCAGTCTTTGAGCGGCAGGAAGGAAATCATTGGGCGCAACATATCCTCGCTCAGAGTGCCTCCAGCGCAACAACGCCTCAACACCAATGATATCGCGATCTGAGTTGACCTGAGGCTGGTAGAACAATTCAAGTTCATCATCGACTATCGCACTCTGAATTTGCTTTTTAAGCCTTCCATCTTCCTCAAATTCATTTTTGAGAAGAAAAACAGCAGCTGAAAACAGTGAAACACTTAAAATCGCATTTATCCACTCACTACTATGCCTTATATGATCAGGAAGAACGTCATATTTAGTAGATAAACTAAAATTAATCATAAAAAACATGTATAATATTAGCGATAATATCATAACCAATAATTGTAATTTTGATTTAAATCTGATATAATTCACAAATCCAACAATAAATACGATAGGTATATATTGATGGGTTGTTCTGGAAAACTTTTCCGTTGGAAAATCAAAAAAAATACAATAAATAACTATAAAAGTTAAAATACTCAATTGATTTATTATTAAAGCAGACGAGTAATATCCATATTTGGCTAAAATTATACCAAATATTGCGAATACTCCGAGAGACAAAAGAAAAAATACGAGCCAAAAATGGCCGATGTATAAAAATACGAATACCCAAACAAAGCCTATTGTAATGCCAGCTATGGACATCGTTTTAATCATGATTGTCCAAACAAGCTTATTTGTTTCGGTAATTATAACAACCTCACACACTTAAAAAGGGGGATTACGATTCTGAAAAACGTTGTAAATTAGTGTTTTTTTAAATTCCAGCACCCAGAAGGCGAGAGAAACCATAAGTTTCCCTCAATAATTACAATTTAGAAAAAATCGGGAAGTATTCAGAAAACAACTTGATGTTGTTCGGCTATGCTGAGCATCTAAGGATGCCCAAATAACCCATCGGTTTTATTGTTTCATCTGTCATAAGCCCAGTTGGCTTGTGAAAACACGCCGCCATCCACCCACAGTGTCTGCCCGGTCACGAAGCCGGCGGCATCCGATGCTAGAAACAACACCGGCCCTGATATATCCTCGGCAGAACCAACGCGTCGCAATGGAGTAATCCGGCTCCAGCTTGCCGCATAATCTGGCTGTTCTTGCATCGTGCGCTCGTTGAGAATAGCGCCCGGTGCGACGCAATTGACCCGGATGCCCTTCGGTCCGAGTTCTACCGCCGAAACCTTGGTGAATTGTTCAATCCCGCCTTTTGACGCCGTGTAAGAAACCAGATTGGGAAAAGCCAGCTTGTTGCAACCCGAGCCTATATTGATGATCGAACCCGCTTTACCAACATCAACCATGCGTCTGGCTGCCGCTTGTGTATTCAGGAAACAGCCCTTCATATTGGTGCGAATAACATCGTCCCAATCATCTTCGGAAAGTTCGAGCAATGATGCCCAGGCCTGAATTCCAGCATTGTTAACGAGCACGTCCGGCGCATCACCATACCAACTGCAAACCTCGTCAAAAAAAGCGTCAACGTCACTTCCAACGCCGACATCACAAGCGACACCCAGCGCCTGACCACCTGAAAGCTCAATCTCTTCCATGAGTGTCTCTGCAGCGTCTTCATCGCCAAGATAGCTGAAAGCCACAGTGTAACCTGCTTCGGCAAATGCCGAGACCAGATGCCTGCCAATGCCTGTGCTGCCACCGGTGACGACCGCAAACCCACTCATTCAACCCCTCCCGAATTAACGTACATTCTTTTCTGAATACTTTTTCAAGCACTGCCACAAACCCAATATTCTGTAAAGAATAGCAGGTGAATTTCACCATTCTGGTAAATATTATAAGCGGAATCTTTCATAAGGATTTATCATGACTAACAGAATTCTAGATAATTGGTATATTCCATCAATAGATCGAGAGAAATCTCTGCTCAACATGTCATACAAGTCGTTGATAGAAGGAATAAATTCCAGGAAAATTCCATCGAATATTAGACATATTTTACCACTAGATCTTCAAACAAGTGATCATTTTCCAAGTGTTTTATACAGTCGAAAAAATGAAAATTTTGAACAAGACAATAAAATAAATGTAAAAATTCTAGATAAGGATCAATATTTTCTTCAGTCCGAATTTAGTTATTCATTTACTGATGAGATAGAAGGGAAAATAAGATTAAATATAGTTGAAGATGATTTAGTGTTTATGAGAATTAATTTACATAATAATTCTCTCAACATAGAAGGCGTATCATCTGGGCTTTTCAATCGTATTGACCATTTTAAAAATGAAACAAACTTCGACCGCATAAATTTAATAGAAAAAGTGCCAAGTTCATCGAATTTTATACAATCTTTCCTAAATGAGGAAAAAACTCACGAACACGCTTTAAGTTTGGGAAAAAGAATTTCTTATCGATACAAAATGCCAGTTACATATAATATGGCCGAAACCAAAGTCGTCCCAAGAAGTGAAATTATAAATAACTCTATCAAATTTCAATCGACAAGAAACAACCAATTTCCGGCAGGATCATTAACACATGATGGTAATGAATTCAGATATATGACGAAAGGATCTCGATCTTTCTTAATAGGATCAGAGTTTATGTATGATATGTAAAAATAACATTTTTCTAATAAGAATTAAATATTACTATCATATCAAACGACACCTCAGCGATCTTCACGCCGCTTGTGTTCGTTTTTCTCCCATGAAAATACAATAGGCGGTAGCGGGTCGAGACCGCGAATAATATCCGCACCCTTTTCGCCGACCATGATGGTCGGTGCATTGGTGTTGCACGAGGGAACGCGCGGCATGATCGAGCTGTCGCACACCCGCAGACCTTCAAGACCGCGCACTTTAAGATCCAGATCGACAACGGCCATCGCATCCGCCCCCATCCTGCAGGTGCCGACCGGATGATGATCGGTCTTGGCATTGGCGCAGGCATAGTCAAACAGATCATCGTCACTGACGACCTTTGGCCCCGGCAGACGCTCGGCCATCACGTAAGGTTTCAATGCATCCTGGCTCATAATTTCGCGCGCGATCTTCAGACCTTCAAGCGACATCTTGCGGTCATGCGGATCACTCCAGTAATTCGGGTCGATCAGGGGTGCTGCAACCGGATCATTGGAAGCCAGCCGCACGGTTCCACGCGAACGCGGATGCAGATAAGCAGAATTAAGCGTCACGCCTGCATTCTTGAGCTTCTCGACGCCAGCTTCAATGCCCGAACCAAGACCCAGATGAAACTGAATATCCGGTGAGCGGGCATCCGGATCAGCATACCAGAAGCCGCCGGTTTCAAAGAGGCTGGACGCCACCGGACCAGAGCGCAGAAAGATATATTGCAGGCCAGCGCCCAGCGTCCGATGCAACTTTGCCACGCCATCATAGGTGTGATCGCCTGTGCATTCGGCAATAACAAACAGATCGAGGTGATCCTGCATGTTCTCACCCACACCCGGCAGATCGTGCCTCACATTCACGCCAGCCTTTTTAAGATGGTCAGCAGGGCCGATACCCGATTGCAGCAGAAGCTTCGGCGAGCCGATAGCACCGGACGAGACAATCACCTCACGGTTTGCGCGCAAAACCTCGCCGTTCATCAGTGTTACGCCGGTGACGAGAGTCTTTTCCAGATCGATACTGCGCACCGGCGCATTCATCCGCACGGTAAGGTTCTTGCGATCCCTGATCGTTGCGAGATAGGCAAGGGATGCTGACGAGCGGCGGCGATTGCGCTGGGTGAGCTGATAAAAGCCGACGCCTGCCTGCTCACGACCATTGAAGTCCGGGTTATACGGAATGCTGAGCTCTTGACCCGCCCGGATATAGGCGTCGCAAATCGGCAATGGTGCGGAAGGCATCGAAACGCCAAGCGGCCCGCCATAGGAGTGAAAATCATCGTTAAAACGTTGATTGTCTTCAGCGCGTTTGAAATAGGGCAACACATGACGATAGTCCCAGCCGGTACAGCCGTCCTCAGTAGCCCATAGATCATAATCGGCTGCATTGCCGCGTGTATAAATCTGCGCATTGATGCTGGAGCCGCCGCCAATGACTTTTGCCTGCGTATAGCGCAACACACGGTTTTTGAGATGCTTCTGCGGAACGGTTTCCCAGCCCCAGCTCGCCACACCCTTGGTCATCTTTGCAAAACCGGCAGGCATGTGAAACAGCGGATTCCAGTCGCTTCCACCTGCTTCCAGCAACAGCACTTTGATCGCTGCATCTTCGCTCAGACGATTGGCGAGAACGCAACCGGCAGGTCCGCCGCCAACGATGATATAGTCATACGTCATGCGTTTCTCCTCCCGAGAAACTAAAGCTTCGCAATCGACAGGCCACCATCGGCATTGATCGCCGAGCCCGTCGCAAAAATGAAATCACCACCGGCAAGCCCGGCCACAATAGCGCCGACATCGCCTGCCTCGCCCCAGCGTTTCATCGGCACCAGACCACCTTCGATCAGTCCGTCATAACGCTCGGCAACACGCGCTGTCATATCGGTGCGGATGATACCGGGACGTACTTCGAACACGCCGATCCGTACTTCGGCGAGGCGCAGAGCAAGCCCCTGCACGAAGGCTGTCAGCCCCGCTTTGCTGATGCAGTAATCAAGCCTTTCAGGTGAAGTCATCACCGACGAAACCGAACTGATCGTCACGATACTGCGCGGAAAACGCACATCCGTCACCGCCAGCATGGATTTCACCACCGCTTGCGTAAAAAACACAGTACCGCGCAGGTTCACATCAATAATCGTGTCGAAATTCTCAGGTTTCAGCCCGAGAAAATCCCCGCGCTCGACCGAACCCATACCTGCATTGTTGACCAGACAATCGATGCCTCCAAGCTCATTCACAACGGCTTCAACCGTCGCTTCGTGCGTTTCGATAGATGCCAGGTCGCTTTCAAAGAAAGCCACCCTTCCCCCAAGCCCGCGCAATTCTTGGATAACCGCCTCATCACGTTCACGGTCGGTAATCGCCAGATCAAACCCTTTGGCGGCTAAAGCGCGGGCAATGCCAAGCCCGACACCACGCCGCCCGCCAGTCACAAGTGCCACAGGTCTTTGACGGTTCATGCCAGTGCCTCCGCATGAATGTGATCAGCAACGCGCAGAGCCTGCGCCGCAATCGTCAGCGCAGGATTAACCGCCGCCGATGTCGGCAGAAACGATGCATCAACCACATAGAGATTGGGATGGTCATAAGCACGGCAATAGGGATCAAGCGGCGCTGTCGCGCAATCATTGCCAATGCGCACCGTGCCGCATTGGTGCGATGGTGTTCGCCTGTCGAACGCCCGCGAAAGCACCACCGGAAATCCTGCTGCACGCAGCGCGGATTTAAGCTTATCAACCAGCATCAGATGCGCCTTCCAGTTAGAACGCACCCAATGCAAAATGATGCGATCGCCATCGACGCTCACGCGACTTTCCGGCGATGGTAGGTCTTCGCTCATCGCATAAAAATCAATCGTATGCCCGGCAATGCGGTTCAGCATCCATTCCGGCACCTGACGCATATTGGCTTTCAGGATCGCACCCGACACCCGCCCCAGCAATTGCACATTGCCAAGCGGCGGCCCACCTGCCCCATCGCTGAGATAGTAATCATTGAAGCCAAAGGTCTTCTGGTAGACGCTGTCATTGCGATAGCGCGGATCAAATCCGATCACCGCGCTCGAATTGTGGTTCATAAAATTGCGACCGACCTGATCGGAACGGTTCGCCAGTCCCGAACGCAGCAAAAGCGCAGCCGACTGCACCGCTCCCGCTGAAAGAATGACGAGCTTTGGACGTAGGACCAGCGCCTCGCCATTCTTCACATAGTGAACTGCCAAGATGGTTTTACCATCGGGCCCGGTTTCCAGCTTCGTTACCCGCGCCGAAGTTTCAAGCCGGACATTTGGATGTTTGAGCGCAAATGCTAACGGACAAGTTTCCGCATCCATCTTGCCATCATTGCTGTTGGGATGCGCGTCCCACGGCGTTTTGGCCTTCGCCAGCCAGCGTTCAATATCAACACCCAATGGCAAGGAAGCCGGATGCAACCCCGCCTTCTTCAGCCGCGCACGCAGATCTGCAATCGGGCTTTCATCACGGATAGCCGGATACGAATAGGGCTTTGAATGATAGGGTTCTGTCGGGTCATCGCCCAATTCACCGCGCACCTGAAAAAGCTCTTCCGCCTTGCAATACCAGGGCTCAAGCTCATCATAGGCGAAGGGCCACGCCGGAGACACGCCTTCCAGATGCGCAAGCTCCTCAAAATCCTCGCGCCGATAGCGCACCAGCACTGCGCCATAGAATTTGGAATTGCCGCCGACATTGTAATAATTTCCGGGATTAAACGGCGTACCATCCGTCTCATACCAGAACTCTTTCGGGCGAAAGAAACCACGCTGGAAAATGGCGCGTGGGTCGCGGTTTTCGGGTCTGTCCGGCAAATGCTCGCCCGCCTCCAGAATGAGAATATCTGCACCAGACGCGGCCAGACCAGCGGCCATCGTTGCGCCGCCGATGCCTGATCCGATAATGACAATATCCGGCTGTCCTCCCAAAGCCGTCACTCCTTATTTTGCTTGCGGCATCCACCAGCCGGTACGCGCACCGATATGCATATTGAGCGTCTTGGTTTCCGTGTAATCCTCCACCGCATGACGACCCAATTCGCGGCCCAGACCCGACTGGCGATAACCGCCAAAAGGCAGTTCCGGCGTGCCATCCATGAAAGTGTTCATCCAGACTGTGCCAGCCCGCACCTTGCGGCCAATGGTCATGCAGGTATCGAAATCGCGGCTCCACACGCCAGCCGACAAGCCATAATCAACCGCGTTGGCAATGGAGATCGCCTCATCCACCGTATCAAAAGACAGCACCGACAGAACCGGCCCGAATACTTCTTCACGCGCCACGACCATGTCGGCTTTCACGCCTGCAATGATGGTCGGCCCCATATATTGGCCAAGGCCGAGATCCAGCACATCGCCGCCATGGGCAATTGCAGCGCCCGCCTTTTTGGCCTGATCGACATAGGTGCCAACCTTGCTCAAATGCTGCGGCGTGATGATCGCGCCCACCTGCGTACTAACATCGAGGGGATCGCCGACGATCACCTTTTTCGAAAGATCAGCAACGCGCCCAACAATCTCATCGACAATCGAGCGATGCACGATCAGCCGCGAACCAGCATTACAGCACTCGCCCGCATTGAACCATGCTCCGAAAACGGCTGCATCGATAAAGGCATCCATATCCGCATCCGGGAACAGGATTTGCGGGTTTTTACCGCCAAGCTCCAGCGATACTTTTTTCAGCGTTTGCGCGGCATTGGCCATGGTCAGCTTACCCACCCCTGTGGAGCCGGTAAACGACACCATGTCCACATCTGGATGCGTGCTCATATGCTGGCCGACATCAGCGCCCGTTCCGGTGATGATGTTGACGACACCGTCAGGGACGCCTGCTTCAGCCAGAATTTCACCAAGCAACAAAGTCGAACCAGACGTCAGTTCCGATGGTTTCACCAATGCCGTACAACCCGCAGCAAGCGCAAATGGCAGCTTTTGTCCCACGATCAGGAACGGGAAATTCCACGGCGTAATGATCGAGACAACGCCAATCGCCTCGCGCAGCACGACACCAAGCGTCCCATCGCCCAGATTATTGTAGCTCTCACCATGCAGATCACGCGCCAGTGCTGCCGCATAGCGCCAAATGTCTACCGACCCTGCAATCTCGCCGCGCACTTGAGAAATCGGCTTACCCGCTTCAATTGCATCGAGATAAGCAAGTTCCTCTGCCCGCGCTTCAATCAGATCCTCGGCTTTCAACAAGATCAGCGAACGTTGCGATGCGGTTTTAGACGACCAGCGCCCGTCATCGAAAGCCTTACGCGCGCTCGCAACCGCGCGTTCCACATCGGCCTTATTGCCAGCAGGATAGCGGCTTACCGTGACGCCATGGCCGGGCGCGACACGTTCAATTGTTTCACCGCTTTGGCTGCTAACCCATTTGCCATCAATCAGCATCGAGAATTCACGCACTTCCAGCCCATTCAGCGGCTGCGGTTTTACGACTACGCTCATCACCATTTTCCTTCAAAATTTGCTTCGCGCTTTTCGGTAAACGAGCGCACGCCTTCTTTCAGATCGCCGGTCTTGGCGACCAGAATGGAACCCAGCGCCTCGACTGCCGTGCCATTATCCTCGCCATTGGCGACCGACAGCATCAGTTTGGAAATTTCCAGCGCAGCGGGTCCGCGCTTGGCCACCCGCGTCGCATAGTCCTGCGCGGCCTGCAGAGCTGCACCCGTCTCCACCACAGCATCGACCAGCCCGTGCGACAGCGCCTCATCGGCTGTGAACATTTCACCGCCCAGCACCATGCGGCGCACGATCTGCGCACCGAAACGGCGCACCAAACGCTGCGTACCCGACCAGCCGGGGATCATACCAAGCGAGGTTTCCGGCAGGCCGATTTTTGCCTGCCGTTCGACAATGCGGATATCAGCGGCACCTGCCAGTTCCAGACCGCCGCCCAGTGCATGACCGTTCATCGCTGCGATGAGCGGCACCCGCAAAGTCGCAAGCCGCTCGAACACACGATGACCATAGCGCACCCATGCATGGCCGAACTCTGCTGGTTCCATGCCGCCCCACGCCTTGATGTCGCCGCCGGCGGAAAAGGCTTTGCCCTCACCGGTCAGGATCGCAACCCGCACCGAGCCATCGCCTTCCACTTGATCACAGGCAGCCGACAATTCCTGCAAAAGCTCGATATCAAATGCGTTGAGCTTTTCAGGCCGCTGGATCATCATGACAGCGATGTGGTCCTCAATCGAGATGTCTATCCGTTGAACCATTTATGCCTCCAGCTTTCGCGCAGGCTTTTGCGGCAGCGTCAAACCAATCGGCTCATCACGGAACAGTGCCTCATCCATGCGTTTAAGCTGATCCGAAACAATCAGCGGAAACTCAGCCTGGTCCAGAATATGCGTCTGCAAATCCACACCCGGCGCAATCTCGGTGAGAACAATCCCTTCCGGCGTGAGCTTCAAAACCGCGCGTTCGGTGACATAGGTGATATCCTGCCCCTGTTCGACACCACGCGGACCTGAGAAAGTAACATGCTCAACCTCATCAACGAGCTTTTTAAGCTTACCTTCCTTCTCGATCACCAGCTTACCGTCAGCGACCGACAATTTCGCCCCTGCATTAAACATGCCCGAGAAGACAATCTTCTTAGCCCTTGCAGTAATATCGACAAAACCGCCTGCACCAGCCGTCACATGCGGACGGAATGACAGCTTCGATACGTTGACCGAGCCGTCGCGTCCGATCTCAAGGAAGGACAGAAGCGATGCGTCGAAGCCTGCGCCCTGAAAATAGGTAAACTGATAGGGTGACGGCATATAGGCATCTGCATTCGACGCGCAGCCAAAGGCGAAGTCGAGAAGCGGCACGCCACCAACAGCCCCCTGCTCGATCACCCAGGTCACTGCACCATGCAGGCCCTCTTCCAACAATATGCGCGGCACATTGGCAGAAATGCCAAAGCCCAAATTGACCGCACTACCTGCTTGCAACTCCTGCGCCACACGCCGCGCAATCGCCTTCTGAATATTGAACTCCGGTAAGCGGAATGTATCGAGCGGACGGAAAATCTCGCCGGAAATTGCCGGATCGTAAAGTGTCTGCGTTGTCTGCTTCTGGTCGGGATCAACGACGATATAGTCAACCAGAACGCCCGGCACGCGCACATCATGTGGTTTCATTGTACCTTCCTTGGCAATGCGCTTCACCTGCGCAATGACAATGCCGCCATTGTTGCGCGCAGCCAGCGCCTGATCCAGCCCACCAAGATATGCGCCCTCATGTTCATAGGTGAGATTGCCGCGTTCATCGGCAGTGGTGGCGCGAATGATCGTGACATGCGGCACGATATTGGGGAAATAGAGCCAGTCCTCACCTTCAAAACTAACATGTTTCACGACCGGTTCTTGCGTTGCTTTCTCGTTCATCGCAGTGCCCTGGCGCTTGGGATCAACGAAAGTATCAAGCCCCACCTTGGTCAGCACTCCAGGGCGCTTCGCCGCTGCCTCGCGATGCATATCAAACAGGATACCTGATGGAATATTATAGGCTGGAATCTCATTATTGGTGATCATTTGCCAGATCAGCGGCGGCTCAGCACTCGATGGTCCCGACGGATAGGACCCGCCGATGATCTTCTTCAAAAGTCCCTTTTTAGCGATATAATCAACACCCTTGATACCGCTCATATCGCCCGCAGCGATCGGGTGCAGCGTGGTGATATTCTGGGGATGACCGGTTTCATCAAAACGCTCGCCAATGGCTTTCAGCATCATATCCGGACAGCCGAGGCCACTCGATGAAGAAACCGAAACGACAGCGTTGTCGGGAATAAGGGATGCTGCTTCCGCAAATGAAATATGTTTGCTCATAATTTTCAAAGTCCTGAATGAACAGCGGTTGCCTTACCGGTCTTTGCAGCCTCAAGCACGGCAAGCCCGGTCGCCAGCGACCAAATTCCATCCTCCAGAGTTGCGGAAGGCTGGCCTTTACCTGCGATGGCGTTATGGAAAGCCCGCAAGGCGGTTTCGTAGAGATTCTTCTGGTCGAGCTGCAATTCGTGCTCGCCATTCTTGTCACGCAGAATGACGGTTCCCACCGGCTTCTGCATCATGACATTGCGTGCAATCAGCGAGCCTTCATGTCCATGCACTTCAAAGCCGGTTTCCGCATATTTGGTGGTGAATGCATCGTGGAACTGAGCAATCGCGCCGGAGGAGAAGCGCAGCACACCCATCACACCGTCTTCCAGCCCTGCGCCGCTTAAGCCACCCTGCTGGCTGAAAGCCACAGCTTCGACCGGGTCTTCACCCAGCACAAAGCGTAATGTATCGGCATCATGCACGGTAATATCGAGGATCACACCACCGCCCGCATCAGGGCGTTCAATGCGCCAGCCTTGCAAATGCGGCGGCAGATAAACCGCATGAAAAACCCGCGCGCCAAGCACCTTGCCGATCTTGCCTTGAGCGATCGCATCACGCATGGCGCGGTGGCTTGCAGCATTGCGCAAGTGATGATTTGTGCCCGCCACAACGCCCGCTTCGCGCACAGCTTTTAGCATCTGATGCGCGTCGCCAATCGTCAGAGCCAGCGGCTTTTCGCACAGAATATGCTTGCCTGCTTTTGCGGCTGCAATCGCCTGATCACGATGCAATTCATTGGTGGTGGAGATATAAACAGCGTCAATTTCGGGATCATTCAACAGTGCATCAAGGCTTGTCACAGAGCGGGCTATACCGTTTTCGCGAGCATAGTTTTCACCGCGTTCAGCATTGGTGCTGTAAACCGAAACGACTTCGCCACCGGTCGCGCGAATGGCTCCGATCATCCATTCTTTTGCAATGGTGCTTGCGCCTATAAGTCCCCACTTTGCCATGCGAATTTCTCCTCATTTTTGAACGGCGCACCACAACTTGCACGCACGGCAAGACGTACCGCCAAACGCTGCGCCTCCGCCTCCACCCGTTCCGAATTGATCTGTTTCAGCAAAAGCTGCGCCGCACGTTCTCCCAAACCTTGCGGATCAACAGCAACAGTTGTGAGTGCCGGAACAGTGGTCTTTGCTTCGATCACATCGTCAAAACCAACCACAGCGAAATCCCGGCCCGGCTCCAGTTGAGCGCCGCGCAAACCATCACAAACGCCAAAAGCCACAGCATCATTGAAACACACCGCTGCCGTCGGCTTCATGCTGTGCCGCAACACGCGCTCAACGGCTTCAACACCGCCAGCACGCGAGGGGGCTGAGGTGAAGACCAGCGCATCATCAAACACGATGTCCGCCTGCTCAAGCCCCGCACGATAGCCCGCAACTCTCTCAGCAAAAACAGCGGTATCCGCATAGCCGCCGATGAAAGCGATTACGCGATGCCCCAGCGACACCAAATGTTCAACCGCCTTTGCCACGCCGCCACGATTATCCGAAACAATCGACGACACACCCGACCCCGGCACATCGCGCACCATCTGCACAACAGGCAGGCCACTTTTTGCCAATGGTTTCAGATCACCAGCCTCGGTGCCACGCGCGGGCGAAACGATCAGCCCGGCAATGCCATGCTCACGCATCGAGGCAATCACTTCGCGCTGGCGGTCAATGCTTTCCGCTGTATTGGCGAGAAACTGCACATAACCTGCCGATTGCATGACACGATCAACACCCACCGCAAGCTCGGCAAAGAAGCTGTTGGTCAGATCATTGACCACAAGCCCGATGATCTTCGATTTCGACTGCCGGAGATTGGCGGCCGAGCGATTATAGACATAGCCGAGCTTCTCGATCGCTTCCTGAACCTTCGCCCGGGTCTCGGCATGAACCAGAGGACTGTCACGCAAAACCAGCGATACGGTCGACTTCGACACGCCTGCTTCACGTGCAATATCGATAACCGTAATGCTGCTCTTGCTCATATCTGTCTCCTGCTGCGGTAAGTTAATTGGAACGTTCCAAATTTGTCAACTTTTTTAATAAACACGAAATTGCCATATTCTCAACATCGGTTTGCCTCAATTTTTGCGGTGTTTTGCAAGCTAAAACGCAAAATCAGGTTTCGAAATTTCATTTTCTAAGCACTCTCTTGAAATTTGGAACGATCTAAAATATTCAATTCGTCCTGGAGCCGGAGGAGTGATATGAGCGCATTAT
The DNA here is from genome assembly GCF_032190615.1 of Brucella pseudogrignonensis. Classification (NCBI taxonomy): domain Bacteria; kingdom Pseudomonadati; phylum Pseudomonadota; class Alphaproteobacteria; order Hyphomicrobiales; family Brucellaceae; genus Brucella; species Brucella pseudogrignonensis. The sequence continues at coordinate 1,220,635 of NZ_JAVLAT010000001.1, forward strand.
CGGAAAATATGCTGAGCCTACCATGCGCTGACGGCAGCATAAAACCCTATCGCTTGATCGGCACCCCGACACCGCGCCCAGCATCTCCCCCCCGATTCAACCGCATTGCCTATGCGGCAGCGCATGTGGTTTCAGACCCGCTCAAAGACAGCAATCCGTGGAACAATCCGGCGATTGATTGGGATGCGACTATGGCTTTCCGCCATCACCTCTGGAGCCTCGGCTTTCAGATTGCGGAAGCGATGGACACCTCGCAACGCGGCATGGGGCTTAGCTGGGCTGGCGCGCAGGAGCTGATCCGCCGCTCACTGGCAGAAAGCAAGACCGTAGCAGGTGCTGATCTCGCCTGTGGCGCTGGCACTGACCATCTTGATCCGTCTAAGGCAAAAAGCCTTGACGACGTGATTAGGGCTTATGAAACCCAGGCTGAATTCATCGAAAAACACGGCGGCCGTTTCATTCTGATGGCCAGCCGCGCACTCGCCCGCATCGCCCGCTCGCCAGAGGATTATGCCAGGGTCTATGGCCATATTCTCACCCATGCCCGCGAAAAGGTCATTCTGCATTGGCTCGGAGATATGTTCGACCAACAACTCAAAGGCTATTGGGGTTCAGACACGTTTGAAGACGCGCTTGATACGGTCATCGGCATTATAGAGACCAATCGCGACAAGGTTGAAGGCATCAAGATTTCGCTGCTCGAAGAACGCTACGAGATCGCGCTTCGCAACCGCCTGCCGGATGGCGTTCTCTGTTTCACGGGCGATGATTTCAACTATGCGCCATTGATCGAAGGCGATGGAAACAAGCACAGCCATGCGCTGCTTGGCATCTTTGACGCCGTAGCACCACAGGCTTCAAGCGCCCTTGCCGCCCTCGCCGACGGCGACAATTCCCGCTTTCGCGCGATCATCGAGCCAACTGTGCCGCTGTCACGCAAAATCTTTGAAGCACCGACGCAATATTACAAAGCTGGCGTTGTATTCCTTGCCTGGCTCAACGGACACCAAAGCCATTTCACCATGCCCGCCGGAATGCAATCGGCACGCAGCATTCTGCATTATGCGGATATTTTTCGCCTCGCAGATCAGGCCGATGTTCTTGATCATCCAGAGTTAGCTATAAAGAGATTCAATCAACTTTCAGCCATTTATTTATCGCCGCGATAGTTTCACAGCTTCCACCGAGATTGCAAGCAGGCACTGGCGGATGATTGGGATTGAGAGAGCCGCATTTTGACGGCTTTCAAGGACTGCGCGTTGCAGGCGCTCCATGACGCGCGAAAGGCTTTCGGCATTCCATCGACTGACCGCATTTTCAATCAGCTTCTTTCGATTAAAGAATACCGGCGGACGCGCTGAAGCGACTACGACAGAAGCACTTTTACGCTCGGTGTCTGCGATATGACGTAGCGTCTGAATCTGCTGGAACTGACGCGCGGCGGTATTGAGCACCAGGAAAGGAGCAGTTCCCGATTTCACAACGCGGTCAAATGTTGTCTCAAAACGGCGTAAATCGCCCGTCAGAACCGCATCCACGACTTCGTCCGTAGAAAGTCCTGCAACATCGCCCACGGCTTCACGCACATCATCTATGTCGATGCGCTCCTTGCCCCGCGCATAGAGGCAAAGCTTTTCCAGCTCGCCACGCGTGGCCAACCGATCACCGCCAAGACTCGCGCGCAGCAGCTGACGGCCATCCATGGTGATCTGTATTTTCCATTCGGCCAGCACATCGTCGATAACACCATCAATGCCGCGTGCATCATCTGAATAGCAAGGCAAGGCCATGCCAGCTGGTGCATTTTCAACCGCGCCGCGCAGACCAACGCCTTTTTTGAGATCGCCAGCTTCGACCAGAATATAGGTTTCACGCGGCGGCTCGGTCGCCAGAAGTTTCACAGCTTCGGCAAGCTTCTTTTGTCCACCAGCATTCTTGATCCAGATGAGCCGCTCGCCGCCAAACATTGAAATTGTGCGCGCTTCATCGGCAAGCTTTGCCGGATCAGCATCGATTTCGTCTGCTTCCATACGAATAACAGCAAAGGGATCATCGAGCGGCAATTTTGTCGCCTTTGCATAGCGACGCGCACGTTCGTTCACCAGCCCCTTATCAGGCCCATAGAGCAACACAACCGGAAACGAGCTGCTCGGTTTGCTGAGAAATTGATCTACTTCGTGTGCTTTCTTCTGCGCCATAGAGGATGTACTAGCGCAATTCTCATTCAAACAAAACAGCCGCCGGTCAAACTGAGCGGCGGCTGTGAACAAAGCTGTTTGCAACGCTATTCGATCAGCAAAGCATCATCATCAAGCGTCTGTCCACGCACCTTGCGGAACATTTCGATGAGGTCTTCAACGCTGAGCGTCTTGCGCTTGTCGCCCGTCACATCAAGCAGGATCTTGCCGCCATGCAACATGATCGTGCGGTCGCCATAATCAAGCGCCTGACGCATGGAATGCGTGACCATGAGCGCTGTAAGCTTGTTCTCAGTAATCAGCGTACGGGTCAGTTCCATGACAAATTCTGCCATGCCCGGATCAAGTGCTGCGGTATGTTCATCAAGCAGCAGCACTTCTGAACCAGCAAGGGTCGCCATAATCAGCGAAAGTGCCTGACGCTGACCGCCGGAGAGAAGCTCCATGCGATCCTGCATGCGGTTTTCGAGGCCAAGATTGAGGCTTGCCACGCGTTCGCGGAACCACTCACGGCGCTTGGAATTGAGCGCATGGGTCAGGCCACGGCGTGTTCCACGCGATGCAGCCAGCGCCAGATTTTCCTCAATCGTCAGTGTTCCACAGCTGCCAGCAAGCGGATCCTGAAACACGCGGGCCACAAGACCGGCCCGCTCTGCGGTTGATTTGCGGGTCACGTCCTGCCCGCTGATCACCACCTTGCCAGCGGTCGGGATAACATCACCTGCCAGCACGCCGAGCATAGTCGATTTGCCAGCACCGTTGGAACCAATCACAGTAACGAACGAACCCTGTTCCATCGTCAGGTTGATCTTGTTGAGCACCTGCTTTTCAAGCGGTGTTCCACGACCGAAGATAACGTCTAGATTGGAGACTTCGATCATGATGATGCTCCTCCACGGCGAAGGCGTGGCAATATCAGTGCGAAGGTAACGAGAAGTGCCGTTGCAATGTTAAGATCGGAAGCCTGAAGGCCCACAATGCTGCCATTGGAAAGCGCAAGCTGAATAGCGATACGATAGATAATCGAGCCAAGCACACAGCCGATCAGGATCACGAGAATCAGACGCGAACGCAGCAATGTTTCACCGATGATTACGGCAGCAAGACCAACCACGATTGTACCAACGCCAGAGGTTACGTCCGCAAAGCCGTTTGTCTGGGCAAAAAGCGAGCCACCAAGCGCCACCAGCGCGTTCGAGAGCGCCATGCCGAGATAGATCTGTCGGTCAGTGCGTACGCCTTGCGCACGCGCCATTTTCGGGTTGGCACCGGTTGCCCGCATGGCAAGGCCCATGTCGCTTTCAAGGAAGCGCCAGACGAGGAAAACCGTGATTGCCACCAGCACGAAAAGGAAAGCCGGGCGCACGTAATATTCAGGAATGCCATGACCGAAGAATGGCGACAGCATGGTATCCTGATTGATCAGCGCGATATTCGGGCGTCCCATAATACGCAGATTGACCGAGAACAGCGCAATCATCGTCAGAATGGATGCCAGAAGGTTGAGAATCTTGAAGCGCACATTCAGCGTTGCAGTCACAAGACCGGCAATCGATCCCGCAATCATTGCAACACCGGCAGACAGCCAAGGGTTCCAGCCAGCAAGGATCAGAACGCCGGTTACAGCTGCACCGAGCGGAAACGAGCCATCCACGGTCAGATCGGGAAAATCAAGCACGCGGAAAGCCAGATAGACGCCGATAGCAACAAAAGAGAAGACGAGGCCCAATTCGACCGCACCCCAGAAGGCGATCTGACTCACATTGAGATTCCTTGTTCTTTGCCGTGACTGAACATGAATATGGCCTTGCGGCACACACTATTCATTGGCCTTCAAGCATGATGACTTCTGCCACTCATGCCCGCAGGCCTGTTTCAATCACGACCGGTTTTGGTTTGAGTTCGTTTCGAAGGCTTATATCTTCCGAAACCATTCCCCGGTTTTCATGCGCAATCGCATTGATTGCGACTGTTCTGGCTAGTTATCTTTTGCGATACAACTCAAAAGTTTCAACACGCAAGCATTATCGATGGAAAGGCGCTGAAAAGCCGCGTTCTGTGGGCTTGTTACAACATTTTGGCCGCTTATTTCAGCTTACACTTCTCCGCGCGCGCGCCACAACTCCCATGCGAAACGCGCACGCACGCCAATATCAAGGAAAGGCCGTGGCGGAAGTTCGGTCGGGGATCCAAGTTTCAACATGTCATCAATCAGTGGATTGTCGATGTCACAGGCCATGTCGGCTGCGAGAATGCCACCGATAGTTCCCTTGGTGATGCCGACACCATTCTGGCACAGCGATGTAAAAACATTCTTTGCAATCTGCCCAAAACCCGGTGCGCCATTGCGTGACAGGCAGATAAAGCCTGTCCATGTATGTTCCATATCGACACCAGCCAGCATCGGGAAACGCGCATCAAACAGGCATTTGTGTTCCCGCTTGATGGTTTCACGGCGCGTATCTGACTGACGAAGCGACGGGCAAAAGTGTACATTCTGCCGAACCAATATGCGCCGGTCCGATGTCAGACGCATGGTGATGCCAGCAAAGGAATTGGCAGGCGTGAGACCCCATGGTGCAACTTCGCCGATGGCTTTGTATTCAGCATCGGTCAGCGTGCGGCTGAGGCTCGCATGCGCGGCGAAATTCAGCAGTTTTCGTCTGAAGAAGCCGAATTGTTCCCCAAACCCATTGACGGTCAGGATCATTGCCGGTGCCTGAACGCTGCCATGCGCAGTGGTGATCAGGATACGCTCGCCATAATCGATTTTGGTGACAGCGGAGTTTTCATAAAGCGTCACATTGTCTGGCAGGCTATCGGCAAGGCCGCGCACCAGAGCAGCCGGGTTTAACAGCGATGTGCCATACGTGAAAATCGCTGCCTTGAAATGACTTGTGCCAAGCCTTTGGGTGAGCGCATCGCCTTCCAGCCAGTCAAACGGTTCTTTGAGACGTTCGAGTTCTTTAACCGTCGGCTCCAAAACTTCACGCATCCCCTGATCGGAGACGGCTGCGTGAAACTTGCCGTCCTGTCGCCAGTCGCAGTCGATTCCATGCTGATCGATTTGCTGTTTGAGATGATCAATGGCCGCACGCGCCAATGCGCGGTAGCTGTGGGACTTTGCCAGTTCTTCCATCGATGAGCTGACATTATGTGGCAGATCAATCGCAAAGCCCGCTGCACGGCCTGATGTGCCTTTGCCGACCTCTTGCGCATCGATCAGCGCGATTTGATCATTGGGGCGGTTCTCCGCGAGCCGTCGCGCCGCAGCCACACCCGCATAACCCGCACCAAGCACGATCCAATCAGCCTTGATGTCGCCTTTCAGCGATACATTCGGGGTGCGAGCGCTGAGGATTTTGCTCCAGCCATTGGTGTTATCATCGGCTGGAAGAATGCAAATTGCGGGCATTTCAGAAACTCGACAGGTTTTAAACAAAAGGGCGGGATAAATTCCCGCCCTTTGTATCTACAATATGGATCGCAATCAGTCGATCTTGCTGGTGGCGCGGTCGATCACAGCCTGCGGGAGCTCAACGCCCATCTTCTTGGCTGCACCAAGATTGATGACGAGATCTGTACCCTTGGCGATTTCAACCGGAATATCGCCCGGCTTTTCGCCGTTAAGAATGGCCACGACCTTTTCACCGGTCTGCTTGCCGACATCGTAATAGTTGAAGCCAAGAGCAGCCAGCGCACCGCGCTTCACAGAGTCCGTATCAGCGGTGAAGAGCGGCAACTTGCTTTCTTCGGCAACACCGACGGCGCTTTCAAGAGCCGAAACAATGGTGTTGTCGGTTGGAACATACATCGCATCCGCACGACCAACGAGCGCACGCGCTGCGCCCTGAACTTCTGCCGACTTGGTGGCGGCCGATTCAACGATTTCGATGTCTTCAGCCGCAGCCGCAGCCTTCAGTGCTTCCAGCAGCGAAACAGAATTGGTTTCGCCGGAATTGTAGAGATAACCGAGCTTCTTGATGTTCGGCATCACTTCCTTGATGAGCTTGATATGCTCAACAACCGGCGACATGTCGGAAAGGCCAGTGACGTTGCCGCCCGGCTTTGCCATGTCCTTGACGAGCTGCGCGCCAACCGGATCGGAAACCGCAGTGAAGACAATCGGAATATCCCGCGTTGCGGAAACAACGGCCTGCGCTGATGGTGTGGAAATTGGAACAATTACGTCCGGGCCATCACCAACAAACTGACGCGCGATCTGTGCGGCGGTTGCCGGATTGCCCTGTGCTGACTGATAGATGAAGGTAAGATTTTCACCTTCTTTGAAGCCAGCCGCAGCCAGCGCATCCTTAACGCCATCACGCGCAGCATCAAGTGCCGGATGTTCCACGATAGCGGTGACAGCAACGGTCACATCTTTGGCCTGAGCCGATGTGGCAAGCGCTGTTGCGGCCAGCAAGGCCAGAAGCATAGAACGCATGAAAATCTCCCCTGTTTTGGTGCGTCGCCTGTGAAGGCATTTTTGGCTTACACCCGAATGTTCAACAACGACTATCTGCCGGAATTGAAGGTTTATCCGCCTGATAACAAGGCTTAATCGGGTCCGTATAGACTGTCAACGTGTCCGCATTCGCTGTTTTAATACGCCACTACATTCTGTTTCATGAACACTGTGTTCAACCCACTTTCAAAGACTATCGCGCAAAGCCATATTCTGCGAGAACACTTGAAAAGTACCGTCACGCTCATAGGGCGGGGACTTGAGGAAAATGAATATGAAAAAGATAGGTTTTCTTTCATTCGGTCATTGGTCGCCTTCGCCACAATCGGGCACCCGCTCGGCAGGTGACGCTTTGTTGCAGTCAATTGATCTGGCCGTTGCAGCCGAAGAACTTGGCGCAGACGGCGCTTATTTCCGTGTGCATCATTTTGCCCGCCAGCTTGCGTCACCCTTCCCGCTGCTTGCAGCCGTGGGTGCGAAAACCAGCAAGATCGAGATCGGCACGGCCGTCATCGACATGCGCTATGAAAACCCGCTTTACATGGTGGAAGATGCGGGTGCTGCTGATCTTATCTCGCAAGGCCGCCTTCAGCTTGGTCTGAGCCGTGGCTCACCCGAACAGGTGATCGATGGTTGGCGCTATTTCGGTTATGCACCGGAGGAAGGCGCAAGCGATGCCGATATGGGCCGCAAACATGGCGAGGTTTTCTTTGAGGCACTCAAAGGACAAGGATTTGGCCAGCCAAATCCGCGCCCGATGTTCCCAAACCCTCCCGGTCTGTTGCGTCTCGAACCGCATTCGGAAGGTCTGCGCGACCGTATCTGGTGGGGTGCAGGCTCCAATGCGACGGCACGCTGGGCCGCAAAGCTTGGTATGAATTTGCAAAGCTCCACGCTCAAAGATGATGAAACGGGCGAGCCATTTCATGTCCAGCAGGCCGCGCAAATTCGTGCTTATCGTGAAGCCTGGAAAGAGGCTGGACATACGAGAACGCCACGCGTTTCAGTTAGCCGCAGCATTTTTGCGCTCGTTGATGATCGCGACCGCGCTTATTTTGGTGGCGGCAGCAAGGAGCAGGATTCCATCGGCTATATCGATGAGAATACGCGCGCTATTTTTGGTCGCTCCTACGCGGCTGAACCGGATGCGCTAATCAAAGAACTCGCTCAGGATGAAGCGATTGCTGAAGCCGATACGCTATTGCTGACCGTCCCAAACCAGCTCGGCGTCGAATACAATGCGCACGTGATCGAAGCGATCCTCAAGCATGTGGCACCAGCGCTCGGCTGGCGCTGAGTTTCTATGGTTAAAAGCAGCCACGCAAGGTTCGATTGTTGCGTGGCTGTCGGGTTTAACTAGGACGATGCGGAAAACTGGGTGAAGCTGAATATTTCCGCCAAAGCGAAACAAGCCAACCGCCGAAATAGCCGGCTGAAGCGCCTGAAACCACGGCAGTGACATACATCAACGTAGTATGCTCTTCCGGGTGGATCACATTGAGAACTGCCAAGACATATTGCGCACAGAAGAAAAGTAGATTGCGTATCAGCGGCAGCGTTGTGCCTGCTCGTTCTATGCGCTTGGTTTCACGATCAACCGCCAGAATGCGCGGACCAGTCAAAAAACCCAGCGGCGCAAACAGTGCCAATCCTAAACACCAGGCGATTAGAAACGAACTAAACTGGTCCGACGTATCATCAAAGTGCAAGAAGCCAACGCCGATGAAAATCACCGGCACAAAAAGCATTTTCCAGAGCGAAACCGTTTGTGTTTCACGCCCCTTGATGCCCGTTATGATCAGATAGACCAGCAATCCCCAAACATAGACTGGCGTGTGAATAATGATTTGCGTCAGCAGTTCCATGAATTGCGCTCTCTCCCGCCCCTTTGATCTGGACGCTCTATCTTTTATTCTTATAAGATTTTAGCGCTTTGAGGGAAAGCCGTTAAAAGCAAGCAGGCTGCAAAGTTTGAGAACCCGATCAATCGGCTGTGAGATCATCATCCCGATCTTGAGTTTAAACGCCTGTTCATCAATATTAGAGCCAACGTAATAATCGACAATTCCCTTAATCTGGCGCCTTATTACCCATCTCACCTCAGGCAGCCATCTCATACAAGTCATTGGAATAATTGCATGATTGGCTGCATTCCTCCCATTTTCCTGATCATGATCGGCGCATTTATCGGCTGGCTCATTGGTGGCGACTACGGAGCTTTCTGGGGAGGTTCAGCAGGTATGATCATGGGTGCGATCATCATGATCATCCTCGTCTTTTCGCTGATTAAGGCACGCGGACGATAAGAAAAAGCCGTGAAACAAATCACTGTTCCACGACTTCAAATGTAACCCTGATGAGAGATTATCAGCTCTGCAAGCGACGGCAAATCTCATCAAGCTGCTCAAGCGAGCTGTAGCGCACCTTCACTTCGCCACCGCGCTCGCGATGATTGATCTCCACCTTCATGCCAGTGACATCAGAAAGCAGCTTTTCAAGTGCCTTAGTATCAGCGTCTTTCTCGACCGGCGCACTCTTGTTAGCCTTCGGCTCTGCACCATTGCGTGCCTGCGACAGGGCTTCAACCTGACGCACGGACAAGCCTTCTTTGACCACACGTTCCGCCAACGCAGTTGGATCTTCCATGGTGATCAAGCTACGTGCATGACCAGCTGAAAGAGCGCCATCCGAGATAAAGTCCTGCACGCGCTGTGGCAATTTCAGGAGACGCAGCGTATTGGCAACATGGCTTCGGCTCTTGCCGATGACCTGTGCGAGATCATTTTGCGTATAGTCATGATTATCGATAAGCTGTTGATATCCCAACGCTTCTTCAACTGCGTTAAGGTCTGCACGTTGAACGTTTTCAACGATAGCAATTTCAAGCGCCACACGATCATCCACATCGCGGATGATGACAGGAATCGTATCGACACCTGCGCGCTGCGACGCACGCCAGCGCCGTTCACCCGCAATCAGCTCGAACCGTTCCGGTTCACCTGGTGCCGGGCGAACCACAATCGGCTGAACGACACCATGTTCCTTGATCGACTGTGCCAAATCTTCCAGTTCGACTTCCGAGAACATACGCCGCGGATTGCGTGGATTACGCGTTACGAACTCGATAGGAACATTACGTTCACTGGAAATAGGCACTTTGCGCTCTTCCACCGGGCGATCGATTTCACCAATCAGGGCAGCCAAGCCGCGGCCAAGGCGCTTTTTTGAAGGATCATCGTTCATCGTCGTCAGTTCCTGAAATTGTTACGGTGTCGAATCGGTATCAGCCCCGCATGCGCGGTGCTAGCTCATTATGCGGCTTTAAGCTGCCGCTCACGTTGAATAACTTCGGATGCCAGTTGCAGATAGGCCTGACTGCCCGCGCATTTCAAATCATAGAGAATAGCAGGCTTTCCATGCGATGGTGCTTCCGACACCCGCACATTGCGCGGAATGACTGTGCGATAAACCTTTTCGCCCATAAATTCGCGCACATCGTCAACGACCTGCGATGCAAGATTGTTACGGCTATCGAACATTGTCAGGACAATTCCCTGAATTGTCAGCTCGGAATTGATGCTCGAACGCACCTGATCGACTGTTTGCAGGAGTTGGCTTAGACCTTCAAGCGCAAAAAACTCGCATTGCAAAGGCACCATCACGGAATCGGCTGCAGCCATAGCATTCAGCGTCAAGAGATTCAGCGACGGTGGGCAATCGACGAGGATATAAGAAAACTTTTCCGCAACAGTCGAATCAAAACGCAATGCATCGCGCAAACGACGGGTGCGATCCGGGGCCTGAGCAATCTCCATCTCGAGACCGAGAAGATCGAGCGTCGACGGCACAATATAAAGGTTCGGAACATCGCTCTGCATGGCGGCTTCATTTGCGGACGCAGCCTGTGTCAGCACATCATAGGATGACAAAGGACGGTTCAGCCGATCTATACCAAGCCCCGTGCTGGCATTGCCCTGCGGGTCAAGGTCAACAATCAGCACCGTCTCGCCAATGGCGGCCAGCGCTGTCGCGAGGTTAATAGCGGTCGTGGTTTTGCCAACGCCGCCCTTCTGATTTGCAATGGTTATGATCCGGGATCTTTTGCTCATTACCGTCGCCCTGCTGCTTTCTGTCATATCGATGCTGGTTTAACTGGAGATGCGTCGCAGATTGCTAATCTCAAGTATCACCGAACTGGTATCGATAGCACTTTCATGTTGTACCAGATCAAAACTCCAGCCGACACGGCTTTCATCAATTTCCCTCTGGTAATCCCGACCTTTTTGAAAAAGTGCCTTGGAACCGGTCGTCAACCAAGGTTCAGCAAGCTCAAAAAGCAGGTTGAGCGACGCAAGCGCACGGGCAGTCACCACCTCTGGCGTCTCAATTTTATCCCACATCGCCTCAATACGCTCAGAATGAACACGCGCAGGCACGCCGACATGTCCGGCAGCTGTGCGCAAAAAAGCGGCTTTTTTTCCAGCACTCTCGACCAAGTCAATCGAAGCACCCGGAATCTCTTTGAGAAAACAAGCGGTCACGATACCCGGAAATCCACCTCCCGACCCGAGATCGAGCCAGCGCTTTGCCTCAGGTGCCAGCGGAAATATCTGCGCGCTATCGAGGATATGCCGGTTCCAAAGATCGGCAAGTGTAGATGGAGATGCCAGATTGATGGCTGCGGACCATTTGCGAAACAGTTGTTCGAAAGCCATTAGGCGTTCAGTTGTTTCACGTGAAACAACGGGAACAATCTTTTTCAAGCTCGAATATCGGCTATCCACAGTCATGCTACGCCTTTCTCGGCGTTCAGTTCGAGAGCAGCACGCTCACGTGCGCCATGCTTCTTGATATGCGTAATCAGCAAAGCGAGCGCTGCAGGCGTAATGCCCTCTACCCGCTGCGCCTCGGCAATGGTCTCTGGTTTACGCTGCTTGAGCTTGAACTTAAGCTCATTAGAAAGACCAGAAATCACATCGAAGTCCAGCGTTGCGGGAACGAACAAACGCTCTTCACGCTCCATAACAGCAATGTCGCTTTTCTGTCGGTCCATATAAACCGAGTACTGCGCTTCAATCTCAAGTGCCTCGCGCGCAATCGGATCAATGCCGTTCAGCTCTGGCCAGATCGCCTGCAACTTCCGCAGATTGATATCTGGATAGGACAGAAGATCATAAGCAGAGCGACGAACGCCATCCTGATTGAGATGGAGGTCAAAACGGCTTGCCTGATTAGGGGTAATTGTCAGTTCTTTTGTCAAATCACGCGCCGCTGACAATGCATCCTGACGAGCCGCAAATTTATCACGGCGCTGAGAGCCAAGAATGCCAAGCTGTTCGGCCAGCGGTGTCAAACGCTGATCCGCATTATCCGCGCGCAGTGACAAACGGAACTCAGCGCGGGACGTAAACATACGATAAGGCTCGCTGACGCCGCGTGACGTCAAATCATCGACCATAACACCGATATAGGCTTCCGTGCGCTGAATAATAACCGGCTCACTGCCGCCTGCCCGCTTCGCAGCATTCAATCCGGCGAGCAAGCCCTGTGCGCCAGCTTCTTCATAACCGGTGGTGCCATTGATCTGACCTGCAAGGAATAGGCCCGTCACACGGCGAGTCTCCAGACTGCGCTTCAACTCTCGCGGATCGATAAAGTCATATTCAATCGCATAGCCAGGCTGAAGCATAATCGCTTTTTCCAGACCTGGAATGGTCTTGAGATATTCAAGCTGCACTTCTTCCGGCAAGGACGTGGAAATGCCGTTTGGGTAAACCGTATGATCGTCCAGCCCTTCGGGTTCTAGAAATACCTGATGCCCATCGCGATCGCCAAACTTGACGATCTTATCTTCAACCGACGGACAATAGCGCGGGCCGATCCCTTCGATGGAACCGGAATACATCGCAGAGCGATGCAGATTAGCCCGGATGATTGCATGGGTTTCTGGCGTTGTCCGCGTAATGCCGCAATCGATCTGTGGCGTGGTGATCTTATCGGTCATCAGCGAGAAAGGAACTGGATCCTCGTCTGCCGACTGCATATCGAGACTCTGCCAGTCAATGGTTCGTCCATCGAGACGTGGCGGCGTGCCGGTCTTGAGACGCCCAACGGCAAAGCCAAGACCGCGTAACGTGTCCGACAGCCCTAAAGCCGGATTCTCACCCATGCGTCCTGCCGGGATTTTCTTCTCGCCTATATGAATCAGACCATTCAGAAAGGTACCCGTCGTCAGAACGACAGATGCACAGCTGAGTTGGCGACCATCGGTCAGGACAACACCAGTAATACGACCATCGTCCACACGAATATCCGATGCACCGCCTTCAACAACGGTTAGATTTTCCTGCTCGGAAATCAGCTCCTGCATTGCCAGACGATAGAGTTTACGGTCGGCCTGTGTGCGTGGGCCGCGAACGGCTGGGCCTTTTCGACGATTGAGCAATCTGAACTGGATGCCAGCCTTATCAGCGACGCGACCCATCAATCCGTCCAGCGCATCAATCTCCCTTACGAGATGGCCCTTGCCCAAACCACCAATCGCAGGATTACAAGACATGACGCCAATTGTATCAAAACGGTGCGTAACCAGCGCAGTGCGAGCACCAGCGCGTGCCGAAGCTGCCGCAGCCTCACAGCCGGCATGTCCCCCACCGATTACAATCACGTCGAAAGCTGTCGCTTCGGCCGAACTTTTGATGTTCATCCTGATGCATCCGAATCCAGTTTAGAAAGAAGTCTCTTTGACACGTTTGCGTCTACAACGGAAGGGGTAACCGGACTGAGCGTCGATCAACTCTTTGATAAACTTGATACAGATATCGACTCACGGATTGATATGGGAGTCAATAAGTCTGGGCAGATTCCACAGATGTTTCACGTGAAACATTTCTCACAACAATCTTGAAGATCGCCACTGTTTCACGTGAATCACTCACTTACCGATACAGAACTGAGAGAAAATAACGTCCAGAATTTCTTCGACATCAACATCGCCTGTAATCCGTCCAAGATATTGCGATGCCCTGCGCATATTCTCCGCACGTAGCTCCAGGGGTAAATCTTCGCGCTCAGCTGCTATATCAATTTCCGAGATTGTTGATTGTAAAAGATTAATGTGTCTCTGTCGCGTCGGTACCGCATCATTGATCAGACCAATACGTGCTTCTGCAAACTGCTTCAATGCATCCAGCAAATGATCGAGCCCATCGGTATTTCTGGTGGAAATCCGATACTGCCAGTTTTGGCTATCGCTTGTAACAAGGTCCGCCTTGGTCCCAACAGTCCAGATGTCAGCTTCACCGTTTTCAAGCGACACTGGAATTGGGTTTTCCATGTCCTCAAGCAGCAAAACCAAATCAGCTTCAGCTGCGCGTTCACGCGCGCGCTCAATTCCAATACGCTCAACCTGACTTGTCGTCTCGCGCAGTCCGGCAGTGTCTGTCACATAAACCGGAATGCCACCGAGGTTCAATTTGACTTCCAGAAGATCACGCGTGGTGCCCGCCTCTTCTGAAATAATTGCAATCTCGCGGCCCGCCAGAAAATTAAGCAGACTGGATTTTCCAGCATTTGGAGCGCCAGCGATTACAATATGCAAACCATCGCGCAGCATTGCTGCCCGCTTGCCACCTTCAATATGGCGGATGATTTCGCTACGCAGGGTTTTGAGTTGCTCCCATACCTGCCCCGAAACGGAACCCGGCACATCACTCTCATCAGCAAAGTCAAGTTCTGCCTCAATGAGCGCACGCGACCGAACAAGCCTCTGTCTCCAATCGGTATAGAGCTGGCGCTGCGCACCCGATGCGACTTGTAGTGCAAGACGACGCTGCCCTTCGGTTTCTGCGGCTATGAGATCGGCAAGGCCTTCAGCAATCGTCAAATCCATCTTGCCATTGGTAAAAGCACGACGGGTGAACTCACCCGCTTCCGCGATACGGCAACCTGGAAAAGTGCCGAGTACTTCGAGCAATTTCTCGACGACTGCAATCCCACCATGAAGATGAAATTCCGCACAATCCTCCCCCGTAAAGCTGTTGGGTCCCGGAAAAAACAGCGCAAGTCCCTTATCAATGGCATCACCATTACACGCGCGAATGGTTTTATACGCGGCAAATCTTGGCTCGATGATAGCGCCAAGGATCGTTTCGATTACGAATCGAACTTGCGGTCCGGAGATCCGCACCACAGCAACGCCGGAAGGAAGGCGTCCGCTCGACAATGCGAAAATCGTATCGATAAGATGTTGGCGCTCGCTCATTTGATTTCCCGTTCTATATTGATACTCACACGCATATTCATTCATGCCCGGAAAGAAAAGCCTTATGACCGATATCAGCAGCAACAGGCTCAGAACCGCTCCAAGCGCCTATCTGCGTCAGCACGCCGATAATCCGGTTCACTGGCAGGTTTGGAGCAAAGAAGCGCTGGATGCAGCGCAGGAACTCAACCGCCCTATTCTGCTGTCGATAGGCTATGCCGCCTGCCACTGGTGTCATGTCATGGCGCATGAGTCTTTTGAAGATCCTGCCGTTGCAGACGTCATGAATGAACTTTTCGTCAATGTGAAGGTTGATCGGGAGGAACGGCCAGACATTGATCAGATTTATATGGCAGCCCTTGGTGCTATGGGACAGCAAGGTGGTTGGCCGCTGACAATGTTTCTGCGTCCCGATGGTAAGCCATTCTGGGGCGGAACTTATTTTCCGCCGAAAGCACGACATAATCTGCCGGGATTTATCGACGTGCTAAAAGCTGTCGACAATCTCTGGCAAGGAAATAAAGAAAAAATTAACCATAATGCGGAGGCTGTGTTTAATCATCTGGAGACACGTCTTGCCGCACAAAGCGAGGCGAGCCCGAATGATATTGCGCATTTCGACACGGTAGCAGATCGGATCAATGCGATGTTTGATCCTGTTCGTGGCGGCATCGATAATGCACCAAAATTCCCAAATGCTCCCTTCATGGATTCCTTGTGGCTGTCGTGGCTCTATAGCGGCCAAAGCCATCATCGCGATACGTTTCTGCTATCACTGAGAACAATGCTGCAAGGCGGCATTTACGATCATCTCGGCGGCGGGCTTTGTCGTTACAGTGTCGATGCTGACTGGCTGGTGCCGCATTTTGAAAAGATGCTCTACGACAATGCGCAGCTGATCAGACACGCGACTTATGCCTATGCGGAAACGCAAGATGAATTGTTCCGTATCCGAATCGAAGAAACCGTAAACTGGTTGATCCGCGAAATGCGGCTTCCTGACGGAAGTTTTGCGTCCAGTCTCGATGCCGACAGCGAGGGTGAAGAAGGGAAATTCTATATCTTCACCGAGGCCGAGATTAATGCCGTATTGGGTGATCAGGCCGCCGCATTCAAACACTGGTATAATGTGAAAGCTCTAGGCAATTTTGAAGGCAGTACTATTCTCAACAGGCTTCACGCGGTGAATGAGAAGGCAGAGCTTCCTGCTGACATTGAGGCATCGAGAGAAAAGCTTTTTGATTATCGCAGCACACGCATTCGTCCGGGCCGCGATGAAAAGGCACTCACCGACTGGAATGCACTGGCAATCCGGGCGCTGGCAGAAGTGGGCCGCAGTTTCAGAAAGCCGGAATGGATTGATCATGCCATTGCCGCTTACCGTTCGATTGGGTCATCGTTTGAAGCCGGACGCATGGCGCATTGCCGAATGGATGCTGAATTGGTCTACCCTGCCCTGTCATCTGATTATGCGGCCATGATCAACGCAGCGCTTTCGCTTTATGAAGCGACAAGCGACAAAACATTCATTCACGATGCACTTGCACTGAAAGATGCACTCAATCAAAACAATCGCGATGCATCGGGTAATTACCGGCTTTCAGCGATAGAGGCAGAAGACGTCATTCTTCACAGCTATGGAGATTATGACGAGGCCATTCCATCTGCCACCAGTCAGATTATCGAAGCATTCACGCGGCTATTTTTGGCCACCGGAGATATGAATCTTTATCGCCAGAATGAACGGCTGGTTGAGCAGGCAATGGGCCGTGCACGCGTTCAGCAATATGGGCAAATCGGCATTCTGAATGCAGGCCGTTTCGCCGCTGAACCGCTCTCTCTGGTAATAGCTGACACAGGTACGGACGGCGAACTTGTGGCAGTGGCCACGCGCAATCCTGATCCGCGACGGTTGGATAAGTTTGTTGCCTTTGAAGCGGGGACATTGATTGAGCTTCCAACAGGCGGCACATCACATGCGGATAAACCGTCAGCGTGGCTCTGTAAGGGACAGGTTTGCCTGGCGCCCGTCGAGACTGCCTCAGCACTCGAAATCCTGCTCAGAGGCCATTCCTGAGCTTTTATGGAGTATAAAAAACGCCGCGATGATTTCTCAACGCGGCGTTTTTGAAATGATAATCGAGCAGAATTTACGTGTTCATTGAATCGAAGAAATCGCCATTGCTCTTGGTCTGCTTGAGCTTGTCGATCAGGAACTCAATCGCATCTGTCGTGCCCATTGGCGCGAGAATACGACGCAGAACGAAAATCTTCTGAAGATCGGCGCGTGGAACAAGCAGATCTTCCTTACGTGTGCCGGATTTAAGAATATCCATAGCCGGGAAGATACGCTTGTCAGCAACCTTACGGTCGAGAACGATTTCCGAGTTACCCGTGCCCTTGAATTCTTCAAAGATCACTTCGTCCATACGCGAACCCGTATCGATCAGCGCGGTTGCGATAATGGTGAGCGAGCCACCTTCTTCGATGTTACGGGCTGCACCAAAGAAGCGCTTTGGACGCTGCAAGGCATTTGCATCCACACCACCGGTCAACACCTTACCGGACGACGGAACAACTGTGTTGTAAGCGCGGCCAAGGCGGGTGATGGAATCGAGAAGAATCACAACGTCACGGCCATGTTCGACAAGACGCTTCGCCTTTTCGATGACCATTTCCGCAACCTGAACGTGGCGTGTTGCTGGCTCATCGAAGGTAGAAGAAACAACTTCACCCTTCACCGAGCGCTGCATGTCGGTTACTTCTTCCGGCCGCTCGTCGATCAGGAGAACGATCAGATAGCATTCAGGATGGTTAGCCGTGATCGAATGCGCGATGTTCTGCAACAGAACCGTCTTACCGGTACGCGGCGGAGCGACGATCAGACCGCGCTGGCCTTTACCAAGCGGCGCAACCAGATCGATAACGCGCGAGGACAGATCCTTATTGGTCGGAACTTCGAGTTCCATCTTGAAGCGCTCATTTGGATAGAGCGGTGTCAGATTGTCAAAATGGACCTTGTGTTTGATTTTTTCAGGGTCATCAAAATTGATCGTGTTGACCTTGAGCAGTGCGAAATAACGTTCGCCCTCTTTCGGACCACGAATTGGACCTTCAACCGTGTCGCCGGTCTTCAGTGAAAAGCGACGCAGCTGGGAAGGAGAAATATAAATATCATCCGGGCCGGGCAGATAATTGGCGTCGGCGGAGCGCAGGAAGCCAAATCCGTCCTGCAGCACTTCAACAACGCCTTCGCCGATAATTTCGACGTCCTGAGCAGCGAGACTCTTGAGGATCGCGAACATCAGTTCCTGCTTGCGCATTGCGCTCGCATTTTCGACCTCAAGCGTATCGGCAAAGGCCAGCAGCTCGACCGGAGTTTTGTTTTTAAGTTCTTGTAGTTTCATTTCCTGCATGGGTGAGGAACTCTTTTGAAATAAAATAGGAAAATGCAGTTGTTCGGAAAGGTGGGTCACTTGGATCGTGACCGGCATCGAAGGCCTGCTGTCATGGTGGGAAGAGGACTCACTCATACCGTTTTGCAGCATGAAGAGCAAGTGTCAGTTAAGAATTGGCGAGATTTTATTCAATAGGAAGAAGGTCGAAGCCCGGTTCAAATCGCTGAAATTCCGGGCTTCCTGGAAATAATCATTAAAATTAGAACGGTTTCACGATCACCAGAATAACAATCAGGATCATCAAAACCGTCGGAACTTCGTTAACGATTCGCCAATGTTTGGCTGATTTGGTGTTCTTATCTTGTGCAAATAGACGTGTTGCCTTCGACAGATAGCCGTGGACACCGGACATCAACACAACCAGCAGAATTTTTGCGTGCAGCCATCCGCCTTTGAAATCAAAAATTTCCCATGCAAGCCAGAGACCAGCAATCCACGTTACAATCATAGCGGGATTTATGATGAAACGCAGCAACCTGCGTTCCATAATTTTGAACGTTTCAGAGGTTTCGGAACCAGGTTTAGCTGCGCAATGATAAACGAAAAGCCGCGGCAGATAGAGCATCCCGGCCATCCATGCGATCACTGCAATGACGTGGATCGACTTGACCCAAAGATAAGCATCGGCTGGATTCACGTGAAACAATCCCCATAAACCGAGTGCCACGACGACCAGAGCCACGATGATACGCATCAGCGCAGCCTTGCCGCTGTTTGTTTTATTCGAAGCGTTCATCAATAACCTCCGCGAACCCGGTCAATCATCCGCTGCACATTTTCAATCGGTGCCTGTGGCGTAATTCCATGGCCAAGATTGAAAATCAGTGGACCTTGACCCAGATTTTTGAGGATCACATCAACGCCTTCATCCAGCGCCGCACCGCCAGCGACTACGCGTAGCGGATCAAGATTGCCCTGAATAGCGCCTTCCTTTTGTAACTCCTGCGCAAAGGAAACCGGCACAGACCAATCAAGGCCCAGAACATCAACGCCGGTCTTTTCGCGATAGCCTGCATAAAGCATTCCGGCACCTTTCGGAAAGCCGATAATACGGGCTTCGGGATATACTGCCCTCACCTTTTGCACGATGCGGGCAACCGGGCGAACACAGAAGCGCTCAAAGCAATCTTCGTCCAGCACGCCGGACCATGAATCGAAAATCTGTACAGCATCAGCGCCTGCATCAAGCTGTTCAATCAGATATTCGGCTGAAACATCCGCCAGATCATTCAAGAGCTTTTCAAAGGCTTCCGGGAAGCGATAGGCAAACAGACGAGCAGGAGCCTGATCAGGTGTCCCATGACCGGCGATCATATAGGTCGCAACGGTCCAGGGAGCGCCACAGAAACCCAGCAGCGTTGTTTCATCTGGCAATTGCGCACGCAGCAGCCGAACCGTCTCATAGACCGGCTCAAGGCGTTTTGCGACACCTTCTGTCTCAAGCCAGAAAATCTCATCTGCATCAATCGGTGTCATCAAAGGCCCTCTTCCTTCTTCAAAGCGAAGGTCTCGTCCAAGGGCATGAGGGACAACCAGAATATCTGAAAACAGAATGGCTGCATCAAAGCCATAACGGCGGATTGGCTGAAGCGTCACTTCAACAGCCAGATCAGGTGAATAGCAAAGGTCGAGAAAGCTTCCTGCTTGTTTGCGCACTTCGCGATATTCAGGAAGGTAACGTCCGGCCTGACGCATCATCCAGATTGGTGGTGGAAACACTGCTTCACCGTCTATGACTTTCAAGACTTTGCGCTTCATCGCATTCCACCCTGTCTGATTTTCGTTATCGTGTGTGAAAGTTTTCCCATGCCTTCTTCATAAAGAAAGGAGGAATCTAGAGTCTTCTTATTCTTAGAGTCTGTTGGAATCGGGGATTACGTTTTACCTGCCTTTTTCCCACAGCTCTGCTTAGACACAGATTGGCCTGTGCGATCATTCACCGATCATCTTGATAAAAGCAATGAAAACTCAAATCATTCATTGAATCTAAGGAGTTACCAATTGCCGCACTTTGGCACTCTTTGTGGACAAGCTGGGAATATCACAGGCATTTTCCAAATGTTACGAGTCTTGTACACAAGCGCTTTCTAAAGCTTCCCACATGTGTACTCGCTGTGGATGACTTGCCAAGTTTCCCACCGCCTGCCATGGCTTGTGGATGGAGCCTTAAAATTACGCACAGTCGTCAACAGGGAGGGGAGAAATCTGTGACCAGACCGCTTTCTTACTTTCATCTTCATCTGATTTCTGATGCGACGGGAGAGACTCTCCTCGCTGCAGGCCGTGCCGCAGCCGCCCAATATGCCAGCGCGCGGGCGATTGAACATATTTATCCGCTCATCCGAACCGAGAAGCAGCTGCGCAAAGTTCTGGAAAATATCGACGCCGAACCTGGTATCGTTCTCTATACAATTGTCGATCAGAAGCTTGCTGCGATCATTGACGAAGCTTGCGCGGAAATGGGTGTGCCAAGTGTTTCCGTGCTCGAACCTGTGCTCAATACATTTCAATCTTATCTGGGCGCGCCCGCGCATCGTCGCGCCAGCGCGCAGCACGTGCTCAATGCTGATTATTTTCGCCGGATCGATGCGCTCAATTTTACGATGGAGCATGATGACGGGCAATTGCCACCCGATATAGAGGAAGCAGACGTAATTCTTGTCGGCATTTCGCGAACGTCCAAAACGCCGACCAGCATTTATCTCGCTAATCGCGGCATCAAGGCCACCAATGTGCCGATTGTGTTGGGTATCCCCCTCCCCGATCAGCTTTTTAGCGCAAAGCGTCCGATGATCGTCGGGCTGGTGGCAACGGCTGAGCGTATTTCGCAGATCCGGCAGAACCGTCCGCTCGGCAGTGTTCCATCGCTTGATACCGGACTTTACACAGACCGCGTTTCAATTTCCGAAGAACTGGCTTATGCCCGCAATCTCTGCAACCGGCATGGCTGGCCGATCATTGATGTATCGCGCCGGTCGATTGAAGAAACGGCAGCAGCTATTCAATCTCTGCTGCGTGATGGCAAGAAGGAAGATCTGACATGATGACAAAGCTTATTCTGGCCTCCAAAAGTCCATTTCGCTCGGCTCTGCTGAAAAATGCCGGCATCACCTTTTCGGCTGAAAGTGCGGATATTGACGAGCGCTTGGTCGAAGCGCCGCTTTATAAATCGGGTGCCACGCCCGAAGAGGTCGCACAGGTTCTGGCTGAGGCGAAAGCCTTGTCGGTCAGCGAAAACCACCCCGATGCGGTGGTGATCGGCTGCGATCAGACGCTTTCGCTGGGCGATGAGATTTTCCACAAGCCTGCGGATATGGAGGCGGCACGCCGCCAGCTTTTGCAATTCTCCGGTAAAACCCATCAGCTTAACAGTGGTGTGGTGCTGGTTAAAAACGGTGAGACACTGTGGCGTCATGTGAGCATCGCACGCATGACCATGCGTGATCTCGATCCGGGCTTTATCGGACGCTATCTTGGACAGGTCGGCGATATTGCCCTTTCCAGTGTTGGCGCTTATCAGGTCGAAGGTCCGGGCATTCAGTTGTTCTCAAAAATCGACGGCGATTATTTTACCATCGTCGGACTGCCGCTTCTGCCCCTGCTTGATGAATTGAGGAAGGAAAATCTGATTGATGGCTAACAAGGCATTCGTCACCGGCTTTCCGATAAAGCATTCGCGGTCGCCGCTCATTCATAGCTTTTGGCTGAAAGAGCATGGCATTGAAGGCTCTTATAAAGCCATTGAAGTAGCGCCGGAAAATTTCGCAGAATTTGCTTCCTCGCTTGCAAAAAATGGCTTTGCTGGCGGCAATGTCACGATTCCACATAAGGAAGTTGCCTTTGCAGCCGTTGAAAGTCGCGATGCGGCTGCGGTTGCTATTGGCGCGGTGAATACGCTCTGGTTCGAGAATGGAAAGCTCTGCGGCGGCAATACCGACGCTTATGGCTTTGCCGCTAATCTTGATGCATTGGCCCCGGGCTGGGACAATGCCGATACGGCACTGGTTCTGGGTGCTGGTGGTGCAGGACGTGCGATTGTGCATGCTTTGCAGACGCGCGGTTTTTCACGCATTGCTATTGTCAACCGCACGCTGAGCCGGGCGCAAGAACTGGCAAGCCATTTCGGTGCTGGCGTTTCAGCCTATGGATGGGATGCGGCGCAAGCCTTGGTCAAAGATGCCGGTCTCATCGTCAACACAACATCGCTGGGCATGAGTGGACATGGTGAGGCGACCGATTTTCCACTTGATCTGCGTGCAGCGCAGAAATCAGCCGTTGCGACGGATATTGTTTATATTCCATTGAAAACACCGTTTTTGGCCAGCGCTGAAGCGGCAGGTCTCAAAACCGTTGATGGTCTTGGCATGTTGTTGCATCAGGCGGTTCCGGGATTTGAACGCTGGTTTGGCAAAAGACCAGAAGTGACAGAAGCGCTGAGAAATCATATTCTGGATGATATGAGGAAGGCTGGCGCTTTATGATCATCCTCGGACTGACCGGCTCAATCGGCATGGGAAAGACCACCGCATCCAATATGTTTGCGGAAGCTGGCGTGCCAGTCTATAGCGCCGATGATGCCGTGCATGCGTTATATGCGGGTCGGGCAGCTCCTTTGATCGAAGCCGCCTTCCCCGGAACGGTTCAGGACGGCACTGTTGATCGGGCAAAATTATCGGCAGCCGTTCTTGGCAAGCCGGAAGCGCTTAAAAAGCTTGAATCGATCATTCATCCGCTCGTGCATGAAGAGGAAGCCGCCTTTCTTGCACGCGCGCGTGCGGATGGCGCCGATATTGCGCTGATTGATATTCCGCTGCTGTTTGAAACGGGTGGCAACAACCGCGTGGACAAGGTGGCTGTTGTTTCCGCCCCTGCCGACATTCAGCGGGCGCGGGTTCTTGCACGCCCCGGCATGACGGAAGAGAAGTTTGCGGCCATTCTTGCGCGGCAAATGCCGGATGCCGAAAAGCGTGCGCGTGCGGATTTTATCATCGATTCTTCGGGCGACTTTGAAGAAACCCGCGCGCAGATCACAGCCATCATCGCTGAATTGCGTGGAAAGCCTGTTGATCAATTCTGATTGCTAGCGCGAGCGTGTTATAGAGAACAAAATTATTTAAGAGGTTGCCATGCGTGAGATCGTTTTCGATACAGAAACCACCGGCCTTGAACGGCTGGAGGATCGGGTCATTGAAATCGGCGGTGTGGAATTAATCAACCGCTTTCCCACCGGAAAAACTTTTCACAAATTCATCAATCCGCAGGGGCGAAAAGTGCATCCTGATGCGCTCGCCGTTCACGGCATTACCGATGAGCAATTGCTCAAAGAGCCGAGCTTTGCTGAAATCGTAGACGAATTTTTGGCGTTTTTCGACGGTGCACAGCTCGTCGCACATAATGCCATGTTCGATCTTGGCTTTATTAATGCGGAACTCGACCGACTGGGCAAACCGGGAATCGCGGTTGACCGGATTGTTGATACGCTGGCGTTGGCGCGTCGCAGAAATCCGATGGGCCCGAATTCGCTTGATGCGCTTTGCAAGCGCTATGGCATTGATAATTCGCACCGCACATTGCACGGCGCTCTGCTCGATTCTGAAATTCTTGCGGAAGTTTATATTGAGCTGATTGGCGGCAAGCAGACAGCGCTTGGCCTTAGCATGTCTGGAAATTCAGGCGGCAATAATGGCACGGATAACAATAGTGGTATCGTTTTGCGCCAACGCCCGGTTCCGCTTGCCTCACGCATTTCAGAAAAGGAACGCGCTGCCCATGCTGCACTTGTGGCAAAAATGGGCGACAAGGCGATATGGAAAAAATATCTCACCTAATTCAGGCATAAAAGAAAACCCCGCATAAAGCGGGGTTTTCTTTTGATAGGAACCTAAGATCAGCTCTTTACAGCGTTCTTGGCTTCTTCTTCGGCCATACGGGCCTGGAACATCTGTGCGAAATCGATTGGATCGATCATCAGTGGTGGGTAGCCACCATTGCGGGTTGCGTCAGCAACGATCTGACGTGCAAACGGGAACAGCAGACGCGGGCATTCGATGAACAGAAGTGGAAGCATATGTTCCTGCGGGATGCCCTGAATGCGGAATACGCCGCCATAAGTCAGCTCTGTGTTGAACAGAACATCTTTGCCGTCGACAGCCTTGGCTTCGAGTGTCAGCACAACGTCGAAATCCGTTTCGGAAAGCGGATTGGCGTTTACGTTGACATTGATGTTGATCGAAGGAGCCTTTTCGCGTGGGCGCAGCGACAGAGGCGCGCCTGGGCTTTCAAAGGAAAGATCCTTGATGTACTGGGCCAAAATGTTGAGGGACGGCTGGGCGGTCGCGCCATTGCCGTTCTTTACTTCGCCCGCAGCGGCCTTATCGCTCATTATCGGTATGCCTTCTCTTTAGTGATTTATCTTGTTGCCAAAAAGCAGTGCTGCTTGGCTAGCATGTGTCGGAACATCAAGCAAGGAACGCTTTTTACGTTAGTATTTGTTCGATTACCGATCTTTGCGGTCCGGATTCCATGGTGAGTTTTCATCCGGCTTTGCTGTGTAATCTTCCGGGTCGAGATCGATTACGTTGTTATCCTGACGCTGATAGGGGCTATAGGCCTCCGAATAGCGTGTGGAAGCGGTCGCCACCACCACACGATTGCGGACAAACTGGTTCCAGACGAGATCGCGAATAAAGGGAACAAACAGCAGCAGGCCAATCGCGCTTGTCACAAAGCCCGGAACAATCAACATAATGGCCGCGACGACGATCATCGCGCCATGCATCATTTCACGATCCGGCACGCGTCCGGCGGCACTTTCAGTGCGAATGCGCTGCAACAGGCCAAAACCTTGCACGCGCAGCAGGAAAAAACCAAGCACGGCACTCAAAACAACAAGACCCAGCGTTGCCAGAACACCGATTTCACTGCCGACGATCACAAAGCCAGCAATTTCGATGAACGGCATGGCCAGCATGAGAAGAGGGGCGAAAGAAGGTGACACGGCAATTAAGACCTTATGTTGATGGGTGTTTGTAAAAAAGAAACGGAATTGAAGCAGTCTATCATAGATTATCACATAGGTATTCGTGATCGGGATTTGAATGATCTATCAAGCCGATCTATATATATATGCAACGAAATTGGTGGCGGGAGCAAAATTTGCGGTCGTTATCCGTTAACTGGTGGCAGGCGGTATGGAATTTTTTGATTTTGGCACGATATTTTTCTTCATAGCAGCGGTGGTAATATTTCTTCAGCTGAGGAATGTTCTTGGCCGTCGCACAGGAAACGAAAAACCGCCATTTGATCCTTATACCTCTAACCGCAGTGCTGACACACAGACCAATGGTGTGGAGGCCGATAATGTTGTGTCGCTGCCGCAGCGCACTGGCGAAAAAGACTTTTCAGCGGTCGATAAAATTGCGCCTGCGGGCACTCCAGTCAATGATGGGCTTCGCGCTATTCAGGCAGCAGACCCGTCTTTCAATCCTGACACTTTTGTTGATGGTGTGAAGATCGCTTATGAAATGATCGTCATGTCTTTTGCCGATGGTGATCGCAAAGTTCTCAAAAATCTTCTCTCCAAGGAAGTTTATGAGGGCTTTGTTTCAGCTATTGATGAGCGCGAAGCACGTGGTGAAAGCGTGCGTTCGACCTTCGTGGGCATCGACAAGGCAGATATCGCCAATGCTGAAATGAAGGGTTCGGAAGCGCATGTGACGCTCAATATCGTCAGTCAGATGATATCTGCGACCTTCGATAAGGACGGTAAAGTGGTTGAAGGCGACCAGGAAAATGTCGTCGAAATTCGCGATCTTTGGACCTTTGCCCGCGATACGCGTTCGCGCGATCCAAACTGGAAGCTTGTCGCGACAGAAGCGGAAGACTAAAGAGAGTTTACGATTCAAGGGCCGCTTATTCAGCGGCCCTTGAAGTATGCGATAAACGGATGCGGCTTGTGCATAATCTGGCGAACATCATACGACCGGTCAGCTATTCAGACTGTCCCGGCTGGTATCAGGACGATCAGGCTTTAGCCTTTTCGGCCTTTCGTCGTTCAGCCGATTATGCGGAACATAATCGCTATAACAGTGGTAGTCTCGGAATCAGCTTTGAAGCACTGAAACCGGCCTTTGCTGCGGCGCGCGCGCTCACAAATCCCAATACCGCTCAGGCGCGTGCGTTTTTTGAAGAGCATTTTGTCCCTTGCCGTATTGATGCGGAAGGCTTCGTGACAGCTTTCTACGAGCCGGAAATTGCCGCATCACGAACGCCTGATGCGCATTTTACGGTTCCGTTTCTCAAAAAGCCTGATGATCTTGTAAAAGTCACCGATGAAAATCGTCCCGTGGGCATGGACGCGTCTTATGCTTTCGCGCGACAAACAGCGAATGGTGTTGAAGAATATGATGATCGTCAGGCCATTGAGCAAGGCAGTCTGAATGGACGCGGGCTGGAGTTGGCTTATGTCGCCGACCGGGTTGATGCATTTTTCGCGCATGTGCAGGGTGCAGCTAGGCTCAAGCTTATCGATGGCAGCTTTATGCGGATCACCTACGCTGCTAAAGCTGGTCATCCTTTTACCGGCATTGGGCGTATTCTGGTGGCAGAAGGCGAAATTCCTGCCGATCAAATATCCATGCAGACCATCCGGCAATGGCTGAAGGATCATCCGGAAAAAGCCGATGATTTGATCTGGCAAAACCGTTCTTACATTTTTTTCCGCGAAGCACCTGTTGATGACCAGAATCTCGGGCAGATCGCAGCTGCCAAGGTTCCGCTGACGGCAGGGCGTTCCATTGCTGTCGACCGGCTTTTGCATACATTCGGAACACCGTTTTATGTGCATGCGCCAAGCGTAATCGCGTTCGACAATGCGCCCTTCTCCCGGCTCATGATCGCACAGGATACCGGAACGGCGATTGTCGGCCCGGCGCGCGGCGATCTTTTTGCGGGTTCGGGTGATGCGGCGGGCGAAATTGCTGGCGGTATTAAAAGCCAGGCCGATTTTTATGCGCTTGTTCCGCGCGCTTTGGTGGTCTGAACCATGGCATCAAAGAACGAAAACGCCGATAAAGATTACCTCCGCCCCGAAGACCGTATTCTCTGGGAAACGGTGGCTAAAACTGCTAAACCTTTGGCGGGTAAAAAGCTTCAGTCTGAAGAGCTTTCGGTTTTCAGCGAATTGATGGCGGAGAAGGCAGAGAAGAAGCCAGCGAAACAGGTGCCCTCGCCTGTCGCCGAAACCGTTGAGCCTAAAAAGAAAATCACCGCTCTTAAAGAAATGCCGATCCACGCATTTGACAAGCCAACGCACCGCAAGATTTCCAAGGGGCGTGTGGATATTGAAGCGCGGATTGATTTGCACGGCCTGACGCAGAACGACGCTTATGAACTGCTCTATGGCTTTTTGCTGGGTGCGCATGCACGCGGCTTGAAGCACGTGATGGTGATTACCGGCAAAGGCCGCTCATTTGGCAGTGAAGGCGTGCTCAAACAGGCAGTTCCGCACTGGTTCTCGACGCCGCTCTTCCGGCTTCTCGTCAGTGCCTATGAAGATGCAGCGCATCATCATGGCGGGCATGGTGCGCTTTATGTGCGCCTGCGCAAGCAAACGCAAAACGGAGGTCTTCTCCGATGACTCCATTTGGCAAGCGTTTGCGGGAATTGCGTGACGAACGCAATGTTACCCAGAAAGAAATGGCCGCAGCTTTGCGTGTGTCGCCGGCCTATCTCTCGGCGCTGGAACACGGACGGCGCGGCCAGCCGACATGGGATCTGCTGCAACGCATCATTACATATTTCAACATTATCTGGGATGAAGCGGAAGAGTTGCAGAACCTCGCTTCCGTGTCGCATCCGCGTGTGGTGATCGACACGTCGGGCCTGTCTCCACAGGCGACAGAACTTGCCAATCTGCTGGCGCGCAACATCCGCATCATAGATCGCGAGACGATAAAGCATCTGAGTGATGAAATCGAAGCGGCGCGTAAGCGCCGCCGTGGCTTAAAGCCTTTAGCCTAACGCATATTCTAAAACAGCGCCTTCAATTCATCGAGTTTGGAATTGACCAGCCAGCCGTAATAGTTTTCCTGCGGCATCAAAGGCGCCTGACCCGATGCTTTGCGCTGTGCATTTTCGTTAGCGAGTACGCGGGCGCGGGAATCCGCCCCACCTGTATTATAGAGCGTAGCGGTCAGGCCGGGATTTTTGGAAATATCAAAATCCGCAATCTGGCGATAGGCTGTGATCGACTGTTTCAGCGTGGCTGCAATATATGGCAGCGTCAGATCGGGGTCCATAATAGTTTTATAGACCGTGTTGCCGTTTTCGGCGTCAAGTTTTGGCAGGCCGGAAACGCGATTGACCATATCCGACATCTGCAATGCAGTGAGGGGGTTCATCTGTCCGAGGCCGAAAGTCTGACCAGCATAAAACGGCTGGAAGAAGACCGCGCTGAAGCGGTTGTTCGGATAGCTTTTACCGCCGACTGATTTGCCGCGGAACTGCTTGTTCCAGATATTCTCGCGGCAAGCCCATAGCGAATAGCTGTCTTTGAACTTGAGGCATTCGGAAAACTCCGGACGCTTTACGAACTGGCCAATGTTCTCGCCATTATAGCCGAAGCTCACGCCCTGGTTCACATAGGACATAGCCTTGACGTAATAGGTCTGTAAACGATCATAGACATCGACATTATAAGTGTGCTCACCAACAATGGCCCCGACAATATGGATCGGATCAATGCCATAAGCCGAAGCCGTCGATTTGATCTTCGAGCGCAACGATGCATCCTTTTTCAGAAGGTTATAAATCTTCTGATATTTCTTTTCATAGGTGGTGCTGAGTTCCTTGGTACGCTTGGCAGAAGCGCCGGGAATGGATGGCTGTTCAGCATTGCGGTTGCCGGGTGGCACCGAAACGGCAGCATATGCGCTCTGGCAAGAGAAAGCGACGGCAAGGCAGATGCCCGCAATACGGTTCAGTCGGCTGGTCATTGCGCGGAAAAAGCCCCAAATATGGTAAATCATGCGTAAAAGTTGGCGCAAAATAAAAAAAAACCTCGACGAAGTCGAGGGTAAAAAGTGTGCCCACATTTATGAGAGCAGGAAGTGTCTTTGATGACACGCTGCACATTTTCTATCGCTTGCGCTGATTTACATAATTCAAAGACATGCTCCAAACCACAAAGGGTTCCATGCATAGAACTTACAAATATTTAAGCACTTATCGGCGTCTTGCCCAAATGCCTTGCAATCTAATGCACTTGCTGGTGTTGCATATGCCAGAGTACTAATTGTTATTATGGATAAAAATTTTATCAGTATACTTCTAATATTCATAAAAAAGCCTCATATTGATTATTAAAAATATATCTAAAATAAAAATACATAAAATAACAATTTATTGCCCAATATAACCCGCCTAGACAATACTAGACGGGTTATATCTTTTTACAGAATGAAGCGCGACAGATCTGTGTTTCGGGCAAGATCGCCGACAGTCTTGCGGACATAATCGCCGTCAACCTTAAAGTCCGAGCCAGCCTTGTCAGGCGCGGTGTAGGAAATATCGTCCAGAACCCGCTCCATAACTGTCTGCAAGCGGCGCGCGCCGATATTCTCAACTGTCGAATTGAGGTCGACTGCAATATCAGCCAAAGCGTCAATCGCGTCGTCGGTAATATCGAGCTTCACCTCTTCCGTCGCCATCAAGGCAATATATTGCTTGATGAGGCTCACTTCGGTTTCCGTCAGAATCCGGCGGAAATCTTCACGCGTCAGAGCGTTCAATTCCACACGGATCGGCAAACGGCCCTGCAATTCCGGCAGAAGGTCAGACGGCTTTGAAACGTGAAAAGCGCCCGATGCGATGAACAGAATATGATCGGTTTTCACCGGGCCATATTTCGTTGCGACGGTGGTGCCTTCAACGAGCGGCAGCAGATCGCGCTGTACGCCTTCGCGTGAGACCCCTGCTCCCATTCCGCCTTCACGTGCTGCGATCTTGTCGATTTCGTCGAGGAAGACGATACCGTCATTTTCGGTCGAGCGCAGGGCTTCCTGAATGAGCTGGTCCTGATCGAGCAGTTTGTCGGACTCATCATTGATCAGGATTGCATAGGATTCCTTGACGGTGGTTTTGCGCGTCTTGGTACGCCCGCCCATCGCCTTGCCGAAAATATCGCCGATATTGATCATGCCGATATTGGCACCTGGCATGCCTGGAATTTCGAAATTCTGACCATTGCCTGTATCGGCAACTTCGATTTCGATTTCCTTGTCGTCAAGCTCGCCTTCACGCAGCTTCTTGCGGAAACTGTCGCGGGTGGCAGGGCTTGCGGTTTTGCCAACCAGACCGTCAAGCACGCGCTCTTCGGCATTGATATGCGCCTTGGCCTTCACATCCTCGCGCTTCTTTTCGCGCACGAGGCCGATTGCCGCTTCAACCAGATCGCGGATGATTTGCTCGACGTCGCGGCCCACATAGCCCACTTCGGTAAACTTGGTGGCTTCCACCTTAATGAATGGCGCACCGGCTAGCTTGGCAAGACGACGGGAGATTTCCGTCTTACCAACGCCGGTCGGTCCGATCATCAGAATGTTTTTTGGCATCACCTCTTCGCGCATCTGACCTTCCAGCTGCTGGCGGCGCCAGCGATTGCGTAAAGCGATAGCCACGGCGCGCTTGGCGTCGTTCTGGCCGATGATGAAGCGGTCAAGCTCGGAGACGATTTCGCGGGGAGAAAAATTGCTCATGATTATAACCCGGTTTGCCACTGCCTGATGAACTCGAACGGATGCAGCAGCATGATCACGTTGAGCGTAAGATTGTCGCGAATGATGATAAGCGCCAGAATTTCGAAGAACAGCGCGATGGCGACGGTGATTTTAGTCGGTAGTTTGGCAGCCAGCAGAAAGCCGATCATTGCGAAAACCGTATCGGAAACCGAATTCACGATGCTGTCGCCAAAATAGTCCACGGAGGAGGTATTGGCGCGATAGCGCTCGATAATGAAGTTCGAGTTTTCGACCAGTTCCCAGACGGCTTCAACGCCAACTGCCATGGCAAGCCGCAGACCCAGCGGCGCTTTTGGCGCGATGATTGTCAGAAGCCAATAGAACAGAAAGCCATGAATGATGTGCGAGAGCGTATACCAGTCGGATATATGCTGCGAGTTTTCGG
This sequence comes from Brucella pseudogrignonensis, assembly GCF_032190615.1. NCBI lineage: Bacteria > Pseudomonadati > Pseudomonadota > Alphaproteobacteria > Hyphomicrobiales > Brucellaceae > Brucella > Brucella pseudogrignonensis. The sequence goes on from NZ_JAVLAT010000001.1 coordinate 1,252,201, forward strand.
ACATCAGCGAACCGGACCATAATTTTATGGTGCCGCATTCGCATATGGGAATCCGTCCATCGAGATAAAGCCAAAAGGCCTGTATCGCGAGAATGGCAACAACAATCAGAGCACCTAAGCCCCAACGCTGTGGTTTAGAGGCTTGCACGGTTGCGGTCATTCGGCGTTGAGGCTTTCAACCAGAATGCTGTGATTGGTGTAGATGCAAATGTCGGCTGCAATGCCCATCGCCTTGCGGGCAATTTCCTCGGCATCCAGATCGGTGTCGACCAGAGCACGCGCTGCCGCCAGCGCATAATTGCCGCCCGATCCGATGGCCATGACGCCATGCTCCGGTTCAAGCACGTCGCCGGTTCCGGTCAGTGCCAGCGTCACCTTGCTGTCGGCAACAAGCATCATGGCTTCGAGTTTGCGCAAATAGCGGTCGGTGCGCCAGTCTTTTGCGAGCTCGACGGAAGCCCGCATGAGCTGATCGGGATATTGTTCAAGCTTGGCTTCAAGGCGCTCTAGCAGCGTGAAGGCGTCAGCGGTGGCACCGGCAAATCCGGCAATCACGTTACCCTTGCCAATGCGGCGCACTTTTCGCGCATTGCCCTTCATCACGGTGTTGCCGAGCGAGACCTGCCCGTCACCGGCGATAACAACCTTGTTACCCTTGCGAACGGTAACGATGGTCGTGCCGTAAATTGTCGTGGGATTGTGTTCGATCATGGATCACTCCTTTGGCGGCTTACAGGTTTCCATGTGGCAAACGCATAAGCCCCTGATATGGGCGAAGCCCCTACTCTGCTCTTTCAAGAGCTAACTGAATCGGGTTTCGTTGTGAATATTTAAGAACCATCTGCCAAAATGCAAATGGGACCAAACCAGAATATTGGCGCAGGCGCTAAAAGCATTGGCAAAACCGGCCAGCTGTTCTAGAACGCGAAAAGATTTTAACTGAGGAAATGCAATGACGGCTGAAAGCGCCCGCAAAGCAAGTATCGAACGTTCAACCAAGGAAACGAGCATCGCCGTTTCTGTCGATCTGGACGGCAACGGCAAGTTTGACATTACAACTGGTGTCGGCTTCTTCGATCATATGCTGGAGCAGCTTTCCCGACATTCGCTCATCGACATGCGCGTGATGGCCAAGGGCGATCTGCATATCGATGATCACCACACAGTCGAAGATACCGGCATTGCGCTCGGTCAGGCTGTGGCTAAAGCCCTTGGCGAGCGTCGCGGCATCGTGCGTTATGCATCGATGGATCTCGCCATGGACGACACGCTGACCGGCGCAGCCGTCGATGTTTCGGGCCGTGCATTTCTGGTCTGGAACGTGAATTTCACCACGGCCAAGATCGGCACATTCGACACCGAGCTGGTGCGCGAGTTCTTCCAGGCTTTTGCGATGAATGCAGGCATTACGCTGCATATCAACAATCATTATGGTGCCAACAATCACCATATTGCAGAGTCGATCTTCAAGGCCGTGGCCCGGGTTTTACGCACAGCGCTCGAAACCGATCCGCGTCAGAAGGATGCAATTCCATCGACCAAGGGGTCGCTGAAGGGATAAGCAAATGGCGCAATTCGTCGTGTTGGAGAAAGAAGGCGCGAACAGTGCTGAAAACTCTGTCTTCGTGCGCGACGGATTCTACACATTGGCGCTGATCCTGCCGGTCGTCTGGCTGTTATCGCAGCGGCTGTGGTTTGAAGCGATCGCCGCTCTTGGCGTAACAATCCTGCTGGGAGTGGCAGGTTCTGCGTTTGGTATCTCGAATGCGGTTCCGCTGATCACTTTGTTGTTTTCGCTGTTTGTGGCGCTGGAAGGCGCCAACTGGAAGATCGCCAAACTCAAACGTCAGGGTTTCGTTGAAAAAGCCATTATCGATGCTTCCGATCTGGAAGAAGCAGAGATGCGCTATTTCTATTCTAGCGAAGATGAAGCGGCCCCTGTTGAAGCCTCAGCACCCGAATGGGCTCAGCAGCCCCCTCGTCCCACATATTCCTCATTTGGCTCGACGATCGGATTTGTCGGTCATCGCGGAGAAAACTGAAAATGCGTGTTGCAATTATCGACTATGGTTCCGGCAATCTTCGCTCGGCCACCAAGGCCTTTGAGCGTGCCGCCCATGAGAGCGGTGTGAAAGCGGAAATCGAACTGACAGCAGATGCGGATCGCGTGGCAAGCGCCGATCGCATCGTTCTGCCGGGCGTTGGTGCTTATGCCGATTGCCGTCGCGGCCTCCATGCCGTGCCGGGCATGGTTGAAGCACTGGAAGATGTGGTTCTGAAAAAGGCGCATCCTTTCCTCGGCATCTGCGTGGGCATGCAGTTGATGTCAGAGCGGGGCCTTGAAAAAGAAGTCACGACAGGTCTCGGCTGGATCGCGGGCGATGTGCGTGAAATGACGCCGACCGATCCGACGCTCAAGATTCCGCAGATCGGCTGGAACAGGATTCACGTGAAACATTCGCATCCGGTGTTCGACGGTATCGCCACCGGCGAGAACGGCTTGCATGCCTATTTCGTGCATTCCTACATGTTTGACGCGAAGAACAAAGCCGACGTGCTGGCCGTCACCGACTATGGTGGCGATGTCACCGCAACGGTTGGGCGCGACAACATGATCGGCACGCAATTCCATCCTGAAAAGAGCCAGCTGCTTGGCCTTTCGCTTATTGCCAATTTCCTGAAATGGAAGCCTTGAAACTATGATCCTTTTTCCCGCCATCGATTTGAAAGACGGTCAATGCGTGCGCCTCAAGCTTGGCGACATGGATCAGGCGACCGTTTACAATGAAGACCCTGCAGCGCAGGCCAAAGCTTTTGAGGATCAGGGCTTTGAATGGCTGCATGTGGTCGATCTCAACGGTGCCTTTGCTGGCGAAAGCGTCAACGGCAAGGCAGTTGAAGAGATCCTGAAAGCCACCAAGAACCCGGTTCAGCTTGGCGGCGGTATTCGCACCCTCGCCCATATCGAAAGCTGGCTTTCCAAGGGTCTGCGCCGCGTGATCTTGGGTACGGTTGCTGTACGTGATCCGGCGCGGGTGATCGAAGCGTGTAAGGAGTTTCCGGGACAGGTTGCAGTCGGCATTGATGCTAAGGGCGGCTATGTTGCCGTTGAAGGCTGGGCCGAGGCTTCCGAGCTTGGCGTGGTGGAACTCGCGAAAAAGTTTGAAGGTGCGGGCGTGGCCGCCATTATCTATACCGACATCGACCGCGACGGCGTGCTGGCTGGCATTAACTGGGATTCCACACTTGGCCTCGCCGACAGCGTTTCCATTCCGGTAATCGCGTCGGGCGGCCTCGCTTCGATGGATGATATTAAGCGCCTCGCCGCTCCCGATGCCCGCAAACTGGAAGGTGCGATTTCTGGCCGTGCGCTTTATGACGGTCGCATCGATCCGGCCGAAGCATTATCCCTTTTGAGGGCCGCATCATGACACTTAAAGCACGTGTAATTCCCTGCCTTGACGTTAAGGATGGCCGTGTCGTCAAGGGCGTCAACTTCGTCGATCTGATTGATGCCGGTGATCCGGTTGAAGCCGCGCGTGCCTATGATGCGGCGGGTGCCGACGAATTGTGCTTCCTCGACATCACGGCGTCTTCGGACAATCGCGAGACAATTTTCGATGTCATCGCCCGTACAGCGGAACAGTGTTTCATGCCGCTGACTGTTGGCGGTGGCGTGCGTCAGGTCGCTGATATTCGCAAGCTGTTGCTCGCCGGGGCCGACAAGGTTTCGATCAACACGGCTGCGGTGAAGAACCCGGAATTTGTTGCGGAAGCCGCCGACAAGTTTGGTGATCAGTGCATCGTTGTGGCCATCGACGCCAAGAAGGTTTCGGGAGCTGGCGAGAGCGACCGCTGGGAAATCTTTACCCATGGTGGACGCCAGACGACTGGCATTGATGCAGTCGAATTTGCGCAGAAGGTGGTGAGCCTTGGTGCGGGTGAAATCCTGCTGACCTCGATGGATCGTGATGGCACCAAGGCTGGCTATGATGTGGCCCTGACGCGCGCTGTTGCTGACAGCGTGCGCGTTCCGGTGATCGCGTCGGGCGGCGTTGGCAATCTCGATCACATGGTTGATGGCATCCGCGAAGGTCATGCGACGGCAGTTCTTGCAGCATCCATCTTCCACTTTGGCACTTATACGATTGGCGAAGCCAAGCGCTATATGGCCGAGGCTGGCATCCCTATGCGGCTGGATCCGGTCAGCTAATTATAAAATCCGAAGGAAGTTCGATGGCTGAGTTCACCCTTTCCGATCTTGAACGCATTGTTGCGGAACGTGCGACTTCGACGGATGGATCGTCCTACACGGCGAGTCTCTTTGCCAAGGGGCAGACACGCGCTGCCAAGAAGCTTGGTGAAGAAGCCGTGGAAACGGTGATTGCCGCAGTCAGTGGCGATCGCGCGGAAGTGGTCACAGAAAGCGCTGATCTGCTTTATCATCTGCTGGTGGTTTTGAAGATTGCAGACGTGCCGCTTGAAGACGTTCTTGCAGAGTTGCAACGCCGCACGGCGCAGAGCGGCCTTGAGGAAAAGGCCGGGCGACCAAAGGCATAAATGCAAACGAAACAGGATATACGTGAATTGGCGTTGAGGGAGAGCAGCGACAATATGTGGGAAAAAGTGGACCAGTTAACGCCGTCGCGTTACTCGCCTTACCGTTTCTTTTCGGCGGAAGAGTGGGCAGGCTTTCGCGCCGACACCCCCCTCACCCTCACCTACGAAGAAGTCAAACGGCTGCGCTCACTGGGCGATCCGATTGATCTGGATGAAGTGCGGCGCATTTATCTGTCGCTGTCCCGCCTGCTCTATGCGCATGTGGAGGCGAGCCAGCTTCTTTTCCGCCAGCGCCAGCAGTTTCTCAATATGGAAGAGAGCTTCAAGACACCTTTCATAATTGGTATTGCAGGCTCGGTTGCGGTTGGCAAATCCACCACTGCGCGTATTCTGAAGGAACTGCTTGCCCGCTGGCCGTCAAGCCCGAAGGTCGATCTGGTGACAACGGATGGCTTCCTCTACCCCAACGCGGTTCTGCGTGATCAGAACATGATGGAGCGCAAGGGCTTTCCCGAAAGCTATGATGTGGGCGCGGTCTTGCGTTTTCTGTCAGCGATCAAGGCAGGCATGAGCCATGTGCGTGCACCGCTCTATTCGCATTTAAGCTATGACGTGCTGCCGGGCGAATATCAGATTGTCGATAAGCCCGACATTCTGATCTTTGAGGGCATCAATGTGCTTCAGGTCCGAGATCTGCCAGAAGACGGCAAGATGGTGCCTTTCGTATCCGACTTCTTCGACTTCTCGATTTACATCGATGCAGAGCCCGAGCTGATTCACAAATGGTATATTGATCGCTTCATGCGGCTTCGTGAAACCGCTTTCGTTAATCCGCAATCCTTCTTCCATCGCTATTCGCAACTTTCAGAAGATGCGGCCCGTTCGATCGGTGAAGGCCTGTGGCACAACATCAACATGAAGAACCTGCTTGAAAACATTCTTCCCACCCGCCCTCGTGCCGATATTATCCTGCGAAAAGGCAGTGATCATCTGATCGAGGAAGTGGCACTGCGGAAAATTTAAAGCGCATCCCGAAAAGTGTGAAACGATTTTCGGCACAAGATACGCTTAAAAAACAAAGAGATAGAGCATTTCTAATGATTCAATATAAACGCTCTAAAGATACGACAGCAGCCATTATACGTAAAATGGCGGCCCTTAGAGCCGCCATTCAAACCAGATAAAAGACGATGTACGACTTATTCGCCGCGTGTGTCAGCTGAACTTTTCAGTTCTTCCAGCGTTGGCATCGAAAGGATGTTGTAGCCTGAATCCACATAATGGATTTCGCCCGTTACACCGCTCGACAAATCCGACAGCAGATAAACAGCCGATTTGCCAACATCATCGATATCAACAGTACGGCGTAGTGGCGAATTGCGGCGCTGATAGCTGAAAATCGCGCGTGCATCGCCAATGCCGGCACCGGCCAGCGTGCGCACCGGACCTGCCGAGATCGCGTTGACGCGGATACCCTGCGGACCGTAATCGGCAGCAAGATAGCGAACCATGGCTTCAAGGGCTGCTTTTGCAACGCCCATGACATTGTAGTTCGGGATCGTGCGTGTCGAACCGCCATAGGTCAGCGTCAGGATCGAGCCGCCGTCCTTCATGAGCTTTTCTGCGCGCTGTGCCATTTCCGTGAAGGAATAGGCAGAGATCACCATGGTACGGCTGAAATTGTCGCGTGTGGTGACGTCTGCGTAACGTCCCTTCAGCTCGGTCTTGTCCGAGAAACCGATGGCATGAACGATGAAATCGAGCTTTCCCCATTTCTTCTCGATTTCGGCGAAAACGGCATCGACCGAGGCAATGTCTTCCACATCGCAAGGGAGCACCATATCCGATCCGACCTGTTCGGCCAGTGGCTTAACGCGTTTGCCAAGTGCATCGCCCTGATAGGTGAATGCGAGTTCGGCACCCTGTGCTGCGAGTTGCTTCGAAATTCCCCAGGCGAGTGAGTGGTTATTCGCGACCCCCATAATGAGGCCGCGTTTGCCTTGCATCAAACCTTGCATATTGTCCCTCTCCGTCAGCCCTGATAGCGCTGGAACACCAGCGTTGCATTGGTGCCGCCAAATCCAAACGAGTTGGAAAGGACGGTATTGAGCTGAGCATTGTCGATGCGCTTGCGAACGATAGGCATGTCCGCGAAGGCAGGATCCAGTTCTTCGATATGAGCGCTTTCGCAGATGAAGTTGTTCTGCATCATCAAAAGCGAATAGATAGCTTCCTGAACGCCCGTTGCACCGAGCGAATGGCCGGTCAGTGACTTGGTTGCCGCAATCGGCGGGCAGGCATCGCCTGAACCAAATACCTGACGGATCGCTTCGATTTCCGGAGCATCGCCAGCAGGTGTCGAAGTCGCATGCGGATTGATGTAATCAACCTTGCCCTTGACGGTCGAGAGCGCCATTTTCATGCAGCGGATTGCGCCTTCACCCGATGGAGCGACCATGTCGTAACCATCTGATGTTGCGCCATAGCCAACGATTTCACCGTAAATCTTGGCACCGCGCGCAAGTGCGGTTTCAAGCTCTTCGAGCACGAGAACGCCTGCACCACCGGCAATAACAAAACCGTCGCGGTTTTTGTCATAAGCGCGTGAAGCAGTTGAAGGCGTGTCGTTATATTTGGACGACATGGCGCCCATCGCGTCGAACAGCACCGAAAGCGTCCAGTCGAGGTCTTCACAGCCACCGGCGAAAACGCGGTCCTGCTTGCCATATTGGATCATTTCATAGGCATTGCCGATACAATGGTTCGATGTCGCACAAGCGGACGAGATCGAATAATTGACGCCCTTGATCTTGAAGAAGGTCGCAAGCGTTGCCGATGCGGTCGAGCTCATGGCTTTGGGCACGGCAAAAGGACCAACGCGCTTTGGGCCTTTTTCACGGGTAATGTCGGCGGAGTCGACAATCGTGCGTGTCGAAGGACCGCCAGAGCCCATGATGATGCCGGTACGATCGTTGGAGACTTCTTCCTCCGAAAGACCCGCATCGGCAATGGCCTGATCCATGGCGACATGATTCCATGCCGTACCGCGACCATGAAAACGCATGGCGCGGCGGTCTACGAGTGCTTCGACATCGATCTTTGGAATGCCGTGAACCTGGCAACGAAAACCGAGTTCGCCATATTCTTCAGCACGGGAAATGCCGGATCTGGCTTCACGCAAAGAGGTGGTGACCTCTTCTGTGTTGTTTCCAATCGAGGATACAATCCCCATACCCGTTACGACCACACGCCGCATCGCGTTCTCCTTTACACCTGTTCCGTGTGATCAACCCGTATGAGCTGACCCTTGTTCCCGGTTACATAGGTGCGATCTTCGCATGTTTTGAGCGCGGCCGCATGAAAACTCGTGTTTTTCTGCGTCCGCGCCCGTGAATGATGGATTGGAGCACAATTTTTTAAACTCAAAACCGTTTAAGAAAAAATTATGCTCCTGTTTTAACGTGTTAGAGCGACCTTTGTGCGCCCAAGAGGGCGCACGGCGCTCTAATTAAGCGCTGTCGCCGTCTTTAGACAGGCCGACGCGCAGGTCACTTGCCTTATAGATGGTCTCGCCATCGGCCTTGAGCCAGCCGTCGGCTGTACCAAGAACAAGGCGGCCACGCATAACGCGCTTGAAGTCGATACCGTATTGCAGAAGCTTTGTGTGCGGGCGAACCATGCCCTTGAACTTCACTTCGCCGGTCGAAAGCGCCATACCGCGACCCGGCTCACCGAGCCAGCCGAGGAAGAAGCCTGTCAGCTGCCACATGCCGTCGAGACCAAGGCAGCCCGGCATAATTGGGTTGCCCTGAAAATGGCATGGGAAATACCAGTCGTCGGGGCTGACATCGTATTCAGCACGGATATAGCCCTTGTCGAACTCTCCGCCGGTTTCGGAAATTTCGGTGATGCGGTGCACCATCAGCATTGGCGGCAGGGGGAGCTGTGCATTGCCGGGACCGAACAACTCGCCACGTGCGCAGCTTAAGAGCTCTTCATACCCGTAGCTCGATTTCTGTTCTGCCATTACGCCTCCCTTGAGGGTTATTCTTATGATGGCTCCTGGCTTCAGGAACGATCAAGTTTCGTCAATTCGGAAACACCTCTATCATAGAGTGTTTCCATCAGTAAAATAGTGCGCGTGGTTTTCCAAAAAAAGGCGGGATTACCATGCCTATTGATACTTAATTCGCAACGGCATATATCAATGTCAGTAGGCAATGGGCAACAGCCCGTTTAATCTTTGACGAAATTGCTACAAGCTTGTGACGGATCCAAGGGTGAATATGCAGAATTATCATGCCAGCCACTCGATGGTTTCAATGGAAGAACGCCTTCGCAGCGCGGGTCTGCGCCCGACGCGCCAGCGTGTTTCGCTTGCCAGCCTGATCTACGCGCAGGGTGATCGCCATCTTTCCGCTGAAGACCTTCATGAAGAAGCAGTCCTCGCGAATGTTCCCGTATCGCTAGCAACTGTTTACAACACACTGCACCAGTTTACCGAAGCCGGTATGCTGCGCATCATCGCGGTTGAAGGTTCGAAAACCTATTTCGATACCAATATCTCCGATCACCAGCATTTTTTCCTCGAAGGCGAAAATGTCGTGTTCGATATTCCGCATGGCGAGCGCGGTCAGCCAACGGTTTCCAATATGCCGGAAGCACCGGAAGGCATGGAAATCGTCAATGTGGACATTATCGTCCGCCTTCGTCGTAAAACACGTTAAGTGATTTGGTAAAAGTTTCTAAAAAAGCGGCCTTTTGGGGCCGCTTTTTTGTTGCTCATCTTAGCATAAAGTGATTCACCCAACACATTCCGTTTAACGCGCGCATCTCTTCGTGGACCTCCCAACCCCGTATGAATGCGCCGATAACAATTTGACTGGAGATACCCATGCGCAAGTTGATCGTTGCTGCTACCGCTTTTGCCCTGTTCTCAACAGCAAATGCTTTTGCTGAGAAAATTCGCATTGGTGTAACGCCCGGACCGCATGCGCAGATCATGGAAAAGGTCAAGGAAGTCGCTGCCACGAAAGGAATGGAAATCGATATTCAGGAATTTTCTGATTATGTGATTCCCAACATGGCGCTGGCTGATAAGGCGCTTGAAGCCAATTCCTTCCAGCATCAGCCTTATCTCGACAATCAGGTTGCAGATCGTGGCTTTCCAATTGAAACAGTGGCGCCAACGGTCAACTTCCCGATGGGCCTCTATTCAAGCAAGCTGAAAAACATTACGGAACTGGCGGATGGTGCAACCATCGCGATCCCGAACGATCCGACCAATGGTGGTCGCGCGCTTCTGGTGCTGGCAGACAATGGTCTGATCAAGCTCGATGCTTCCAAGGGCCTGAAAGTCACAACAATTGATGTGACGGAAAACCCGAAGAACCTGAAATTTGTTGAGCTGGATGCTGCACAATTGCCGCGTTCGCTTGAAGATGTCGATGCTGCGGTCATCAACACCAATTACGCGCTGGAAGCAGGCCTTGATCCGGCGGGAGGCGCATTAATCCGCGAAGGCGAAAAGGCACCTTATGTCAATGTGCTGGTCGTGCGCACCGAAGACAAGGATGCCGATTGGGTGAAGACGCTGGTCAGCAGCTATCACAACCCGGAAGTGAAGCAATTTATCGCTGATACCTTCAAAGGCTCGGTCATTCCGGCCTGGTAGTGTTCGATGAAAAAAGCGGCTTTCGAGCCGCTTTTTTGTATTCTTTAATCAAAGACCTCATCCGGGTAAACGCCCCAAAGTTCTGACTGTTTGATCCAGCCGCGTACACCCTGAATATCCATCCGGCACCACTGGCCATTGCATTCGCGTGCGGTGCCGACGACATTTGGTTCAACTTCGGCTGACAAGCTCGACGTTTCGCTTGGATCGCGACGCATGGTAATCATCGCACCCTGATCGTTTTTAAGCCATGGGGCGGTAATTGCTGTGCGCTTGCCAGATAGAAGCGACTGATAGACCCAGCCTTCCGTACCGTCGGCATCGCGGATACGGCGCCAGTTATCATATTCCTGAATAATTTCGACAGGCAGGCCGGCTTTCATAAACAGCCACGACACTGCGTAATCACGTCCCGGTCCGACACGCAGATTAACGCGTGCTGGCTTCAGGCTGACAAAGCGCGGGACAGGCAGGCCACTTGCACCCAGAGGCGTACGGGATTGCGCCTGCGCATAGGCGCCGTGTTTTTGCGATGCCAACAATGGCGCACCAACGAGCAGCAGGGCAATGCTGCAAAGTGTTGCGATAAAAAAGCGTTGCGAAAGTACCCGGTACAACTCTGACCTCTCGCTGTCCTGTCATGTGGGGCAATTTCAGCACTGGGGGAGGAGCGTCTGAAACTGCAGAATGAATGAATTGCGCGGTTGCCCGCATTTGAAGCCGCTCTCGCGGTTCTGTTTTTCTTTGTCTTTGCAGCGCCACCTTGCTAGAGATGAGCAACTGAAGCAAAATCGCATATTGCACCTTCTTGGTTAAGGAGGTCTCAACGTGTAAAACGGCCGCCTAGGTTTCATGAGAAATCTGCAAGCTTTTTACCGCTGGCTTTGCTCAAAAAATGGGGTGGAGATGTCGAACAAGAAAAAACCACTGGTGGTACTGACCCGGAAACTGCCCGACCCGGTGGAAACCCGAATGCGGGAACTGTTCGATACACGCCTGAATATAGATGACCATCGCATGTCGCAGCCCGAAATTATTGCCGCGATGAAAGAAGCCGATGTTCTGGTGCCCTGCATTACCGATGTGATTGATGCCGCAGCCATTGAGCAGGCTGGTCCCAATCTCAAGCTCATCGCCAATTTCGGCAATGGCGTTGATAATATTGACGTTGCCGCCGCTGCAAAGCGCGGCATCACCGTCACCAACACCGCCAATGTGCTGACTGAAGATACCGCCGATATGACGCTGGCGCTGCTGCTTATGGTGCCGCGCCGTCTGGTGGAGGGTGCGAATGTGCTCAACGAGCGCGATGGCGAGTGGCCAGGCTGGTCGCCGACCTGGATGCTTGGACGTCGCATTTGGGGCAAGCGCCTCGGTATCGTCGGCATGGGCCGAATCGGCACCGCCGTTGCGCGTCGTGCAAAGGCATTTGGCCTGTCGATCCATTATCACAACCGCAAGCGCGTGAACGCGCAGGTTGAGGAAGAGCTGGAAGCGACTTATTGGGATAGTCTCGATCAGATGTTGGCTCGCATGGACATTATTTCGGTCAATTGCCCGTCGACGCCAGCCACATTTCATTTGCTCTCGGCACGGCGCATCGCGTTGATGCAGCCAACCGCTTATCTGGTGAACACATCGCGCGGTCAGATTATTGATGAAAATGCGCTGGTCGATCTGATCGAACAGGGTAAAATCGCCGGCGCAGGGCTCGACGTTTTCGAGAATGAACCCGCCGCCAATCCGCGTCTGTTGTCTCTTGCCGAAAAAGGCAAGGTCGTGCTGTTGCCGCATATGGGATCAGCGACGATTGAAGGCCGTGTCGATATGGGCGACAAGGTCATCATCAATATCAGAGCGTTTTTTGACGGTCATCGCCCACCGGATCGTGTGCTGCCAAACCGTATTTAGAGCACATCCCGAAAAGTGGGAGCCGGTTTTCGGAACAAGATGTGCGGTGAAACAAATAGATAGAGCATTTCTGCTGACATAATGAAAACTGGAAATGCTCTGATCTACTTGTTGGCGGTTTTTGGATCGCTCTGCTTATCGTTCGCAATGAATTTTAGCACTGCATGCGCGTAAAGCCGGGGATTCTCAGCGGGAACGCCGTGGCCCGAATCGGGCAGAATGATCAGGCTGGCGCCCGGAATATGATGCGCCATAAATTCGGTATGTTCGCGCGTGATTGCCGTGTCGCGATCACCGATCACGATCGCTGTGCGCACATTTATCTTTGAGAGATCATCCGCAGTATAATTCGGCTCATTGGCCCAAAGTGCATGGATTTCCTTATCGATGCTCTCATAATGGCGCAGCTCAGGCAGTGGCTTGCCTTCGGCGCGCGCCAGCGCATAGCCGGTCGAGCCTTCCGGCGAAATATTGGCCGCCTGCGCAAACACGCTTTTCAGCCTGCCGGGATAGCGCATCGCCATGATGAGACCAATAATGCCGCCATCGCTCCAGCCGACAAGGTCAACCTTGTCGATCTTGAGATAATCGAGCAGTGCTACATAATCGTCGGCCATCAGTTCATAGCTGAGCGGCTCCGTCGTACGGGTCGAACGCCCCTGTCCGCGACTGTCAGCAACGATGACCATGTGATTGCGTGCGAGAATCGGCAATTGCGCATCCCAGACATGCTGGTCGGACAGACCGCCATGAATAAGCAGAATCGGCGGTCCCTTACCGACAACGCGATAATACATCTCAATGCCGTTGACGTTGGCAAAGCTCGCTGGTGCAGCGGTGATGGTCATGCGGGCGATTCTTTCAAAGGAGATGGCAGAAGGGAAAAAGGCCGTGAGGCCAAGTGCCAGCCCTGCAATCCATAATGTCCCTTTGCTCTTCATTTATGGCCTTCTGATGAGCGTCGGCAGATCGTAAAGATACGCGATGCGTTGAATTGCGTCCTTCAGCGGTTCAAGCGTTACGGTCATGGTGTGACCACTGGCATGAAGAAGCATCTCCGGCGATTGGCAGATCGCGACATGGCCTTTCCAGAAGACGAGATCGCCGCGCTTGAGATTGGAATAATCGGCATTAGGCTCGATGATGTCACCGAGCGAATTTTCCTGCATGTCCGAATCGCGCAGAACTGATCTACCAGCAACCCACATCGATAATTGCACCAGACCAGAGCAATCGATGCCAAAGCCTGATGTGCCGCCCCAAAGATACGGCGTGTGCAGAAGCGTTTCGGCAACCGCTACAAAGTCATCCGCATGTTGGCCCAAAGGCGCCAGATGCTTTGCGATCAGTGCCTCTCCACTCTCAAGCAAGGCATATTCGGTACCGCGCTTTTCCGACGAACCAACGATTCGTACCCGTGAACCAAGGGATAGCGCCTGAGAATGCGGAAAACGAAGATCATTGCCGGGATAGACGAACGTGCGTGGAACAATCACCATATGCGTCGACTCGCCAACAGGCTTTGCCAGTGAAGCAGCCGAGACGTAGCCGGTATAGCCGTCGCGTTCAGCCTGAACCCAGCACCAGCCGTCCTGCTCTTCAAAGACGCGCACCATATCGCCGAAGATGATTTGCGTCTGCGGCCCGCTGTCGGGGCGTGGCTCTGCACGCAGATCGACCACGGAATCAGAAACCTGCATCAGCGTGCCTGCGGTAAAGCGGCTCGCTTCCACCTGACCATTCAGCCGCTCATCGGCAAGATCGGGACGGTAGGCGTTGAGACGACGATCAAGCATGCTCACAATGGTAACTCCCGGGCGTTAGCAATCACGAGATCACCCAGTCTTTCGACATACAGCGCACCCGTGACCGTTCTTTTTACTAGCACATTTCTGCGATCTTTTTCATCACGATGCCGGGAGACGAGATCAAGCGTTCCCATCGTGTCGAGCGCTCGCGTAATCACCGGCTTGGTGACATCAAGCTTGGCTGCGAGCCCCCGCACCGTATGCGGCGGCGGCTCGAGATAAATGGTTAGAAGAATGGCGGTCTGCCGCGTTGTAAGGTCAGGCATTTCATCCCGCACCTGCGCCAGTGACAGCGTTCTCAACAATGTCAGCGCCTGCAAAGGCTTCAATTCAACGGGCATATTTTACGCAACGCTTGATATCGTTTCGGTTCCGTATCATTCAACGCCGTTTTCGCTTTGCAAGCAAGCGATTTCATTTCGCCGGATATTTTTGCTTGAGAAGCGCATAGACCGCACGAATGGCCTGTGCTTCGCCACCGACAGGCGAGGCAGGCTTTTCAACGGGCACCCAGCCGAAAATATCGAAATGCGCCCAGCTCTTTGCCTTTTCGACAAAGCGGCTGAGGAACAGAGCAGCGGTAACCGAACCGGCGAAGCCATCGGTGGTGACATTGTTGATGTCCGCCACGCGCGATGAAAGTTTCTGCGCATAAGGCTGCCAGAGCGGCATCCGCCACAGCGGATCGGCGGTTTCAATGGCCTTCTCCGCAATGCTTTCTGCAAGGGCATCATCATGCGTGTAGAAAGGCGGCAGATCAGGGCCGAGCGCCACACGTGCAGCCCCCGTCAGCGTTGCCATATCAATGATCAGTTCCGGCTCTTCTTCATCGGCCAATGCCAGTGCATCAGCCAGTACCAGGCGGCCTTCCGCATCGGTGTTGCCGATTTCAACCGTTAATCCCTTGCGGCTTTGCAGCACGTCGCTTGGGCGGAACGCGTTGCCTGCAATCGAGTTTTCAACAGCCGGAATGAGTACGCGCAGACGAATGGGCAGTTTGGCATCCATGATGATGGAGGCAAGACCCAGCACATTGGCAGCGCCGCCCATATCTTTTTTCATTAGCAACATGCCGCTTGCAGGCTTGATGTCGAGACCGCCGGTATCAAAGCACACGCCTTTACCGACCAGCGTAATCTTTGGATCGCTGTCCTTGCCCCACGTGAGATCGATCAGGCGTGGTGCAATGCTGCCCGCACGACCAACCGCATGGATCATCGGGAAATTCTGCTCGAGAAGCGCCTCACCCTCAACGGTGCTGAGTTTTGCGCCACTTTTCGCCGCAAGATCACGCGCTGCCTGTTCCAGAGCATCCGGCCCCATATCATTGGTCGGCGTGTTGATGAGATCGCGTGTGAGCGTCACGGCATCAGCTATGCGCTGCGTTTCTGCCGCATCAACACTGTCGGGTACGGCCAGACGGATGAGCTTGTCGCTGCCCTTGCGGTAACGCGTAAAATTATAGCCGCCCATCAGAAAGGCGAGTGTTACCAGTTCTGCATGATCTGGCGTGCCTTCAATATGCCAGTCGCCTTCGGGAAGGCTGCGTGCAAGCTTTCCGGCAAGAAGCTGTGACTGTCCGCTCTGTTCCGCATCACCTGTGCCAAACAGCGCACCTGCAATCGCGCCGTCTTGACCGGGCAGCACGAGAACACGGCCGGCCTCACCATTAAAATCATTCGCCTTTGCCCAGGCTGCCAAATCCGGCGATAGTCCGGCCTGATCGACGGCATTCTTCGAGATGAACCAGACAGGGCGGCTATCGGCTGATTTCGCGGTAATGATTTCAACGGTCATGACATTCCTCGGCGATTAGAATTTCTGGTTCAATCAATAAACAAATAGCCACCCGGCGTGAACCGGGTGGCTATTCAAATCTCTATGCAGTGAGACAACTTAATTGCGTTCGGTCATCTGAATCTGCGCTGCTTTATAATCAAAGGCAGAAGCAGGCTTTCCGGCAAACAGTGCCATGCCACTAATGACGGCAATAATCGCAAGCGCACCGATGAGTGTGCATTCGATCATCGCTGCACCCGATCTGTTTTTGATAAAGCGCGTCATCAAAGTCGGCATGTTACTTACCCTGAACTAAAGTCTCATTGGGTTTCCTTTTAGTGCCTGCCAATTGTGATGAGTTTAAGAAACAAGGAAAATAAAACGTTAATATAGGTTCTATGCGACCTGGATGTGGTTTGGGTTAACGGATGGCAAATGCCGCTAAGCAGCATTATATCATTGCAACCGCTTGTTACTTTTCCTGCCCGAAAGATGAAAAATGCCCGAATTGCCTGAGGTTGAAACAGTTCGCCGTGGTTTGCAGCCTTTTATGGAAGGTTCAAAAATAGAACATGTCGAGCAGAACAGGCCTGATCTACGCTTTGCTTTTCCTGATCAATTTGCGGAGCGCCTTACAGGACGCAATATTGATGCTTTGGGGCGACGTGCGAAATATCTGACCATGCATTTGGATGACGGGCTGTCGATCATCAGCCATCTGGGCATGTCCGGCTCGTTTCGGATAGAGGCGGATGACACGGAAGAAATGCCGGGCGACTTCCATCATGAGCGTTCCAAACTCACCAAACATGATCATGTGGTTTTTCATCTAAAACGCGCAAATGGCTCAGCTGCACGCATCATCTATAATGATCCGCGACGGTTTGGTTTCATGCTCTTTGCAGAAGATGGCGCTTTGAATGACCATCCTTTTTTGAAAGGTCTGGGCGTTGAACCAACCGGCAACAGCCTTTCAGGCGAATTGCTTGGCGCACTCTTTGAGGGCCGCAAGACGCCTTTAAAAGCAGCGCTGCTTGATCAGCGGCTGATAGCAGGGCTTGGCAATATCTATGTCTGCGAGGCGCTTTGGCGCTCACGTCTGTCACCAATGCGAGCTGCGGGCTCTATTGCTAAGGATAAAAAACTTCTTGATCAGCTGGCGCAGGATATTCGCACTGTGATTGCCGAGGCGATTGCCGCGGGCGGCTCAAGTTTGAAAGATTACATTCAGGCAGATGGCGCACTTGGCTATTTCCAGCATTCATTCTCCGCCTATGGGCGGGAGGCGCAGCCCTGTCGTGCACCCGGCTGCAAAAATAAGATTGAGCGCGCGGTACAGTCGGGACGTTCCACGTTTTTCTGCGCTTCGTGCCAAACTTAACTATGCGCTGGTCTTGTTAAATTGAAACGTCTGGTCCAGCTTGTCGGCGGAATACGTACTGGTTTTGGAGGAGAGACTTTCTCATGGCTTATGAAACGATCGTTGTAGAAACACGCGGCGGTGTAGGACTTGTTCGGCTTAATCGGCCACAGGCGCTCAATGCATTAAACAGCACTGTTCTCAAAGAGCTGACCGAAGCGCTTTCAGTTTTCGACAGCGATGGCAAAATTGGTGCGATCGTGCTCACCGGCTCTGAAAAGGCTTTTGCTGCTGGTGCAGATATCAAGGAAATGCAGCCTATCAACTTCGTCGATGCTTATTTGCAAGACATGTTTGCCGACTGGCGCAAGGTTGATCGCACCCGCAAGCCGATCATTGCAGCTGTTTCCGGCTATGCGCTGGGCGGCGGCTGTGAGCTTGCCATGATGTGTGATTTCATTATCGCGGCCACCAATGCCAAATTTGGCCAGCCGGAGATTACACTGGGCGTTATGCCCGGTATGGGTGGCTCGCAGCGCCTCACCCGCTATGTCGGCAAGTCCAAGGCCATGGATATGTGCCTGACAGGCCGCATGATGGATGCGGAAGAAGCCGAGCGTTGCGGTCTGGTCTCACGGCTTGTCGCACCCGAAGAGCTGATCGAGGAAGCATTGAAAGCGGCCGAGCGTATTGCGTCTTTCTCGCAGCCTTCGGTGCAGATGGTCAAGGAATCGGTCAACCGGGCTTATGAGACGACGCTGGATGAAGGTCTGCGTTTTGAACGCCGTCTGTTTCATTCGCTTTTCGCGACCGAAGATCAGAAAGAAGGCATGTCTGCATTTATCGACAAACGGACGCCATCCTTCAAGAATCGCTGATGTGATGAGCGTGAGAGGCTGAAAATGAAGCGCTCTCGCTGGCTTGTGCGCCATAATTTGCGCCAGAAGGCCGCATATCCGGCCTTTTGACAGGGCTTCAGATCAGAATCCTCGTTGACGCGCAGGCAAAGCTGATCTATAAGCCCGCCACGGATCGGCGGCCCTAGGCATTATGGCTGCCCTAGAGGTTTTTGTGCCTGACGGTTATTGACCGTGGGCTGCTGACAGAAAAAGAGAGGCATTTATGGCCAATACTCCTTCGGCGAAGAAGGCAGTGCGCAAGATCGCTGCCCGCACCGAAATCAACAAATCGCGTCGTTCGCGCGTTCGCACTTTCCTCCGCAAGGTTGAAGATGCGCTCCTGAGCGGCAATAAGGAAGCAGCAACGGTTGCTTTCAAGGCTGCTGAGCCAGAACTGATGCGCGCTGCTTCAAAGGGCGTTGTTCACAAGAATACAGCTGCTCGTAAGGTTTCGCGCCTTGCTGCACGCGTTAAGGCTCTGAACGCCTAATCTAGTCTAAATTAGAATTAGATTTTGGAAACCCGGCTCATTGTTAGCCGGGTTTTCTTTTTTTGGAGTTTTTCTAAACAAAGTGATGTGTCATTCCAGGTCTATGATTCTTTAGTAATTTTTCATGTGATTAGTGAAATCCTCTAGTTTTTTACTTATCTGCAATCAAAATTTTCTCATTTTTTTCAAAAGCTTGCTTGTCGTTGTCCACACTTATCCACAGCCCGTCGAAAGGACTCGGAAGAGGGGCTGAGTCAAGCAAATTTAAAAAATTTATTTTCTCGGAGAACATATCGTGGCCACCTAAAAAAACGCCAAACGAAACGTATTGAATCCAAAGGTGTTATTTCTTCTGCACGCGATTCTCAGTCCTCTCTCTCAAGCAGTGCAAGTCTTAATTGAAGAAAAAACTGAAGATTCTAGGCTTGCTCTTTGCCGCAAGGCTTCGTTAAAGTCAGAGCTCAAGAGGGGTGGGTCTTAGCCCGGAGTTAGCATACAATTGAAAAATCTTTTGACGCGGGAAATTGAGTCCGCGATTGCTTAATTCTGGTCGTAAGTTCCTGTTCCTATTAAGTTTGTCTCTTTTGACGCTTGCTTACTATTCATTAACCGGAATGCTGTTTTAGGCACATCCTCGTTAATTGAATGGTTGTCGCGAGAGTCGTTCCGGGCAATCAGCCTTGAGTAAGAATTGTGTGAGTCGTAACGCGTAGCCGGAAAGGAGCATCCGGACACCGGTCCGTGATAGCTGTTTGAGCGTAGAGAAGTTTGAGTTTGGCCCTCAGGGTTGAGGTGTCAGTGTAGTGTGAGTACCAGCGAGGCGACCAGATCAGAAGATCAGGCGACCTTAAGCAGGAAAAAACGATAAGCGCCATAAAAATGGCGCGTAAGAATGTGAAGGCAGGCGAGACGATGGCAATGATGACTGGTAAGTCGACGGCAACGATGGGTGATGATGCGCATGCGAACCGTATCCATGGATCTTCTGCAACCGTAAAAGAAAACAGCCTCGTGGTGAGCGCTGAGAATTCAGTTGGTGATGACGTTTTTGAGCGTCTGACAGCAAAGCTTAAAGCCCGCGTTGGCAGCGAGATCTATTCGAGCTGGTTCGGTCGCCTTAAGCTTGACGATCTTTCCAAGAGCGTTGTTCGCTTGTCGGTTCCAACAGCCTTCTTGCGCTCTTGGATCAACAATCACTATTCCGACCTGCTGACAGAGTTGTGGCAGGAAGAAAACCCTCAGATTCTCAAAGTCGAAGTTGTCGTGCGCGGAATGAGCCGTGTGGTTCGTGCTGCAGCACCTGCTGAAACCAATGAAGTCTCTGAAACAAAGCCGCTTTCAGGTGTGCGCGAGAAGGTGGCTTTTCCTGTCGGCCAGCCAAGCGCGGAGAAGCGTGGTTCTGCCGTTGTTGCTGACTCTGTCGCCGCCTCTGGTGCTGTTCTCGGCTCACCGCTCGATCCGCGTTACACGTTTGATTCCTTCATTGATGGTGCGTCTAACCGTGTGGCCTTGGCGGCCGCCCGTACCATTGCAGAAGCAGGCACAAGTGCAGTTCGCTTTAATCCGCTTTTCATTCATGCCTCCGTTGGTCTTGGTAAGACCCACCTGCTTCAGGCAATCGCCGCAGCCGCTCTGCAGCGCCAGGAAAAGGCACGCGTCGTTTATCTGACCGCTGAATATTTCATGTGGCGCTTTGCGACCGCTATCCGCGATAACAACGCGTTGTCTTTCAAGGAACAGCTGCGCGACATCGACCTTCTGGTCATCGACGACATGCAGTTCCTGCAAGGCAAGTCGATCCAGCATGAGTTCTGTCATCTGCTCAACACATTGCTCGATAGCGCCAAACAGGTTGTTGTTGCCGCTGACCGCGCACCATCGGAACTGGAATCGCTTGACGTTCGCGTTCGCTCGCGTCTTCAGGGCGGCGTGGCTCTTGAAGTTGCAGCACCAGATTATGAAATGCGCGTTGAAATGATGCGCCGTCGCCTGACTGCGGCACAGGTTGAAGATCCAAGCCTGAACATCAGCGATGAAATTCTTTCGCATGTTGCCCGCACCGTCACCGGATCGGGGCGTGAGCTGGAAGGCGCGTTTAACCAGCTTCTGTTCCGTCAGTCGTTTGAGCCTAATCTTTCGATTGATCGCGTTGATGAATTGCTCGGTCATTTGACCCGCGTTGGTGAGCCAAAGCGCATTCGCATTGAAGAAATTCAGCGCATCGTTGCACGCCATTACAACGTCTCGAAGCAGGATTTGCTGTCGAGCCGCCGCACCCGCACCATCGTCAAGCCGCGCCAGGTTGCCATGTATCTGGCCAAGATGTTGACACCGCGCTCTCTGCCGGAAATTGGCCGACGCTTTGGCGGTCGCGATCACACCACCGTTCTTCACGCGGTTCGCAAGATCGAAGATCTGGTCGGTGCTGACGCCAAGCTTGCGCAGGAATTGGAATTGTTGAAACGTCTGATTAACGATCAGGCTGCCTAGTTTCGCAGACATCCCCGCTGTTCACAGTGGTTATCAACAAAAAGCCCATACCGTGTCGATTTGAGATGCGGCATGGGCTTGCTTTTAAGCTTATAAATCTGGCACTCTAACAAACCTTCGGGCGCGGTAAGTGCCTTATTGATAAGGGTGTCTGCTCGTCGCGCGGTTGCCCAGTCCTAGAGAGCGAGTGCGTTTCAATATGCGTGTAACCCTGGAACGGTCGAACCTTCTTAAATCCCTCAATCACGTGCATCGCGTTGTTGAACGCCGCAACACGATTCCGATTCTGTCCAATGTGCTTTTGCAAGCCGAGGGCGCGAGCCTTGCACTGAAAGCCACCGACCTTGACCTTGAAGTCAACGAAGCAACGGCTGCGATGGTCGAACAGTCCGGCGCTACGACAGTTCCAGCACATCTGCTTTACGATATCGTGCGCAAGCTTCCCGACGGCGCAGAGGTGATGTTGTCGACCAATCCTGATGGCGGCTCGATGTCGGTTGTCTCAGGCAAGTCGTCATTCCGCTTGCAATGCTTGCCACAGTCCGATTTCCCGGAACTGACTTCGGGTTCATTTACCCATACGTTCCGCATTGAAGCGCAGGCTTTGAAGCGTTTGATTGATCGCACCCAATTTGCGATCTCGACGGAGGAAACCCGGTATTACCTCAACGGTATTTATTTTCACCCGATTGAAAGCGACGGGGCGCTCAAGCTCCGTGCAGTAGCGACCGATGGTCATCGTCTGGCGCGTGCTGAACTTGAAGCACCTTCGGGCACGGAAGGCATGCCGGGTATCATCATTCCGCGCAAAACCGTCGCAGAGCTTCAGAAGCTCGTCGACGTGCCCGATACGGTTGTGGGTGTGGAGTTATCTGACGCAAAGATCAGATTTACTGTTGGTTCGGTTGTTCTGACGTCCAAGCTGATCGACGGTACATTCCCGGATTATCAGCGCGTGATTCCTTCGGGCAATGATAAGAAGCTCACGATTGGCCGTCAGGATTTTGCAGCTTCCGTTGATCGTGTTTCGACAATTTCGAGCGAGCGCGGCCGTGCGGTCAAGCTTTCGATTGCCGATGGTCAGCTGACGCTCACCGTCAACAATCCCGATTCGGGCAGCGCGACGGACGAACTTGCAGCCGATTATAATGATGATCCAATCGACATCGGCTTCAACTCGAAATATCTGCTCGATATCACCAGTCAGCTTTCGGGCTCGGATGCGGTCTTCATGCTGGCTGATGCTGGCTCGCCAACGCTTGTACGCGATACCGGCGATGAAGATGTGCTCTATGTTCTGATGCCGATGCGCGTCTAGGGCGTCTATTCAGGCTCTGGCGGCCTGCAAATGGCGCTTTTCTCCGCATCCGGTGCTCACGTACTATCAGTACGCTGCGCTCCGGTTCTCGAAAACCACCATTTTCGGCTCGCCATAACCAGAATAGCGACAGCCCTTAAAGAAGCGGATAGTGGAAACAAGAAACAACATAGAAAGCCGCCCGGATCGAGTATCGGTCCGGCGGCTTAAACTTTCTGATTTCCGTAACTATGCGGAACTCACGCTTCCACTCGGCCCCGGACATGTGGTGCTGACAGGCGAAAACGGCTCCGGCAAAACCAATCTTATTGAAGCGCTTTCTTTTCTATCTCCCGGGCGGGGGCTGCGGCGTGCATCTTATGATGATGTCGCGCGTACAGCCGGACATGATGGCTTTGCCATTCACGCCACACTGGATTGCATGATCTACGGTGATGCCGAAATCGGCACCGGGACGGCGGGCGGCGGCGAAGGTGGCCGCAAGGTTCGTATCAACGCTAATGCAGCGTCCGGTGACGAGCTTCTCGATTATGCGCGTATTTTGTGGGTGGTGCCGTCAATGGACGGGCTGTTCACGGGTGGCGCATCGGACAGGCGGCGCTTTCTTGACCGCATGGTGCTGGCCATTGATACCGGCCACGGCAAACGTGTGCTGGATTATGAAAAGGCAATGCGCTCGCGCAATCGCCTTCTCAGTGACGGCAACAGCGACAATCAATGGCTGGATGCGATTGAAAGCCAGATGGCTGAGCTTGGTATCGCTATAGCAGCAGCGCGTGCGGAAGCGATGCGGCTGATTGCTGCGATGATTGAGCGATTACCCAGCGATGGTCCATTTCCGAAAGCTGATTGCTTTCTGGAAGGTTCGCTTGAGCAGCGCATCGGTCTGGAAGCAGCCCTTGATCTGGAAGAGGATTTTCGCCGTCTGTTACGCGATGGCCGTCCGCGTGATCGCGCTTCAGGACGCACGCTGGACGGTCCGCATCGCACCGATCTGATTGTGCAGCATCGGCCCAAATCAATGCCTGCCGCGCTATGCTCGACAGGTGAACAGAAGGCTCTCCTGATTGGCCTCATTCTCGCCCATGCGCGCCTGACCGGCGAGCTTTCCGGCATGGCGCCGATTCTGCTGCTCGATGAAATCGCCGCCCATCTCGATACGGGACGCCGTGCGGCTCTGTTCGGCATTCTTGATGATCTTGGCGGACAGGCTTTCATGACCGGCACTGACCGTTCGCTGTTTGAAGCGCTTGAAGGCGACGCGCAGTTTTTCAATGTCGCAGCAGGCGAACTGACGAAAATCTGAAAATAGTCGCTGACAGCGCATGTGAGCAGGCTTATGTTCAAGCATCATGAATGCATCATCAAAGCCTTTTTCATCTGAAGAATTAGAGCGCTATGCGCGCCATATCGTGCTGCCGGAAATCGGTGGACCGGGGCAGCAGAAGCTCAAAGCTGCTCGTGTGCTGATTGTCGGCGCAGGTGGGCTTGGCGCGCCGGTGCTGCAATATCTGGCTGCCGCAGGCGTTGGCACACTTGGCCTTGTCGATGACGATACCGTTTCGCTCTCCAACCTGCAAAGGCAGGTGATCCACGACACAGACAGCGTAGGGCAGAGCAAGGTTGAGAGCGCCAAAGCATCTGTCGCCCGCATCAACCCGCATGTGAGTGTCGAAACGCACGCCTTGCGGCTGAATGGCCAAAATGCGCAGGCTTTAATCAGCCAGTATGATGTGGTGGTTGATGGGTCGGACAATTTCGCCACCCGTTATGCTTTGGCCGACGCAAGTTGGCTTGCCGAGCGTCCGCTGGTTTCAGGCGCTATGGGGCGCTTTGATGGCACGCTGACGGTCCTCATGCCCTATGCAAAAGGCGCTGACGGCACACAAAACCCGTCCTATCGAGATCTGTTTCCAGACATGCCGCCAGCGGGGTCCGTTCCCACCTGTGCTGAGGCTGGAGTTCTTGGCGTATTGCCGGGTGTGATTGGCAGTTTGCAAGCCATGGAAGTGATCAAGCTTGTAACAGGCATTGGTGAACCCCTTGTGGGCCGCTTATTGCTCTACAATGCATTGAACGTGCGTTTTGAGACCATTCGTTACAAGACCCGCAAACCCAAATGAATTCTGTTCGTATCGCTTTTATTGGTGCAGAGTTTCAGCAATGGGGCGAGCTTCTCAAGCTTATTCGGGATAGCTTTGCTTATATGGATGGCGTGATCGACCCGCCATCGTCCGCACATTTGTTAACGGTTGAAAACTTGCAGACCAAGGCCCGGGACGAACTGGGCTTTGCAGCTTTTCTCGGTGACCAACTCGCTGGTTGTGTGTTTATCAAGGAAAAAGACGATCACTTCTATCTCGGGAAGCTCGCAGTCGCGCCCGCTTTTGAGGGACAAGGCATCGGTCGCAGGTTGATGGAAGAAGCAGAGCAGCAGGCTGTTGCGCATGGCAAGCCAGAATTAGAACTGCAAACGCGGATAGAACTCACGCGTAATCACGCTGTTTTTGAAAAGCTTGGCTTTCGCAAGATTGCCGAGACATCTCATCCGGGTTTTGACCGCACAACGTCGATCACCATGCGCAAGTTAATCGCGCACGGTGATTAGCCGGGTAACCTGTTAATATTGCGTAGCGCGGTCAACCACGTTTTCGAGCGTTCCGTCGCGTTCAAAGGCTTCAATCTGACGAATAATCTGCGGAACAATCGCATTCGCAGACGAGCTTGCGGCTGCATGTGGGGTGATCGTCACCTTCGGATGCGTCCAGAGCGGGCTGTCAGAAGGCAAAGGTTCCTGATTAAACACATCAAGTGTCACCGCTGACAGCAATCCACGATCCAGTGCCGCGAGAATGTCGGCTTCATTCTGCAATCCGCCACGTCCCGCATTGATCAGCACAGGCGCACCCAGTGGGCCATCGCTTTTCAATTGTGCGAACATGGTCATGGACAGGATGCCCTTGGTGTCTGGCGTCAAAGGCAGAAGACAGACGAAAATATCGGCAGTTTTGAGGAAGCGTGTAAAGCCTTCTTTGCCGTTGAAGGTCTGCACGCCGTCGATCTCCTGCGGGCGGCGGCTCCAGCCGGTAACATTGAAGCCTAGCACTTTAAGCTTGTCTGCTGCATCGCGGCCAAGCACGCCAAGCCCCATGATGCCCACTGTCACTTCATGGGCTGCTGGCTGGCGTGGATCCTCGTGCCAGACGTGGTTCTTCTGCTGCTTGCGATAGCTTGCGCCCAGACGGTGATGATCAAGCACCTGCCAGACCACATATTCGGTCATGCGCATGGTGAGATCATCGGAAATGACACGCACCAAGGGCACATCCGGGATATGCGGATCATGGAAGACATGATCCACACCAGCGCCCAGCGAAAAGATAACTTTCAGGTTCGGCAGATTGGCCAGAGAACCGGGCTTCTGCTTCCACACAAGCGCATATTCGATGTTTGGATCATTCTCAGCACGCTCTGTCACGACATTGCGTTCAGGCGCATGCGCCTTGAAGCTATCGGTCCAGGTTGCCGGGTCCCAATTGGTTATTGCGAGAAGAATGTTGCCATCATTTTTGCCTGTCATTGCTTAACTCCTCCCGGTGTGGCCTCCATGTGGAAAGCCGCTGCCATCAACGCTTTTGTATAATCCGTCTTTGGATTGGCAAAGACTTCCTTTGACGTTCCGTATTCGACTGCTTTGCCATTGCGCATAACCAGTACATCATTGGCCAGTGCCCGCACTACTTTCAAGTCGTGGCTTATGAAAAGATAAGCCAGATCATGCTTCTTCTGCAATGCACGCAAAAGATCGACAACCTGCGCCTGAACGCTCATATCAAGCGCCGAGGTTGGCTCATCCAGCATCACGAATTTTGGATTGAGCACCATGGCACGCGCAATCGCGATGCGCTGACGCTGACCACCGGAAAACTCGTGCGGATAGCGGAAGCGGGTTTCAGGATCGAGGTTCACTTCGTTGAGTGCAGAAACAACCCGCTCGTCGCGATCATCGGCGGACAGCTTTGGTTCATGCACCAGAAGCCCTTCCGCAATAATATCTGCGATGGTCATGCGTGGGCTGAGGGATCCGAATGGATCCTGAAAAACGATCTGCATTTCGCGCCGCAGCGGACGCATATCCTTGAAGCTGAATTGCGCAATATCGCGACCGTCAAAACGAATCTCACCTTTTGATGAGATCATCCGTGAAAGCGCAAGACCAAGTGTGGTTTTGCCGGAGCCTGATTCCCCCACAACGCCAAGCGTTTGGCCAGCACGCAGTTGCACATCAATGCCGTCCACGGCTTTCACATGATCGACTGTCTTGCGCAGAAAGCCCTTCTTGATTGGAAACCAGACGCGAACGTCTTTGCCTTCCATCACCGTTTTGGCATTGAGATCCGCAGCAGGCGGCTCGCCCTTTGGTTCTGCCGCGAGCAGATGCTTTGTATAGTCATGCTGCGGATTTTCGAAAATTTCTTTCGTCGGTCCAGCTTCGACAATCTTGCCTTTGCTCATCACGCAGACCCGGTCAGCGATCTTGCGCACAATGCCAAGATCATGCGTGATGAAGAGCATCGACATCCCCTGCGAGGCTTTGAGTTCCGCAAGAAGCTCCAAAATCTGTGCCTGAACGGTCACATCGAGCGCGGTTGTCGGCTCGTCGGCGATCAGCAGCTTTGGCTTGTTGGCGAGCGCCATGGCGATCATCACACGCTGACGCTGCCCACCTGAAAGCTGATGCGGGAAGGACGCAAGGCGTTTTTCTGGTTCGCGGATACCAACCTCATGCAGAAGCTCAAGCGTGCGCTTGCGCGCCGCCTGATCACCCATGCCCTGATGCATTTTCAGGATTTCAGCGATCTGTCGTTCCACCGTATGCAACGGATTGAGCGACGTCATCGGCTCCTGAAAGATCATCGTCACATCATTGCCGCGCACGCGCCGCAACTCTGGCTCGGATGCCTTCATCAGATCCTTGCCGTTGAAGATAACCTCACCGGAAGGATGGCTCGCAGCCGGATAGGGCAGAAGCTTGAGGATGGAGAGGGCTGATACCGACTTGCCAGAACCCGATTCGCCCACAAGTGCTATGGTTTCTCCTTCAGCAATGTCGAAGGAAACGCGGTCCACGGAAATGCGCTCTTCACCATTCTGGCGAAAAGCGACCGAAAGATCGCGGACAGAAAGCAACGGCTTATTCATCGACCCACTCATTGAAACGCCTTTCGTGGATCGAATGCATCACGCGTTGCTTCACCGATGAAAATCAGCAGCGACAGCATCACCGAGATCACCACAAAGCCGGTAATACCAAGCCAGGGTGCCTGAAGGTTGTTCTTGCCCTGAGCGAGCAATTCGCCGAGCGAAGCCGAACCGGGCGGCAGACCAAAGCCTAAGAAATCTAGCGCGGTCAGCGTGGTGATCGAACCATTGAGAATGAACGGCAGGAAGGTGAGCGTTGCCACCATCGCATTGGGCAGCAGATGCCGCCACATGATGGTGCCGTTTTTTACGCCAAGCGCACGGGCTGCATTCACATATTCAAAGTTTCTGGCACGCAGGAATTCGGCACGGACAACGCCAACGAAGGCAACCCATGAGAACAATAGCATAATGCCGAGCAAGACCCAGAACCCGGGTGGTAATATCGCAGCTATAATGAGCAACAGATAGAGAACCGGAATCGAAGACCAGATTTCGATGACACGCTGGAAGATCAGATCGACCCAGCCGCCGAAATAGCCCTGCACAGCACCAGCGGTCACGCCGATGACGGCGGAGAAGAAGGTGAGGATCAGGCCGAACAGCACCGAAATGCGGAAGCCATAAAGCGCACGCGCAAACACATCGCGCGCCTGATCGTCTGTGCCGAGCCAGTTGAAATTGCCAACAATACAATTCGGATCATTCACACCCAGCGGATAACGCTGGCAGCGTTGTTCTTCTGTATAAAGCCAGAATGGCTTGGATGGTGCAGCTTCCGGAATGTCGTTATTGACGGTGTTGTAGGAATAGCGGACTGGCGGCCAGATCGCCCAGCCATTGTTGTTGATCTCGTCCTGTATCACCGGATCGCGATAATCTGTGACCGCATAAAAACCGCCAAATTTCTCTTCCGGGTAATCAACAAAAACCGGCGTCAGCAGCTCGCCCTTATAGGAAACGAGGATGGGCTTATCGTTGGCGATAAACTCGGAGCAAAGTGCCG
This sequence comes from Brucella pseudogrignonensis, assembly GCF_032190615.1. Classification (NCBI taxonomy): domain Bacteria; kingdom Pseudomonadati; phylum Pseudomonadota; class Alphaproteobacteria; order Hyphomicrobiales; family Brucellaceae; genus Brucella; species Brucella pseudogrignonensis. Next base: position 1,280,698 of record NZ_JAVLAT010000001.1, read on the forward strand.
CCACGAGCAGGAACAAGAAAATCCACAGCGACCAGTAACCACGCCTATTGGCTTTAAAATTCTGCCAGCGCCGACGATTGAGCGGCGAGAGAAATGGGCGCTTTACGGGCTTTGCGGCAGGGGTAAGAGTGGTGTCTGTCATCACACATCCCTCCGGTCAAAGTCGATGCGCGGGTCAATCCATGTGTACATCAGATCAGACAACAGCCCGACCAAGAGGCCGATTAGCGAGAAAATAAACAGGCTGGCAAACACGACCGGATAATCGCGATTGATAATCGACTGATAGCCGAGCAAGCCTAGACCATCGAGCGAGAAGATCGTTTCAATCAGCAGTGAGCCGGTAAAGAAGGCCGAGATAAATGCGCCTGGAAAACCGGCAATGACGATCAACATGGCGTTTCGAAACACGTGGCGGTAAAGCACCTGATGTTCCGTCAGACCCTTCGCGCGTGCCGTTGTTACATATTGTTTGCGGATTTCTTCCAGAAATGAATTCTTGGTCAGAAGCGTTGTCGTGGCAAAGGCTGAAAGCACAAGTGCTGTCACGGGTAGAACCATGTGCCAGAGATAATCGCCAATCTTGCCCCAGAGCGACATTTGCGCAAAATCAGGCGATGTGAGGCCGCGCAGCGGGAACCAGTCGAAGAACGAGCCGCCCGCAAAAAGTACAATCAGCAGGATTGCAAACAGAAAACTCGGAATTGCGTAGCCGACGATGATGATCGCGCTGGTCCATGTATCAAAGCGCGTGCCTTCCTTGATCGCCTTGCGAATGCCAAGCGGAATCGAAATCAGATAGGAAAGGAATGTAAGCCAAAGGCCGAGTGAGATTGAAACCGGCATTTTTTCTTTGATCAGGTCGATGACGCTGATGTCACGGAAGTAGCTACGGCCAAAATCGAAACTCATGTAGCTCCAGAGCATATGACCAAAACGCTCAAGCGGCGGCTTGTCGAAGCCGAATTGCTTTTCAAGGTCGGCAATGAATTGTGGATCAAGACCTTGCGCACCGCGATATTTGGAATTGACCGAGCCGCTATCGATAGCGGTTTGTCCGGCATCAGCGCCACCGCCGGAAATACGATCAAGAGCGTCGCCACCCTGACCGGAGAGCTGCGCGATCACGCGTTCAACAGGTCCACCGGGCGCAAATTGAACGACCGCAAAAGATATGGCCATAATGCCGAGGATCGTCGGGATCATTAAAAGCAGGCGGCGTAAAATATATGCGCCCATCAGCTCTCACAGCTCCACATGTTCAGATTGCTCTCACGGCTTGCCAATAGTTTCGCCTTTATATTTTTAAAAATTACGGTTTAGTCCACCAAAGCGTCTCGACCGGAAAGCCATAATCGGGCTTCGGCTCCTTAAAGCCAAACCGATCCCAATAGGCAACCAGATGATTCGCTGCTGTCCAATTTGGAATCCACTCCAGCCGGATACGCAAGTAGCGATCTAACACCCGTATCGTTGCAATGAGCTCGTCGCGAGTGGAAACCCGTCCGACATCGTCGATCAATGCATCGATTATCGGGTCGGAAGTACCCGGAAGATTATAGCTGCCCGGTGTCTTGGCTGAGTCCGAGCCGAACATGCTGGCGAGCGATTCTTTTGTCGGCGTTGCACCAAACTGCATCGCTATGCCCACCAGATCGAAGTCGAAATCCTGTATTCGCGCCTGATATTGGCTTGGATCGACCAGTCGCAAACTGGCATCAATGCCGATTGCCCGCATTTTTTGCACAAACGGATTATAGATGCGCGAAAAGCTTTCCGAATTGCTGAGGATCTCCAGCGAGAATTTTTCGCCGCTCTTGCCGTGGAACTGGCCGTTTTTGCGTTCAAAGCCCGCTGCATGCATCAGCTCAATCGCGCGCGAAAACTGTTTGCGGTCGCGACCGGAACCGTCCGAGACGGGCATGAGAGAGACTTCACCAAAGGCTGCATCGGGAATTTTACCGCGATAGCGTTCCAGCACTTTCATTTCATCTGGTGTCGGCAAGCCCACGGCCTGAAAATCAGAGCCATTGAAATTGGATTGCGAGCGTTCATAGGTCGAATAGAACAGGTTCGCATTCGTCCATTCAAAGTCGAAACAGAGATTGATTGCTTCGCGCACCCGTGGATCTCGAAAGCGTTCGCGGCGCTGGTTGAGCGCCCATGCCTGCATCAAAGGGCGCTTTTCTCGCGGAAAAGTCCGTTTGATAATCTTCTTCTGCTCAATGGCCGGGAAGTCGTAGGCCGTAGCCCAGTTTTTAGCGATGCTTTCCCGCCGGAAGTCGATATTGCCTTTCTTGAAAGCTTCAAATTCCGGCTGACGATCACGATAAAACTCGATCCTCAGATGATCGAAGTTATTGGAGCCGCGCTGCACAGGCAAATCTTTGGCCCAATAGTCATCAACACGATCATATTCGATTGACTGACCAGCAACCACTTTTCCGACGCGATAAGCGCCCGATCCGAGGATGACGTCCATATTGGCTGTATCGAAATCGCGATCCTTAAACCAGTCTTTCGATAATATCGGTAGCGTCACCGCATCAAGAATAGCGCCGACACCGCGGTCTGCAGCAAAGTGCATCTCGACTTGGCTGCTCCCAATTTCCTTTACAGTCTCGAGCGCGGCAAGCGTTTGCCGGATAAGCGGATGGCCCTTTTCTTTCAGCGTCGTGTACGTGAATACCACGTCTTTCGCTTCAATCGGCGAACCATCGTGAAAGCGTGCTTCCTTGCGCAGTTTAAAGAGACAGGTGCGCCGATCTTTGGAGAGCGTGACGCTTTCAGCAATCAGTCCATAGACCGCATCCGGCTCATCAAGCGCTGATGCCATGAGCCCATCAAAGGTCAGCTCCATGCGTGGCGGCGCGTCACCCTTGAAAGTTAACGTATTCAGCGTGTTGAAGGTGGCAGTGTTTTGATTCCAGTACCATGTATTGGGCGCGAGCGTGAACGTTCCGCCTTTGGGTGCATCCGGGTTCACATAATCGAAATGCGTGAATTCGGGCGGGTATTTCAGTTCGCCAAAGGCTGATAATCCATGCAAGGGCTTGTCGACGGCAAGCTTTGCAAAAGCAATTTCCGGCAGGTAGACAGCGATCGCTGCAATGCCTGAGAGCCCGAGAAAATGGCGGCGATCCATGCGAAGAGTTGTCATTCTATCGATACTCTACTGGGCGCCAGTCTTGATCTTTGATTCCTTTGCAGGATCTATCCACCACGAAAACGGGTCAATTCCCATATAATCAGGTTGCTTATCGGGCATACCAAACTTGTTCCAATAAGCCACATTGATGTGGTCCGAATACCATTGTGGAATGACGTAGTAGTTCCACAACAATGCACGATCGAGGGCATGGCTTGCCGCTACCAGTTCGTCGCGATCTTTCGCATAGATGATGCGATCAATCAGCTTGTCGATGGCTGGATTCTTGATACCCGCATAGTTGCGGCTGCCTTTAAAGTCCGCTGCTTTCGAGCCCCACATATCGCGCTGCTCGTTGCCCGGCGAGGCAGTTTGCGGGGTGACAGACGATATCACATCATAGTCGAAGTCATTGAGGCGAGCCTGATACTGTGCAGCATCGACGGTGCGAATTCGCGCATCAATACCGATCTTTTTCAGGTTTTGGATATAGAGATTGTGGACGCGTTCAAATGTTGGGCCGTCATCTAAAAACTCAATCGTGAACTGCTTGCCATTGGCATCAACCAGCTTGTTGTTCTGTAGTTTCCAGCCTGCTTCACCAAAGAGTTGCAGCGCTTTTCGCAAATTATCGCGTGTTGCCTGTGGCGTGTCATAAACGGGCGCTTTGAACTCGTCTGTGAGGGCTGCTGCGGGCAGCGCATCCTTTACCGTTTCAAGAATGGCTTTTTCTTCAGCCGTTGGCGGACCATCGAGCTGCAATTCATTGCCGGAGAAATAGCTGTTGATGCGGGTATATTGGTTGAAGAATAGCAACCGGTTCATGGTTTCAAAATCGAAAGCGTATGTCAGCGCTTCACGCACTTTCGGATCCTTGAACTTGTCTTTGCGGGTGTTGAGGAAATAGCCCTGCATCCGCCCGACAGCATTATATGGGAACGACTTTTTCACCACATCGCCGCGCTGTACTGCCGGAAAATTATATTGCTCGGCCCAGCGCTGCGCCCGGTTCTCATTGCGATAATCGTATTGGCCGCCTTTTTTGAAGGCTTCCCAGGTTGCGTCCTCGCTTAAGTAATACTCGTAACGCACTTCATCAAAATTGTTGCGGCCAACACTATCGGGCAAATCCTTGCCCCAATAATCGGCAACGCGCTCCCATACGACCGAACTTCCCGGGACGGCGCTTTTGATTTTATAAGCAGCAGACCCCAGCGGAATTTCGAGTGTCGGGCGGCTGATGTCGCGTTGTTTTCCCTGCGCATCTTTGCCTTCCCACCAGTGCTTCGGAAGAACGGCAAGCTGTCCTAAGATTTGCGGAAGTTCGCGATTGCCCTTTTCTGAGAAGGTGAACTTCACTTCATGGTCGCCGGTCTTTTCGGCTTTTTCGACGTCGCCATAATATTTATTATACATGGGAGACTGCTTTTTCAGCACGTCGAACGACCAGATGACGTCATCGACAGTGATTGGCTGCCCATCATGCCATTTCGCATTGGGATTGAGCTTGAACTTCACCCACGAATAATCATCAGGAAATTGTAGGGCTTCGGCGATCAGCGGATATTGTGTTGAGCCTTGATCAAGAGAGTCGCTCATCAATGTGTCGTAAAGCATCCCGCCGCCGAATGGGGCGAGGCCAGCGGCTGGCACACCTTGAACAACATAAGGGTTGAAGCTGTTGAATGTGCCAACCGCGACCTGATTGAGCGCGCCACCTTTCGGCGCATCAGGATTCACATGGTCATAATGCTTGAAACCAGCCGGATATTTGGGTTCGCCAACGAGGCTGGAAGAGGTGTGCCATTTTGGCTCGCTGTCTGCAGCGTACCCAAAAGATACCGTGCTCGCTAACATGGTGACTGCGAAAGCGCCCGCCCAAAAACCCTTCATCCAGCATCTCCGTTTCTGCTTCGGATATTGTGGAAGTGATTTTTATGGGTTTTTGCGGAGGAAGAAAGGCACAAGTTGAAAAAACACGCATGCACCGAAAACTCTTTGCTCTTCCAATTGTCTTTTCTCATAGATCGGTGCGGATGCTTATAAAAAGACAACGCCTCACTGCTTTAAACAGCGAGGCGTGTTGCATAGGGTTGAATATCAGCCTTAGAGCGGCGGAATGCGCAGCACCTGACCCGGATAGATTTTGTCCGGATGCGTCAGCATCGGTTTGTTGGCTTCAAAGATGATGTCATTCTTTGCGCCATTGCCTTTGCCATATTGCGCTTCGGCAATTTTCCAAAGATTGTCGCCCTTCTTGACTGTGTAGAAGACAGGCTCAGCGCCGGTCGTTCCGGAGCCACCGACTTTCAGTTCCGAGGCTTCCACTTTGGAAACACCAAGCGAGTTGCCGACAGCGATGATGGCTTTTTCAAAAGCCGATTGATCCTTCACGTTGCCGGTCAGGACTGCCTTGTCACCCTGCACACTCACCTGCACGCCATCGGTGCCAAGATTATGTGAGTCGAGCTCTTTCTTGAGGTCATCGGCTTTGGGTTCATTTTCTCCGAAACCAAGCTTGGTTCCAACTGACTTCACGAAATCGAAAATTCCCATGGGCAAATCTCCCTGCTGTTGCAAACCTATAGATGCATAAAATCTAATATCAGAACCAGAGATATCCCGCGCTTATCGCGGCCAATCAATAGGTTACAGACTACATCTCACTATAAAATGGTCAAGACAAGAAAACATTCAAAAATACGCTCTCCGTTCTTCTAGCCACCTATTTCTTGGATTTGACGTGATAGTTCAGAAGGTTCAAGAAAAAGCCTGTCAGGCAGGACTTCATTTCATAAAATGATGGCCTGATCTAGGAATGAGCATATGAGTTCGGTCCATATTCAAGGAGCACATCATGAGTGACGGCGCCAGTAAGCTCGCTGCATTGATGCTGACGGGCACGGTGCAGCGGGCATTTCTTTACTGCAAATCCAACCCTTATCGACCGCATAGGCCATAGAAGCCGCGCTCTCGTCTGTCCTGATTTGAAGGACTGTGTTGACCGCTTTTCTGCCTTAAGTGCGGCGGGAGGCGACAATGAATACCAACACGAAAAACAAGAACGTTAAGACGGCTCCAAATAGTAATCATCAGTCGAGCCAACGGCTTTCCATGCGGGCTGCGCGTGAAGCCCAAAACAGCATTGAAACCACACTTGCCAATGTGCGGGGGCAATTGAATGGCCTCACTTTTGCAGAAGCCCGCATTCGCTTACAGCGAGACGGTCGCAATGAGGTTGCTCATGAGAGGCGGCCTCATGCACTGCTGCAATTGCTGCTTGCTTTCAAGAATCCTTTCGTTGCAGTTCTGACGACGCTGGCCGTTGTCAGCAGCTTCACGGATATTATCTGGCCGCTTAAAAACGGTGACGACGCAGATTATACCGGCGTCAGCATCATAATGACGCTCGTGCTTTTGTCCGGCATTTTACGGTTTTGGCAGGAATATCGCTCCTGCAAGGCCGCCGAAGCCTTGCAGGCTATGGTACGTACCACAGCCACTGTGCAACGACGCCCGGAAGTTCATTCTGAGCCTCAGTTCATGGAATTGCCAATTCAGGAACTGGTGGCTGGTGATGTTATCCGGCTATCTGCTGGTGATATGATCCCGGCCGATATAAGGCTTATTGTTTCGCGCGATCTTTTTGTCAGTCAAGCTGCACTCACTGGCGAATCTATTCCGGTGGAGAAATACGACACGCTCGGCTTTGTGATGGAAAAATCAGCGAGTGGTGTCATTGACGCGGACGCGGGTCCGCTTGATTTACCCAATGTCTGCTTCATGGGCACCAATGTTGTCAGCGGTACTGCCACCGCACTTGTGGTCGCCACAGGAGCGCGTACCTATTTTGGTTCGCTGGCAAAAGTGCTGGTTGGATCGCGTGCCGAAACCTCGTTTGATCGTGGGGTGAACAGCGTAAGCTGGCTTTTGATCCGCTTCATGCTGGTAATGGTTCCACTCGTTATGCTGATCAATGGTATTACCAAAGGCGATTGGGGCGAGGCCTTTTTGTTTGCATTGGCAGTTGCCGTCGGCCTCACACCCGAAATGTTGCCGATGATCGTTTCATCCAATCTTGCAAAAGGTGCGGTTGCACTTGCGCAGCAAAAGGTGGTGGTTAAGCGCATCAATGCCATCCAGAACTTTGGAGCGATGGATGTGCTGTGCACTGACAAGACAGGCACGCTTACACAGGATCACATCATTCTTGAGCATCATCTGGATGCTAAGGGAAAAAGCAACGAACGTGTGTTCAAGCTTGCCTGGCTTAATAGTTATCATCAAAGCGGCATGAAAAATCTCATGGATCAGGCCGTGTTGAATTTTGCTGAAAAGGCGGGCTTTGGCAAAGACAAGTTCTACCAAAAGGTCGATGAGTTGCCCTTCGACTTTGTGCGTCGTCGTCTATCGGTCGTCCTTGAGGGGCCAAATAATGAAAATCTGATGGTGGTAAAAGGTGCGGTAGAAGAGATGCTTGCAATCGCAACGCATTTGCGTGACGGTCCCACCATTTTGCCACTTGATCAAACCCAGCGTGATCGGCTGAAAGCATTGGCCCGATCCTATAATGAAGATGGGTTCCGGGTGCTTCTGCTGGGAACACGCGAACTCACTGGCGATGCCGTCAAGCCGGAATACAGCACCGAAGATGAATCCGATATCGTTATTGAAGGATTTCTAACCTTCTTTGATCCGCCAAAGGATAGCGCACGCGCTGCCCTTGCAGCGCTTCGGGACTATGGAGTTACTGTAAAGCTTCTGACAGGTGACAATGAAATTGTCAGCGTCAAAGTCTGTCGTGAAGTGGGGCTGGAGCCGGGCATTCCGCTTTTGGGGCGCGAGATTGAAAAATTCGACGACGCTACCCTGCAGAAACTGGTCGAAGAACGCACTGTTTTTGCCAAGCTCACGCCGTTACAGAAATCGCGTGTTCTCAAGATGCTGCAGGCCAATGGTCATACAGTTGGATTTCTTGGTGACGGAATTAATGATGCCCCAGCCCTTTGCGATGCCGATGTCGGCATTTCAGTGGATAGTGGCGCGGATATTGCCAAGGAATCTGCCGACATCATACTGCTTGAAAAAAGCCTGATGGTGCTTGAGAAAGGTGTTATCAAAGGTCGCGAGACTTTCGGAAATATCATTAAATATCTCAATATGACGGCAAGTTCGAACTTCGGAAATGTCTTCTCAGTTCTGGTTGCCAGCATTTTCTTACCCTTCATGCCGATGCTGGCGATACAGCTTCTGATACAGAATCTGATGTACGATATTTCGCAGCTTTCCCTGCCTTGGGACCGAATGGACAAGGAGTTCGTGCAAAAACCACGTAAGTGGGATGCGCCCAATATCGGTCGGTTTATGATCTTTGTTGGACCGACGTCATCGATCTTCGATATGACGACTTTCGCACTTATGTGGTATGTGTTCGCAGCCAATTCGGTCGAAATGCAATCGTTGTTCCAGTCGGGCTGGTTCATTGAAGGGCTATTGTCGCAGACGCTGGTGGTCCACATGCTGCGCACGAAGAAAATTCCTTTCATTCAGAGCACAGCAGCTGTGCCGGTGATGCTCATGACAGCGCTCATTATGGCCATCGGCATTTATCTGCCATTCTCGTCGATTGGCGCCTCTGTTGGCCTGGTGCCTTTGCCTCTGAGCTATTTCCCATGGCTTGTTGTGACATTGGTTGCATATTGCGTGCTCGCGCAAATCACCAAGGCTTTGTATATCCGGCGCTTCGGGCAGTGGTTTTAAAGGCTTCTCTTAAAAGCATGATGAAAGCGGGCGGCTTGATCTTGCCGCCCGCTATTTTTTACCGGCCCAGATTGGTCTTTGCCAATTCGACGATTTCATCACCACGACCGCTGATGATGGCTTTGAGCATATAAAGGCTGAAGCCCTTCGCCTGCTCGGCCTTGATCTTGGGTGGCATCACCAGTTCCTGCTTGGCTGTCACAACATCGACCAGAACCGGACCGTCATGCGCAAAAGCCAGCTTTAATGCCTCCGGCAGATCTGCGGATTCCTCTACGCGAAAACCTTTGATGCCGATGGCTTCCGCCATGGCTGCAAAATTCGGGTTTTCGAGGTCGGTCCCGGAGGTCAGATAGCCACCCGCTTTCATTTCCATGGCGACGAAGCCAAGTGAGCCATTGTTATAAACAATGATCTTGGCGGGCAGATTGAGCTGTTTCAATGACAGGAAGTCGCCCATCATCATGGTGAAACCACCATCGCCCGACAGCGAAACGACCTGCCGTTCCGGTGCCGCAGCCTTTGCGCCCAATGCCTGAAGCATGGCATTGGCCATTGAGCCATGATTGAACGAACCAAGCAGGCGACGCTTGCCATTCATGGTGAGGTAGCGCGCAGCCCAAACAGTTGGCGTGCCGACATCGGCGCTGAAGATTGCATCTTCATCGGCAATCTCATTGACGAGTCGGGTGAGATATTGCGGATGGATTGGCTGGCCGGGTTTTGATGGCGCTGCCAGATCATCCAATGCCTCGCGCGCCTTCGTGTAATGTGTTTTTGCAGCATCAAGGAATTTCGTGCTGCGACCCGATTTGAGCTTCGGCAGAAGGGCTGCGATTGTTTCCGATACATCGCCCGTCACACCCAATGTAAGCGGCGCACGGCGTCCGAGCTGTGAAGGATCATTGTCTATCTGAACGATCTTTGCCTTGTCGGGATAGAAGTTGCGATAAGGGAAACTGGTGCCAAGCATCAGCAGCGTGTCGCAGTTGAGCATGGCGTGATAGCCGGATGAAAAGCCGATCAGGCCGGTCATGCCAACATCAAAGGGATTGTCCCATTCGACATGTTCTTTGCCGCGCAGCGCATGAACCACAGGTGCTTCCAGATGTTCGGCCAATGAAACGACTGCATCATGCGCACCCGCGCAGCCACTGCCTGCCAGAATGGTGATCTTCTCAGAACCGTTGAGAATATCTGCGAGCTTTGTGACATCCTGATCTGACGGAACCATGCGGGGAAGCGAGATCGGCGTCCAGGTCTGTTTTGCTCCTTCAGGTGCCTGCTTGAGTGCAACGTTACCCGGAATGACGATCACGGCCACGCCGCGCTTGCCGATGGCCGCACGCATGGCGCGGTTCAGCACTTCGGGCATTTGTGCAGGGTTGGAAACCAGCTCAACAAAATGGCTGCATTCGCGGAACAGTTCCTGCGGATGGGTTTCCTGAAAATAGTCGAGACCGATTTCCGATGAAGGAATATGGGCTGCAATCGCCAGCACAGGTTCGCGGTTGCGGTGACAATCAAAAAGTCCATTGATGAGGTGCAGATTGCCGGGCCCACAGCTGCCAGCACAAACGGCCAGTTCGCCGGTGACAGCCGCTTCTGCCCCCGCAGCGAAGGCCGCGGTTTCCTCATGCCGCACATGCATCCAGTCGATCTTGCCAAGTCGTCTGAGGCTGTCATTGAGCCCGTTAAGGCTATCGCCCGTAACCCCCCAGATGCGCTTAACACCTGCTTCGGCCAAGGTTTGAGCCAGAAGATCCGCAACAGTCATGCCCATGATTTTACCCTTTTCACAATCCTTAAGGATTACCTAGGGTACTGGCCTGATGAGGAAACCGTCAAACGACATCAAATGATGCCGGGTGAACTGAAAAAGTTATTTTGTGCAACTCTCGATGAAACGCGCAAGATAGGCATCAAATTCCGCCGGCGTTTCGCGAAATGGCGCATGTCCAGCATTGTCGATAACGTGGGTTTTACCTTCCCAAAGATTCCCGAATTTCACCTTGGAGACAAAGTCGAGTTCGACGAAAGGTTCATCGCGTCCATTGACGACTGCAATGGGAAGCTTCGCTTGAGCAACGATGTCGCGCTGGTTGCCGCCAGTGCCAGCGGCAAATTTTTCAAACATGATGCGGCGAGCGCGGCCGTCAGTGCGGGCAACAATATCGAGAAGCGATGCCTCGAACGGTTCGCCACAGGTGCTGCGTGCGTAAGAATCCACGTCACGCTCCGAAAAGACTTCCTGTCCGGCCAGCGCCATGTCTGGCCCGCTCTTAAACCCCTGCCCCACTTCCTCACGCGCTACGGGTGGGGTTCCGGTAATCATAAGGCCACGCATTTCAGGATAACGGGCAATCATCTCGATGCCGATATGACCACCGAGCGACCAGCCGAAAACGACAGCATCGGCAATGCCGAGCTGTTGCATGACTTCCGTCATCGCATCCGCATAGCCTTCCATCGAATAGCTGCGATCAGGATCAATCGCATCAGAAGATTTGCCATGGCCCGGAAGATCAGGCGCGATCACGCGCCATTTCTTGCCGATGGCACTTTCGAGCTGTGGTGCGAAAATTGCGCCGGAGCTTGAATTGCCATGGATCATCAGCAGCGGCGCACCTTCGCCTGAACTTTCACGCACAGCAATGCGGCCATGGCTGGTTTCAAGCTCGTGATAATTGATCGTCATGTTGTCTGTTCCCAAAGTCTGAATGGTCTATTTGCTTTTACGCGCATCTGTTTCCAAAAACCGGTTCCCACTTTTCGGGATGCGCTTAATCGTAAGAAACCTTGCCGCGGCCTTTTTTAATGTCCGATCGGCCTGACTTGGCCTTGAGGCGGCGTTCGACAGAACCTTTTGTCGGCTTTGTTTTCCTGCGCGGTGGCGGTGGCGGAACTGCTGCATCCTGGATCAGCGCAATCATCCGCTCACGTGCATCTTCGCGATTGCGCTCTTGTGTGCGAAAACGATTGGCCTCGATCAGTATATCACCGTCCTTGGTGCCGCGCTGACCGGCAAGCTTGAAAAGACGCGCAAGCACATCTTCCGGCAGACCGGACTGGCTTGCATGAAAGCGCAACTGTACGGCCGTCGATACCTTGTTGACGTTTTGACCACCGGGACCAGACGAGCGAATAAAGCTCTCCTCGAGATGATCCTCGTGGATCGTCAGGCGGTTTGTGATGCGGATGATGGTGCAGCTTTCTTCCATAAGGGCAAGTGATACACCGCTTTCTAACGCATGTCTTCCAAAAGTGGGAACCGGTTTTGGGATAAAGACTTGCGCAAAAACAAATGGATAGAGCGAGCGCGGTGGATGGGATCAAGCGCGAGACGCTCTATCCATTGTAAAAAAGAAAAACCCGGCCTTTCAGCCGGGCTTCCCCTCCTCCTCAGGATTTCATTTTCGCTTACTCGGCCGCAATCTGCGTTGCTGGCGCGGCATCGCGCACATCATGATCGACATGGCTTTCGAACTTCTCGAAATTATTCACGAACATATCGACAAGTTTTTGCGCCTGTGCGTCGTAAGCTGCCTTGTCAGCCCAGGTCGAACGCGGATCGAGAATGGCGGTATCCACGCCCGGCACTGCAACCGGCACGGCGAAGCCGAAATTCGGATCCGTACGGAACTCGGCATTATTGAGCGAACCGTCTAGCGCTGCTGCAAGAAGCGCACGGGTTGCCTTGATCGGCATACGCTTGCCGGTGCCATAGGCGCCGCCGGTCCAGCCGGTGTTGACCAGCCAGCAATCGACCTTGTGTTCTGCGATCAGTTTGCGCAGCAGATTGCCGTATTCCGATGGATGGCGCGGCATGAATGGTGCGCCAAAGCAGGTCGAGAACGTTGCTTCAGGCTCGGTCACGCCCTTTTCGGTCCCTGCAACCTTTGCGGTGTAGCCGGACAGGAAGTGATACATGGCCTGCGCAGGCGTGAGCTTGGCAATCGGAGGCATAACGCCAAAAGCATCGGCGGTCAGCATGATGATGTTCTTTGGCTGGTTGCCCTTGCCCGATGCAGACGCATTCGGAATGAAGTCGAGCGGATAAGCGCAGCGGGTGTTTTCGGTCAGCGAACCATCGTCGAAATCCGGCTGGCGGTTGGCATCCAGCACGACGTTTTCCAGCACAGTGCCGAAACGCTGCGTGGTTGCGTAGATTTCCGGCTCGGCTTCAGCAGAAAGGCGGATAGTTTTGGCATAGCAGCCGCCTTCAAAGTTGAAAACGCCATGCTCGCCCCAGCCATGCTCATCATCGCCGATCAGCGTGCGGCTCGGTTCAGCGGAAAGCGTCGTCTTGCCGGTGCCGGACAGACCGAAGAAGACAGCCGTATCGCCGTTCGGGCCTTCATTGGCCGAACAATGCATCGGCATGACGCCCTTGGCAGGCAACAGATAGTTGAGGACGGTGAAGACCGACTTTTTCATTTCCCCAGCATAGGACGTGCCGCCAATCAACACGATCTTGCGGGTAAGATCGACCGCGATCACCGTTTCGGTGCGCACGCCATAGCGTGCAGGATCGGCTTTGAAGGAAGGCAGATCGATAATTGTCATTTCCGGCAGGTAAGACGCTAGCGCCGATTCTTCCGGACGGATCAGCAGGTTGCGAATGAACAGCGAATGCCATGCATATTCAGTCACAACACGGGCATTGATCTTGTTGTCTTCGTCAGCGCCGCCGATCAGGTCCTGTACGAAAAGCTCTTTGCCTCTCGCATGATCAATGAAATCGGCATAAAGAAGCTCAAAGGCTTCCGGCGTCATCGGCTTGTTGTTGTCCCACCAGACCTGATCTTCGGTGTTTGCATCGCGCACAACGAACTTGTCTTTTGGCGAACGACCCGTGTGCTGACCGGTACGAGCAACAAGGGCTCCTTTTGCCGAAAGCTCTGCTTCGCCACGGCGAATGGTCTCTTCATAGAGCCGGGCCGGTCCAAAATTATAAAAGACTGCGGACAGTTCCTTCAATCCTGAAGTGGAAATGGAAGCGGCAGTATTATGGATGCCGATCTCTTTCATGGTCTCTCCGCCATATGGTTTAAAATTTGGTTGGCCCCGCTCTTTTTAAACGGGATGGCTGTCAGAAACAGATTAATCAAATTAAATCAAATATTTAATCGATTTAAAAATCTTGAAATTTTTTTAAATCGTTTAATCTATACGTTATGATGGCTATCCACAGTCCGGAACTGTTCTCAGGAGTGTTAACCACGCCACCAGCAATCGCGAAAAAACCAATCTGTGGTCTTGCCGGGAAGTTGAGCCGTTGCCACATTTTGTACCTAATTTGTACTGCACAAGCGGCAGGACTGTAATAAGATCAACGCGCTTACTGGCGTTTGGTGATTTGCACCGCTGCTGTAATGGGGCGGTTAACAAAGGAGAAGGTTCGCATGAAGGAAGCTTCGGTAACGCAGACAATTGCGCTGGTCGACGATGACCGCAATATTCTGACCTCCGTTTCCATTGCTCTGGAGTCGGAAGGCTATCGCGTCGAGACCTATACCGATGGGGCTTCTGCTCTGGACGGGTTGATGTCCCGCCCGCCGAACCTCGCAATCTTCGATATCAAGATGCCGCGTATGGATGGCATGGAATTGCTGCGCCGTCTGCGCCAGAAGTCTGACCTCCCCGTCATCTTCCTGACATCTAAGGACGATGAGATCGATGAATTGTTCGGCCTGAAGATGGGCGCGGATGATTTTATTACCAAGCCGTTCTCGCAGCGCCTTCTGGTCGAGCGTGTCAAGGCTGTTCTGCGCCGCGTTGCTGCGCGTGATGGCACAGCAAAGCCCACTGGACAGCAGGCAAAGTCGCTTGAGCGCGGCCAGCTTGTCATGGATCAGGAGCGTCATACCTGCACCTGGAAGGGCGAACCTGTCACGCTGACTGTCACCGAATTCCTCATCCTGCACTCGCTTGCCCAACGTCCCGGTGTTGTGAAAAGCCGTGACGCGCTGATGGATGCCGCTTATGATGAGCAGGTCTATGTGGATGATCGCACCATCGACAGCCACATCAAGCGTCTTCGCAAGAAGTTCAAGTCCGTCGATGACGACTTTGAGATGATCGAAACGCTTTATGGCGTGGGTTATCGCTTCCGCGAAGCATGATATAGAGATTAAATCGCCAGACAATTTCAGTCTGGCGATTGTTTCAGAAGGCAAGATTGCAGCGACATGGTCGCCGAAACCCGTAAAGATAGCGCAATGACAATGAGAGAACGCAGGGCACGGCGGCAACGCTCGCTGCTTCTGCGGCGTCTGTTTGCACCTTTCAGCCGGTTTCTCGGTCAGTTTCTGTTTTCAAGCCTGACGCGCCGCATTCTGTTTCTGAACATTGCAGCACTTGGCGTTCTGGTTTCCGGTATTCTTTATATGAATCAGTTCCGTGAGGGGCTGATTGATGCCAAAATTGAGAGTTTGCTGACGCAGGGCAAAATTATCGCGGCAGCAATTTCTGCATCCGCAACGGTTGATACCAATTCGTTGATGATCGATCCTGAAAAGCTGCTGGAGCTTCAGGCAGGCCAAAGCATCACCCCCTCGCCTGATTCTCCGGACAATTGGGAATTTCCGATCAATCCGGAAAAAGTCTCACCTCTGCTGCGTCAGTTGATTTCGCCGACCAGCACACGCGCCCGCATTTACGATCATTACGCAAATCTTCTGCTGGATTCCCGTTCGCTTTATGCCCCGGCATTTGCTTCGGGCGGTCCTGTATTCCGCTATGATCTGCCGGCTATTGAAGAAGACGCACCGAGCCCATGGGAACGCTTTACCATGTGGTTCTCACGTCTGTTTTATGGTGGTGGCCTGCCTCTCTATCAGGAACAGCCAGGCGGCAATGGTCTTGCCTATCAGGAAATCGTTCGCGCATTGAGCGGCTCGCCGCAGACTGCGCAGCGCCGCAACCAGCAGGGTGAACTGGTTGTTTCGGTGGCCGTTCCTATTCAGCAATCACGTGCGATTTTGGGTGTGCTTCTGCTTTCAACCGAAGGCGATGACATCGACAAAATCGTGCAGGGCGAACGCATGGCGGTTTTCCGTGTATTCGGCGTTGTTGCGGCGGTGATGGTGATCTTGTCGCTGTTTCTGGCGTCGACCATTGCAAGCCCGTTGCGCAAACTTGCAGCCGCTGCCGACCGCGTGCGCCTTGGCGTAAAAAGCCGCGAGGAAATTCCGGATTTCTCCGCGCGTCAGGATGAAGTGGGCCATTTGTCAACTTCCATTCGCGCGATGACCGATGCGCTCTATACGCGAATCGAGGCGATTGAAAGCTTCGCAGCCGATGTGAGTCACGAGCTGAAAAACCCCCTCACCTCGTTGCGCAGTGCTGTTGAAACGCTGCCGCTTGCGAAAAATGATAATTCCCGCAATCGTCTGCTTGATGTCATTCAGCATGATGTGCGGCGTCTTGATCGTCTGATTACCGATATTTCGGACGCGTCACGCCTTGATGCGGAGCTTGCGCGCGAACATTCCGACCGCGTGGATATGAAGACGCTGCTCAACAATCTGGTTCTTGCAGCGCGCGAAGTCCGTCGTAACAAGGTTGGCACCGAGATTGTGTTCAATACAGGCAAATTGCCGTCTGGCAAGAAGGGCTTCTTCGTTGCAGGACATGATCTTCGTCTTGGACAGGTGATCAGCAATCTGATCGAAAATGCGCGGTCTTTTGTGCCGGAAGATACGGGCCGTATCGTGGTTACGTTAAGCGGTGAAGGCAATCGTGTGCGCGTTCTTGTCGAAGATAATGGCCCCGGCATTCCGATCGAGAATATCGAACGCATTTTCGAGCGGTTCTACACGGATCGCCCGGCTTCAGAGGCTTTTGGTCAGAATTCCGGCCTTGGTCTCTCGATCAGCCGCCAGATCATTGAAGCGCATGGCGGTACATTGAGTGCAGAAAATATCGTCAATGATGATGAGCCGGATCAGATGAAGGGTGCACGCTTTATCGTTGATCTGCCAGCTATCGCGTGACGTGACATGACACCGGAAGAACAGAAAAGTGGTCTTCACGCAACGACGGTGCAAATACGCGGTCGTGGCGTGATGCTGATGGGGAAATCAGGCGCTGGAAAAACAGAGACAGCGCTGACGTTAATTGAGCGCGCAGTGACGCGCGGGGAAGAGGCTTTACTCGTTTCTGATGACCGCACGTTGTTGCATGTGGATGGCAGTAAGCTGATAGCCAGCGTTCCCGATTCTCTCGCCGGCGGTGTTGAAATTCGTGGAGCGGGTCTTTTCACTGTTGCTTATGTGAAACAGACGCCACTCGATCTTGTTGTCATTCTGGTTAGCCGCGAAGAGGCTGAACGTTATCCAAGCGGCGAGAATTGGCAGTTTGAAGGCATCGAAATTCCGCGTCTGTTGTTGCCTGAACTCTCGTCAAACGGCGATTCTAACGCAGTTTCGCGTGCTATCGAGGCAAGCCTGTTTTATAAAACCTGGCCTTAAGTGCTTCGCTGAAAGAAATGCTCAACACTGCGGCATTTTGCTTTTTTCAAGGCAAAAGTGAAATTTTTCACTTGCTATCAAGATTTGCAATGCCAAGATGCACAACTCGTCGGCTGGGTTCCGGCGATTTTTGTGTCATCTGCGCCTTTGAAGGGGTTGAGCGGCGGGCACGCGACAGGAGCTTTTAAAGTATGATCGGACTCGTGCTTGTTACGCACGGAAAGCTGGCCGAAGAGTTTCTCCATGCTGTGGTGCATGTGGTTGGCCCGCAAGACAATTTCGAGACCGTTTGTATCGGTGCCGAAGATGACATGGAACAGCGCCGCCGCGATATCGTGGATGCGGTGGAGCGGGCCGATAGTGGCAGCGGTGTTATCGTTCTGACCGATATGTTTGGTGGAACTCCGTCCAATCTCGCAATTTCGGTGATGGAAGAGGGCAAGATCGAGGTCATCGCAGGCGTGAATCTGCCGATGCTGATCAAGCTTTCCAGCGTTCGTATCGGTGGAGACATCAAGACAGCTCTGCGCGAGGCGCAGGACGCAGGACGCAAGTACATCAATGTTGCAAGCCAGGTCCTGACAGGAAAGTAATTCATGCATCCCACCGTGGTTGTTACTGGCGAATATGATGCTGATAGCGCGCTCTCCCGCTCCTTCGAGATCGTCAATAAGCGTGGTCTTCATGCGCGCGCTTCCGCGAAATTTGTACAGCTTGTGGATAGCTTTGATGCCCATGTCCGCGTGAGCAAGGATGGCATGACGGTGGGTGGCACCTCTATCATGGGCTTGATGATGCTGGCAGCCTCGCCGGGCTGCTGCATTGAAGTGCACGCATCGGGTGAACAAGCTGATGCGGTGCTCGATGGGCTTCAGGCGCTGATCGCTGATAAATTTGGTGAAGAAGCCTGATATTCAAAAAATATCGCTAAGTTAATATGCACACATAAAGAACTCTTTATGTGATGTTGTGCTGATGCGGTTGATCTGCTAATCAAATGGCCAGTCGAAGCCCCTTCTCCGATAGTTTTTTGTTTCGGGGCTTCAAAATCAATTTGATTGGAGCAGATGATGACCGCAAGTCAGGATTTCGTCGTCAAGGATCTTAGCCTCGCCGATTGGGGCCGCAAAGAACTCGATATTGCCGAAACGGAAATGCCGGGCCTGATGGCCGCGCGCGAAGAGTTTGGCAAATCACAGCCGCTCAAGGGCGCACGTATTTCTGGTTCGCTGCATATGACGATCCAGACCGCCGTGCTCATTGAAACGCTGAAGGCACTGGGTGCCGATGTGCGCTGGGCGTCCTGCAATATTTTTTCGACTCAGGATCATGCTGCGGCAGCAATCGCTGCAACTGGTACGCCGGTTTTCGCTATCAAGGGCGAAACGCTTGAAGAATACTGGACTTATACCGACAAGATCTTCCAGTGGACGGATGGCGAACCATCCAACATGATCCTTGATGATGGTGGCGATGCCACCATGTATATCCTGATCGGCGCACGCGCTGAAGCAGGTGAAGACGTTCTTTCCAAGCCTGAAAGCGAAGAAGAAGAAGTTCTGTTCGCACAAATCAAGAAGCGCATGGCTGAAACGCCTGGCTTCTTCACGCGTCAGCGCGATGCGATCAAGGGTGTGACGGAAGAAACAACCACAGGCGTCAATCGCCTCTACCAGTTGCAGAAGAAAGGCCTCCTGCCCTTCCCGGCAATCAACGTCAATGACAGCGTCACCAAGTCGAAGTTCGACAACAAGTATGGCTGTAAGGAATCGCTGGTTGACGGTATCCGTCGCGGCACAGACGTGATGATGGCTGGTAAGGTCGCTGTCGTTTGCGGTTATGGCGATGTTGGCAAAGGTTCTGCTGCCTCGCTCGCCGGTGCTGGCGCCCGCGTGAAGGTCACGGAAGTTGATCCAATCTGCGCGCTTCAGGCTGCCATGGACGGATTTGAAGTCGTAACCCTTGATGATGCGGCTTCTACTGCTGATATCGTGATC
The DNA here is from genome assembly GCF_032190615.1 of Brucella pseudogrignonensis. Taxonomy (NCBI): domain Bacteria; kingdom Pseudomonadati; phylum Pseudomonadota; class Alphaproteobacteria; order Hyphomicrobiales; family Brucellaceae; genus Brucella; species Brucella pseudogrignonensis. The sequence continues at coordinate 1,300,077 of NZ_JAVLAT010000001.1, forward strand.
TCGACAACCGGCAACAAAGACGTCATCACGCTTGATCATATGCGCAAGCTGAAAGATATGGCGATTGTTGGCAATATCGGTCACTTCGATAATGAAATTCAGGTTGCAGGACTGCGTAACCTGAAATGGACCAATGTTAAGCCACAGGTTGATCTGGTCGAATTCCCGGATGGCAAGCGCATTATCCTTCTGTCGGAAGGCCGTCTGCTCAATCTCGGCAACGCAACCGGCCATCCAAGCTTCGTGATGTCGGCTTCCTTCACCAATCAGGTTCTCGGTCAGATCGAACTCTTCACGCGTACGGACGCGTATAAGAACGAAGTTTATGTTCTGCCAAAGCACCTCGATGAAAAGGTTGCTCGTCTGCATCTCGACAAGCTCGGCGCTAAATTGACCGTGCTTTCGGATGAACAGGCCGCTTATATTGGTGTCACTCCACAAGGCCCATTCAAGTCGGAACACTACAGGTATTAATTACCTGTTAACCATACTGCTACATCTTGTAGGCTGGACAGTTTAACACTGCCCGGCCTTTATTTTTGCGCGTATCATGCTTCACGCGGAATCCCCGGAAGGGTATTGTGAAGACGAATCAATGTGTTTTGACGGGTGTCTGCGTTCAGCGTTTTTTGCCATTTGGGGTGGAAGACGGGTGGCGTATTCATCTGCGAGACATGTCTGGCTCTTTGCATTTGGCGATGTGAGAGAGACAGAATGACGTTTTTTGAAATACGGCAGCGCCTTTTTAAGGATCGGCAGCCGGGCGGCGGAGACACTGAAGATATGCCAGAACTTGGCTCAACGGGGAGTTTGCGGAGTAAATCTGCAATCAGCGCAGGCAGGCACCTGAAAGCATCGCTTTCGCTTGGCTTCCATCCTCTGAAACGGGTTGTTCTGAAGGCTTCAGTCTCTTTCGCCGCGTTGATTGCGGTTGTTCCAGCTTTTGCACAAGGCACTGAGAACGCAACGCGTATTGCTCTGCCCTTTGGTGGCAGCGTGGGTGCTTTTGAAGTCATCCAGTTTTCGATTTTTCTGGGCGCCTTGGGTGCAGCCCTCCTCTCGGCTGGCTGGCTGATCCGGGACCGTTCCAAAACCGCACAGGAAAACAATGAGCTTCGGTCGCGCCTTTCAGATATGAATCTGGCCGTGCAGCGCAGTGAGGCGCTGCTTAATCTCAAAGATCAGCGCGCAATTGTCTGGGACGCAAATGGCGCACGCGCTGATGTTGTCGGCCAACTCCCCTTTGATAGCGGGGCGCCACAGGATCGCTCGCATTTCCTCGCTTTTGGCCGGTGGCTGCGTCCGCAATCCGTGACCGAGCTTGAGCGAGCGGTAACTGCCTTGCGTGAGCAGGCGAATGCTTTTGATTTGACGGTCGAAACCAGCAATGGCACCCTGCTTGACGTCAATGGCCGCACCTCGGGAAGTTTTGCCATTGTGCGTTTCGTTGGTCTTGAGGGTGTTCAGGCCGAGCGCGCAGCGCTTCAGGCGCAGAACCGCGAATTGTCTGAAAAATTGTCACTGCTGCGGCATTTGCTTGATCGTCTTGAGCAGCCGGTCTGGCTGCGCGGTACAGATGGTCGCTTGGAATGGGTTAATGCTGCCTATGCACGTGCTGTGGATGCAGTGGATGGCACGCAGGCCATATCTGAGCGTCGTGAATTGTTTGGCGTGCAGGCGCGTCAGCGTCTGGAACGTGATCGTTTTGTCGAGCCGGATATTTATGAAAAGCTGCCTGCCGTCGTGCGCGGCGACCGGCGTGTTTTCGATGTAACCGATGTGAGTGCAGAGGCTGGTTCTGCCGGTCTGGGCTTTGATCTCAGCGAAGTCGAGCAGATCCGCGAAGAATTAAGTCGCACATTGAAGAGCCATGCCGAGACGCTCGATCAGCTTTCAACCGCTGTGGCGATCTTCGATCCAGATATGAAGCTGCAATTCTTTAATCAGGCTTTCGTTTCGCTCTGGTCGCTCGATACGGCCTGGCTTGAGACACATCCGAGCAATACGCTGCTGTTTGATCGTCTGCGTTCGGAAGGCAAGCTGCCGGAACAGCCGGAATGGCGCAAGTGGAAGGATTCCATGCTTGCTGCTTATCGCGCTGTCGAGCCGGAAGAGCATATGTGGCATCTGCCGGATACACGCATATTGCGCGTTGTCGCCAATCCGCATCCGCAAGGCGGCGTGACGTGGTTCTTTGAGAATATGACGGAACAGCTACAGCTTGAAGCCCGCTATAACACACTCATCAAGGTGCAGGGCGAAACGCTCGACCATCTTGGTGAAGCGGTGGCGGTGTTCGGTTCCGATGGTCGTCTGCGTCTGTCTAACCCGTCTTTTGCCGATCTCTGGTCATTGCCTGATGCGATCACCGTTGAAGGCACGCATATTTCGACCATTTCCAAGCTTTGCGGTCAGCGTGGCGGCGATGGCATCTGGGACGATTTCGTTTCCTCTGTCACTGGCTTCCTTGATGAGCGCAATGGCCGTATGGGACAGGTCGAACTGGATGATGGTGTTATCCTTTCCTATGCCGTCGTGCCACTGCCAAAGGGGCAGACGATGCTGACCTTTATCGATGTCAGCGATACGGTGCGTGTTGAGCGGGCACTGAAGGAAAAGAACGAAGCGCTGTCGCTTGCCGATCAGATAAAGAACGATTTCGTGCAGCATGTTTCCTATGAACTGCGTTCGCCTCTGACCAATATCATCGGCTTCACCGAACTGCTGCAAACGCCAGCCTTCGGTTCGCTCAATGAGCGTCAGCTCGAATATCTCGATCACATTGGCACATCGTCTGCCGTGCTTCTGACCATCGTTAACGATATTCTTGATCTCGCGACCGTCGATGCTGGTATCATGCAGCTTGATATTGACGATGTTGCTGTGATGGACGAGATTTCGGCAGCGGCAAAGCGCGTGAGTGAGCGTTTGCAAGAGCACGACATCGCGCTCAATATCGAAATCGCAGACGATGTTGAGGTGTTCAGAGCTGATGCCAATCGCGTTCGTCAGGTGCTGTTCAATCTCCTGTCCAATGCTTCCAATTATGCACCGGAAGGCTCGACCGTTTCGCTGCAAGTTGTGCGCGATGGCACGGATATTCTGTTTGCAGTGCATGATGACGGTCCGGGCATGCCGGGTGATGTGCTGGATACGGTGTTCAAGCGTTTTCAGGCCTATCAGAATGGCGGTCGCAGACGCGGCGTAGGGCTTGGTCTCTCCATCGTGAAGAGCTTTGTCGAGCTGCATGGCGGTCGCGTGGAAATTGAAACTGGTGCAGATATTGGTACGACCGTTATTTGTCGCTTCCCGGCGGAAGCACGCAGCTTCCGTGTTGCCGCCGAATAAGGTAAATGGGGCTTTATGAGCACCCCAATCAGTAACCCTATACTCCATCTTGAATTGTTTCTGCCCGATGAGGCTGCGACCAAACGCTTTGGCGAAGACTTTGCCCTTGCTCTGGTCAAAGGCGACCTCGTCACCCTTTCGGGTGATCTGGGCGCTGGTAAATCCTCGCTCGCACGCGCCGTCATCCGCGCGATTGCCGATGATGAGGGGCTTGAGGTGCCAAGCCCGACATTCACGCTGGTGCAGAGCTATGAGGCGCTGCGCTTGCCCGTGGCTCACGCTGATCTTTACCGGATTTCGCATGGCGAAGAGCTGGACGAGCTGGGGCTGGTCGAGTTTCTCGAAGATGGTGTTGTGCTGTCCGAATGGCCGGAACAGGCGGAAGGCTTTTTGCCGGAGCCGAGCTTTGCCGTCACCTTGACCCATGAAGGAGCAGGGCGTCGCATTGTAATTCGCGGGACAGAAGCTGCGATTGCTCGTCTTGAGCGCACGTTGAAAATTCGCACTTTTCTCGAAAAGAACGACCGGACAGGGGCCACGCGCCGCTATTTGCAGGGCGATGCTTCACCCCGCAAATATGAGATTATCAACAGTGCGCACGGCGTTGAAATTCTGATGAATGCGCCCGCGATGCCCTATGATCCGCCATTGCGCAACGGCAAGTCCTATCGCCAGCTTGCGCATATTGCAGAGAATATTCAGGCCTTCGTGGCCATTGATGATTTGCTTGCGAAAAATGGTCTGCGCGTGCCGCAAATGCGCGCTGTTGATATTGATGCAGGACTGCTGATCCTCGAAAATCTTGGGCTTGAGGGCATCAGGGCTTCATCGGGTGAGCCGGTGGCTGAACGCTATGAAGCGGCTGGACGGTTTCTTGCCCACCTTCATGGGGTTCAGTGGCCTGATCATGCGCCGGTTGAAGGCTATCCAGATCACATCATTGCACCTTTTGATCGTGATGCGATGATCATGGAAGTGAGTCTTGTCGGGCAATGGTATGCGCCACGTATGATGGGTCGCAAGCTGACTGATGCAGAAGCGGAGGCTTATGAAGCGGCATGGAATACGGTTCTCGACGACATTTCCGATTGCGAGAAAAGCCTGCTGCTGCGCGATTATCATTCGCCAAACCTGTTCTGGTTTGAGGGTGCGCAAGGCGTAAACAAGATTGGCACAATTGACTTTCAGGACGCGATGATCGGCCCTGCTGCCTATGATGTCGCGTCGCTGGCACTCGATGCGCGCGTGACGATTACGCCGGAGCTCGAAAAGGCAGTGGTGGATGCCTATTGCGATGAACGCCGCAAGCTTGGCCATGTGTTTGACGAAGCGGCTTTCCGAATGGCTTATGCCGCCATGGGGGCGCAGCGCAACGCCAAGCTGCTGGGTCTGTTCGTGCGGCTTGATGAACGTGATGGCAAGCCGCATTATCTCGCGCATCTGCCGCGCATTCACGACTATCTTGGCCGCGTCTTAAAGCATCCGGTCATGGCGCCGGTCGCGCGCTGGTTTGATGATCTCGCATTGCTGGAGAAACAATGACACGTCCTGATACAGCGATCATGCTTGCAGCAGGTCTTGGCAAGCGTATGCGCCCGATCACCGAAACCATGCCCAAGCCACTGGTTAAGGTTTCCGGCAAGCCGCTGATCGATTGGGGCTTGGATGCGCTGGCGGGTGCAGGCGTTGAGAATACAATCGTCAATGTTCATTATTTAGCCGACCAACTGATCGATTATCTTGGTAGTCGCTCAAAGCCCAAAATCACGATTTCCGACGAGCGTGATCTACTGCTGGATTCCGCAGGCGGTATCGTCAATGTGCTGCCACAGCTTGGAGGCAAGCCGTTCTACGTACTCAATGCCGATACATTCTGGGTTGGTGATGAAGCGCAGCCGAATATTTCGGCGCTGGCGCATGTCTGGGACGATGCCCGCATGGATATTCTTCTCATGACGGGAAGGCTCGATCAGGCAACAGGTTTTGAAGGCAAGGGCGATTTCGTCGCGGATGAAGAGGGCCGCTTGCGCCGTTTGCGTGATGTCGCCGGCGACCCGGTCATCTATGCTGGTGCAGCAGTCATTCATCCGCGTATTTTTGCCAAAGCCGAGCCGGGTGTTTCATCGCTCAACCGCTATTTTGATGAAGCCATTGCAGCCGGGCGTCTTTATGGTATGCCCATGACCGGGCATTGGCTTACGGTGGGAACACCGGAAGCAATCGGCGAGGCGGAGGCTGTGCTTTCCGCAATTGCGTAAGGAGAGCAGGGTGGAATGACCATTACGAGGCCGAAGCTTTTTTCGATTCCATCCGGCACAGCGTTTCTACCGGCCTTTGCCAAGGCACTTCTGGAAGGCCGCCTGATTGAAGGCTTTCCGGGCAATGCTTCTGATCCGCTGGCATTAGCGAACGCGACCATCTATGTGCCGACGCGCCGTGCAGCGCGTGCGCTTCGTTCCATTCTGGTTGATATGAATCCGGCTAAATCTGCGATCCTTCCGACCATTCGCCCGCTGGGTGATGTGGATGAGGACGCTGCTTTTTTCAACGCAGCCACAAGCGGCGTATTTGATCTTAATCCGCCAATTGGCAAGGCTGAACGGCTGTTGCTGCTGGCGAGGCTCATTCGTCCATGGCGTGAATCGCTGCCTGCGCATGTGCGGGCGCTGTTCGGCACCGATGATGTTTCGGTTCCTGCAACAACCTCTGACGCGATTTGGCTTGCGCGTGATCTGGCTGGCCTGATGGATCAGGTCGAAACCGACAATGCCAAATGGAGTGAGCTTGCCAGCATTGCGCCCGATGATCTTGCCGATTGGTGGCAGGTCACGCTCGGCTTTCTCGATATTGTCACGAAACTCTGGCCGGAAATTCTGGAAGAGCGCAAATTGTCCAATCCGGCAGCGCACCGCAATGAATTGATCTGGGGCGAGGTGCGGCGACTGCGTGATCATTCGCCGCAAGGTCCTGTGATTGCGGCTGGTTCCACAGGCTCTATTCCCGCGACTGCCGAGCTCGTTTCAGTCATTGCCCGACTGCCGCAAGGTGCTGTGGTTCTGCCGGGACTGGACCGTGATCTTGATGAAGGCGCGTGGAACCTGCTGGGGGCTTCGGATGATAATCCGTCCACCTTCGGACATCCGCAATATGGTCTTCACAAGCTGTTGCAGGCTATTGGGGTATTACGCGAAGATGTCGAGCATATCGAAGATATGCCGGTTAACAAGCGCGTTTTGGAACGCGTGGTCGCGGAAGCACTGCGTCCGGCAGAAACCACGGATGCATGGAGCCTGCTGAACCGCGATGCGGATATGCGTCCTGAAGCATTGCAGCAGTCAGCACAAAAGATCGATCTGATCGAAACCGCTAATGAGCGTGAGGAAGCGCTGGCAGTGGCCCTGGCGCTGCGCGATGCGATCAGTGATGAAAACAAGACTGCAGCATTGGTGACCGCCGATAGAAATCTCGCGCGCCGCGTGGTGGGCGAACTCGCCCGCTTTGGCATCGACGCCGATGATTCCGGCGGTCGCCATTTGCGCGATATCGAAACCGCGACGCTGATGCGCCTCATGGTCGAAACCGTATTCAACCCCGGCGATCCTGTGGCCCTGTTAGCGTTGGTCAAGCACCCGATGCTACGGCTTGGCGGCAAGCGCATCGAGCGGCGACTGGCTGCGGAAACGCTTGAACTGGTGGCGTTCCGGGGCGGTACGGGCAGGGCATCGATCATCGATCTTCCCGGCTTTTTTGATCGCCGCATGGAAGAAAGCGCCAGCCAGTCATGGCAACCGGCATGGCACGCGACTGTTACGCCTGACATGATTGAAGCGGCGCGCGCGCTTTGCGTGAGCTTGTCGGAAGCTGTTGCGCCGCTGGCACCTTTTGCCATCATTAACCGGCGAACGGATATTGGTGAGATTACGCGGGCCACTGTGGAAGCGCTGGAAAATCTCGCACGCGATGAAAGCGGCAGCGTTACGCGGTATTATTCCGGCGAGCATGGCGAGAAGCTGGCTTCATTTCTGCGTCAGCTTGTCGCGAGCGAAGCGGGACTGGACTTTGAGGCTATTGAATGGCCCGCAATTCTTGACGCTCTGATGTCGGGAGAAACCGTCAAGCCGCATCCGGGTGGGCATCCCCGCGTCTTCATCTGGGGTGCGCTGGAAGCGCGTTTGCAGACCATGGATACGTTGGTGATCGGTGGTCTCAACGAAGGCACATGGCCCGCCAAGACGCGCAATGACCCGTTCATGTCGCGCCCTATGAAGGCGATGATCGCGCTTGATCCACCTGAGCGCCGTACCGGCCTTGCAGCACATGATTTTCAAATGGCGCTTGGCATGGATCATATCGTGCTTTCGCGTTCGCAGCGTTCTGATAATGCGCCAACCATTCCGTCGCGCTGGTTGCAGCGGCTTGAAACGGTTCTGGGTTCAGATGTGACCAAAGATATGCGCTCGCGTGGGCAACGTTTTATCCATTGGGCGCGTGAAATTGATCAGGCACCTGATGTGCCTTTTGTCAAACGCCCGGAACCGACACCGCCTGTAAGCGCGCGGCCCAAGCATTTTTCAGTCACGGAAATCGAAACCCTTCGTCGCGATCCTTATGCGATCTTTGCCAAAAAGATTCTGAAGTTGCGTCCGCTGGAGCCGCTGATCCGCGATCCGGCAGCCACAGAACGTGGAACACTGTTTCACGATATTTTGGGGCATTTTACCCAGGAAGGTATCGACCCGCTTTCACCAGATGCAGCCACGCAACTGGAAGAGTTTGGCCGACATTTCTTTGCAGACATGGATCTGCCCATTGAGATCGAAGCAGTCTGGTGGCCGCGTTTTACCGCACTTATTCCGCAATTTCTCGAATGGGAGCGGGAACGCGCCTATAATGTTCAGACCCGCTTTGCCGAAATTTCGTCGGACAAGCGCGAGGTTGAAAGCCTTGGCATCACCCTGTCGGGCCGCGCTGATCGTATTGATCTGATGCGTGACGGAACTGCGGAAGTGATCGACTATAAGACCGGCTCCACGCCATCGCCAAAGCAGGCGCATGTCCTCTTGTCGCCACAGCTGGCGCTTGAAGCAGCCCTTCTCGTGCGTGGTGCGTTTCGCGAACTGGGTTCTGTCCGCGCGTCTGATCTGACCTATGTGCGCTTGCGCGCTGGTGGCGAGGTGAAGCCGGAATCGATTTTGAAAATTGGTCGGCCACCATCGGAAAAGACGGCACCCGCCCTTGGCGAAGAAGCCTGGCAACGATTGGCGCAGCTGCTTGCTGAATATCAGAATCCGGCTAAGGGTTATCTTTCCCGCGCGTTACCGTTTAAAGAAACAGAACTTTCAGGTGATTATGATCATCTGGCGCGTGTGCTGGAATGGTCCGCCGGTGGCGATGCTGGCGGGGAGGGCGGCGAATGAAAAAACAACGTTTCATTCCACAGGAAACCATCGACGCACAGGCGAGTGCCGCCAATCCACTGGCCTCTGTCTGGGTGTCGGCCAATGCGGGCTCTGGCAAGACCCATGTTCTGACTGAGCGCGTGATCCGGCTACTGCTCGAAGGCACTGACCCGTCGAAAATCCTTTGTCTCACCTATACAAAGGCGGCAGCAGCCGTCATGCAGAACCGCGTCTTTGCGCGGTTGTCGGAATGGGCAATGTTGCCGGATGAAGATCTCACTGACAGGCTTATCAAGCTTGAAGGCAGGCGTCCGGGAGCCACACGGCTTGCTTTAGCACGCAGGCTTTTTGCGCGCGCGCTTGAAACGCCGGGCGGGTTGAAAATCCAAACCATCCACGCATTTTGCGAGGCGATCCTACATCAGTTCCCGCTTGAGGCGAATATTGCAGGCCACTTCGAGATGATGGACGACCTCATGCAGGTGGCTCTTGTCGGCGAAGCGCGACGCACCCTGCTTGAGACTGCACATGGCGGCGGTGATCCGGAACTGGCAAGCGCTTTTGCCGATGTGATGCAGGCAGCGGGCGAGATGGGTTTGCAGGCACTGCTTGATGAGGCTGTTGGTCGCCGCAATGGCTTGCAGCAATACATTACGGCGCTTGGCACTGCGGATGAGCGCAGCGAGGCTTTGCACCGGCATTTCCGGTTCCGGCCAGACACGCGTGAATCCGATTTGCTGGATGAGATGTGGCCGGTGCCGGAATTTTCCGACGATGCGCTTGATCTCATTTTGTCGATCCAGAAGGGCGCGGCACGCGCACATGATTTTGCGTTGCAGCTCAAGCAATATGACAAGGTCAAAAGCAGCTTCGACAAGGAAGCCGTTCTGCGTGCTTCCTTCCTGAAAGCGACCGGCGAAGCCAAATCCGGTTCCTATGTTGGCTCGGCTGCGGTCAAAAAGCTGCTGCCGGATTTCGAGGAAGATTTTAATGCCGCAGCTGCGCGTGTTGAACTTGGTCTCGACAAGATCAAGGAATTGCGGCTTATCCGGCTCAATCTGGCCGGGCTCACACTCATCGATAATCTCCTGCAGCGCTATCATGATTTGAAGCGCAAGCGGGGTCTGCTCGACTTTGAAGACCTGATTACCCGCACGGTGGCGCTGCTTGCGCGCAATGGGGCAGGGCAGTGGGTCCAATATAAACTCGACCGCGGCATCGATCATATTCTCGTCGATGAAGCACAGGATACCAGTCCTGACCAGTGGCAGGTCATCCGCATGCTCTCGGAAGAGTTTTTCTCTGGCCTCGGTCAGCGCAATGTGCAGCGCACACTGTTTGCCGTGGGTGATGAAAAACAGTCGATCTATTCGTTTCAGGGCGCTGTACCGGAAGACTTTGCTGCACAGGGCAGGGCGGTTAGCCTCAGGGCTGCCGATGCAGAGCTTAAATTCGAGCGCGTCAGCCTCAACTTCTCGTTCCGTTCGGCTCCTGATGTTTTGCAGGCCGTGGATGAGGTATTTGCACGTCCTGAGGCTAATCGCGGCTTGTCAGGTGCCACTGTTCACTCCGCCATTCGCGAGAACGAGCCGGGCGAGGTGGAAATCTGGGATATGCTGACGCCGGACGTGGTGGAGGAGCCAGACGACTGGCGCGTTCCGGTCGATCATTTGCAAGCTCCTGCTATCAAACTTGCCGAACAGATCGCAGCAACCATTCGCTACTGGCTTGATCGCGGCGAAACCATTCCGGGCCAGAACCGCAAACTTGCGCCGAAAGACATTATGGTGCTGGTGCGCAAGCGCGATCAGTTCATGCCAGCGCTTTCGCGGGCGCTCAAAAATCTCTCTGTACCCGTGGCCGGTGCCGACCGGCTCAAGCTTACAAGCCACATCGCCATTCAGGATTTGATGGCGCTGGGGCGCTTTGTATTGCAGCCGTCCGATGATTTGTCATTGGCTTCGCTTCTCAAAAGCCCGCTATTTGGCTGGGATGATGACAGGCTGTTCGCGCTGGCCCATCCGCGAAAAAGTGGCGAAACGCTTTTTGAGCGCCTTTACCATGCATCCCTTGAAGAACCTGCATTGATCGGTGTGCATAAGACGCTGAGCCGTTGGCGCAATATGGCCGACACCATGCCGATCTTCGAGTTCTATGCGCGGGTTCTCAGCGCAGATGGCGCAAGGCGTAAGCTTCTGGCGCGGCTTGGACCGGAAGCAGGCGATATTATCGATGAATTCCAGAACTATGCGCTTTCGGCTGAACGCGCTGGTCTGCCGGGTATGCAGGCATTTCTGGAAACGCTTGATGCAGCGTCGCCGCAGATCAAACGCGAACTGGATCAGGGCCGTAACGAAGTTCGTATCATGACGGTTCATGCCGCCAAGGGGCTTGAGGGTGCTGTGGTGTTTCTGGTCGATCCGGGCAATGCCGTCTGGAGCGGAACACGCGCGCCCAAGCTGATCCCGTTTGATTTCGGCAATGATGGTCCACAGGTCAAAGGCTATCTCTGGCAACCCAATGCGGGCTACCAGACCGGCTTTTTGGCGTCACAGATTGAAGGTCTGAAAGCGCGCGCCGAAGAAGAATATCGCCGTCTTCTTTATGTTGGCATGACGCGTGCGGAAGATAAGTTGATTGTCTGTGGTTATCGCGGATCGCGTGAAAGCGGCGAGACATGGCACAGGCTTGTTGAAGATGCGCTGACCACAAAGGCCGAAACCTTTGTGCATCCGGTTTCGGGTGTTGCCGCCCGACGCTATCGCAACACGCCGCGCGGTCTGACAGAAATTGCGGAGCCTGAAGTGGAAAAAGCGGTTGAGCTGCCACCGTTGCCGCTCGACTATCTCAAGCCCATAAAGCCGGAACCCGGACTCCCGCGTCCGCTTGCGCCATCCGGTGCATCGGCCCTGATTGAAGGGGATGAAGAACCACCGCTTGATACGCTGTCGCCGGTGCTGGGACTGAGCGGCGAGACCTCGGCTTTCGCGTTAAGGCGCGGTACGGCGATTCATATGTTGCTGCAATATCTGCCGGAAGTGGCCGTGAATGAGCGTGAGAAGCTTGCACAGGATTATCTGGCACGCATTGCTGCTGACTGGCCGGAAGCGGAACGCGCGAAAGCCTGGGCGAGTGTTGCAACCATTCTGGCTGATCCGAAATTCGCACCAGTTTTTGCCAGCGGATCGCGTGGTGAAGTGGCCGTGATGGGGACGATCAATCTCGGCGGAAAAGATCATGCCGTGTCGGGCCAGATCGACCGCATCAGCGTTGATGAAAACCGCGTATTGATCGTGGATTATAAAACCAATCGCCCGCCGCCAAAGAGTGTTGAAGCTGTGCCTTTTGCCTATCGCGCACAGCTGGCGCTTTACCGGGAATTGCTCGCACCTTTATATCCGGGACGGGTTGTTGAAGTGGCTTTGCTCTTCACGGAAGGCCCGTATTTGCTGCCATTGCCGGAAAACGTGCTCAATGAAGCATTGAGGGCTCTGAGTGACTCTCAAGGAAAGGTTACTAACCAGAACTTGACGGATGGCAGTCAACACGCCACATGATATGGTCAAAGGAGCGATTTCTCAGTGAGTCTTTCGCTCTCAAACAGATATGAGGATAGCCCTATGGCAACCGTAAAGGTCGATAACAGCAATTTTCAGTCGGACGTTCTTCAGTCGAGCGAGCCAGTCGTCGTGGATTTCTGGGCTGAATGGTGCGGTCCTTGCAAGATGATCGCTCCTGCTCTGGACGAAATCGCTGCTGAAATGGCTGGTCAGGTTAAGATCGCTAAGGTCAATATCGACGAAAATCCAGAACTCGCAGCACAGTTTGGCGTTCGCTCGATCCCAACACTTCTGATGTTCAAGGACGGCGAACTTGCAGCCAACATGGTTGGCGCAGCTCCAAAGAGCCGCCTTGCTGACTGGATCAAGGCTTCTGCTGCTTAATCAGCAGAGTTTGTTAAATATGAAAAACCCGGCCTTAGAGCCGGGTTTTTTGTTTAAAGCATGTCGCGGAAAAGTGGGAACCGGTTTTCCGATAACGACATGCGTAAGAAAAAAGAGTTAGAGCGAGCGCTGTGGATAGGAATAAGCGCGACACGCTCTAGTTTGGCGGTGTTCCATTGTCGCGCAGCACTTCGCCTGCCAGATAAAGCGAACCACCGATCAGAATGCGCGGCGGGGCTTCATCAGGCGCCCATGTATCACGCAAAATCTTGAGTGCGTTTTCAACCGAATGCACCGGCTCTGCCGAAAGTCCGGCCTTCTGTGCGCTGATGGCGAGTTCGTTGTTCGGGATGCCAGCGTCACTTGACGGGATCGGCACGGTAAAGACATGGCGTGCCATGCCTGCAAAGGCCTCAAAATAGCCGACAGGGTCTTTGGTGTTGATCATGCCGGTAATCAGGAACAAAGGCCGTGTGGACCGTTCCTCGAGATCGCCAAAGGCTTCTGCAATCACCATACCCGCGCCGGGATTATGCCCGCCATCAAGCCAGATTTCCGATGCCGTTGGTGCAAGATCGACAAGCGTGCCATGGGTCAGGCGCTGCATACGTGCAGGCCAGTCCACAACCATCATGGCTTTTTCTGCGGCCTTGTCGGTAATGGTGAAGCCCGCCATTTGCACCGCTTCGATGGCGGCGGCAGCATTTGCAAGCTGGTGACGGCCCGGCAGGCGCGGCAGAGGCAGATCAATCAGACCGTCTTCATTCTGGAACACCATCCGGCCATGTTCCTCGAATGCTAGGAAATCCTGACCATAGATCGAAAGCGGGCAATCAAGCCGGTCAGCCGTTGAGATCAGCACCTCACGCGCGGCGTCAAAAGGCTGGAAGCCGATAACGACAGGGCAGTCCTTTTTGATGATGCCAGCTTTTTCAGCGGCAATCAGCTCAACCCGGTCGCCCAAAAATGCCTGATGATCAACAGAAATAGGCATAATCAGCGATACGGCGGGATCAGTAATCACATTGGTCGCATCAAAGCGTCCGCCAAGGCCGACTTCCATGATCACGACATCGGCAGGATGCTCGGCAAACAGAACGAAGGCAACGGCCGTCAGGATTTCAAAAACCGTGATGTGTCTACCGTCATTCGCAGCTTCAACGCGTTCAATGGCCTCCGCCAGAACATCGTCAGAAACGAATTTTCCGCCATTTTTGGAGGCGAGGCGGTAGCGCTCGTGCCAGTTGACGAGATGCGGCGATGTATGGACGTGAACGCCAAAGCCGCTCGCTTCTAAAAGTGCGCGGCAGAAGGCTGTCGCCGATCCCTTACCGTTGGTTCCGGCAATATGGATCACAGGCGGCAGGTTCAGGTGCGGATTGCCGAGCTTTTCCAGCAGACCGCGAATGCGGTCCAGTGAAAGATCAAACCCTTTGGGATGCAATTGCATCAACCGTTCGATGACGGCATCCGCTTTTCCTGTCACGATTAAGCCGCCTTGCTGTCAGCTTCTGGCTTCTTTGGCGCAGGTGCTTTGACCGGTGCATCCATATTGGCTGGCTGACGGGTCATGATTTTGAGCAGGCTTGCGATAGTTGACTTGAGCTCAAGGCGCGAGCAAACCATATCGACCATGCCATGTTCCATCAGATATTCAGCGCTCTGGAAGCCTTCTGGCAGCTTTTCGCGAATGGTCTGCTCGATCACGCGTGGACCAGCAAAGCCGATCAGAGCGCCGGGTTCTGCAATGTGAATATCGCCAAGCATCGCATAGGAAGCCGTCACGCCGCCCGTTGTCGGGTTGGTGAGAACGACGATGTAAGGCAGGCCTGCTTCTTTAAGCATTTCGACCGCAACAGTGGTGCGTGGAAGCTGCATGAGCGACAGAATGCCTTCCTGCATACGTGCGCCACCGGAGGCTGCAAACAGAACCAGCGGACGCTTGAGTTCAATAGCCTTCATGAAGGCCTGAATGATCGCTTCACCGGCACCCATGCCGAGCGATCCGCCCATGAAGCCGAAATCCTGCACGGTTGCGACAATTGGCAGGCCTTCAATCGTGCCAAGACCATTGATGATTGCGTCTTCCATGCCGGTGCGCGCACGATAGTCTTTCAGACGGTCGATATATTTCTTTTCATCACGGAATTTCAGCGGATCGGTTGGAACCTTCGGGCTTTCCAGTGCTGTGTATTCGCCATTGTCGAAGAAGAAACGCAGGCGGTCCTTGGCCTTGATGCGCATGTGATGGCCCGAACCCGGAATCACGAACTGATTGCTTTCAAGGTCCTTATGGAACACCATTTCGCCGGTCGATGGATCCTTGATCCAAAGATTTTCCGGCATCTCGCGACGTCCGAGCATCGAATTGATCTTTGGACGAACGTAGTTGGTGATCCAGTTCATGACGTTTGCTTCCGTTTCTTCTTCTAAACTAACGAGCTGCCTAAATGGACGATTTATTGGGCAGCTTCAAGGCGTGTTGCGCGAACACTTGCCGCCAATGCACTGACAAGTTTGGTCACAGCGGCTACCGGATCGCCCTTTACCTTGCCATTTTCATCGAGCTCGAGCGCCACAGCATTGACGATTGCAGTACCCACAACCACGCCGTCAGCAGCTTCCGCAATGGCTGCGGCCTGTTCCGGGGTCTTCACGCCAAAGCCCACACAAATTGGCAGATCGGTGCTTTTCTTAATGTGCCGGACAGCATCGGCAACGCGGCTTGTATCGGCAATCGCCGAGCCAGTAATGCCGTTCATTGAGACATAATAGACAAAGCCAGACGAATTATGCAGCACTTTCGGCAGGCGCTTGTCGTCGGTGGTTGGCGTGGTCAGGCGAATGAAGTTGAGGCCCGCATCCGTTGCCGGAATGCAGAGTTCCTTGTCCATTTCGGACGGCAGATCGACAATGATGAAGCCATCAATGCCGGATGTTTTTGCATCGGCAAGAAAGCGTTCGACGCCATAGATATAGATCGGGTTGTAATACCCCATCAGCACGATTGGTGTGGTGTCGTCTTCCTTGCGGAAATCAGCAGCCAGTTGCAGCGTCTTTTTCAGCGTCTGACCGGCATTGAGTGCGCGCAGACCAGCGGCTTGAATGGCAGGGCCATCAGCCATCGGATCAGAAAAAGGCATACCGAGCTCAATCACATCGGAGCCTGCTTTTGGCAATGCTTTCATCACAGCAAGCGATGTCGCATAATCCGGGTCGCCGCCCATGAAATAGGTAACCAGCGCTGGACGTCCTTCGGACTTGAGCGATGCGAATTTGGTGTCGATGCGTGTGGTCATACCGTGCCCCGTGGCAAAATGCGCGTAAGATAATCGGCGGTGGATTGGCCGGACATAACTGTCTCCATCCAGGCGCGCCGTTCAAAGTCAATGATTCCCAGCTCCCAAACGCATGCCATCAAGAGAGGCTGCGCTGGTTCGAATTCGATCTCGTCACTGAGTTCGGACTGCCAGAGAATCTGCGTTGCGATGCCACCTTCCAGCCACCAGTGCAGAAGCAGCCACAGGCTTTCTTCGCCCTGATGCAGAATGGCAAAGCCAGCACCCAGATGCGGCGTATGCTCCAGCTTTTCTGCAACAGATGCGATCTGCCTGCGGGCAATGCCGAGAGCGGCTTCAGCAAGTGGATTGGAAGGATCAGCTTCGATGATGTTGAGCTTGATTGTTGCCGGACCACACTCCGTCAGTCCGTCGAACCATGCGGCGCGCGGTCTGTAAGCATTGGTGTCAACAACGGCCTTGCTCATGCAATCCTCACATGTCCATGCCGAGCAATTGCCCGACCGTGTGAACATCCTTGTCGCCGCGACCGGAGAGATTGACGATCATCAGCTGATCTTTGCCCATGGTTGGGGCCATTTTCACGGCTTGCGCAATCGCATGCGCGGATTCAAGCGCCGGGATAATGCCTTCAACGCGGGTGCAAAGCTGGAAAGCGTCGAGCGCTTCGTCGTCGAGGATTGGCACATAGTCAACGCGGCCTGAATCCTTGAGCCATGAATGCTCAGGACCAACGCCCGGATAGTCAAGACCTGCGGAAACCGAATGGCCTTCAAGAATCTGGCCGTCTTCATTCTGCAATAAATAAGTGCGGTTGCCATGCAGAACACCGGGGCTGCCAGCGCTCATCGATGCGCAATGCTCCACACCCTCAAGGCCGCGACCGCCTGCTTCAATACCGACGATTTTGACTGACTTGTCATCGAGGAACGGATGGAACAGGCCGATTGCGTTCGATCCACCGCCAACAGCAGCGACGATCACGTCTGGCAGACGGCCTTCCAGCTCGAGAATCTGTTTGCGCGCTTCTGTGCCAATCACCGACTGAAAATCGCGCACCAGTTCCGGATAAGGATGCGGACCAGCAGCGGTGCCGATCAGATAATAGGTGTCTTCAACATTGGTGACCCAGTCACGCAGCGCTTCGTTCATCGCGTCTTTGAGTGTGCCATTGCCAGCTGTCACCGGTTTTACTTCAGCGCCCAGCAGCTTCATGCGGAAAACATTTGGCTTTTGACGCTCAACGTCAGTGGCACCCATATAGACCACGCAAGGCAGGCCAAAACGCGCTGCAACGGTGGCTGATGCAACGCCATGCTGACCAGCGCCGGTTTCAGCGATGATGCGGGTCTTGCCCATGCGCTTGGCAAGCAGAATCTGGCCAAGGCAATTGTTGATCTTATGGCTACCAGTATGGTTCAGGTCTTCGCGCTTGAAGTAAATCTTCGCGCCGCCCAGATGTTTGGTCAGGCCTTCGGCATAATAAAGCTTGGAAGGGCGACCAGCATAATAGGTCGAGAGATTGGAAAGCTCCGCCTGAAATTCAGGATCGTTCTTTGCCGTCTCATAGGCTTCCTGCAATTCGAGGATCAGCGGCATCAGCGTTTCGGCGACAAAGCGTCCGCCAAAAATGCCGAACATGCCTTCTTCGTCCGGGCCTGTTTTGTAGGAATTGGGTTCAACCGGCTTGTTCACTGCTGCCACTCCGTCATGTGCAGGCTATTGTCTGGCATCAGACACTGCCTGAAAAAATTCATTGATAAGACGCACATCCTTTTGACCGGGTGCGCGCTCTACGCCGGACGATACATCGATACCCGGCGCACGCGTTTTGTGCAGCGCCTCGGCAATGTTGCCCGCATTCAGTCCACCGGAAAGCATGTAATCGACACTGTCGTCAAGCGCGTCGAGCAATGCCCAGTCAAAGGATACACCATTGCCACCCGGAAGGTCAGAACCTTTCGGCGGTTTGGCATCAAAAAGAAAGCGATCAGCAATGCCCTGATAGGGCGCGATCACGCTGAGATCGGCGGCCTCGCGAATGGCAAAGGCTTTGATTACCGGCAGGCCATAGCGCTTTTTTACATCAGCCACGCGCTCAGGCGTTTCATGGCCATGGAGTTGCAGCATGTCTGGCTGCAATTCACGCACGATTTCATCAAGCACTTCATCATCCGCATCAACGGCGACGGCAACCACTTTGGCACGGCCTTTCGCTGCTTCACGCAAGCGACCGGCATCGGCAGGGTTCAAGTGCCGCGGGCTTTTGGGAAAGAAGATAAAGCCAATATGCGTCGCACCGCCATCAAGCGCAGCAGCGACTGCTTCCGGCGTTTTAAGGCCGCATATTTTTATATCAAAAACCATGGCGTTTCCGTCGCACATATTGCGGGCCGACTCAAGCTGTTCCGGCCTCAACGCGAGGAGCCGCGTCATCATAGCCCTGTGCTATAAGGTAATCATAGGCTTCCATGACCTCAAGAGGAACGGCTTGTGCAACCTGAAAGCCAAGTGCCGGATATTCGAGAATGCGGCGCAGATCACCCACCATTTCGCGCACCAGCTTCTCAAAATCATGGCCTTCTGTCGGCTGATCTCTAAAAGACGTCGCAGGTGCAGTGACAAATGCGCGTGCTTCCGGCCATTGTCGGTCAACGGTTGCGCGCACCCGGCGCTGGGTCTGCGGTTTGGTCACAAAGATCGGGCTGATTGTTCCTGCAACCATGATGTCGCGCGCGAAAAGAATGTTCTCGCCGATATTGGTCGCTTTCGGTTCAATGATGATAGCCTCTTCCGGAACACCTTCAGCAATGGCTATTTCGGCAAAGGCTTCGGCCTCTGAAGCCTTGTAAAGCCCTTTGGTCCAGTTGCCGCTGTGGCCGGTGAACATGAGCCAATTGGCAAGGCCTTGCCGATAAAGATCGGCCGCATGTTTTGCAACACGGGTATCGTAGCTGCCAAGACCGATAATCACATCGGCGGCAACAGGTTCATCGGAGAGGCAATGGTAATCCCACAGCGCCCGTGCAGCAGTTTGAATGTCTGATGTCATGTAAAATCGATAGCCTGTAATGCGCTGCCATTGCGCTTCAGCCATGCTTTGCAACGCTCTGTATCAGGGCAAAGCTCATGGCAGAGTTTCCAGAATTTCGGCCCGTGGTTCATCTCAATCAGATGGGCCACTTCATGGGCGACGAGATAATTAATGACGGGCGCAGGCGCCATGCCGATACGCCACGAAAAAGAGAGCACACCATCGGACGTACACGATCCCCAGCGGCTTTTGGTATCTTTGAACCGGACCGCTTTGGCTTTACGGCCCACGGTTGCCGTGTGACGGGCAACAAGCTGTTCAATATCGCGTTTGACTTCACGCTTGAGGTAATCGGCGATACGCCGCGAAAGATGCGCGGGATCGCCATGAACGAGCAGAATATTGCCTTCCAGCAAATCCACCGTACCGCGTCCGGACTGATGGGTTATGAGATGCGGCACCCCGCGAATGGGTATTTTCACACCGGCACGAAGGCCAGCCTGATCAGGCATTTTGGCAATGCGGCTTTCAATCCAGCCCTGATGACGGACCAGAAAACTCTGAACTTCGCGGTCGGGTAGGCCGGGTGGGATGGTAACGCGTAGCCCTTTGCCGCCGGTCTCAATCCGCAGCGTCAGACGTTTTGCACGTGGATTTTCCAACACACGCAAAGTCAGTTCGCGGCCTGCGACCGCATGCATACGTTCGCGTGTGACGACAGACGGCTTTTTGGCTGCAGATCGAAATAAGGAAAAACCCATGCTTTAAAGATAGGTGATTCGCATAAAAATCCAGAGATTTTTAATGTTCCAAGCAAAACGGCGCAGACAAAGCCCGCGCCGTTTACAGTTCAGATCAGGGTTGTAGCCACTAGATCGTGGTTACGTCGCCGCCGTCGTTTTTCTTTGCCGAAGCGCGGCGCTCATTCATGAAGCGGTCAAACTCTTCCTTGTCGCGGGCGCGGCGCAGTTCTGTGGCATAGGCTTCAAACTCAGCGCGGGCTTCTTCCAGCTTGCGGCGTTCTGCGGCGAGCCGGTCGAGTTCTTCGCGACGCCATTCATCGAAAGCAGCATTGCCGGTGGTGCCGCCAAAATTAAAGCTTTCGCTTTTGCTACAATTGCGGAAAGAGCCAAACACAGAGTCGGTCTTTTCGTTGAGGCTACGTTTAAAATCACCGAGGCGATCACCCCAGATGATATAGGCAAGCATGGCGAGGCCAAGCGGCCAGAAGAAGATAAAGCCCAGCACCATCAGCGCAATTGTCGCTGGTGTCCATGCGGGGCGGATCAATGCAGAATTTGTCATGGTCTACTCCGTTTCATTCAGGGCCGTTTGTTAATCTCGCGGCTTGAAATTGACGTGGTAAACCAATTGCGGCTTTTCAAGAATATCGTCTGCCTGCTCCCGCCAAACGGGCGCTAAGCAATGTGATTATCTCGGAAATTTTTTACGTAAATGTTCGAGTGCGGCTACACCAAGTCCGGCAACCAGCGCCCAGAAAGCAGAACCAACGCCAAAAAAGGCAATGCCGGAGGCAGTCACTGCGAAGGTGACAATGGCTGCAAGCCGCTCTTCTTCAACTTTGAGCGCTAGTGCCATGGCATTGATGAATGGACCACTCAGCGCAAGGCCAGCAACCAGCGCAATGAGGGTGACAGGCAGAACGGCGAAGATCGCCACCAGCGAAGCACCAAACAGCGCAAAGATGACATAATAAACCGCATAGACCGGGCCGGTCATCCAGCGCTTTTTAGGGTCCGGATGCGCATCGGGATTGGTGCAAAGCGCCGCTGAAATAGCTGCAAGATTGCTGGTTGCGGCTCCAAAGGGCGCGGTCAGCAGTGAGAAAAATCCGGTTACACGCAGCGCGGCGCTGGTCGGCGGCTCATAGCCGGAGGCGCGCAACACCGCAAAGCCCGGCAGATTTTGCGAGGCCATGGTCACGATATAAAGTGGCAGAGCGATGCCGATCATCGCGCCGATGTGAAACTCCGGCCAGATCAGTGTGAGCGTCGAAATCTCCGGTGCAGGCAATTCGGGTACACGCGCGGACATCAGGGCATAGGCCATGCCAAGCACAAGCACGGCAATGACCGCGAGCGACGGATTAAACAGCCGCACGATGAAGAATAAAGCCACCAGAGGCAGTACAAAAGCAGGATCAAGCGAAACGGATTTCGCAGCTGCAATCACAAAACTCAGCAATACACCTGCCAGCATGCCCGATGCGACCGATGCCGGAATGCGCGCAACCAGTGTCGAAAGTGGACGGATCAGCCCGGTCAGGATCAGCGCTAGTGCTGTTACGATGAATGCGCCGACCGCTTCTGGCATAGTGAAGCCGACGCTTGCACCAATCAGGGCCAGTCCGGGTGTGGACCATGCCGCAATGATCGGCATTTTGTAACGCACGCTCAGCCATGCGGATGAACCGGCAATGGCCAGACACACCGCTGTCACCCAGCTTGCGGTTTCGGCTTGCGTTGCACCGAGTACACCGGCGGCTGCAACAATCAGCGCCAGCGTACTACCAAAGCCAACGATTGCAGCGACTGCCGCAGACGCAAAAACCGAAAAGCGCATGCTTATTCTCCAACAGATATGCGTTCAGCGAGGCCAGAAACGGTACGGATCAGCAGTTCCAGATCCTGCGGACGCGACAATCGATGGTCGCCATCACGCACCAGTGTCAGCGTCACGTCATCAACCGGCAGATGCTCGACGAGCTTGAGCGCATGCTGATAAGGCACCGCCTCATCCTGCATCCCTTGCAGAATATGCACAGGGCAGCCTGTCTCGATGATTCCTTTGAGAACCAGATTGTTACGCCCGTCTTCGATCAGCGCGCGGGTGTAGATGTATGGGTTTGGTGAATATTCCGAAGGCTCTTCAAAATAGCCCTGCTCGATCAGGTCTTTCTTTTGCGCATCGGTCAGGGATGGTTCGACAAGCTCGGCGGTAAAATCCGGTGCCGGTGCGATGAGCACGATCCCGGCAGGCGATTTGCCAATCTTTTTCAGTTCCTGCGCCATGCGCAGCGCGATCCAGCCGCCCATGGATGAACCGACCAGAATCTGCGGACCTTTCGCATATTTTGCATAAACTGCGAGACTTTCATTCAGCCAGCGTGAAATTGTGCCCTCGTTGAAGTCCCCACCCGACTCACCATGGCCTGAATAATCAAGGCGCAGAGCGGACCGCCCGGTCTTTTCAGCCCACGCATCAAGAACCACTGCTTTGGTGCCGAGCATATCGGAGCGATAGCCACCGAGCCAGACAACACCCGGTGCAACCTGTCCGCTACGATTACGGACGGCAATCTGTGCGCCATCAACTTCAATAAAATCCGGTTCAGCTGTGCTCATGGTTCGTCTCCTGATTTGGCAGGCAGTTTTTCAAGTGATCTTCATTTGCCATTTATGACAGGCGGAGAAAACCTCACTCCCTTGAAATATTGAGGAATGTGACCGATATGTCGCTTACCACCTCCGAAACACTTCTTTCTTTGCCTTTATTCTTCCGGGGGTGCTTTTCCCTGTCAAAGATGCTATTGACTTTACCGCTCGCTTGACCACATTTCCGCGTTAAACAGGGGTTTGATCGGAAAAGGCCGTCGCGGGCCACGAAATTGAATTGCCTATATCGTTAATAATCAGGAGATAACGACCATTCGCCGACCGTTCAGAGCGACGCCGGTCCAGAAAGACGGACCGCGCTCCAACCGTGATATCCGGGTTCCCCGGGTCCAGCTTATTGATGCCGAAGGCCACAACCACGGCAGTATCCCGACGCAGGATGCCATTGCGATGGCAGAAGAAGCGGGTCTCGATCTCGTTGAGATCGTGCCAAACGCTGAACCGCCTGTGTGCAAGATCGTGGATCTCGGCAAGCTGAAGTATCAGAATCAGAAAAAAGCCTCCGAAGCACGCAAGAAGCAGAAAACGGTCGAAATCAAAGAAATTAAGATGCGACCGAACATCGACACGCATGACTATGAAGTGAAGATGAAGGCTGCGCAGCGTTTCTTTGACGATGGCGATAAGGTGAAGTTCACCCTGCGTTTCCGTGGTCGTGAAATGGCGCACCAGGAGCTTGGTATGAAGCTTCTCATCCGCGTCAAGGAAGACACTGTGGAGATCGCAAAGGTTGAAGCAGAGCCTAAGCTTGAAGGCCGCCAGATGATGATGGTTCTGGCTCCACGCTGATCTAATAATTTCTAGCCTTTGAAAAGCCGCCTTCGGGCGGTTTTTCTCTGCCCGAAACAATCCTCACTTAGAGATCATCATGAAAACACTAAGCGAACTGGGCAAATATCAACAAAGACGCCGTCTTGCGATTGCCATTGTCATTGGGCTTCTTGTCGTAGCACTCCTTTTCGTGCGCTCGCGGTCCGATGGTCATTTGCATGAATATATCGAAGCGTTCGGCATCAGCCTCATTGTAGCAGCGATTCTTGGACGTATGTGGTGCACGCTTTATATTGGCGGGCGCAAAAGCGCGGAAATCGTGCAGACCGGCCCTTATTCGATCACACGCAATCCGCTTTATGTGTTCAGCAGCATCGGTGCGATCGGTATAGGTGCACAGACTGGAAGTATCATCATCGCGCTGGCTTTTGGTGTTCTGTGTTATCTGGCTTTTGCGATGGTCATCCGCACCGAAGAGAAGTTTCTCAAGGCCAACTTCGGTAAGCCCTATGAGGCTTATTGCGCGAGTGTGCCGCGCTTTTTCCCAAAGTTCTCGCTATTTCGCGATGAAGTTGAATTGCGCGTAAAGCCGGATCGGCTTTATCGGACATTCACCGATGGACTGGTGTTCTTTGTGGCCTATCCATTTTTTGAGGTTATTGAATATCTGCAAAACATTCATGCTTTGCCGGTTTTGTTACGACTTTATTGATGTTGAAGCATGATCCAGCCCAATTCGGTCTGATTCAGGCATTGCGTTTTCTGGCCTTTAAGCCTATAAGGCCGCGTTCGAACCGCCCGGCAGGGCATGCCGTGGCGGTTTCGTATGCTTTTCAGACTTGGTCGGTCTGGAAGTAAAACAAGGTTTCTGTCTGTCGCAGATACGGACGCCACTAAAACAAGAGACGTCGAGTGCCGAAGGCACGAGGGGGATCGTAAAATTAAGAGGCGTGGAGTGCTGCAAGCATGACAGGGACTAAACAAAGGAGTAGCAAAATGCCCAAGATGAAGACCAAATCGGCTGCTAAAAAGCGGTTCAAAATCACAGGCACTGGCAAAGTTGTAGCTGCGGCTGCAGGCAAGCGCCATGGCATGATCAAGCGCTCGAACAAGTTCATTCGCGATGCACGCGGCACCATGGTGCTCTCGGACGCAGATGCGAAGATCGTAAAACAGTTCCTGCCTAACGGCCTCTAAGCCGTCTATCCTCTAAGGAGATCATAACATGGCACGTGTAAAACGCGGCGTTACCGCCCACGCCAAGCACAAAAAAGTTCTCGACCAGGCTTCCGGTTTCCGTGGCCGTCGTAAGAATACAATCCGCACTGCTAAGGCTGCTGTTGATCGTTCGAAGCAGTATGCTTACCGCGACCGCAAGAATCGCAAGCGTACGTTCCGCGCGCTCTGGATTCAGCGTATCAACGCTGCTGTTCGCGAGCAGGGCCTGACCTATGGCCGTTTCATCGATGGTCTTGCTAAGGCAGGTATCGAAATCGACCGTAAGGTTCTTTCCGACATCGCAATCCATAAACCTGATGCATTCGGTGCGCTGGTTGCGTCGGCAAAGAAGGCTCTCGAGTACCTTAAGAACACCGAGACGCCAAACGCTTTTGAAGGCGCTGTTCGCTAAGCCAGCCCTTCCCAAGTGATATTTTGAATTTGGGAAACCCGCGCTGGCTCGGCTGGCGCGGGTTTTTCTTTCGCATTTGATGCCACTGGCACGAGCGGGAAGCCAAACAAGAGGCGTGGAGTGCTGCAAGCACGACGGGAAGCAAATCAAGAGGCGTCGAGTGCTGCAAGCACGACAGGGAAATAAATCAAGAGGCGTCGAGTGCTGCAAGCACGGCTGGGAAATAAATCAAGAGGCGTCGAGTGTCCCTTGGACACGAGAGGGATGTAACCAAGAGGCGTGGAGCGCGATCAGCGCGACAGGGATATAGACAATGAGCGATCTTGAACAACTCGAACAAACTATTCTTGGCGAAATCGCTGCTGCCAGCGACGAGCAGGCGATTGAAGCGGTGCGCGTTGCAGCACTTGGCAAGAAGGGTACGGTCTCTGAAAAGTTGAAAACGCTCGGCAGTATGTCGCCTGAAGAGCGTCAGGCACAGGGGCCGGCCATCAATGGTTTGAAGAACCGCGTCACAGAAGCGCTCAACGAACGCAAGACTGAGCTGCGCAAGCAAGCCATTGCAGCGCGCCTTGAGCGTGAGAAGGTTGATGTGACGCTTCCCGTACGCGAAAGTGCTGTGTCGCGGGGTCGTATTCATCCGATTTCTCAGGTTATCGATGAAATCACTGCGATCTTTGCAGATATGGGTTTTTCGATTGCCGAAGGTTCGGATATCGAGACTGACTATTACAATTTCACAGCGCTGAACTTCCCTGAAGGTCATCCGGCGCGCGAAATGCACGACACCTTCTTCTTCAATCCAGACGAGAAGGGCGAGCGCAAGCTGCTGCGCACGCACACCTCGCCGGTGCAGGTGCACACGATGGAGAAGTTCGCTGCACTTCGCGACAAGGAAGGCCGCGACGAGCCGATTCGCATCGTCATTCCGGGCAAGACCTATCGCATGGATTCCGACGCCACTCACTCGCCGATGTTCCATCAGGTGGAAGGTCTGGTCGTCGATAAGTCGGCCAATGTCGCCAATATGAAGTGGGTGCTGGAAGAGTTCTGCAAGGCATTCTTTGAAGTACCAAACGTCACAATGCGTATGCGTCCGAGCTTCTTCCCGTTCACTGAGCCATCGGTGGAAGTTGATATTCAGTGCGACCGTTCCGGCCCGCATGTGAAATTTGGCGAAGGCACGGACTGGCTCGAAATTCTGGGCTGCGGCATGGTGCATCCGAATGTGCTGCGCGCTTCCGGCTTCGATCCGGACGTTTATCAGGGCTTTGCATGGGGCATGGGGATCGACCGTATCGCCATGCTGAAATACGGCATGCCTGATCTGCGTGCCTTCTTCGATGCCGATGTGCGCTGGCTCAATCATTATGGTTTCCGTCCCCTCGACCTGCCCACATTGTTCGGCGGACTGAGCGCGTAAAGACAGGAAGGAACAGAGAAATGAAATTCACACTTTCCTGGCTCAAGGATCACCTTGAAACTGATGCGACGCTCGACCAGATCGTCGAAAAACTCACCGATATTGGTCTGGAAGTGGATGGCGTCGACGATCGTGCTGCATTCAAAGCTTTCAAGATCGCTAAGGTTTTGAATGCTGTTCAGCACCCCGATGCCGACAAGCTGCGCGTTCTCACCGTTGATACAGGCGAAGGTCAGCCGGTTCAGGTCGTTTGCGGTGCCCCCAATGCCCGCACAGGTCTGGTCGGTGTTCTGGGTCGTCCGGGCGATTATGTGCCGGGCCTTGATGTCACGCTTTCGGTTGGTAAAATCCGTGGTGTCGAAAGTTTTGGCATGATGTGTTCCGAGCGCGAGCTGGAACTTTCAGATGAACATAACGGCATTATTGATCTGCCAGACGATGCGCCTGTTGGCACAAGCTATGCAGCTTACCTTGGCATTGACGATCCGATCATTGAAATCGGCCTGACGCCCAATCGGGCTGACTGTGCAGGCATTCGCGGTATTGCACGCGATCTGGCTGCCGCTGGCCTTGGTACGCTCAAAAACACTCTGCCGGAAGCGGTTAAGGGCGAAGGTCAGACACCTGTTAAGATCATTCTCGATCAGGATTCTGAAAATCCGTTCTGTAACGGTTTTGCGCTGCGGCTGGTCAAGGGTGTTAAGAATGGCCCAAGTCCGAAATGGATGCAGCAGCGCCTGAAAGACATTGGCATGCGCCCGATTAACGCGCTGGTGGATATCACCAATTATGTGACCTTCGATCAGGGGCGTCCGCTGCATGTGTTTGATGCAGCCAAGGTTAAGGGCAATCTGACCGTGCGTCTTGCAAAGGATGGCGAGACGATCCTCGGTCTTGATGGGCGTGAGCATAAGTTCAAGCCGGGCATGTATGTGATTGCCGATGACAACGGTCCCGAATCAATTGCCGGTATCATGGGCGGCGAGCATTCGGGCTGTGATGAAAACACCGTCGATGTGCTGATCGAGTCGGCCCTTTGGGATCCGCGTATGATCGCACGCACGGGCCGCGAACTCGGTATCGTCACCGATGCGCGCTATCGCTTTGAACGCGGCGTCGATCCTGAAATGATGGTTCCGGGTGCGGAAATTGCAACCAAAATGGTGCTTGAACTTTGCGGCGGTCAGCCGACGGTTCTCGACGTAGTTGGTTATACAGCCCCAGCGGCGCGCGTGATTGATTTCCCGGTTTCGGAAGTCAAACGCCTCACCGGTATCGACGTGTCCTATGATGAATCATTTGACATTCTGAAGCGTCTTGGCTTCGGCGTTGAAGGTGACGGCAAGGTTATTAAGGCGACCGTTCCAACATGGCGCAATGACGTAGAAGGCAAGGCTGACCTCGTCGAAGAAGTCATGCGTATCCACGGCATCAACCAGATTGCACCTCAGCCGCTGCCGGGTCTTGGCACGGTCAATGGTCGTATTCTGACAACGCTGCAAATCCGCACGCGTCTTGCACGCCGCACGCTTGCTTCGCGCGGCATGATGGAAGCCGTGACTTATTCCTTCATCTCCGAAGCGCAGGCAAAAGCCTTTGGCGGCGGCAAACCGGAACTGAAGCTGGCAAATCCGATTGCAGCCGATATGTCTGACATGCGCCCATCGCTGCTCCCGGGTCTGCTGTCTGCGGCTCAGCGCAATGCGGATCGTGGTTTTGGCGATACGGCCTTGTTCGAAGTCTCGGGCGTCTATGAAGGCGACAAGCCGGACCAGCAGCGTCGTGTGGCGGGCGGTGTCCGTCGCGGCACGGCAGGTGTCGAAGGCGCGGGGCGTTTCTGGGCGGGCAATGCATCACCTGTTGGCGTATTCGATGCGAAGGCCGATGCGCTGGCAGCACTTGAGGCTGCCGGTGCACCGGTTGATCGCATCCAGATCGAAGCCGGTGGTCCGGAATGGTTTCATCCGGGCCGTTCAGGCACGCTGAAACTCGGACCAAAGGTCGTGCTTGGCTATTTTGGTGAATTCCACCCGGATACGCTGGAAGCACTTGATGTGTCGGGCGCGCTCTGCGGCTTCGAAGTCTATATTGATGCGATCCCAGAGCCGAAGGCAAAGGCAACCCGCACCAAGCCAGCGCTCAGCCTCTCGCAGTTCCAGAGCCTTAAGCGTGATTTCGCCTTTGTGGTGGATGCAAGCGTTGAAGCGGGTAATGTCGTGAAGGCGGTCTCGTCTGCTGACAAGAAGCTGATTGCGGGTGTACAGGTGTTTGACGTGTTCACAGGCGCTTCACTTGGTGAAGGCAAGAAGTCGATTGCGGTCGAAGTGCTTCTTCAGCCACAGGATCGCACGCTCACCGATGAAGATCTGGAAGCACTGGCGAAGCAGATTGTTGCGAATGTGACCAAGCAAACTGGTGGCGTCCTTCGCGGATAAGCACAAGACTAAAAGCCCGGGTTGTTCCGGGCTTTTTTCGTGCCCATTAACTCAGGCTGATTTGTAGCTATTTCTTATTGCGACCTTCCAGCTTGCCTTGTCTTTTAGAAATTGTCCCCTTTATATCCCAAGACATTAGTATGATTGCGGAATTTAGAGGCTGCGCGAATGGTGCAAGACAATAATTCGGGTGGTGCAACTGCTGTTGAACCGTTAAAAATTCAAGACATCAAAGTCATCGACAATGCTAAGCTCAAAAAAGCAATCACCGCTGCTGCACTTGGCAATGCAATGGAATGGTTCGACTTTGGTGTTTACGGCTTTGTAGCCTATGCGTTAGGCCAGGTTTTCTTCCCAAATGCGGCACCCGGAATTCAGACGATTGCAGCACTCGCAACGTTCTCGGTGCCTTTTTTGGTGCGCCCGCTAGGTGGCTTGTTCTTCGGCGTGATGGGCGATCGTTTTGGGCGGCAAAAAGTCTTGTCGCTGACAATCATTATCATGGCAGCCAGTACTTTCTGTATTGGACTTATTCCATCCTATGCGACGATTGGCATATGGGCACCAATCCTGCTGCTTGCCTGTAAACTCATTCAGGGCTTTTCGGTCGGTGGAGAATATACCGGCGCTGCCATTTTCGTTGCCGAATATGCACCTGATCGCAGAAGAGGCTTTCTTGGCAGCTGGCTTGATTTCGGGTCGATTGCGGGCTTCGTGATGGGGGCTGGGCTTGTGGTGTTCTTAAGCACCATGATGGGAGAAGCGGCGTTTCTGGACTGGGGATGGAGGATTCCATTTTATCTCGCTGCACCTTTGGGGCTTATCGGTCTTTACCTTCGCCATGCTGCCGAAGAAACGCCAGCCTTTACCCAACAGCTTGAGCGCATGGAAAAAGAAGACCAGGATGCGATAAAAGATCGTCCGATGGTTTCTTTTACGGAAATTGTGCGAAACTACTGGAAGTCGCTGTCCGTGTGCATAGGCATGGTGCTGGTCACAAACATCACTTATTATATGTTGCTGACCTATATGCCGACTTATCTGTCGCAAAGCCTCGGCTATTCAGAAGATCATGGTGTTTTGATTATCATTGTTGTGATGATCGGCATGTTGTTTGTTCAACCCGTCGTCGGTTTCCTCAGTGACAGGTTTGGACGCAGACCATTTTTGTTGGTCGGCAGCCTTGGCCTGCTGTTTTTATCGCTTCCAGCATTTCATCTCGTGACGAGTAACAACACGCCAAAAATTTTTGCTGGTTTGTTGATGCTGGCCGTGTTCCTCAATTGCTTAACAGGCGTGATGGCGTCAACCTTGCCAGCCTTGTTTCCTGCAAGAATACGCTATAGCGCATTGGCAAGCGCCTTTAATATATCGATTATCATTGCAGGTTTAACGCCGACAGTTGCAGCGTGGCTCGTGGAGACGACAGATAGCCTGTATGTTCCGGCTTATTATTTGATGGCCGCTTCAATCATCGGGTTAATAACGGCATTTTTTCTCAGCGAGACTGCAAACAAACCGCTTCGAGGCGATACACCAAGTGCCTCGAATAAATCTGAAGCAAAGATTTTGCTGAAAGAGGCTTATGCAAATATCGAAGAGCGTGTTGACGATATCGACGAAAAGATCGCTTCCCTTGAGAGTGATATTGAAGCGCTTAAATTGCGCAGACAAACCCTCGTTGACAGGCATCCAAAGTTAACCTGATGCTATTCTGAACGTCACAAATCACATCGAAAAGGCCGGGACATGTCCCCGGCCTTTTTCAGACCGTATCTATATCCGAAAACTGTTTAACGTCTTTCGAGATCAGTTCTCATGGCTTTTCATTCTCAAAACGGCGAATGTGCAGGCATGGCAAGCATGGCCATATCGATGATCTTCTGTACGGCTTCGCGCGAGTTGCCGTCACGGGCTTCAAAAGAAATGCTCTGCTGGACCATGTGGTAGAACTCGGTCATCTGCGCGATGTCTGTCTGCTCTGGCAAGTCGCCCGCTTCCATCGCGCGCTTCAACCGCTTTGAAAGACGCTGATGATTGGTGTGACGGACCTGTTGAAGGAACGCCTTTACATTGGCATTTTCCGGTTTGCACTGGATTGAGCTGACACTGATCATGCAGCCGCCAGCGGGGCAGGCAAAAGCGCTGTCGGCACTTAATTCCAGCCATTGGCGCATGCCGTCCTGAATAGTCGACGCATTTTCGAGCGCATCGAAAGGACCGGCACCGATGGTACGATTATAATAGTCTACAGCCTCGCGAAACGCCTGTTCTTTGTTGCCAAAGGCTGCATAAAAGCTCGGCGGCGTAATGCTGATCGCCGATGTGAAATCGTTGATCTGGGCGCATTCATAGCCCTTCGCCCAGAAGACTTTCATGACTTTTTCCAGCGCAGCATCGCGGTCGAAACTGCGCGGACGCCCGCGTGGAACCATTTTTCGTCCTTTCTGTAGTCATGTTTATATAATTTGCTTGACGCTCCGGCGCAAGACGATATGAATTATATAGTATCGACTATATAAATAGGATTCGCCCCATGAACGAAGTGTGTGATTCTGCCCTTGCGGCGGAACAGGTCTCTGCGTCTTCAAATCAGGCGCGCGCCATTCCGCTGGTGGTCTATTGCCTGACGCTGGGTATTTTTGCGCTGACCACGTCTGAACTGATGATTTCCGGCATGATGCCAGCGCTACAGGAGGCTTTTGGCCGCTCGATTTCGGATATTGGCAATCTCATCTCCGTCTATGCTTTGGGCATGACGATTGGTGGTCCGCTGGTGACAATAGTGTTTCTGGCGCTGAAGATTGAAAACAAGCGCGGGCTGTTGTTGCTTCTGATCCTTTATGCTGTCGGACAAAGTGTGGCTGCCTCAACCAGCAATTTTCATGTGATGCTGGTGGCGCGTGTTTTCACCGGTATGGCAGCGGCGACCAGTTTCGGCCTGATGCTGGCGATCACCGCGCAGCTTGTTGTGCCTGAACTGCGTGGTCGCGCATCGTCGCTGGTGTTTGCTGGTCTCATGCTGTGCACTGTTCTTGGCGTGCCGCTGGCAACCGCTATCAGCAATGCGTTTGGCTGGCGTGCGAGCTTCTGGGCGATTGTGGTGCTGGTGCTGTTTTGTGCGCTGGTGATTGCGCTCAAAATCGAGGCTAAGCCAAATCATGGGGAAGTAAATCTGCGCTCTGAGCTCAATGAAATGCGAAAGCCAAGGCTTTGGGCCGCTTATGCAACCAGCGCTCTGGTGATTGGTGCTTCGTTCTCGGTCTATAGCTATTTATCGCCGATCACGGCGCAACTCGCAGGCTTTCCGGAAGCGCAATTGCCCTTTTTGCTGGCGATTTATGGTGCTGCAAACATTATTGGCAATTACGTGATTGGTCGTTTCGCTGATCGTCATACGATTGCGACGATCTTTATCGGCATTCTGATCATGCTGACAGCCATGCTCATCTTCGCGCTGTTTGCTGAACTAAAGTTTGCGACGATTCTTGCGATAGTCATGATCGGCCTGACGGGTATTGCGCTTAATCCAGCCTTCATTGCTCGCGTCATGCGGATTGCGCATCCGGGCGCGCTGGTCAATGCAATGCATGCATCCGTCATCAATATTGGGCTGGGACTTGGTCCATGGGCGGGCGGTTTTGCGCTCTCGACAGGCTATGGTCTTCATGCGCCACTCTGGGTGGGTTTCATCATGACGCTTCTTGGCTTGCTAACCCTTGCACCGCGCGCCTTGCGCCGGATGTAATGCGCAACAGCAAACAAAAAAGCCGGGGTCGGTGCCCCGGCTTTCGTATCGGAAGGGATGATTAATCCTTCGAAAACATGGTTGCGCTCTGCGAGGTCGAAACCATGGTGTTATAATCATTGACGATCCATTGCAGATCAGAGGCAACATTGCCCTTACGGGCGTCGCCTTTGGTCTTTTCTAGCTTTTCCTGGAAGTCGCGCAGCTTGCCCAACAGGCTTGCAGGACGGGATTCAAAAACATGGAACGAATTTGGATGTTCGGTTGCGTAATCATCCATTTCACGAACGGCGGCGGCATAGGCATCCATAGCCTTGCCAAAGGCTTCCATATCGACAACCGGCTTCTCGTTTTCCGGCAGCAATTCAACAACCGCATTGGCACGCATCATAACATTGCGAACCTGCCAGTTGGCTTTTTTGCCCTCAGACTTTTCAAGCGCATCAAGCTCAGCCAGATCGATCTTGGCCTTCTCCTCGCTCAGCAGCGCATCGACACGCTTACGTTCTTTGGTGAACTCTGGCGCATATTCCGCGATCTGCTTGTGAAACTCTTTCGCACCGGCAAACTTGTCAGACTTATAGTCCTTGCGGTCATAATATTTGCTCGCCTTTTCAACGACCGGGGCAAGCTTCTGATAGATCGCAATATAGCTCACCATTGCTTCATCAAGCGCAGGGAGTTTCGGGTCCGCCTTTGTGGCTTCTTCGGCTGCCTCAATTTCGCTGCGCACATCATAGAGCGAGTAAAGGCCGTAGACATTGCGCTCCTTGCCGGTTGGTCCCTTTTTCATATCGACCCAGCTATCGTAGCGATCGAGCGATTCCGAAGCGCGAATGGTGCGGTTGAGAAGCGAAACATAGGCGTTCATTTTGCCAATCGCAGCGTTCGGGTCAGTCTCATCGGCAGATTGTGCAAAGACGGTAACTGGCAGGATGACCGCCAGAAGCGTGAACAGGATCGCACGAGGCGAGAAGCGTTTCATATGTTTTTCCCTCATTGAGTAGATTCTAAAAACTGTGAAATGATTGCAGTGCTTTGATTTTCAAGGCTGGTAGTCTGTCCCCTTAGCCCTCATCATTGTTTGGCTCATCATTGCTTGGCATTGTCAGGGAGCCAGTTGCTCCCGGATCGATTTCTTATGACGGTGATGATTGTGGTGACGATTGAAAGCACAACCAGATATTCAACAAAGCGGAGCGGAAACACAAACCAGCCGCTGATCGTTCGTTCGATTGCGCCATAGAGATTGACGATCTGGAACTCGTAATTCACGCCGGTGCTGCCGCCGCCATGACTGACGATTTCTTTGATTTGAAGATGACTGTCGGGGCTTCCGAACAGCCATGAAAGCGGTTGATTGTAGACAGGGTTGCCACGGCTATCGAAAAACATGGCCACAAATGACATGAATGAAATCATGATGGCTGCGGCTTCCGGCTTTCTCCAGTCGACTTTCGAGAACCAGAATATGGCGGAGCAGACGATAAGAAGAAAAATGCTCGCAACGCCGTCGATAAAGATGACACCATACATCCCATACATGAGGCCAAGCCCCACAAGGGAGAAGCAAGCAATAGCAGCGGCGGCGATGGCAAATATGCCAAGCACTTTCGTGATGGTTCCTGTTTGCATAAAGCGCAAAAAGCATGCATCCGCAAGAATGACAAGCTTTATTAGAGCTTTCTACTTTATGAGGGTGCTCTAAATGTTTGTTTTATTTTGCAAATGTGAAGGGCAGGGATGATCCCCGCCCTCCTGTTTGAGCATCTCAGTTTTAAAGTCCGGTCATCGCCAGCGATGCGTCCGTATATCGTTTACCCGCAATCTTTTGGAAATCAAAAAGACTGTTGAGCTGTGCCAGATCATCGCTGCTCAAAGATATATTTGCAGCTCCGGCATTGTCTTCGAGGTGATTGACCTTGCGGGCTCCGGGGATCGGCACGATGAAATCGCCCTGATGCAGAACCCAGGCAAGTGCCAGTTGTGCGGGTGTTACTTGCTTTTGGGCGGCCATATCGACGATGAGATCGACCTGCTTGTTATTGGCTTCGAGATTGCCCGGTTGGAAGCGTGGCAGCGTCTTGCGGAAATCATCCGCTGCGAGATCAGATTGCGAACGCACCTTGCCCGTCAGCATGCCGCGACCCAGCGGGCTGTAAGGCACAAAACCAATGCCAAGTTCGGCGCAGATTTTCAGCACATCCTCTTCAGGATCGCGTGCCCAGAGGGAGTATTCACTCTGAAGAGCCGCAATCGGATGAACCGCATGAGCACGGCGCAGCGTGTTTGCACCGGCTTCCGAAAGACCGATGGTGCGGATTTTACCCTCACCAATCAGGTCTTTCATTGTGCCGATGACATCTTCGATTGGTACATTCGGATCAACACGATGCTGATAGAACAGATCGATCGTTTCAATGCCAAGGCGTTGCAAAGAAGCCTCTGCCACTGCGCGGATGTTTTCAGGGCGGCTGTCCACACCCACGGGGGTGCCGTCTGCAATTTTAAAGCCAAACTTTGTGGCAATCGTAACTTTATCGCGGATCGGCTTCAGTGCCTTGCCGAGCAGCTTTTCATTTTCGTAGGGGCCGTAGACTTCGGCTGTATCAAAAAATGTGATGCCAAGATCAAATGCACGGTGCAATGTCGCAATGGCATCCTGTTCGTCCTGTCCACCATAGGCATAGCTCATGCCCATGCAGCCGAGGCCGATTGCAGAGACAGTCAGATCCTGGCCAAGCTTGCGCGTTTTCATGGATATTCCTTTCGGGACAATTTTTAAAATCTGGTGGCACGGTGCTCTGAAAGCGCAGAGCGTCCGGCGAGGCTGAAAATACGCTCCGGTCCTGCGTTCGATAATACTGATTTATTTTCACGGGCTATTCGATATTTTAGAACAATGAATCGAAATCAGCTTTCCCAACTGGCCGTTTTGGCCGCCGTTGCCGCCCATGGCAGTTTTCGCGGCGCAGCGCGTGAATTGTCGATTGCACCATCTGCGGTCAGCCATGCCGTCTCAGCTCTTGAAGAGAGCCTTGGCATCCGGTTGTTATCACGCACCACGCGCAGTGTTGCGCCCACGGATGCGGGGCGACAATTGCTGGAGCGTCTTGCTCCGGCGCTGCAAGAAATTCATCAGGCGCTTGGTGCCGCAATCGAGGCGCGCGACCGCCCTGCGGGCATGCTGCGCATTACGATGCCGCATATCGCAGCGCAGTTTGTCATTGCGCCGCGGCTACATACTTTCGCTGCAGCTTATCCTGACATTACACTGGATTTAACAATAGAAAGTGCGCTCACTGACATTGTTGCTGAAGGTTTTGACGCTGGCATGCGGCTTGGTGAAAGCCTTGAGGCTGATATGATCTGCGCCCGACTGACAGGCGATTTGCGCGCAGCCATTGTTGGGGCGCCGTCCTATTTTGAAACGAAAGCGATCCCCGAGCACCCGCATGATCTGATGCAGCATCGGTGTGTGCGGCAACGCTTTTCCAGCGGACAGATTTATAACTGGGAGTTTGAAAAAGACGGCAAAGAAATAGAGGTGGCAATCAAAGGGCCGCTCATTCTCAACGATGACAGGCTGATTCTCGATACGGTTCTGAATGGCACCGGCCTTGCCTATCTGTTTGAAGATCACGTTCGCGACGCGCTTGTAGATGGACGACTGGTCAGAGTGCTTGACGACTGGTGCCAGCCATTTGCCGGGCTGTTCCTTTATTATCCAAGCCGCCGCCAGATGAGACCAGCTCTGCGCGCATTCATCGATTTCTTTCGCGGATCTTACGAGATGCAGAGCCGCTTTCTGGGGGCTTGAGGCGCTTCGCGGCAAAAAACTTATTCGACGGCTTTGGTGGGGGAACATTTTTTGTTTCGTATTTGGCACCAATCATGTCATCGATAGCCGCAAATATGGGATCATAGCGCTTTGCGCTCACTGAAACTCGGCCTGAAAGAAAAACTGAGCAAGTTTGGAAGAAGGGAAACGCATGTTTCGTTGGGGTATTCTTTCCACCGCCAAGATTGGCGTCACGCAGGTTATTCCGGCACTTTGTGCTTCGGACAATGGTGCTGTTCATGCCATTGCCAGTCGTGATGAGGCACGTGCGCGTGCTGTTGCAGATCGCTTTGGTGCGCCGCTGGCTTTTGGTTCTTATGAGGAATTGCTGGCAAGCGACGAAGTTGACGGTGTCTATATTCCGCTGCCGACCTCACAGCATATTGAATGGACGCTGAAAGCAGCCGAAGCTGGCAAACATGTGCTTTGCGAAAAGCCGATTGCGCTTAAAGCCGACGATATTGATCAGCTGATTGCCGCACGCGACAAGCATAAGGTCACAATCGCTGAGGCCTTTATGGTGTTTTACCACCCGCAATGGATCAAGTTGCGTTCTCTTCTCGAAGACGGTGCGATTGGAACGCTGCGTCATGTGCAGGGCGCGTTCAGCTATTTCAACAATGACCCAACCAATATGCGCAATCAGCCGGA
The DNA here is from genome assembly GCF_032190615.1 of Brucella pseudogrignonensis. Classification (NCBI taxonomy): domain Bacteria; kingdom Pseudomonadati; phylum Pseudomonadota; class Alphaproteobacteria; order Hyphomicrobiales; family Brucellaceae; genus Brucella; species Brucella pseudogrignonensis. Next base: position 1,337,016 of record NZ_JAVLAT010000001.1, read on the forward strand.
GCTTGGCGGCGGTGTGCTGCCGGACATTGGCGTCTACCCGACTGTAGTGACGCGTATGGTTACGGGCAAGGAGCCGCTCTCGGTTCAAGCGACTGTTGAGTATGATCCGAATTTTGGCACGGATCGCTATGCCAATGTCTCAGCCCGATTCGATGGTTTTGATCTGAGCTTTTATGTTGCTACCCAGTTGGCTGGTCGTCAGACGATGGTTTTCCATGGCGATAAGGGCTTTATCGAAGTTCACGCACCATTCAATACCGGCAAATATGGTCATGGCCGCATAACGCTCTATAATGCGGAACATACGGAGGCGACAGAGTGGTCTTTCTCCGATACAAACCATTATCAGCTTCAGGCGGAAAACTTCGTTCGCGCCGCGAAGGGTGCCAAGGGAGAAAGTAGTGTGATGCTGTTTTCTCTGGAAAACTCAAAAGCCAATCAGAAATTTATCGATGCGATTTATCGCGCTGGTAAAAGCGACGGTTTCGTGAGCGTTTAAAGCATGTCGCGGAAAAGTGGGAACCGGTTTTCCGATAACGACATGCGATATACAAAAAGACAGAGCGAGTACAGCGGTTGCGATTAAAATGCGTCACGCTCTGAGGGCTGAAAAGTTTAACAGGCAGGAATCTTTCATTGTGATGCGTCTTGTGACTTGCAGTGAAAAACTGCCTTTCTTATATACGCCTCGCACAGGGCTTTGATAAAAGGCCGGGTGGCTTGAAAAATGCTTCCCGACTTCACACCTTGAAGCAGGCATTGTGAAACCGATAGGAACCGCACATGAAACGCTCGGTAGAGGTTTTTGCGGTTTGCTGAATGGAGAGAAATATGGCTAAAGTTATTGGTATCGATCTGGGAACGACCAACTCCTGCGTAGCCGTCATGGACGGAAAAAGCGCGAAGGTCATTGAAAATGCTGAAGGTGCGCGGACGACACCTTCGATCATCGCTTTCAGCGATGGTGACGAACGTCTCGCTGGTCAGCCTGCGAAGCGTCAGGCCGTCACCAACCCGGAAGGCACCCTGTTCGCCGTAAAGCGTCTGATTGGCCGCCGCTTTGATGACCCAATGGTCACCAAGGACAAGGATCTTGTGCCTTACAAGATCGTCAAGGGCGACAATGGCGATGCATGGGTTGAAACCCACGGCAAGAAATATTCCCCATCGCAGGTTTCCGCGATGATCCTTCAGAAGATGAAGGAAACCGCTGAATCTTACCTCGGTGAAACTGTGACGCAGGCCGTTATCACGGTTCCGGCATACTTCAACGATGCACAGCGTCAGGCAACCAAGGATGCCGGCAAGATCGCTGGTCTTGAAGTTCTGCGCATTATCAACGAGCCAACGGCTGCGGCACTTGCTTACGGTCTCGACAAGAGCGAAGGCAAGACCATTGCTGTTTACGATCTTGGTGGCGGTACGTTCGACGTTTCCGTTCTCGAAATCGGCGACGGCGTGTTTGAAGTGAAGTCGACCAACGGTGACACGTTCCTCGGTGGTGAAGACTTTGACATGCGTCTGGTTGAATATCTGGTTGCCGAGTTCAAGAAGGAAAGCGGTATCGATCTGAAGAACGACAAGCTTGCTCTTCAGCGTCTTAAGGAAGCTGCTGAAAAGGCAAAGATCGAACTTTCGTCGGCACAGCAGACCGAAATTAACCTGCCATTCATCACCGCTGACCAGACCGGTCCGAAGCACCTTGCTATCAAGCTTTCGCGCTCGAAGTTCGAAAGCCTGGTTGACGATCTCGTGCAGCGCACGGTCGAGCCATGTAAGGCAGCGCTCAAGGATGCTGGCCTCAAGGCTGGCGACATCGATGAAGTTGTTCTGGTTGGCGGTATGACCCGTATGCCGAAAATTCAGGAAGTCGTGAAGGCTTTCTTCGGCAAGGAACCACACAAGGGCGTGAACCCGGACGAAGTTGTTGCCATGGGTGCAGCAATTCAGGGCGGCGTTCTGCAGGGCGACGTCAAGGACGTTCTTCTGCTCGACGTGACCCCGCTTTCGCTCGGCATTGAAACGCTCGGCGGTGTGTTCACCCGTCTGATCGAACGCAACACCACGATCCCGACCAAGAAGTCGCAGACCTTCTCGACCGCTGAAGACAATCAGTCGGCTGTGACGATCCGCGTTTTCCAGGGCGAGCGTGAAATGGCTGCCGATAACAAGATCCTCGGCCAGTTTGACCTCGTTGGCATTCCGCCAGCACCGCGTGGCGTTCCACAGATCGAAGTGACCTTCGATATCGACGCCAATGGTATCGTGAATGTGTCTGCGAAGGACAAGGGCACCGGCAAGGAACACCAGATCCGCATTCAGGCATCGGGTGGTCTTTCGGACGCCGACATTGAAAAGATGGTCAAGGACGCGGAAGCAAACGCTGAAGCTGACAAAAAGCGTCGTGACGCTGTCGAAGCCAAGAACCAGGGCGAAAGCCTCCTTCATTCGTCTGAAAAGTCGCTGAAGGAATATGGTGATAAGGTTTCGGCTGAAGACAAGCAGGCTATTGAAGGTGCAATCGCAGCTCTCAAGACCGCGCTTGAAGGTGATGATGCTGAAGACATCAAGGCGAAGACGCAGACTCTTGCCGAAGCTTCGATGAAGCTTGGTCAGGCCATGTATGAAGCAGCGCAGGCTGATGAAGAAGGTGGTGCTGCAGGCAACGAGCAGACTGCTTCTAACGACGATGTTGTCGATGCCGATTACGAAGAAATCGACGACGACAAGAAAAAGTCGTAAGCCTTGTCCGTAAACGCTCAAGCCCGGGTCACTCCCGGGCTTTTGCGGCCTTTCGGGACGGTTGCACCGGACGGACAAAACTAAAAATAGTCCAGCAGGCAAACACATGTCTGCACGAAATGGGACCGTGGAGCCGCACGTGTTGGACGCGCTCCGGCCGTCGGGATAACGAACTATGAAAATCGATTATTACGAAGCTCTGGGTGTGGAGCGAACAGCAGACGATAAGGTTCTTAAAAGTGCCTTTCGTAAGCTTGCGATGGAATATCATCCGGATCGCAATCCGAACAACCCGGATGCGGAACGCAAGTTCAAGGAAATCGGCGAAGCCTACGAAACGCTGAAAGACCCGCAAAAGCGCGCAGCCTATGACCGTTACGGTCATGCAGCCTTTGAAAATGGCGGCATGGGTGGCGGTGGTTTCGGCGGTGGCTTTGGCGGCGCTGGTGGTTTTTCGGACATTTTCGAAGATATTTTCGGCGAGATGATGGGCGGCGGTCGTCGCCGGTCAAATGGCGGACGCGAACGCGGTGCCGACCTTCGCTACAATATGGAAGTCAGCCTTGAAGAAGCATTTACAGGCAAGGCTGCGCAGATCAGGGTTCCGACCTCGATAACGTGTGATGAATGTTCGGGTTCCGGTGCCAAAGCGGGTTCCCAGCCAACCACGTGTACAACGTGCGGTGGCGCTGGTCGTGTGCGTGCAGCGCAGGGCTTTTTCTCGGTTGAACGCGCTTGCCCGACCTGTAACGGCCGCGGTCAGATTATCAAGGATCCTTGCGGTAAATGCCATGGTCAGGGCCGTGTCACGCAGGAACGCTCGCTTTCGGTCAATATTCCAGCTGGCATTGAAGACGGCACCCGTATTCGTCTCGCAGGCGAAGGCGAAGCTGGAACGCGCGGCGGACCGTCGGGTGATCTCTACATCTTCCTTTCGGTCAAACCGCATGAGTTCTTCCAGCGCGATGGCGCGGATCTCTATTGCAAAGTGCCGATTTCGATGACGACGGCGGCGCTGGGTGGTGAGTTTGAAGTTTCCACGCTTGATAGCACCCAGACCCGCGTCAAAGTGCCGGAAGGGACGCAGAACGCCAAGCAGTTCCGCCTCAAAGGTAAGGGCATGCCGATTCTGCGCCAGCAGGCGACCGGTGATCTTTATATCCAGATCGATATTGAGACACCGCAGAACTTGTCCAAGCGTCAGCGCGAATTGCTTGAGGAATTTGAACAACTCTCGTCCAAGGAGAATAGCCCGAAATCGTCAGGCTTCTTCTCCCGGATGAAGGAGTTTTTTGAAGGAATAAGTGATTAAAAAAAGGAGCCATTCGGCTCCTTTTTTTATGTTTACTGCTGATCTTGTTGTGCTGATCGCGCGTCCAGAAAAGCGTGTCTCTGTTTTCGGTTAAAGAGGCACTGTGAAGCGTTCAGAAGGTTGCCTCTATCACTGAGGAGCATGTCATGCGGTCTTTTAACTGTGGAATTGATACTAAATGGCTGAAAATAGTGTTTTATGATCTGTTGGCCGCATAAATGACACTGAGGTCGTTGAAAATGCCGCATCGCTCGTTCCAAAAATCAGTTTTGATTTTTGGACTGATACGGATAACTTGTCTGATAACGACAATGGGAGCAGTAAGAATGGCAGGACAACTCGGCAGGAAACTGGCCGCTAAGTTCGATGAGGAAATCCGTTTTTTCAAAGGTTGGATAGACGGACCCAAAGCGGTTGGCGCAATATTGCCGACAAGTTCGATTACGGCGCGTCGTATGGCGAGCGTTATAGATACAAAATCAGGCTTGCCTGTTCTTGAACTCGGACCGGGTACAGGGGTTATCACCAAAGCCATTCTCGCACATGGCGTGAAGCCATCCGATCTTTACTCGATCGAATATTCTCCTGCTTTTGTCGAACATCTCGAAAAAGCCTATCCCGATGTGAATATCATCGAGGGCGATGTGTTTGATCTCGATACTGCACTTGGTTCTATGAGAGATCAGCAGTTCGACAGCATTGTTTCAGCCGTGCCGATGCTGAATTTCCCAATGCCAAGCCGTATTCAACTCATGGAAGATCTTTTGTCGCGCATTCCGCGTGGGCGTCCGCTGATCCAGATCACCTATGGCCCACGCCCTCCGGTGCCTGCTGGTAAAGGCAATTATACCGTGCAGCATTATGATTTTGTCGTGCGCAACGTTCCGCCCGCACAGCTTTGGGTCTATCGCCGCCCGATCACCTGATATTTGGAGAAACAATGACTGCACGAATTCTCGTTTTCGCGGGTTCTATTCGCATAGGTGCATTTTCGGCTCATATGGCTGATGCAGCTGAAAAAGAACTCACGCAACAGGGTGCGAAGGTCACGCGCATAACGCTAGCCGATTATCCGCTGCCGATTATGAATGAAGATCTGGAAGCCGAAGAAGGTATTCCTGAAAACGCCATGAAGCTTGGCCGTCTGATGGCTGAGCAAGACGGGCTGATGATTTGTTCGCCGGAGTATAATGCATCGATCCCACCACTTTTGAAAAACACGATTGACTGGGTCAGCCGGATTTCAAAGGATGGCGATAAGCCATTCAAGCCTTATGTGGGTTTGACGGTCGGGCTATGCTCAACGTCCAACGGAGCATTTGCTGGTATGCGCGGGCTTTATCACCTCCGCGCTGTTCTGATGGCGGTCGGCACGCAGATTATTACCGAGCAATGCTCTGTGAGCGGTGCTGCCGATGCTTTCAACGAGGACGGCTCGCTCAAAAACGAACGTCAGGCAAAAATGCTAAGCGGCGTTTGCAAAAGTCTGATTACGCATTCGGCCAAATAGATAAGCCAATAATCAATAGTTTTCATATTTCAGGGCGCGGTATCTTTCGTACCGCGCCCTGTTGTGCGAATAAAACAAAAATCACAGCGGAGATTACCATGACGACGACAGACTTGCGGGGCGAAACATCTGGGCAGCTGATCGTGGGCCTCGACGTGCCAAGTGTTGCTGATGCGGAAAAGGTGGTCGAAGAACTTGGCGATGCAGCGACTTTCTACAAAATCGGCTATCAGCTGGTATTTGCTGGCGGTCTTGATTTCGCAAAGAGCCTGATTGCAGCGAAGAAAAAAGTCTTTCTCGATATGAAGCTTCTCGATATCGACAACACCATCGCCAAAGGCGTGGAAAATGTCGCGAAAATGGGCGTTTCCATGCTCACGCTGCATGCTTATCCAAAGGCGATGCGTTCGGCTGTTCAGGCCGCGCAAGGCTCTGATCTCTGCCTGCTTGGCGTGACGGTGCTGACCTCGATGGATGATGCTGATCTGAAAGAAGCGGGCTATTCCGATACGCCGGCAGAGCTGGTGCTCAAACGCGCTCAGCAGGCACGCGATGCGGGCATGGGTGGGATTGTCGCTTCCGCTGCCGAAGCTTTCGCCATTCGTCAGGCCATTGGCCCTGATATGGCGGTTGTCACCCCAGGTATTCGCCCGGCAGGAGCGGAGAGGGGCGACCAGAAGCGTGTTATGACGCCCGCCGATGCGCTGAAAGCCGGCGCAAGCCATCTTGTCGTTGCGCGACCAATTGTCGGAGCTCAGGATCGCAGGGCTTCTGCGCTTGCCATTCTCGATGAAATGCGCTCGGTTGCATAACCATATTTCGAGGAGGACAACATGACCAAAGCCTATTGGATCGCCCGCGTGGATGCCCGTGATACGGAGCGCTACAAGGATTATGTTTCGACAGCCAAGCCTGCTTTTGAGCGCTACGGCGCGAAGTTCATCGCGCGCGGCGGCAAAGCTGAGGCTGTTGAGGGACCGGGCCGCGCGCGCAACGTCATCATCGAATTTGAAACGATGCAACATGCGCTGGATTGCTACAATTCGCCGGAATATCAGGCGGCAAAAGCCATCCGACAGACTGTAGCGGATGGCGAAATCGTGATTGTCGAAGGCGTTTAATCTTTAAAGCCTGACCGGCGGGTCGTGACGACCACTGACGGAAAGATCAAGTAACACGACTTTGCCCGCATGCGGATCCGCATTGCGGGCATTTTCATTCATGCCTTCATGTGCGCTGGTAACGATCAGAACCGATGCATCCGCACCGATAAAGGCCGGGCATGTCGGCTGCGTCACGGGTAGTTTGATTGAGCGGACCAACCGTCCTTGCGGCGAATAGGCATTGAGCGCGCTGCCACCCCAGCAGGCGTTCCAAAGTGTTCCTTCGGTATCCACCACCGAGCCATCGACGCCACCATCTTCCACACGATGATGAAACACGCTCTTTTCCGATGTCGGCAGCCCGGTTTCGGGATCAGTATCGACCCGCCAAATGATGTTGCGGTCTGTATCTGCAAAATAGGCGATCTTGCCGTCGGGCGAAAAGCAGATCGAGTTGGTGATTGTAATGCCAGAGAAAAGCTTCTTCACCTGTCCCTCGCGATACCACCAGATCGAACCGGCATCCTTCTCGGCTTTTTTGCCCATTGTACCGATCCAGAACGAACCGGATGGATGCACACGCGCATCATTGGAACGGGTGACATCATTATCGGCTTCCAGAGGATGGTGCAGCGTGAGGCGTCCGCTCACGCGTTCGCGTACAAACAGTCCATGCTCGCTGACGATCAGCTGCCGTTCGCGATCAATCACTGCAAGCGCGCTGGCTTTCATGCCAAGATCATGCGCGCGGATTTCACCGCTATCGTCTCGTTCAATCAGACGCTGGCCGAGAATATCAAACCACCAGCAATGACCAGTCAGTGGATCATAGCCCGGGCCTTCGCCCAGCTCAGCAATATGGTCGGCAAATATGGTTGTCTTGACTGCGCTCACCTGTTCCTCCCCGGGGTCATGCTGCTTTAACATAATCAAGCAGGCCGATACGATCCAGTTGCAAATATTTAAGTGATCAGAAAGTTCTATGTTGCTTGGCGAAACCGTTTTAAGTTCCCGCAACTAAGAATCGCGAGGAAATCATGTCGCTAAAAGTTGCGGTCCAGATGGACCATATCAGCACCATCAATATCACTGGTGACACCACTTTTGCTTTGTCGCTAGAAGCGCAGAAGCGTGGCCATGAGTTGTACCATTATACACCCGACCGCCTTTCTATGCGCGATGGCGTTGTGACAGCACGTCTTGAAAAGCTGGAAGTCCGCGACATCAAGGGTGATCACTACTCACTTGGCGAGCCGATGCGTCGCAACATGCTGGATATGGATGTGGTGCTGCTTCGTCAGGATCCGCCATTCGACATGAACTATATCACCAACACGCATTTGCTGGAGCGCATTCATCCCAAGACGCTGGTGGTTAATGATCCAGCATGGGTGCGCAACAGCCCGGAAAAGATTTTCGTCACCGAATTCCCGGACCTGATGCCGGAAACGCTGATCACCAAAGACCCGCAGGAGGTGCTGGAATTCCGCCGCGAGTTTGGCGACATTATTCTGAAGCCGCTTTACGGCAATGGCGGTGCGGGCGTGTTCCATCTGGCCGATGGCGACCGCAACCTCACTTCACTGCTGGAAATGTTTGGCCAGCTCTTCAAAGAACCGTTTATTGCCCAGCGTTATCTTAAAGATGTGCGTTCAGGCGACAAGCGTATCATTCTGATCGACGGCGAGCCGGTCGGTGCGATCAACCGTGTTCCTTCAGAAAGCGATGCACGTTCTAACATGCATGTCGGTGGCCGTGCCGAGAAGACGCTGCTGACAGCGCGTGAACGCGAAATCTGCGAACGCATCGGACCGTCACTGAAAGAACGCGGCTTCATTCTGGTGGGTATCGACGTGATTGGCGATTACATGACCGAAATCAATGTGACCTCGCCAACCGGCATTCGTGAAATCGAACGTTTCGACGGCACCAATATTGCGGCCCTGTTCTGGGATGCAGTGGAAGCCAAGCGTAAGTAACGTACAATCGCAGAGAAAACTTAAAGGGCCGGTCTGAAACAATCAGATCGGCCTTTCTCTTGATTGCATGTATCGAAAATGCTTAAATCGTATGGTTGTATTTAAGCATTTTCTCACGTTTGAGATGTGCTGCGTGTTATGCGGGGGCATATGGTAGCGCGGGTAGGGACGGTTGCCTTTCAGGGCATAGAGGCGGTGCCTGTGGATGTGCAGGTCATGGTGGCACCGGGCAAGATGGGCATGTCGATTGTCGGCCTGCCAGATAAGGCTGTGGCAGAAAGTAGAGAGAGAGTGCAGGCAGCGCTCCATGCTTCCGGGCTTTCCATGCCAACCAAGCGGGTGACAATTAATCTTGCACCCGCCGATCTTCCAAAAGAAGGCTCGCATTATGATCTGCCGATTGCCGTCGGCTTGATGGCCGCGATTGGGGCTATCCCGGCTGATGCGATCCAATCCTACATGGTGCTGGGTGAATTATCGCTCGACGGCACAATTACGGCTGTTGCCGGGGTGCTACCTGCCGCTATCAGTGCGAACCGTGAAGATAAGGGCCTGATCTGCCCTCATGCCTGCGGCTCGGAAGCTGCATGGGCGGGGGCGGATATTGATATTCTTGCGCCGCGCAGCCTGATTGCACTGGCCAACCATTTCAAAGGCACACAGGTGCTGACACCGCCTGAGCCTTCTATGCGGGTTTCAAGCGAAGTGCAGCCTGATCTGGTTGACATTAAAGGTCAGGAGACTGCAAAGCGCGCGCTGGAGATTGCAGCGGCTGGCAATCACAATCTGCTAACATTGTGCTACATTAAGTTCATTGCCTGCCAAGAGTGTGATTTGATCAAGGTTCGCGTCCCACGTGAACAGCTAAAATCACCATAATACACAATGCACCCCCCTCATCTTGGAACGTGATTTCTTTACCTCTCTTTGCTACGTCAGATGCATATTAAGATTGGTGTGGGAAGTGGGATGTTTCCAATTAGTGAGCAAACGCTCAAGCTGCTTAGGCTATTGATTGACGACTATCCGGATGTGACGTCATTCATCCGCTCTGAAATTGTTACAGGTAAACCCGTCAGTCTTGATGACGAAGAGGATGGTGGTTTTTTCGTGCCTTATAGTGAAGAGGAGCAACTAGAAATTTGCAGGGATTTCGTTGTTGATTTCATCGAAACACCTTGCCGGGCAGCGATTAATTTCAGGCAGATAGCATCCGCGTTCGACGTTGCAACAGTTGAATTCATGTTGTCGGAAACAGCAACGCAGCCCTTCCCTCACCCAAGCGTTGAGGATGCTAAAAAGCTTGACGAATTCATGTGCCTGGTAAATGCGTTTATCGACTCTCTCAAGCCAGAGCCTCCTGCTAGACTTCCGTTCAGATCGGGGGGACGTTGAATGGTCAGTGATACCCAAGTCAAGAATGCTGCAAGCGCCCTTGCTCGGGCCTTCCCCTTGTCAACCTCCGGGCAATCTGCGGGAAAGCTCTATGAAGCCTGGTTGATGTTAGAGATTGGATTGACTCTGCGTAATTTTGGATGGCAGGTGACTTGGATTGATCCGTCGTACACTCGCCCCTCGACTATGAGATTCAGGGGCGGACCAGGCTCCTTGTATAGCCGCACTGGCGTAGCTCCAGGATACCTTTCTCTTATAAAGGACAACAAGCATTTTATAGAAATACACAACTCTGTTAGGTTTCGTGGCTTCTCTGACACTCTCCACGAGGTGGACATCTCTGTGATTTACGAAAGCGTCGCGAAAGTCTGTCGGCGCAAGAACGTCCACCCACGTGGGCTGCCCAAGATGGCGTTGGAGTTAAAACATTACACTGGCGATCTGGGGTTAGGGCTTACCAGATCAATGCTTCTCGCGTCCAATGATCTGGCTCAGGAAAGATCCTTCAGTCAGCGTAGCGGTCGATCATTTCAAATGAGTCGCAACAAGTCTCGGACTGCAGTCGGCAACCTAGATAAGTCTCTCGTCCGCGTTTTGACGACAGCCAAACGGGTAGGTCGCTCAAAAATACTTGCAGATTTCTACGGGCCGCAGGTAATTGCGCAAATGATGATTCCATCAACATACGTCCTTGGTTCACATGATGATGTGGTGGACCTTTGTTGGGAATTTGACGCAATGTTCCCGTAGACGACAGATCGAATCTGAACGTTTACGCTCCGGGTGAGGTAATAGTCTAACATTGTTATAAACAAATAAAGAGCGCGCATTTACGTGGATGAAGCTTATTGTATAGGTGGTTTTGAGTTTGCGACTGAACATGGTGTTAGCGTAGGTTCTGATATTGGGGTGATTTAAAAGCGATTCGACGGCGGGGATTAGATGAACAACCGGGTTTTTAATGCCTTTTTCGCCTATCCGGGCCAACCCAACGAGTTAGCCTCGACGATAGACGCGGCTGTGAAGCGTGCTAATAATCTAGGGAAGACTTCGGTACTTGCTTGGCCGGAGATGGGCAATTTTGGGACAATGATACCTGATGATGTCCGAAGCAATATCGCGAACGCCAAGGCCCTTCTCTTTGATATCACCCGTCCAAACCTAAATGTATATTACGAGGCTGGTTATGCAATCGGCTTGGGGAAAGCAATTGCACCTGTTATAAACAGGTCTTTTGAGAGTGCGATTGTGGATGTCCAGCGCGATGGAATGTTCGATAATATCGCGTACAAGTCTTACGAGAATAGTGAAGAATTGGTAGCAATTCTTTCTGAACTACCTAACAATAAATTGCTCGAACTTTACAGTAGAGAGTTTGATAGTCAGCAGCCACTTTTTGTCCTCGACACCCTGAGAAAGACCGACTTCCGAAATTGGATCGTTTCGGCGATTAAAGGGTCGAAATTACATTTTCGCAGCTTTGATCCCGTAGAAGTTCCGCGCCTATCGGCTGTGACAGTAATTTCTCAAGTATCTGCATCATCAGGGATAGTCTTACCGATCCTCGCCGATCATATAGAAGATGCTAAAAGGCACAACCTACGAGCGGCATTCACTGCGGGAATCTGTCATGGAATGGGCAGAGAGACAATGCTAATCGCACTAAAACGATTTGATGAAGCCCCCGCAGATTATCGAGATCTTATTACGCCAGTTGCAGATGAAAAATCGATTTACGAGGTCATTGAGAAATTCTCTCAGCAGGCCTGGGTCGCTAGTCAGTCGATACAACGTGTTTCCAAGAAAAGCAGTAAATCTGCTCTCCAATCACTGACATTGGGAGCATCAGCTGCCGAAAACGAATTTAGAACTTTATCTAGTTACTTTGTTGAGACATCAGAATTCTTGCGAACACTACGTGGAGAAGTAAACGTTGTTGCCGGAAGAAAAGGCGCTGGCAAAACTGCCATTTTTTTCCAGTCAAGAGATTCTTTTCGAGCCATAAAGGGGTCGATTGTAACCGATCTAAAGCCTGAGTCACATCAGCTGAGTCTTTTCAGAGAGGAATTGCTCAAGATTGTTGATGTGGGAGCATTCGACCATTCGTTGGCAGCGTTTTGGTATTTTCTTCTATTGTCGGAGGTTCTCCTAACGATAAAACGTAACTTTGAATTCAGGTCCCGCGTGGATGGGAGACTTCTTGAGAGCCTAAAGGAAATTGATGATGTCTTGGACTCGTATCAAATCAACGAGAGTGGTGACTTTACCACCCGCATCAATCGACTAAGCAGATTCGTAGTACATGAAGTTGAGGCTGCTAAGAAAAGACGGCAAGCTATTTCAGCTGATTTTCTAACAAATGTGATTTTTCGCGGCGGTATCAATGATCTTAAGAGAGTCGTGTTCAAATACGTTGGCCCTCAAGACACTGTAACATTGTTGTTCGATAATATCGATAAAGGCTGGCCCACCAATGGTGTGGATGAATTTGATGTGCGTTTAGTACGTCTGCTAGTTGAGGCTTTGGACAAGCTGAAGCGTGACTTTTCAGCTTCGAAGCGTGAATTTCTATCAGTGGTATTTCTTCGAAATGATATCTATGAGATGCTTGTAGAGGGTACGCCTGATAGGGGTAAAGCTGGACAGGTGCGGATCGACTGGACAGACCGAGCGAAACTAAAGCAGGTCATTTTCAGGCGTCTGCAGGCATCAACGGGGTCTACTGCAACAAATTTCAATGAAATTTGGATTAAGTTCTTCACTGAAAAAGTTAAACAGCAAGACTCCTTCGAGTTTTTTGTTGATCACTGTTTGATGAGGCCGCGATTTCTCATAAACATCGTAGAAAATGCAATATCCAATGCTGTAAATCGTGGGCATGAAAAAGTTGAAGAAGTAGACTGTATTGATGCTGTAAGGCAACATTCGCTTTATCTGGTCGACGATTTTGGTTACGAAATAAGGGACGTTTCAGGATTGTCAGCTGAGTTGCTCTATTCTCTCGTAGGTGCTGAGAAAAATATGAGTAAACTGGAATTTATTGATAAATTTATTCAATTTGGACTAAGTGAAGAGGATGCAGATCGGGCATTTTCTTTAATGTTGTGGTATGGAATACTAGGCATTCGAAATAAAGAAAGTAAAGATCGTTTTATATACGATTACGAATACAGTATGAAAAGATTGGTTGCAGAAGCGCGCGTCCTTGGCGATGATGCTCGATATGTAACAAATGAAGCCTTGCACGTTGCACTTGCTTCTTAGGCTTTGTAAAAAGCACACCTTAGACGACCCAATACATAGTTTTTAAATGGCAAAGGGCGTTGCCCTCGCCGTGCATGCGCACGGCTCACCCAGGATATTTTAGAGCAACTGCATGTGGTAAGGGGCTTGCGCCAAGTTGGCCGTTGTGCGCCTAATATGAGTGCGGAACAGGCGGGGACGCCGATGACCGTGAGCATAATGCATGATTTCCCCTAAACTCCTGCCCCATTTGAGCGGCGGGAGTTTTTGTTTTTAAGCCTCCCGAACTCGACCGCGTTGCGGCGGTGTCTTCGCAGGAGCTTTCAACGGTCTACTTCCAGTGCCTTTTTTGGCGAACAATGGATTTACTTTAGACTTTGATAAGTCGGTGTCGGACATGGGCTCGATGCGTTGTTGCGCTGCACGTTGAAGCGCTTGAGCGCCAGCCTCGCGCCATTTTCTCAGAGCTTTCAATCGGCCTTTTGTGCATTCTTTTAGCTGCTTTTGCCAGAAATATGGAGCCTCGGCGCTGCCTTCTTGTGGTGCGGTAAGCGTCCAGTATGCATTCAAAAATTGGTCGGAATGGATTGATGTGTCCAGCCCCAACCATTTACACCACGGCATGCCCTGCTGGCGGGTTTTGCGATATGGCAAGGCTTTGGCGACAGCCAAATCTTCGGAAATGTATTGTCCTCCAGATGAACATTCCAGAGTCTGCAAGCCAGCCACCCGGCGATAAAGATAGCGGCGCAAACTATGTGCTTGCGCTGCTTCCGTATCGAGTTGAACCTGGATTTCGTCACTCACGAAAATCATGGTCGCAGTCCTTGCGGCTCGTCATCTGCGAAATCAAAGCCGTCCTCAAAATCTTCATCGAAGTCGTCATTTTCTCCGATTTTGGATTCAAAACTAAATGCATTGTCCTGATCAGCAATGATTATGGATAGAATGTCAGCGCTATGCTCGTAGATATTTTCGCTGAAAACGTGATGATTAATTGCTTTTTCTAGCTCCTTAATGCCACGCTTGTTAGCATCGTGAGGCCACTCACTTCCGTAATTGAACGGATCGATGATCTCGCCGTTTGCCTCCAGCCACCAATGCCCCGCAGCGCCATACAGCCCACCGACTGGCGTAACGTCCCCTGGATAAAATTCGGAAATCGCATGAACAAATGCAAGGTTGTCTTCCTTACCATACAGGTTTGTGAAGAGAGAAAAATGATCGTGAATTTCGTTGTGTAGGTTTGAAGTCATTTGTTTGTCTCCTTATGCTGGCTGTGGTGCCTTGGTTTTCTTTGGCTCTGGCTCTTGCTCAATTGCTGGCGTCGGTGCAGCGCTATCGCGACCGTCATCTGCGATGTCTTTTCCGTAAGCACGGAAACCTTCCAACTGTGGCTCAAGGTCTTCGGGTTTTTGCTGTTTGAAGATTTCGAGCTGCTCGGCGTCGAGATGTTCTGTGAGGAACAAATGCAAATAGGCATCACGCTCGCGCAAATCTGCGAGAGCTTGCTTGTCCCCGGTCGCGGCCTCTTGAAGGAGATTTGACAGCTTTTTTCGGGCTTTCACGCCCTCAAAATTCATTGCTTGCTCGGAGAGTTTTGCTTTGTCGGCTTCAAACTGAGCACGGATTTCAGGGCTTGGCTCGTAAGGCTTGCCGTCTTTGTCAAAAACTTTGATTTCTTGTCGCTGGGCTTCGAGCCATAGGCGGTCTTTGAATTCTTGACGGCCATATATTTCAAGTTCACCGCCCCATTCATCGGATGCTTTCGCGAGAAGTGCGTTGATTGCCGGATCGGATGTCTTGCCGTGAATGCGAACCTCAGTGCCAAGGTCTTGAATCCTTGTCCCGCCCAAGTTGACATAAACTCCATCGGGACCTTCAAGAATGTTCGTGTAGCCTCGGCTACGCCACTTATCAGCAATGCTTTCGATGGCGGATTCAGGCAGTCTGTGGGTTGATGGAATATCGCCTGATGGGGTGGCTTGCTGGCGCTGGCGGAGTTTCTGACCGCGCTTTGTGATGGCGGCAGTTTCTGGAAGGCGCGTTACATCTTCTGCGTGTCCAGCTTTGATTACTGCTTTTGCAAGTGTGTCAGCTTGACCTGAAGGGCCATAAACAGTGGCCTGTCGGGCAGCATGGTCGACTTCAAGCCAGCCCCCATCGCGCATTTGGACGCGGGTGTGACCGGGGATTTTCACGTCCACCATGTAAAGATCATCCGCGTTATAATCTGCGTCTGGCAGATGCTTGCGCATAAGGTCGGCTTTAAAATTCTGCTGATGCCTTGGCTTGATGCCGTTTTCTTTGTTGGATTGCATTCTTGGGAATTCACTCATGATTTCCTCCTCAAGGTTTGTGAGTGCGTTTTGCATGGCGCGGTGCCTGCGGTGTTGCGCGACATCATTGATTACGACGTCGGCTTTCTTACGGGTGTTAGCCGTATGAATTCGTTGTTCGCCCATCGTTGGTTCTGGCTCTTGATCCAGGCCTCGGGCCGAATTTGACAAATGTGATACGCGGCGGGGGGAGCCTGCGCGTTCCAGAAAATCATTCATGACGGTGGCTAGGCGTTCGCGTTCGGATTTCAAAGCGTCGCCGAATTTGCCTTCTGCGCCGTCTTTTCCGCCGCTTTCATGCAGCTTGCGGAGATCGTCGTTTTTCTTTTTTGAGAAGCCTGTATCAGTGTTGGGATCGAGCTTGCGCGTGGTGAGCATGATGTGCGCATGCACATTGATGCCGCCATGCTGGTCGAGAGGCGCATGGATGGCGATGTCTGCAACGGCTCCAGCGTCCACCCATGGTGCAACGGCTTCGCGGGCGAAGAATTCCCATTCGTTTACGGGGATGTCTCTGGGGATGCTGACTTCCCATTCGCGGGCCACGGTCGCGTTGGATTTCCGTTCGCTTGCTTCCACCCGATTAAATAGCTCTTCGCGGTCTTGCGTCCACGCAGGGGCGTCTGATGGTGCCATTATGAAGCTGCTGATTACGTGGCCTTTGTTGCGGTAGTCGTATGTCTCGCCAGTGCGGTGGTCGGTTAGTTTGGTGCCGGAACGATAGGCCGCTGCGGCAACGGAAGAGCGACCTTTCGAGCGCTGAAACACCTTGGCTTGCGCGTGGTAAAGAGCCTGATCGGAAGCGAGAGAGGTTTTCAATGAACCGCCTCGCTTTCGGCATGGACAGGTTTACGGTCGTCGTTAACGAACTTGAAATCGCACCCACCTGCAAAATCGAAGACTAGGCACACTTGACCGAGAAAATCCCGATGATCTTGTTCAGGTCCAAAGCCACCGTTGCGAGAAGTCGCAACCTGCGACATGTCGCAATACAATTCTGGGTGTACGTAACATTTTCCATCCCAGCGCTGAGGTGTCCTTTTCACAGTCAGGCGTGCAGGCCATTCTTTGCCCTCATGAGTGACAATAACTGGAAGATCGTACTTGATTGCGTTCATTTTAGTTTCCCTTCTGGTTAGTTAGCGTTTTCAGCTTTGATGATTTCTTCGATGTCAGCCCATTCGTCGTTGAGCGACGAGGCGTCGTCGCGGGTGGTGACGGGTTCTGGGGTTGCAGCTAGGCGGCGTGTGAGACGAAAAGCCCGCCAAGCCATGAAGCCGCAGTATGCGTAGTAGGCCCACCCAAGAGCGAGGATTGCCACAGTCACTAAGCGGACAAGTATCCCTAGATCGCTGGATAAGAATTCGCTCCAGGCCGAGGGTTGGGCAACAAAATCTGCTGCGGTAATCGGGACATAGGAAGGTGTCATTGCGCACCTCCCAGCTCGTCGATCGCGTCACCTAAAATGCCGTCGAGCAGCGGGCCGATGTGGACGGCATGAAAATAGCTGGCAGCTAAGACGAACATGATCAACGCCGCCATGAAATGGAACGTCGGTAAGCTAATAAAGAAAAGTATGCAGGCGATGGGCGTGAGCCGAATTGCAAACATCAACAACGTTTCAACAAGCATCTGATTGACGGTCATTGCGCACCTCCTTCGCTGCTGTTTGCGGTGTCAGCTTTAGAGCCGTGAACCAGCCTCACGACGTACGCCGAAAGCTTGGAAAGCCCTTTCCCGATCAGCCAGAAAATGAGCGCCATAAGGACAAGTTGGATGCCCATCGCCACCCAGATTTCAGCGGGGATATCTGGGTGGCTATTGATCGGTTGAATCTCGATCATTTGATTTTCAACTAGTGTCATTGCGCACCTCCACCGCAATACCAGGCATCGTCACCAAGCCATGTTTTCGCGGTCGCAGATTCAGGAAGGGTCGCGGGGATTGGCGGGAAAATATCACGAGTACCAACTGACACCCTGATGCGATACCCGACATTCTCTAAAGTAAGAAAAAGAGATATTTTGTGTTTTATTTTCCGCGATATAAATTTCTGTGTCTCGTCCGATGAATTTATAACAAAGAAACCAGCTCTCTTAGCGTAATGTTTTAGCTGTTCCGTCGATAAACCGAATGCGGAAACAGAGAAGTATTTTGTCGGATATTCTGTGTAGTGTAAGTGTATTTGATCCATTTGATTTTCTCCTGTTGCGACATCTCAAAAGCCTTCTGCAAGAACGTGCGGGAAATTTTTCCCTTAAGCGCGCACTTCACAGCAGTGGGCTGTTGTTGATGTCGTAAGAGAATTTTGGTTTCGATACTTGACACAATCAAGGTGTGGTCAAAACATTGTTATAGATATCAAAAATACATATGACGATTTCGTATATTAATACTTAGGTTGTCTACATTTTTTGAATTCTAAAAACTTATTCTGTCGGCGACTTAATTGGCCGATGGAAATTTAAACAGGAGAAAATCGATGTCATTTAGTTTGAAAAGTCAGAATCCGAAATTGCAGAAACTCATGCAACGCAAAGCAAAAATTGAAAGCGAGTTGTCGCGGCTTGAGAAGTCGGAAAAGACGGCTGCGCGCAAATTGGATTCACGCCGTAAAATTGTACTCGGCTCAGCCTTGCTGAAAGCGATTTCTGAGGGACGGATTCAAGACAGTTTTGCGCGGAATCTGATCGCTAGTTTTGCAGCGGAAAGAGACAAAGTGATCTTCGATGATTTCACTTTTGATGTGCCTGGGGTTGGCGTGGCAAACGCGCAAGAGGAGTAAGAGAAAATGGCTCTCGATATCCTCAAAACACCTTCATCTGACGACCTGGTTTGGAAGGCCGTTGACTACGTTTTATCTGTCGATCATCCAACTGGTTTCTCGATCGGGTTGAGATATTTCGCGGGCATCATGGTGATATTCGCTACGGCGAAACTGGCCTACTTTATCATCTCAACAATTGCGATGGCTGCGCGTGAAGGAAAAACCATCAAAGGTTCATACAACGAGATTTGGGGGCCATTAGCTGTAATTCTCGGTTTCGGATTGTTGCTTCCTGTTCCCGGCATGCACGGCCTGACTTCCGCGCATTTTGTGTTACGTCAGTTCGTCGCCGCACCGTCAATTAACACCTTCAACGCCGTAGCCATTGGGGCTGCCGATTTTCTGATCAAAGACGGACATGCGATTACTCCACTTGCAATCTACGGCAAAGAATTCGCTTGGTCGGTAGCTCTGTCAGAGACGTGTTTTTACGTGCTTCCGCCAGCAAAACGAAGAGGTATAGGAGAATACATTCAACCAAAATCTCCGGCATCTGTCGGAAACATAGTAGAAAGCAATGGAAAATATCAAATCACCTGGGACTGGGGCAGCGAATGCGGAGCGATCTCGCTTTCCGACCCACAAGATTTCGGTGCTTTCGGCGCAAAAAGACGTATTGCAGCGAAACAGTTAATTGAAGATGTTCGGGCGCTCAAAGTTCATAAAGGCATTGTTGAACGACTTCGCAAAGTTGGTATGACGCCAGCCGACGTCGAAGGTTATTCAGACGAGCGCAATGTCGAGGCTTATAAGAAGGCGGGCTACCTTGTTGATGACCTTACTCAACAGCTCAACGAAATTGGTGCAAAATATGAGCGAGCTGTAGCAGATGCAGCCGCTGAACAAGCGACAACCGGGCAGATAGAACAGCGACAGAAACTTGTCGATGGCGTTCGAACTTTTGGCGGCGCAGTCTTCTTTTCTTACTTTCGCGTTATTTCCCAACTGAGCGAACAGGCTAGCACTTACGCATCTGAAAAACCTTACCATATCGTTCCATCTGTCGCTTCATGGAGCAATGGAACTGTCGCAGCAGAAGTGCAGTTTGCTCTTCGTATATTGAAAAATCAGCGCACCTTAGAATCCAAAGCCATCAAACTGACCGGAGATGACCTGGCGTTTGCTGGTGAGCAAGAGTCCACCATTTTCGCTGACGCGTTAAATTTCTTCACTCATCCGATCATCGACTATCTGACCGCTTATGATGGGTGGAGGCCGGACCCTGTCGCTGATCTGATTAATGTGGGAAACCGCATGATGACTGGGGCAAAACTTATGTTTGCTGCTGGTCTGACTGCAACGGGTGCAAGCAACTTCTGGTCATCGACAGTCGGTAAAATGGTCGAATATGGCATGACACCTGTCTGGCCGCTGATGATGATTTCCTATGTCGGCGGCATCATGTTTTCAATTGTGTTGCCTAATCTGCTGCTGATTTATGCAATTTTCGGCATTACGGCATTCGTGTTGGAACTCATCATTGCATCCATTGCAGTCATTGTATGGGCTGCGATGCATGCGCGACTTGACCATGAAGGATTAGTTAACCAGCACAATACGCCCGGCTACAAAATCATGTTTGGGCTCTTCCTGCGCTTGCCGATCAACATGCTCGCTTTCTTGGCATCATGGGTCGCAAACGCGGTTGTGCTGAACATTTTCCTGTTCGTCTGGTCGTTCGGTTTCCGTGGCTCGATGGGTGGCGATGCGATGGGCGTTGGCAGCATCATCGCGGCCTTTGCGATTTCGATGTTCGTTCAGTGGAAAATCGCTGTTTTTATGTTCAGCTTGAACATGAATTTGAGCGAAAAAGTTGCGCAATGGTTTGGGCACAATTCGCAGTCGATGGGCGAAGCGACCCAAGGAGCTGCGGTTGTTGCTGGAATTCACAGCAACGCAGGCACTGGCGCTCCCCAGAAGCCACAAAGCAAGGGTGCACCAAAGCCAAAGTCCAAAGATGACAATCCGCAGCCACAGGGCGGCGGGCAGCGCAATCTAAGCACCCCACCTGCCGAGAAGACCAACACTCAGGACGAAAACCAAAACTAACAAGCTCCCTGTCGTCATAGCGGCGGCGACAGGGGAGAATTCAACAAGCCGCTGGGGAACGTTAAAATGTCCAAAAATCTTATTCTAACTGCTGCATTCGCAGCACTCACCATGACGGCGGCGCATGCCGATCCATCTCACTACACTATTTACGGACTAAACGCGGTTGGTAACGGTAATGCTGGAGCAACTTGGACGTCTGCGCCTGACGGCAGAGTTGAGATAGTCATTGCTGCCAATTACACCACGGCGGGATTCGGCGCTAAACCCGTGACTATGTCTTCGCCTATTCAAGTTCGGAACGCTGTTAATGGCGCGAGTATTACGGTTGCTCCGCTGTCATGCATCGATCAAACGATACAACTGCGCTGCACGACGTCCTTCACACCAACACCAGCAGATACGGCGGCAGGCAGAGCCTTTAGGCCTGTTGTAACGATTGCTGATAGCACAGGGACAAAAGATTTCACGTCGTCAACAACCGTCAATTATGAAGCCCCCGCGTTCATTGCGCCTGAAGAGGCCAATGTGTACCCACGATGCGGCATCAATAACCATATCGCGTTCACTAGTTCGTCAACTATTTACTTGAATCCAGCTGATGAACAATATCTTGAGGATGACGGCTACTCGATTATGCAGGCAGGGCAGCACCCTAACAATATCCGGCATCGGAAGAAACTCTTGGACATCAAGTCGGTCTATTGAACTAATTAACTCTGAAGGTGTTCGCAAAACTTACAATGTAATGGCATTGCAGCCTGAATCGACGATTCCATATGGCTCGACACCTGTTCCAACTATCAATTTAACGGTTAAAGCGGGCGAGACAGTCAACATTTCGCCTGCACTGCTAGCTGCGAATGCCTCTGTAGAGGAGTTTCCGGAGTTTGCAGGCGGCTTCTTCACCAAAGTGCTAGAGACAACCATGTCAAACGTTAGTGGCGTTCCATCGAGCTCCTACGCAGATTTAGGACGCATAGTGCAGACTGGTACCGCAGGAGTGGAAGCGGGTAGGCAATATGCTTTCAGTGCTGCTGAAGCCGCTAAATCCGGAGTGGTCAATTTCAATTACTCGATTTTACAGCGAATGGATGCCCCCGTGGGTTCCAATTGCTCGACGCTGACCGCGACAGCTCAAGGCATCGTCCGTGTGTCGGTGGAGGGCGTAGACGACCCGACACCTGTTGATCCAGTTGAACCAGGCACACCAAGCGCGACGTCCAAATTTCTATTCCGGTATCCTAATCCCCCAATGATGCAACAGGCATCATAACGAGAGAACAGTGAAAGCAGAGCGACGCCAGAAACAAAAAAGGCCCCCAATCGGGGGCTTTCTTTTTGCGATGCCTATACCGCGATGGGCTACTGGCTAGAAACCCTTCGCGACGTAGACGATAAGGACGGTTGCGAGGACGCTCCAGAAGCCCATAACCGCGACGGCTTGGATTGCTCCGAATGCTGCACCCTTCAAAACGTTTTTCATGTCGGTTCTCCTATGTGACTGTGAAATCTTGCCAATTGTCTGTTGCTGGCGAAGTGACGTCAAGCTGCATGGTGCGGGCCAGCCCTGAAAGGGCCACTCGGTGCTGCTTTACGGCAACGCCGCTTTGCAACTAAATTCGGCTTAGATTGATCTGACACACTGGGGAATCCGATATGTCGTTTTCAAGGGGTCAGATTTCGACTGCGTGTTGACTATTCCACTTTGCTGCGGAAGCGTCTCGGTACGATTCAAGAAGGTCTTCATCTATGGGATTTTCGCGCAGGTAATCGTTAACAGCACCAATAATGTGACCGTCCACCAATACTAAAAGGCCATCATGGTAGTCGATCCAAGCACCGTCAATAGTCACAATATCGCCGTCTTGGGAATCAAGTTCTCGAACTGTGTAATAGGCATAAAGATCGCCCTCACAATCTACTACGGAAACTTCCTCAACTATAATATTTCTACCTTCTTCTGACATTTTATTTATTCCTTTTAGCAATGGAAAGCATAATTTCTGGCCATAAATAATTATACTTTCTAAAAGTTTCGGCGGCCAGGAAAATAATTGAAGCAATAAATATTTATAGCAAGTCATCTATATTTCATTGATGGTCTTATGATGAATAATGGAAAAGCAAAATTTTGCGTGTGAAGGCCAGTCAATATTTATTTTGAGAAGTGGTGCGGGTGCAGGCTTTAGCCGAACCACGGTTCTTAAAATAAATGTTTACAGGCCGAAGCGCGCTTCATCGTTCCATTATCCCTCCGGGATTTCTTTCTTCAAAGAACATCCCGGAGGGAATGCCCAACGGCGAGTGTCTCTTTCTTTTTGTGGCATCACGAAAAACGGCTTCCGTGTGGGGGTACGGAAGCCGTTTCTCAGGAAAAATCAAATATCGAAAACGCTTGGTGCTGATCCGGGAGGTACAAGCGTCATGTTTATAGTGCTTGTCGTTTCTGTCGGCTGCAAGAAAATATTTGATCGGCGTTTAAGTTTGCCAGATTTGACACTGGGATGAATCCGGGGCGAAATAAAAAACGCTCCGGTCATTGGGCTGGAACCCTGCGGAGCGCTTTTGGAGAATAAGATGAGTCTGATTCAATCCTTAGATATGCGCAAGACCCCTTTTTTTGAGCGGTGAGCCGCTCGCTGGAAACCCGGTTTTCCAGCACACAGAATAGTCTACCTCACGAAGCAAAATTTGTTGACGAAACTACACAGGGGAAGAGTTTTCAGGCTCTCGCGTTGGCGGCTGCGCCAAGGCTTGGCAGTGGGCACTTTCGGAAGGATTTTTTGAATGAATTGTTCGACAGGGAAACTGTCGGCGGAATTGAGCCTTTTGAGCCAGCCCAAGATTGTTTATCTGCGGAAGAGCGTCTGCGTTTTGATATCGCAGAGCTTGAAGAGGAAGAGGCTGGAAACACGCGTGGCAGGATGCTTCCTCGCCATACTGTCGACTTTTCGGTTCCATGCCAGAAAATTCTATCGAAAGAGACGCGCACACATAAAGATGTTGTACGTTTCCTGCCACCAGAGTGGCGCGGTTTTCTGGATAAGCTTTCCGATGTACGGCGTGACGAACGTGAGCAGCTAATTTTAGAGTTGGTGGGATGGGATGGGCTTGAAGTGCTTGGCCTTCGGCCACGAAAACTTCGTGAAATGGCGGCAAACAAGGCATCTGAATATGCACTCGATTGGCCGTGCAAAGATAAAAATGGCAATCTTATTAATCAGCATCCAGACCAAAGACGTCGCCGTGATGAGAAGTGGCATTTGCGGAAAATTGTGAAGTTGCAGCGTAACACAATCTTGCGAGTTGAGGGTGCCTTGAAGGCTGTTGGCGGGCGAAACGCTTTTGCTCGACCAACTTACGTAAGCGACTATTTGCTCGGACTTTTTCGTGAGCATGTCGATTTGACGGAAGAAATACTGGAAGGTTTGCGACTGGTAAAAGTCGATGACCCAAACGTTCAAATTTCCATGGTGGAACTAAACGAAAAGGCTCAAAAACAAGCTGCTGCAAAACGATCCCTGATGATCGACATGATGTTGAAACGTTGGCAAGCGTTAGGTTGGCACGTCTGCTGGATAACAGTGACATTGCCAGGCGAATATGTGTGCCATTCGACAAATGAAGACAAGCGCATAAGTGATCACGATCCGCGAGAATTCGGGCCGTGGCAAGCGCTAGAGAAGATTCAGGATGACATGAAAGTCGTCTTGCAAATTTTACGGAACAAGAAAATTAGACCATCTGGCATGTGGTGCGGGCAGCCCCAACAGTCAGGAAGTCCACACAGACACATCTTGCTGGCCGTGCCAACACTGGAAGAAGCACGGGGGATCTGTGACGAATTTCGCAAGAAATTTTCGACACGTCTGAAAGATGACGGAAAAGGTCAGGATCGTGGCTGTGATGCACGCGTTATTGGTGACAAGGACAAACGATATAGCCCAAAACTCGGCAATAATGGCACGGAAGAAACCGCGATGTCTGCCGCTCGATATGCTGCACGTTATTCGACCAGACAGGAACAGAAGGCCGACAGAGAGCGCATCAAAAAGTTTGAGGCACGAAAGAAGGAAATTGGTGATCGCAAGCTAGCTGGTGACGAATTAAAGGAATTTCAGCGTGAACAGAAGGCAGTGAAAGAGAGCCAAGATTCAGAGCGCTATCGCGCATGGAAATGGATTCGTCGAGCTCGGACTCATACCTGGATTGGTCTCGATTCAAGCCGTGCGCCGAATGAAATTTGGGATGTGTTATGGAAATGTGCGCAGCGTGGCGACCGCGAGCCGGAAGACGCCAGAATGGCGCTGGCTATGCGTCACATGCTTGAAGTGCGTAAGTTTTCGAAACTTGCAGAAGGCATCAGGGCGGAAATTAAGGCGCTCGGCAGCGAGGTTGAAGAGCCTGACGCGCTGCCGACGTCCTTTGAAAATGAGAATGATAATCCACAGCGTGAGCTTCTTAATAAGTTGCTGGAAGGCAAGGCGGTCACAAGGCCCCAGAAAGAGCGGTTGAACGAGAAATTGCGCATGCATTCCGATGCTGCCGCGACTGAGGCATGGCACGCAGCAATTGCAATGGGGATGTGGCCGGATTCAGATTTGGATGAGGTTGAAATAAAATGGTTACGCGAGGCGGTAACCGAATGGGAAATGAGTGGATTTGATGTTGATGAGACTGCGGATTCGGCGACGATTATCAATCGCCAGATGACGGATGTCGACCCGCTACCGCCTATGCCGCTACGCAGGTTGGCCGAAAATGGCTATGGCGAAGAGGTTAGCCAGACTATCGGCGCGGTTGGAGCGGTTTCAAAATTCGTTTTTGAAAATGATGTGCCTCTAGAAGCTGAAATTCAGAAAGTTGCGGATGCTCTTGGACTGGCGAAGGCATTTAAATTTGCCCTTGATACGCTTGTCGAAAAGCGTAACGGGTGTGTATTGACGGTTCGGCAATTTAGAAAGGTTTTTTTTGGTTTAGCCAAGACCGCTGGATTCGGATTGAGTAAGCGTCCATCTGGTCGCTTGGCAATTTTTGATAAGTCTGGCGAAGAGATGATCAAGACGCCTGATGTCTGGCAAATTGTCGATGAAGACACGGCTGCGAAGATGGTTCAGGAATATAATTCAGTTTTCGAATCCGAGAATAATACGTCTCAAGGAGTTGAAAATAATATTGTTTTCAATAACTCATCTCCAGATAATCTACACCTCCCCAAGCGGTTTGGGGCTAACGCCCCGCCCGTGGGGTATGTAAGCCCTCCCGGAGAAATTCCGTTCTGAGAGGCCATATAATCTTTCAAAATTTGCTAACTTAGAGCTTCGTAAAATCGGAGAAGAAAAAAAATCGGATATTGTTTTAACAAAAAGACACAACTTAATTTGTAATTTAAGAATACTGTCAATATTTACTTGACTATAAGAAAATTCATATTTAGCTACCTATTGCTCGCGGATAGATTTTTCTGTCGTGTTTCGCGACGGTTGAACGAACTATGCTGCTCAATGCTACCCGGCAGATGGACAGCGGACCATCACTATGTTGACCACCGACTACCGCCAACGAGTATCCGCGAGCCGTGCTTCCTATCATCACACAATCTCCATCAATATTACGAAATGTTAAAACGCTTGGTCAATTAGCAGCTCTTTTAAAAGAGCAGCCGAAAGTCCTGAGCTATTGGCTTTATAAAGCCCCGCTGAAAAGTAAGTACGTCACATACACTATTCCAAAGAAGAATGGTGGATACAGAACCATAACAGCACCACAAGATGGCCTGAAACGAATCCAGGTAAAACTAGCGCGCCTACTATCTGAAATATATAACGACTTAGAACAGAAACGTATCGACGAAAGTTTTGATGGCGTTAATATATCTAAATGCGTTTTAGCGCATGGATTTAAAGATAAGTATAGCATAGTCACCAATTCTCGTTTGCATATCGGAAAAAAATTTGTATTTAATACAGATTTAGAGAATTTCTTTCCGTCTATTACTTTTGGTCGCGTAAGAGGGTTCTTTATTTCAGACAACAACTTTCGCTTGGATCCATCAATTGCAACGATAATTGCTCAGGTTTCCTGCTACAATAATACACTACCGCAAGGGGCTCCTTGTTCACCAGTAATATCTAACTTCATTGCTCATATGCTTGATATTAAACTAAATAAAATGGCCAAAGCTGGGAACTGTAGTTATACGCGATATGCTGACGATTTGACATTCTCAACAAATGAACAAAATTTTCCTGCCGCTATAGCGCGCTTGGTAGCCGGAACTAATGATCGATGGGTAGCTGGAAGTGGCCTCCTCAGTCGCGTGTATGCTAGTGGTTTTCGCATCAACCATGATAAAAGTCGGATGCAATTACCGCACTCACGGCAAGAGGCAACTGGTTTAACTATCAACCAGAATATTAACGTTCCAAACGAATACTATAAAAATATTCGTAGCCAATGCCATAATTTATTTAAAGAAGGGTATTGCTTCGAGATTGTAAAAGGAAAATGGACTGAAGTCTCGTCACGCAAACTTCAAGGACGCATGGATTTTATACACTACGTCCGTAGGAGCAGATTTGGAGTTAGTCTAGATCATGTTGCAAAAAAAGACCTGCCAATTGCTTATAGGGCGCGAGAACAGAAATTCATAGACAATCAAGTTGCCTTTGGAAGGATTTACAAACAATTACTTAATTACCGGAGTTTCCATGGAATGGAGAAGCCAATTATTATTGGTGAAGGTACAACTGATGCTATTTATATTAACGCAGCCATTAAAACGATAGGAGCCGCATATTCAAAACTATATAATACTCTAGAAGACGAATTGCTTGTCGATTTTTATAAACATACCGAAAAGCGCAAATTCTATCAAATTGGCGAAGGAGCACCACCTTTGAAGGATTTTATCAGATCCTACAAAGATTTGGTTGCCCCATTTGCGCAAAAGCCTAGCCATCCAGTTGTTATCTTAGTTGATAATGACAAAGACGGACGAGAAGTAATAAACGCTGCATGTAACCGTTGGAACAAAACAGCTAATAAAAATGATCCATTTATTCATTTGATTGGGAATTTATATATAACAATGGTCCCTTTACCTGCTGCGAAAACAGATGCTTCCATTGAGGATTTATTTGATCAGCAATGGTTGTATCAAGAGAATATAAATGGGAAACACTTCTCTAAAGACAATAATTACAATACAGCTACACACTTCGGAAAAGTCGATTTAGCTGGTAAAATTGTCAGACCCAAGCGCACAAGCATTGATTGGAGTGGTTTTCTACCACTTTTAAACAATATTCAAGATGCAATAGTTCATTTCGATAATCATAATCCGTAATTTTAACAAAGCGATTCTCTGTCGGCGCGCTCCAGAAATTTGATTTAGGCGTTGCCTGACCCGACAATTCTTGTAACGGAATATTCCGTTACACAAAAAGCGGGAGTGACATGCGGGTAGTTGAATTGTTTTGTGGTGCTGGAGGGATGTCATCAGGCCTTCGCAATGCTGGTTTCGATGTAATCCAAGCATATGATGCATGGGATTCTGCGGTTGCTACGTATCGCGAAAATGTTGGCACGCACGTTTTGCAGCACGATCTCAACGATATTCTCGGTGTTGGGTCAATGATCGCCAGTTTGCAGCCTGATATGATCTGCGGTGGACCGCCGTGCCAAGATTATTCCGCCGCAGGCAGACGCCAGGAAGGCGAAAATGCTTCGATGACGAAGGCCTTCGCAATGCTGGTTGTAATTGCACGGCCTCAATGGTTCTTGATGGAAAATGTTCAACAGGCTGCGAATTCCAAGGCTTGGACTGAGGCACGGGAGATAGTGAAGCGGGCTGGATACGGGCTAACAGAGGCCAAGCTAGATGCTTCATATTTCGGTGTTGCGCAATCACGGAAGCGATTGTTTGTGATTGGACGTCTAGGAGAGCGTGACGGTTTTCTGGCATCGGCATTGGTTGCTGCTAAGTCCGAAAAACAGAAAACTCTCCGAGATTTGTTCGGTGCCGATTGTCCGAAGTCGATTTATTTTCATCCAAGGCTTAAGGGTAAGCGTGCAGTGTGGACATCGAGTGAACCCGCGCCAACGCTCCGAGCATCGTCTTTGCGCCCCATCCCCAAAAGCAGAGATGTACCTGACGGCACGGCAGTGTTAACAGAAGAGCAGATGGCTCAAATCCAGGGATTTCCAGCGAGTTGGAAATGGCTTGGAAAAACCAAGCATGATCGAATGCAGCTTATTGCGAACGCGGTACCTCCGCCATTGGCAAAAGCAATCGGCAATGTGATTTTGCAGCGCGAGGCTGGTGAAAGTCTTCCTGCAACTCAAGGAAATTTCACCCGCTGGCTTATGCAGCGTGAACGGTCGTATCAGTCTGCAAGGAATGTGAAATCGCAATTGTTAAAGGCACGGCGTTTGCTACGCGGTCGAACTTTTAAGGATACGGGAATCGAACTTGGGAGATTGGACGCAGTCGCGGAATTTCGGGCAATCGCGCCAAAAATTAAATCTGATCTTCGCGCTGCTTTGCGGTTGTATGCTGAATTTTTGGATTCAGGTGCGCAGCGCACGCATGCAGCGAAATTGGATTTGGCGGCGTGAAATCCAGTTTTTTGCGAAATAATTAAAAACAACGAAGGTAAGGTTATGCTGAATTATAACGATAATCGCTTCAAATATATATTTGCGCATTCGTTTTTCGCACAGCCTGCTGATACAAATTACCTACTAGCTAGATACACAAAAATAAATTTCATTTTTTCAGAGTTTTACTGGCAATCAGCGCAAGCGATTGAAAAGTACCTTAAGGCTGGCCTTATACTCAATGGTCATTCTTCTAAAAAACTTCAACATGACTTGACCAATATATGGGGTTCCTACAAACGCACTTACAAAAGATGTCCCGTCCCCGAGTTTGAAAAACCTGTACAGCTGAATAGTGATCTCTGGGATAGCGGTTCATTGGATGACTTTATCAATAGAATTAATAAGTATGGAGATATCGATTGTCGCTATGGGCTTGTTTCATACGACACTTTTCCGACCGACCTATTCAAGCTTGATGCTTTAATTTTCGAGCTAAAAAGACGGGTAGTCGGGCTGAACTGGCTCGTAGGCAAAGATTGGGACGTTGATCTCGATATCAGAGACTATGAGGGTATGAAATATTCACATCTAATCCAAAGCAAAAAAGAATATATAGGCACGGAGTTTGAGCCGTTAAAAAAGGGAAATAATGGTACTGCACTTGATATAAGAGATAGCTATTACTCTTGGAATTTTACCCTTCAACCAGAAAAAACACAATTTCCTCCGGCCCCGAAATCTATCAGCAGCCCTATTGGCCATATGAAAAATACAGCGTTACAAATGTTATGGAATTCAATAATTAAAGCAGAAAGTCCAACAGATTATGCGAAAAAGGTAGAATGGATTCTTAATAACGTAAAAATGAAAAGTGATGACGTTATACTGCTAGCGAATAAAGTCGGCTTAGACCCAAAAAGTTTTATAAAAGAGAAAAAAGAGCAGTGTTGTAGACTATTACCACCACAACAAACTGATCGCTAAAACTACGAATTTTTATATCACACAAAATCCGTTTCATTCAAATTCGCGTTGGTAAACAAGCTGAATTCGGCAATTCTGCGAAAATTGAAGGCCCGTAATGGGCCATTTAAAGAGCCTTTTTGAATGCTGGCGGGTGTGAGGTCACGAAGAAAAGACGCGTTACTGACCTTTTGCTTGTGCATAAGAATTTGATTTTAAGTCCTGTTTGGTGTCGTAGATACTGCCAGCCATGGATTTTGAACATATCAAGAACAAAAGGCGATGTCACCTATAGGTGTCAAAGATGATTTATTTCAAATTGAGACGAATTGAGTTGAGTTGCGGGCAACTCGACTTCGTGTTTTCCAAGCCCCGGCGGGGTGGCAACGGAGACTGAGCGCGCAAATCAAACAGTGCTGTAGCGATGTCGGAGATTGTGGGAAACAGGGGGATTAACTGGAGCAATTCTCTTTATGGTAAGCCTCAACCCATTCCGCAAGCTCGGCAGGCGTTTTAATGCCAGTGCGCTTGAATTTTAAGAATGCAGCCGCAAAGGCTTCCTGCTCGTCGGCGGGATTCTCGATGTCAAAATCCTGAATCTCATAATCTTGGGGATGATCTTCGGCAAAGTCTGGGAATGGACCTCCGAAAAAGCGGTCAATAGCTTCGTCGGAAGGGTCTTTGTCGAGAAGAAAGACAGGACCAGAACCGCGAACCGCTTTCATGTGAATCCCAAAATTTCTCGCATGCAATTCGAACGAATGACGTGGAGGGAAATGTAATATTGCTCCGATTTGAGGTTCGCAGACAATCCGTTCGATGGTCGATTTGATGATTTCTCGCAACCTGATGCGCAAATCGCGGGCCTTGTCTTGGTCCGACTCGTCCAGTTGCGCGGACAGGCTAGCAGCTTCGATGATCTTTTGCACAAAATCGGGGTCTGCCGTCGCCTTTGATTGAGCTACTTCTGCGGCCTTGAGCTCAGCAGTCAATTCTTTGATCAATTTAGAGATTGCGCGGTAGCGTTCGGCAAGATCGTCGTCGTCGTCGCCTTCCTCAACCAAAGCGACAAGACGCTTTCGCTTCCGCTTTTCATCGTCCAGCCGTGCTTTGAGCGACGAAATATCATGCTCAAGGCGCGGCGCGCTGTTATCCAGCAATTGAATAGAGCCTGCTTCAATGGTGGCGAAGGTGCGCAACAACTGGTCTTCCAACATTTCGGCTCGCCAACGCCGCGACATAGAACAATCCAAACCACGCAGATTGTTGGAGCAACAAATATATTTCCCGCCCTTTGGCGGTTTTCCTTTATTGAGAAGGTGCATAGGACTTCCGCAGGCACCGCAAACAGCAAGGCCTTGTAAAATATGTGCATGTTTGCCTTTGCGCCCTGCAGAACGCTGTTGTCGCCCTTCGGTCGCGGCCTGAGCTCTCCAGAATGTCACGTCATCAACGATTGGGGGGTAATAATCCTTAATCGGATCGCCTACAGGCTTTCGATTGCGAAGTTTGTGCGTGCCTGTATGAGGTTGATATTCACCAATTACGGCCTTGCTCTGCACGACTTTCGCAACGCTGGACGTCTGCCAACCATCACCGCCGCGCCACGTTGGTACTTTTTCAGCATTGAGCCGACGCACAATTTCGCGACGCCCGTAGCCGTCAATCGTATCTTGGAAGATGCGATGAACGATGGCGACCCGTTCGGGGCGAACATGAAATTTTCCGTCGCGTAGTTCGAGCCATTCGGGGCATCGTGGCGTTAATGGTTTTTTTTCAGCTCTTGCCAGCTCCTTTTTGCGCTCCCACGCGGCGGTGACACGCTTGGATTTCATCAAGCTTTCTTCATGTGCGCGGGCCATGATCATAATTGAGAATGCAAGAGGCATCCAATTATCGCGCAATCCGTCATGCGAATAAACTTGTCCATCACTAAGCGTAACAACTGTGATTCCAGCTCGAATTAGATCAAATAAACGCATTGCGGCATCGGTTGCCACCTCACGAGAAATACGGTCAAGGGATTCAACGATGAGGTAAGAACCGCGTGAAATACGCCCTTCCTCCACGAGCGCAAGAAAGTGTTTTAACGCTCCTTCTGTCCTATTTGTACCGCGAAATGCTGAGACACCAAGATCGCGCATCGTATCATCAAGTTGGATTCCATGGGCAGAGCACCAAGCTTCAGCTGCTGCCGTCTGACGGCGCAGGCTGTCGCCTTTAGCTTGCTCTGGCGTCGAAAAACGGATGTAGGAATAAGCCTTTACCATAAATTACACCATCGTCTGATTCGTTAAAGAAATGTATCATAATCTGCTGCTTGTCGGTCCGCCGGGATCGGGCAAGTCCATGCTGGCGCAGCGCCTGCCGTCGATCTTGCCAAAGCTCAGCCCTCGCGAACTTCTCGATGTTTCGATGATCGCCTCCATCGCAGGCGAATTGTCGGGCGGAAAATTGTCTGATCGCAGGCCGTTTCGCGCGCCGCATCATTCGGCCTCGATGGCGGCTATGGTCGGTGGTGGGCTGCGGGCGAGACCGGGAGAAGTGTCGCTCGCGCATAATGGCGTGTTGTTTCTCGATGAATTTCCCGAGTTTACACCGCAAGTGTTGGATTCCTTGCGACAGCCACTAGAGACAGGCGAATGCATGATTGCGCGTGTCAATCATCGCACAAGCTATCCCGCGCGTTTCCAATTGATTGCGGCAATGAATCCATGTCGTTGCGGCATGGCAGGAGAACCGGGGCGCACATGCGCGCGCGGTCCTCGCTGCCAGAGCGATTATCAGGCGCGGATTTCCGGTCCCTTGCTGGATCGTATCGACTTGCGCGTCGACATGCCTGCGGTTTCCGCAATGGACCTCATTCAGCCTTCACAGTCTGAACGCAGTGAAACTGTCGCCAAGCGCGTGGCGCGGGCGCGGGCAATACAGAGTGCACGTTATACGGCTCTTGGACTCGATGCATCGATGACCAATGCACATTGTTCGGCAAATCTGATTGAAGACGTGGCAAAGCCGGATGCGGCAGGCGTCAAATTACTGCGCGATGCCAGTGAGCAGATGCGCTTTTCCGCGCGTGCCTATCATCGTATTCTGAAAGTGGCACGCACGCTCGCTGATCTCGATGGTGTTGATCAGGTCAGCCGGATTCATTTGGCTGGCGCAATTTCTTATAGGACAGGCGCGGAGAGGCTGATCGCCTCTGCCTGAACTTACTTAACAGAGCCAACCAGCAGGTTGTCCGGGCTCTCGATGGTGACCCAGCGGCCAGTATTGTTGGCAGCCTGACGCTTAAGATAGGTGTATTCGGTTTCGTCCCAGCGCAGAACTTCATCGGTCAGATTGTCGAGAACGAAATCGCCGCGATCTGTGCGAACGGTGAGAACTGCATGGCCTTCACCGTCTGGCTTGCGAACAACGGTGATCAGCAGGTCGGTCATTGGAATGCCAGCCTTGGCCAGTTCGCGCTGCTTAAGAAGAACATAATCTTCACAGTCGCCAACAGTGGTCGGGTAAGCCCAATATTCCTCAACGCCGTAGATTTCCATGTCGGTCATCGGCTTGATGCGTTCATTGGCCGAAAGATTAACGGTCTGGATAAGCTGCCAGTTCTTGTTATTGAGCGAAAGGGCGCGCGTATCGCGGCTTACGATGTTGCATTCAGCAGCCTCACGCTTGCAGAATTCGTAGTGGCCGATTGGCTGTGAGGTGAGTTTGCCGGTCTGCATATAGGCGCCGGTTCCAGCCTGTGCACTGAAGCTTACAATGAGAGCAGCGATGCCAATGCTGGCAGCAGCGATAATCTTCATACCTGAGCGAACTACACACAACATACTCAACGCCCTTTTCACAGCCCGCACAGGGCATTTATTAACGAAAAGTTAAAGTATGAAACATGGTCTGAGTCAATTCGGAGTGCCGCGTATTCGCCCAACTTCTTAATTAATGGTTAACACGGGCATTCGATTATTAATGCATCTTAGGCGTGCAATTAGGCGTACAAAAAACCGCCATGGAAGCCCATAGCGGTTTCAGAACATGTTATTCTTTATCGGGTCAGAGCGGCGTAAAGCACACTTTTGTGTGGCCGGCATTGATAAAGCCGAGACGCTGCGCAGCGCCCTTGGAAAGATCAAGCACACGTCCCTTGATGAACGGACCGCGATCATTGATGCGGACGACGAGCGACTTGCCATTGCGCTGGTTGGTGACTTTAACCTTGCTGCCAAGAGGCAGCGTCTTATGGGCGGCTGTTAAGCCCGCAGGGTTCATGCGTTCGCCCGATGCCGTGCGGGACGTGAGTGCATACCAAGAAGCACCACCACAGCGCGCGGCCTGAGCTTCCATTGCGGTGATCGAGAACAGACCTGTTGTCGCAACGGCGAGCATAGCCATACGGATTTTGAAGTTCATCGTGATTCCAATAGTCGTTTCGAAGAGCCTTCACAGTCATGACTGGTAAAGGCCGGAGCCAATTGGAATCTAAATGTGGCGACGACGTGATGTTATTGGGAGTATAATGAGGTGATTGAATCACATATTTGGGCGGAATATCATCCTATACTGAGCGTTGTTTATTTAAACTTCCAAGAAAAAATCAGGAATATTTTGAATTGAATCGCGTTGTTTCTGTAAATCTATTTGAGAATCTCTGGGATTCGATGACAGACCGCGCTGATCCATGTTTTTAAGCGCGTTTCCTAAGAAAAACTGCTTAAGAGTGGGCGATTGCTTAGCCAGGACAATACAATCTTTATTTGTATCGCTAGTGTTCGCTCCGGATTCACAAGATGACGAAATCCGGCCTTTTTTGGTCAAAATGCAACTTATTCGTGTTTTTTGGGTCGATAAAGTTTGGAGTCTTGTGTGTAACTTTTGTTGAAATCCCGCGTGATGACGCAGTTTTGTCCATGCTGTCTATGCGCGCAAAAGCCAAAACCCTGCTATAAGCGCGCATCTTAAGAATGGATAAACATGCAGGACAATACGCAAAAGCAAGATACGGAAAAGACGCTAACGCCAATTTCGGCGGGAAAGCGCATTCTTTATCTTTGCCTTGGCTTTCTTATGGTGGCACTGGGTATTATCGGTGCCATC
Source organism: Brucella pseudogrignonensis (assembly GCF_032190615.1). Lineage (NCBI taxonomy): Bacteria > Pseudomonadati > Pseudomonadota > Alphaproteobacteria > Hyphomicrobiales > Brucellaceae > Brucella > Brucella pseudogrignonensis. The sequence goes on from NZ_JAVLAT010000001.1 coordinate 1,372,182, forward strand.
CTGCCGGTCATGCCAACAACGATCTTCATTATTCTCGCCGCATGGTTTTTCGCGCGCTCCTCGCCAAAGTTTGAAGCGCGGCTTCTTGCCGATCCACGCTTTGGTCCCATGATCATCAAATGGCGCGCGCGCGGAGCCATCCCGCCAAAAGCTAAACTCTATGCTTGTCTCGGCATGACATTCGGTTATGCCATGTTCTGGTGGGGCGCGCAGCCCGGACCGTTGCTGGCGATCAGTGTCACGATCTTCATGCTTGGCTCCGCAATATATGTTCTCACGCGTCCCAGTGAGTGATGCCTGCTGAGTGATTCATAATATTAGGCAATTTGCATGTGAGCGCACAAAACTGCCATCATCATTGAATGACACAGAGCTGTAACACTACTGTCATATGACTGTTATATAGAGCGCGTAGATGGCTGCTGACGCTTTCACGTCATGTGTCTTTTACAACAGGGACTGGTACTCATGAACAAGATGATTTCCTCGACCGCAGCGCTGGCAATTGCAGCAGTTTTGTCGGTTTCAGCTGCAAACGCACGCGAACAGATTCAGGTTTCCGGTTCCTCGACCGTTCTGCCTTACGCGAAGATCGTTGCCGAAACTTTTGGCGAAACCTACCCGAACTTCAAGACGCCGGTTATTGAATCGGGCGGTTCGGGCGCAGGCATTAAGGAATTCTGTAAGGGCGTTGGTGAAAACACCATCGACATCGCCAATGCATCGCGCGCTATGAAGGGCACAGAGCTGAAGTCCTGCATCGACGCTGGCGTTAAGGATGTTCAGGAAGTTCGCTTCGGGTATGACGGCATCGTGTTTGCGACCGATGTAAATGGCCCGGACTGGAAGCTCAAGCCTGTTGACCTTTACAAGGCGCTTGCTGCCAAGGTTATTGTTGATGGCAAGCTCGTAGACAATCCAAACACCAAGTGGAATCAGGTCAATGCAGACCTGCCAGATTGGGACATTGCTGCTTACATCCCGGGTGAAAAACACGGCACCCGTGAAGTTTTCGAAGAAAAGCTTCTGGCTGACGGTTGCAAGGAATCAGGTGCCCTCGAAGAAATCAAGAAAACCGGTCTCGACGACAAGGCTGCGGCTGCTGCCTGTATCGCTGTTCGTAAAGACGGCAAGGCTGTCGATATCGACGGCGATTACAGCGAAACGCTGGCTCGCATCGACTCGAACAAGCAGGGCGTTGGCGTTTTCGGCCTCTACTTCTTCGAAAACAATGCTGACAAGCTCAAGGTTGCAACTGTTAATGGCGTAACACCATCGGTAGAAACCGTTGCTTCGGGTGAATATCCCGTTTCGCGCCCACTGTTCTTCTACGTGAAGAAGGCTCACCTTGGCGTCATTCCGGGCCTCAAGGAGTATGTTGACTTCTTCCTGTCGGAACAGATGATCGGCCCTGACGGCCCTCTTGCTGAATACGGTCTGGTTCCTGCACCAGATGCAGAACGGGAAGCACAGCGCACTTCCTTCACCGAAGGCAAGGTTCTTGCTGCTAAGTAAGCTTTGAACTGTGGAACGTGGGGATCATGCGCCCCACGTTCTTTCTCTTTAGCGCGGGTCATATAAGACAGGCGCATTCGCGTGGAAGTGGTTTGACGGCATATTTGCGTCAATAAACTGCTTCCGCATTTTTTGGGGCAGCCGGGGAAATTGAATGTCCTTCTTTCTGGTTCTCGTCAGCGTCGTCGCAATCGGGCTGATCGGATTCTTCATAGGCCGACAGCGCGCCGTAGCAATTGACAAAGCGCAGCCTGTCGTCACCACAGGCGTAAGCGCAGAGAAAATGCATTCCCGCCCGCTTTATCATGGCTGGTGGGTTTTCCTCGTTTCCGCATTGCCCGCAATTCTGTTTCTCGCGGTCTGGGCGGTCGGAACATCAGTTTATCTCGACCACACGGCCACAGCGCGTATGCCTGCGGCCGTTGAAGATGGGACTTATTCCGAGCGCAGCTTGCAGCTTGGTATGATCCGCAGTCTCTCTGATGGTTTGCAGAAGCTGACGCCCGCTGAAATCGACAGCCTTCCGCAGACCTACGCGCAAGCACGCGACGTGCTTGGTTCGAAGGGTGTAGCGCTTGCGACCGAAGGTCAGGACTATATGGTCCCGGTTGCAATATTCCTCGATAAAGCCAGCAAGATTTCCCACACTCTGGGCAGCGCAATTGCTCTGGTTATCGCGGTTGCTGGCCTGATTTTTGGCCTTTCCGGCATTCGCCGCCGCACACGCGCCCGCAACAATGTTGAGCGCATCGTTTTGTGGGGACTGATTGCCGCTTCTGGCATCGCAATTCTCACAACCATCGGCATCGTGTTTTCTGTTCTGTTCCAGACCGTGAGCTTCTTCCAGTCGATTTCGCCGATGGACTTCTTCTTTGGTACAGTATGGGATCCACGCTTTGCAGCGGCAGGTTCGGGCGGTGAAGTTGGTCAGTTTGGTCTGATCCCGCTTTTGGCCGGTACTCTCTATATTGCTTTCGTCGCCATGTTGTTTGCAGTGCCGGTTGGCCTGTTCTCGGCAATTTACATGGCTGAATATGCGACGCCAAAAGTCCGCACCGTGATCAAGCCGGTGCTCGAACTTCTGGCCGGTATCCCGACCATTGTTTACGGCTTCTTTGCATTGATTACGGTTGGTCCGTTCCTGCGTGACCTTTCTATGGCCATCGCTGGCGGTCAGGGTTTCATCATGGCGCAGAGCGTGCTGACGGCTGGTCTTGTCATGGGGGTGATGCTGATCCCGTTCGTGTCGTCGCTGTCCGATGACATTATTACGGCGGTGCCGGGATCACTTCGCGACGGCTCGCTCGGTCTTGGTGCAACACGCTCTGAAACAATCAAGCGTGTCGTCCTGCCTGCAGCACTTCCGGGCATTGTCGGTGCACTGCTGATGACGGCCTCGCGTGCGATTGGTGAAACCATGATCGTGGTGCTTGCAGCTGGTGTTGCAGCCCGTCTTTCGGCCAATCCGTTTGAAGCGATGACGACGATCACTGTTAAAATCGTCAGTCAGCTCACAGGCGATCTTGAGTTTGATTCTCCGCAAACGCTTGTTGCCTTTGCGCTGGGTCTTACGCTTTTTGTCCTGACGCTGATCATGAACATCTTTGCGCTCTATATCGTTCGCAAGTACCGGGAGCAGTACGAATAATGACCGATTCAACATTGAATGCCGGCACTGCTGTGGCAAAGCCTGAGCGCCGTGATATCGGTATCAAGCGTCGCTACGCTGCTGAACGTCGCTTCCGTCTCTATGGCATTATTGCCATTGCGATTGGTGTGTTCTTCCTTTGCGCGCTTTTGTTCTCTGTTATTTCCAAGGGCTACACGGCTTTCGGACAGACGACGATCTATCTGCCCGTTAAACTTGAAGCGAGCGTCATCGATCCGGGCAACAAGCTTGCAACGGATCCGAATGTGCTGATCACCGCCAACTATCCGCTTCTGGTGCGTAATGCGCTGGCTGAAAAATTAGGCGTTTCAACAAGTAACCGCGCAGAAATGCGTGAAGTCGGGCGTTTCTTCTCGGACGGTGTGCGCGTTCAGTTGCGCCAGATGGTGATGGATAACCCATCGCTGATCGGAACGACGCAGACGGTTCCTGTTCTTGCCGCTGCTGATATTGATTCTGCCTATAAGGGCCAGATCGATATTTCGGTGCCGGAAGCAAACCGCAAGGTTTCCGATCGCCAGTTTGCCTGGATCAAGACATTGACCGATGAAGGTATTATGCGTGAGGCTTTCAACTGGGGCTTGTTCACCAATGGTGCTTCCAGCCGTCCTGAAACCTCGGGTCTTGGTGTTGCGCTGGTCGGTTCTTTCTACATGATGATGATCGTGCTGGTTCTGGCCCTGCCTATCGGTGTAGCCGCTTCGATTTATCTTGAAGAATATGCCAAGAAGAACCGCCTTACGGATATTATCGAAGTCAACATCAACAATCTTGCTGCTGTTCCGTCGATTGTGTTCGGTTTGCTTGGCCTTGCTGTCTTCATCAACTTCTTCAACCTGCCGCGTTCAGCTTCGCTTGTCGGTGGCCTGGTGCTGACGCTGATGACGCTTCCAACCATCATCATCGCGACACGTTCCGCTCTTCGCGCGGTTCCACCGTCGATCCGGGCAGCAGCACTGGGGCTTGGTGCATCGAAAACACAGATGGTGTTTCATCATGTGTTGCCGCTCGCAGCTCCCGGTATTCTGACCGGAACGATTATCGGTCTTGCGCAGGCATTGGGTGAAACTGCACCGCTGCTTCTGATTGGTATGGTGGCCTTCGTTGCCAATATGCCTGCAACCCCGATGGACCCTGCTACGGCTCTGCCAGTGCAGATTTTCATGTGGGCCAATGAAGCCGAACGTGCCTTTGTGGAACGGACATCAGGCGCTATTATCGTCCTGCTCCTGTTCCTTGCGGTCATGAACATCTTAGCAATTATTCTGCGCCGCCGCTTTGAGCGCCGCTGGTAAACGGGAGAGAAATGATGAATCTCATGACTGAACGATCTCTCGAAAAAGCCGTAGGAGAAAAAATGAACACCAACGCCCCTTCGATTAAAATGCGTGGCGACAAGGTCTGTGTGTTCTATGGCGAAAAACAGGCTCTGTTTGAAGTCGATCTCGACGTGCCGGAAAAGATGGTCACAGCGCTGATCGGCCCTTCTGGTTGTGGCAAGTCGACCTTCCTGCGTTCGTTGAACCGCATGAATGATACGATTGAAGGGTGCCGCATCACCGGCAATATCACACTGGACAACGAAGACATCTACGATCCAAAGATCGATGTTGTTGAACTGCGTGCCCGTGTTGGCATGGTGTTCCAGAAGCCAAATCCGTTTCCGAAGTCGATCTTTGAAAACGTGGCTTATGGCCCGCGCATTCATGGTCTCGCACGTAACAAGACCGATCTCGAAGAAATCGTTGTCACAAGCTTGAAGAAGGCCAGCCTTTTTGAAGAGGTGAAGGATCGTCTGCACGATGCAGGAACCGGTCTTTCCGGTGGTCAGCAGCAGCGTCTGTGCATTGCACGCGCGATTGCTGTCAGCCCGGAAGTGATCCTCATGGACGAGCCTTGCTCGGCACTCGATCCGATTGCAACCGCAAAGGTTGAAGAGCTGATCGACGAGTTGCGCCAGAACTACACCATCGTCATCGTGACCCACTCGATGCAGCAGGCTGCACGCGTTTCACAGCGCACGGCGATGTTCCATCTGGGTAATCTGGTGGAAGTTGGCGATACGGATGTGATGTTCACGGCACCGACCGAGAAGCGCACGCAGGACTATATCACTGGTCGTTTTGGCTAAACACTATTTCAGCAAAAGCCGGAGCCCATTGCGGTTCCGCTTCCTGCATTTTTAATCGAGAGGTCTATTATGGCGTCCCAGCATACTGTTAGCGCATACGACGAAGAACTCCAGTTCCTGACCCACAAGATCGCCGAAATGGGCGGTCATGCGGAACGCATGGTCGAACAGTCGGTTGCAGCCATTGTCAATGCCGATAACGCACTGGCACAGCGCGTTATTTCCGACGATCTCATTCTTGATGCAAGCGAGCGCGAGATTGACGATAAGGCCGTCATGATCATTGCCAAGCGCCAGCCAATGGCTGTTGATCTGCGAGAAATCATCGGCTCGATCCGCATCTCTGCTGATTTGGAGCGCGTGGGAGATCTTGGTAAGAACATTGCCAAGCGCGTTGCGGCTGTTTCGGAATCGCGCCAGCCGGGCAAGCTTTATCGAGGGCTTGAAACACTTGCTGAGCTGGCTCTGACACAGTTGAAAGATGTGCTCGATGCCTATGCAACGCGCTCCGTCCAGCAGATCAATGTTGTTCGTGATCGGGATGATGAAATTGACGCGATGTACACCTCGCTGTTCCGCGAGCTGCTCACTTATATGATGGAAGATCCGCGCAATATTTCGGCCTGCACGCATCTTCTGTTCTGCGCGAAGAACATTGAGCGTATTGGCGATCACGCAACCAACATCGCAGAAACGGTCTATTACATCGTGACCGGCCTGCAGATGCCTGCGGAACGCCCGAAAGAAGACCTGAGCCACGGTATTGTCGTGGACGAGGCGCGTAAATCCTGAAAACATGGCTTGCTGTAAGCATGCAGCGAGCCATTTGCATATGTAAGAAAACGCGGCGGCACGCGGCTGAACGGGGGAGTTGTATGTGTCGCCACGCTTAACTCAATAGGAAACATTGCATGTCACAGGCACCCAAGATTGCTGTGGTTGAAGACGAAGAAGCGCTGAGCGTTTTGTTGCGCTATAATCTCGAAGCCGAGGGCTACCACGTCGATACGATCTTGCGCGGCGACGAAGCCGAAATTGCGCTGCGCGAAAACGTGCCGGATCTTCTTATCCTCGACTGGATGTTGCCGGGTGTATCAGGCATCGAATTGTGCCGACGTCTGCGTCAGTGGCCAGAAACCGAGCGTCTTCCGGTGATCATGCTGACTGCACGCGGCGAAGAAAGCGAACGTGTTCGCGGCTTGAGCGTTGGTGCCGATGATTATGTGGTCAAACCGTTCTCGACCCCGGAATTGCTCGCGCGTGTTAAAGCCATGCTGCGCCGCGCCAATCCAAGTGTTTTGTCGCATGTGCTCAAAGTCGGAGAGCTAGTTCTCGATCGTCAGCAGCACCGCGTTTATCGCAAGGAAAAAGAAATCCGCTTAGGGCCGACAGAGTTTCGCTTGCTAGAATATTTCATGATGTCCCCGGGCCGCGTTTTCTCGCGCAGTCAGCTGTTGGATGGTGTCTGGGGTCCGGATATTTATGTCGATGATCGCACGGTCGATGTGCATGTCGGACGTCTGCGTAAAGCGATCAATATTGGCCGCACGCTTGATCCGATCCGCACGGTGCGCGGCGCTGGCTATTCGTTCGGCTGATCTTCAGGTTTATCGAATAGATTTTGTATGGCTCGTTACCTGAAAGGAAACGGGCCATTTTTGTTAGGAAATGATCCGTTCCGATTCGTGTTGTCGATGATAATTCGTTCCATAATGGACCGTATCACACGATGTTACAGTTCATTTCAAAGATTTGACTCACACAGGACGTTAAGCGCGTGAGAGGCGCACGTTGAGGTTTTTTCAGCGCCGATTTCTATGACTTAGCAGGATTTTACAGCATCCACGAATTAAGGCAGCTCTATGGTGCAAGCTGCACCGCAATTGAATCGCGTGTAATCAATAGCTTATAAGATTTGAATGGTTGCGTTAATGATTTGTTAATAATTTAGAATGGCTTAGCGCTGATTATTGTTTTCAGTTTTGAGCTCTTGAGTCTTTCGGTTTCAATATCAGCTTCAATTTGAAATATGATTTTTTGCCTTGTTTTTGCCGAAAAATTCTTAATCCTTGCACTCTAAGAAGATTAGCAGAACGTTTGAATTTTAATTTTCGTTCGATTTGGCTTGAACGCCAGCCTGATTTTGCAGCGCCTTGAAGGCGCTCTAAAAGTGAAAACAGACTGGATCAGTTAAGGGTCGTAATGATGCGCCTAATTAAGAGATTGAGCCGTTGATGCGCGCTCGTAAATGGAAACTGCCGGTTATTCTTGGTCTGATCGTAGCACCTTTTCTGGTGACGGGCTGCACGACGACTGGCGGTACAAACAAGGCCAAGACCGAAAAGACGGTTGCAACGAGCCATGTCAAAACGGTCAATGGCGTTAAGACGTTCACATACACGGCCAGAGACAGAGAATGCCTTGAGCGTGCTATGTTTTTCGAATCCAATCGGTCGAGTCCAGATGGCTTGATGGCCGTCGGCACAGTTGTGATGAACCGTCTCGCATCGGGCAGCTATCCTGATACGATTTGCGGCGTTGTTGGTCAGAAAAACCAGTTTGCGCCGGGCGTTCTCACCCGCAAGATGAATTCCAAAGCTTTGCCAGATGTACAAGCAGCTGCCGATGCAGTTCTTAAAGGCAAGCGTCATCCATCTTTGAAGAACTCGATGTTCTTCCATACGGCAGGGCTCAAATTCCCTTACAACAATATGCACTATGTGCTGGTTGCAGGTGGAAATTCTTTTTATGAAAAGCGTGGACGTGATGGCGAATTGCAGAACCCGGTTCCGCAGACGCCTTACAATCTCGCTTATGTATCAACACCACAATCGCCATCCATGCCGGAAGGGCCGTTTTACAACGTAACCACACAGCAGGATGGGACTGTTCCGGAAGCACAGCCAACGGTTCAGGTTGCTCTGGCTGAGGCAGCAAAAACGGCAGAGACGCAGCAGAACGGTGGCGTTGGTCCACAGGCGCGCGGTGATCGTCTGGCGACCTTGCCTGTGACGCCCGCTGAAAAGCCAGTTCTGACGCAAGTTGCAAGCTATCAGCCAACATTTGATGAAACCGCACCAGCGGAGCAGAATGCATCCTTGGCATATACCGCTGACAAGAAGCATGTTGATGCAATTGGTGCGATGCTTCTCGCTCAGGATCGTCCGCAATCGCCGCTCTGAAATTGAGCTGATCGCAGAATGAAAAAGCGCCCCGAAGGGCGCTTTTTTATTTTACAGGCACGGCTACCGGAACGGGCTGATAAATTACCATCGGCCTGTCGTAAAAGTTGGCTCTGTTTTGCCATTCGCGCCGATCCGCGCGGCGGTCGAGATCAAGCCGCATCAGACAATTCGCAAAAGCATCCGATTTCTGTTTGAAACCATAGCTGCGGCAGGTCTGTTCATCTGCCGCGCGGCGCTGTTCAGGTGTCATGGTTTGACAGCCTGCAAGCAGCCCTGCAATACCGAGGAAAATAAGCACGCTTTTCTTCATAGCCGTTGCTCTCATTGAATAAAAAATTCGACCGCTTCATCAATATAGCGCAATAACAGTAAAAAGAGTGGTGAAATTATGCCTTCTGATACACTGCCGCTGATTCTATCAAACACAAGGTTTGCAGCCCTATGGCACATGACAATAATACTCCCGTCATCGACCCGGTAAAACTTGAACGTCTGGCCGAAGTCGCCGTGCGCGTTGGCTTGCAATTGCGCGAAGGTCAGGATCTGGTCATAACAGCCCCGGTTGTTGCGTTACCGCTTGTTCGTTTGATTGCGAAACACGCCTATAAAGCGGGTGCAGGTATTGTGACGCCGTTCTTCTCCGATGATGCGATTGCGCTGGCGCGTTATGAAAATGCTTCGGACGAGAGTTTTGATCGTGCAGCCGACTGGCTCTATGAAGGTATGGCAAAGGCTTATGCCAATGGCGCGGCGCGTCTCGCGATCGCAGCCGACAACCCTATGCTCTTGTCCTCACAGGACCCTGCAAAGGTGTCGCGCGCCAACCGTGCCAATTCCAAGGCCTATCAGCCAGCTCTCGAAAAGATCGCGGGCTTCGACATCAACTGGAATATCGTTTCCTATCCGAACCCGGAATGGGCGAAGCTGATGTTCCCGGCTGATGCGGCAGACGATGCGACCCGCAAGCTTGCTGATGCGATTTTTGCAGCCTCCCGCGTTGATGTGAATGACCCTGTTGGTGCATGGGCAGCGCACAATGCGGCATTGCGCACCCGCACGCGTTTGCTCAACGGCAAGGCTTACAGCGCGCTGCATTTCAAGGGTCCGGGCACGGATCTGACGGTTGGTTTGGCCGATGGTCACGAATGGCATGGCGGCGCCTCCACAGCGAAAAACGGCATCACCTGCAATCCGAATATCCCGACCGAAGAAGTGTTTACTACGCCACATGCGCTGCGCGTTGAGGGACACGTATCGAGCACCAAGCCGCTCTCGCATCAGGGTACGCTGATCGATAATATCTCTGTGCGTTTTGAAGGCGGTCGCATTGTTGAAGCCAAAGCCAGCCGTGGCGAAGAAGTGCTTAACAAAGTTCTGGATACGGATGAAGGCGCACGACGCCTGGGCGAAGTTGCGCTCGTTCCGCATTCGTCGCCAATTTCGCAGAGCGGACTTCTGTTTTACAACACCCTGTTTGATGAAAATGCTGCGAGCCACATCGCGCTCGGCCAGTGTTATTCGAAATGTTTTGTTGATGGCGCGAAGCTTACTCAGGAACAGATCAAAGCACAGGGCGGAAATTCAAGCCTCATTCACATCGACTGGATGATCGGTTCCGACAAGATCGATGTTGATGGCGTTAATGCCGACGGCAGCCGCGAGCCTGTCATGCGCGGCGGTGAATGGGCCAACTGATTTAAAAAAGGCCGGGGGTTTCCCGGCCTTTTCTTTGTAGTCAGAGGGCTATCCGTTTTGATGTTATGACGTGCCGAAAATGGTGAATTTCGAGAACCGGAGCGGAATGTACTTAAAGGTACATGAGCACCGGAAACGCAGAAAAATGCCATTTGCAGGCCGTCAGAGCGTCAAAATCAGTTCTTTTCCTGAACGTGGGCTTCCAGGAACCAAAGCGCCTTATCAAGGCTGCGCGATGCAGCTGTGAAAATATCGGCCGTGGTGTCGTCACCGGCTTCATCTGCATCTTTGATGGACTGGCGCACGAGGTTGGCCACATCGCCGTAGCGCTCAATCAGAGCTGCGAGATGGTCGTGCACGGCATATATATCGGTTGGATAGGCTTTAAGTTTGGTGTCTTTTGCGACAACCTGTGTGGTGCCATATGCCGTTCCGCCGAGCTGTACAGCGCGCTCCGCAATGGTATCCACATGATCATCAAGATCTGCACGGAATGTATCAAGCAGTTCGTGGACAGCGATAAACTGAGGACCCTTGAGATTCCAGTGTGCCTGCTTGGTAATAAGAGCAAGGTCAATGGTTGCCGCCAGATTTTCGTTCAGCAGCGCAATCATTGTTGTCTTGGTGTTGGAGGGAAGATCGTTGCGGGTTGCATGCATCGACTTCTTGGACATTTGATCCTCTTATCCTTTGCACGATCCGACTGATGTCACAGTGATCTATATATCGCTGAGTGAAGGCAAATTAGCTTTCTGAAACCGCCCCCGCCGGATCTTTATATAAGGCCGGTTTGGATAGGGTAATTAGATTTAGCCCCGCATCCGATCTTAAAACGCTCTGCACGGCATTTTGTTCCCGAGAACGCTGTTAAATTTGGCACAATTCATGTGTTTTGCTTGTGGCACAACGAATTCTGATTTACCCGATGGCTTATGAAGATACTTGCCCTTGATACCGCTTCCTCCTGGTGTGCTGCCGCAATTTATGATTCCGGCACCGATAGGCTTCTCGCTGAAGTCAGCGAGAATATTGGCAAAGGACATGCCGAAGTCCTGATGGACTATATCGGGCGCGTGACAGTGGATGCCGGAATTGCCATGACCGATCTTGATCGCGTGGCCGTCAATATTGGCCCAGGTTCGTTTACCGGTGTGCGGATTGGTGTTTCGGCAGCGCGTGGTTTCGCGCTGGCGCTTTCGCGTCCGGCAATCGGAGTTAGTGCATTCGATGCGCTTGCATCGGAAGTGACGATCAGTCATCCGGGAAAGCCGGTTCTGGTGCTGCTTGAAGCCCATCGTGGCGAAATCTATGCGCAGAGCTTTGATGCCACGGGTTCGTCTGTCAACAGCCCATTGGTAATCCCACGCGATGAAGCGCTGGCGCTTATTGAGCAGCAATCTTCAGAGACGGTGCTGGCAGGCTCTGCCGCAGATACACTCAATGAAGCGCTGGCGGGAACATTCAGCACCGCACGTGTTGAACCAACCGCACGGATCGGCACTTATGCAAAGCTTGCAGCATTGCGCGAACCGGGCGAAGCACCAAAGCCGCTATACATGCGCGGACCTGATGTGAAGCCGCAGACTGGTTTTGCGCTGCCACGTAAGGCAGGTGGAGAATAAGATGTTGGGCTTTTCGCTCCCACGCTTTGGGCGTAGGCCTGTTTCGGTCGAGCCGCTTGGCGCTAAGGACAGCGGAGAAATTCACCGCGTTCATGCGCTGTCTTTTCATCATAGCTGGAGCTCAGATGATTTCCGCTCGCTGATTGCGCAGGATAACGTGTTTGGCTTTGTGGCTCGGCCAGAGGGCAAACCCGGTAAAGCATGTGGCTTTGTGTTGGCACGGCTGGTTGCAGGTGAGGCAGAAATTTTGACGATTGCGGTTGCTGATGAGGTGCGCAAGCAAGGTGTTGGCCGCTCGTTGATGGATGCAGTGCTGCGTTATCTTTATCAGCAACGGGCGGAAACGCTGTTTCTGGAAGTTGATGAAAACAATGTTGCGGCACTCGCGCTTTATCGCCGGATCGGTTTCAACAAGGTGGGTGATCGTCCGGCCTATTATGAAACAGAAAAAGGTCGTTCATCGGCTTTCATTCTGCGGCGCGATCTGGTGAGGCCGCAATGATCGGTGCAATCCGCATCATTTTAGTGGTTGTGGCGATGGTGGCTCTCAGCCTGTCGCTCATCCCGTTTCAATATGTGTTTCTGAAACTCAAAAACACATGGAAGCGCCGCCTGCCGAATTTCTTTCATCGTATCATTGCCCGCTTGTTCGGTTTCCGCATTACGATTGTCGGTGAGATGCGAGAGGGCAGGCCACTGTTGCTGGTCGCCAATCACACATCATGGAGCGATATTGTCGTTCTGTCGGCGGCGGGTCAGGTTTCGTTCATCGCAAAATCGGAAGTGAAAAGCTGGCCGGTCTTTGGCTTTTTCGCCGTGTTGCAGCGCACGGTCTTTGTCGAGCGCGAACGGCGCGGCAAGACAGGCGAGCAAACCTCCGACATTGCAAGACGTCTGGCCGATGGCGACGCGATGGTTCTGTTCCCGGAGGGGACGACTTCGGATGGCAATCGTGTGTTACCGTTCAAGACCGCACTTTTTGGGGCGGCACATGCCGCCATTCGTGAGGCGGGTGTGCCAGAAGTGATCGTGCAGCCGGTGGCAATTGCCTATACCGGCATGCACGGGATGGCTATGGGCCGTTATCATCGCCCGATTGCCTCATGGCCGGGCGATGTTCAGTTGATGCCACATCTCAAAGGCATCCTGAAAGAAGGCGCGATCGACGTTGAAATACGCTTTGGCGAGCCGATTGTGGTGACTGCTGAAACGGATCGAAAGGCACTTGCCCGCACGATGGAAAATCGGGTGAGGGCGCTTTTGCAGACGTCGTTGCATGGTCGCGAAATCGTTGAGGATTAAGAGCGTAAGTTTGTCGCCTTCCAAAGCGGCGATAAAAACGCTAGATAGCCGCGCATGAGCGAAAATATGACCGATATCAAGACAAACCCGGATGGCAGCAACACACGTAAGGTCTTTGTGAAGACTTATGGTTGCCAGATGAATGTCTATGACAGCCAGCGCATGGCGGATAGCCTAGCCTCCGAAGGCTATGTCACCACTGACACACCTGACGATGCTGATCTGGTTCTGCTAAACACCTGTCATATTCGCGAGAAGGCTTCGGAAAAACTTTATTCAGCGCTGGGTCGCCTGCGCAAGATGAAGGAAAAGCGCGGACCAGACGGCAAGGAACTCACCATCGGCGTTGCTGGTTGCGTGGCGCAGGCCGAAGGTCAGGAAATTTTGCGCCGTGCGCCCAATGTTGACCTCGTTATCGGACCGCAGACCTATCATCGTCTGCCTGATGCGCTGGCGCGGGTGCGTGGCGGCGAAAAGGTTGTCGAAACGGAATATGCGATCGAAGACAAGTTCGAGCATCTGCCGGCACCAAAGCGTGAAGAAACCCGCAAGCGTGGTGTTTCCGCGTTTCTGACGGTTCAGGAAGGCTGCGACAAGTTCTGTACCTTCTGTGTCGTGCCTTACACACGCGGTTCAGAAGTCTCGCGCAGTGTTGCGCAGATTGTTGCGGAAGCCGAACGTCTTGCCGATAGCGGCGTGCGCGAACTCACGCTTTTGGGCCAGAACGTCAATGCATGGCATGGCGCTGGTGATGATGGCCGCGAATGGGGCCTTGGCGAACTTCTGTTCCGCCTCGCACGCATTCCCGGTGTGGCGCGTCTGCGTTATACGACCAGTCATCCACGCGATATGGACGATACGCTGATCGCAGCGCATCGCGATCTGCGCCAGCTGATGCCTTATCTGCATCTGCCGGTTCAGGCGGGTTCGGACCGTATTCTTAAGGCGATGAATCGCCGTCACAAGGCCGATGAATATATCCGTCTTGTCGAGCGTATCCGCGAAGTGCGCCCGGATATGGCGCTATCGGGCGATTTCATTGTCGGCTTCCCCGGCGAAACTGATCAGGATTTTGAAGACACGATGCGGCTGGTGCGCGAAGTGCATTATGCGCAGGCCTATTCGTTCAAATATTCGCCGCGTCCGGGAACGCCGGGTGCTGATCTTCCCGACCATGTGGAAGAAGCGGTCAAGGATGAGCGTTTGCAGCGTCTGCAGGCGCTGCTCAACGAGCAGCAATATGCGTTTCAGGATTCGCTTGTTGGTCGTGAAATGGATGTGCTTCTGGAAAAGAAGGGCCGTTTCGAGTGCCAGATGGTCGGTCGTTCTCCGTGGTTGCTGCCAGCCATTATCGACAATAATGACGATGAGGTCGGCGAGATCATCCGCGTAAAAATTACGGGGACGGGCACAAATAGTCTTATTGCGCAAAAGCTCCGGTGAGAGCATTATAGCTCTCAGGCAGTAGTCGCGGTGAGTAGTCTTTAACCGAACGTTCTGCTGGTACTGCGATTGCAATGCGTGAACCTTTGGGAGATGCGTTTGAGCGCTACGGAAAAACTAAAGCCTGCCAAGCCAACCATCCATACGCAAACAAACACAATTTCAAGCCCGGCTGCGAGTTCTGCTATTAGTGCGCCATCCGGGGCCTCCGATATGGCCCATATCGTTCTCACCTTCGATAATAACCGCCTTGCCAGTGCGCTTTACGGCCAGTTCGATGAGAATCTGGCGCGTATCGAGCAGAAGCTCGGTGTCGATGTGCGTTCACGGGGTAACGAGCTTTCCATTCGCGGAGAGCCAACGGCCACCGAACAGGCCCGCCGCACGCTTGATCAACTTTATGAATATTTGCAAAAGGGAAATGAGCTGACCGCTTCCGATGTCGATGGCGCGATCCGCATTGCCATTGCTGCGGATGATCAGCTGGTCTTACCAACTCTTGAAGCCAAAGGGAAAATGTCGGCTGCGCAAATATCGACGCGCAAGAAGACAATCTTTGCCC
Source organism: Brucella pseudogrignonensis (assembly GCF_032190615.1). NCBI lineage: Bacteria > Pseudomonadati > Pseudomonadota > Alphaproteobacteria > Hyphomicrobiales > Brucellaceae > Brucella > Brucella pseudogrignonensis. Next base: position 1,387,306 of record NZ_JAVLAT010000001.1, read on the forward strand.
GCACACCGACGCAGGACGCCTATATGCGCGCGCTTGATCGTTCGGAACTGGTTATGGGTGTCGGACCAGCGGGTACGGGCAAGACGTATCTGGCCGTTGCCCATGCCGCGATGTTGCTTGAACGCGGTCTGGTCGAGCGTATTATTCTGTCACGTCCTGCTGTTGAAGCTGGCGAGCGTCTTGGCTTTTTGCCGGGTGACATGAAGGAAAAGGTCGATCCTTATCTTCGTCCGCTCTACGATGCGCTTTACGACATGATGCCGGCGGAAAAGGTCGAACGCGCCATTACGGCGGGTGTGATCGAAATTGCACCGCTCGCTTTCATGCGTGGCCGTACACTGGCGCATTCGGCGGTTATTCTCGATGAAGCACAGAACACGACATCAATGCAGATGAAGATGTTCCTGACCCGTCTTGGTGAAGGTTCGCGCATGATGGTCAATGGCGATCCAAGCCAGATCGATCTTCCACCCGGCCAGAAATCGGGTCTCGTCGAAGCGTTGCGTGTGCTTGAAAATGTCGAATCGGTCGTCAAAGTACGCTTCACCGAGAAGGACGTGGTGCGTCATCCGCTGGTCGCAGCAATCGTTACCGCTTACGACACTGACGCAAAAAAGCACGCTCGCTCAGAATAATTCAAAATTATTCTTGTATTCGCGTAGAATAATGACGATTTATAATATTCCGTCCGCTTTTCAGCGGACGGTGTTTTTTTAACAACCGGAAGGATAGAGCGGCTGTTTCATCGCAAGCCGCAGCCGACGTGTCAGACAACGCGATCCAAATCGACATTATGATCGAAGCCGGCAATTGGCCGGAAGAAACGGTCCTGGAAGGACTCGTGCAGCGCTCCGTAGAGGCGGCTTGGAATAATCTCCAGCTTAAGCCTGCCGAGAGCGAACTAAGTCTGGTTTTTACCGACGACGCTTCTATCCGCAAGATCAATGCTGAGTGGCGAAACAAAGACAAGGCAACCAATGTTTTGTCTTTTCCGGCCTATCCTGTAAAGGCTGGCGAGCAGCCGGGCCCGATGCTGGGTGATATCATTATCGCGCGCGAAACGGTGGAGCGTGAGGTTCTCGAAGAGGGCAAGCCGTTCGAGAACCATCTCACGCATCTCGTGGTGCATGGCTTTTTGCATCTTTTGGGTTACGATCACGAGACTGAGGAGGAGGCCGAAGAGATGGAACGTCGCGAACGCGAAATCCTTCATGCCCTTGCCATCCCTGACCCTTATGCTGTATCCGATTGAAACGTTGAAACAGATTGATCATGGCTGACCACAACAATTCCTCGACCGCTGGCGATAGCCGAAGCGACACACAAGACGCCGAAGGGCAAAGTACGCAGCGCTCGCAATCGAGCGAAAAGCGTTCTCTTCTGGCAAATATTTTTCCATTTATGCGTTCGCGCCAATCATCGTCTTTGCGCGAAGATTTGGCTGATGCGCTTTCAAGCACTGAAAGCGAACAGGATTCAGCTTTCTCGCCTGAAGAAAAGGCGATGCTCAACAACATTCTGCGTCTGCGCGAAATTCGCGTCGAAGATGTGATGATCCCACGCGCGGATGTTGTCGCGATTGAAATTTCCACACCGCTCGGGGAAGCGCTGGAACTGTTTGAAAGCTCCGGCCACTCACGCATGCCTGTCTATGCTGAAACGCTGGATGATCCACGCGGCATGATCCATATCCGAGATGTGCTGAATTACATTACGCAGCAATCCCGACAGAAGACCGACGCGACGAGTGCTGCGAAGTTTGACATGGGTCGTATCGACCTCACGAAGACGATCGGTGACCTTAATCTTATTCGCAAAGTGTTGTTCGTGCCGCCATCGATGTTGGCGAGCGGACTGATGGCACGCATGCAGGCGGCGCACATTCAGATGGCTCTGGTCATTGATGAATATGGCGGCACCGATGGTCTTGCCTCGCTCGAAGACATCGTTGAAATGGTTGTCGGCGACATTGAAGACGAGCATGATGACGAAGAGATTATGATCTCTGAAGAAGCCAGCGGCGTTTTTGTCGTCGATGCTCGTGCCGATCTGGAAGAATTGGCTGAGCGGATCGGTCCATCTTTTGAGGCCGGAGAGCATGGCGAGGATGTGGACACTATCGGTGGCCTGATTTTCTCCGTTCTTGGACGCATCCCTGTGCGCGGCGAAGTCGTGCAGGCTATTGCGGGATATGAGTTTCATGTGCTGGAAGTCGATCCCCGCCGCGTGAAGCGGGTTCGCATTGTGCCACTTTCGGAATCAGAAAGTCATCGCGCACATCCAGTTGTCAGCACGGATGATGATACATCCGGAAACACCACGGACACGTCCAAAGAGGTCTGATGATAGAGAGATTTGCGGGGAAGATCTCTTCATTAAGCGGCTGGCGCCGGGCGCTGGTCGCTTTTCTCAGTGGTGCGATTGCGACACTCACCCAACCGCCTTTTGATATTTTTATCGCCGGTTTTGTCACATTCCCACTGCTGGTCTGGCTGATTGACGGTGCAGTACCCGATAAGGAAAAAGGTCCGATCCGTCGCTTTTTCCCGGCTGCTCTGATCGGTTGGTGGTTTGGCTTTGGCTATTTTGTATCCGGCTTGTGGTGGATCGGTACTGCGCTTCTCGTTGATGCGCAACAGTTTGCCTGGGCCATACCGCTTGCCGTTCTGGGGCTTCCCGCCTTTCTGGCGATTTTCTACGCATTGGCCGCGATGGTTGCGCGGCTTTTCTGGTCACAGGGCATCGGGCGCATTTTTGCGATGGCACTCGGCTTCGGTTTGACGGAATGGCTGCGAACATTCGTTTTCACAGGCTTTCCGTGGAATGCGCTGGGCTATGCCGCCATGCCCACGCCAATGATGATGCAGTCGGTCGAGATTGTGGGCCTCATTGGTATGAGCGCATTTGCAGCGCTGGTGTTTTCAGCGCCTGCTTTGCTCAGTGGCGGTCGTTTTGCCAAGACCGGGCTTGGTTTGGCCGTTGTTCTTGTCGCCACACATATCGGTTTTGGCGCATGGGTTTTGTCGAATGCGCCAGCGCTTGATACTGATCGGACAACGCTTTCAATTCGCATCGTTCAGCCGTCCATTTCGCAGAGCCTGAAATGGGACAACAATGAACGGCGGGCGATCTTTGATAAATTTATCGCCATGACTCAGCAGGCACCAGCAGAGGGTGCGCCGAGGCCAGATGTGGTGATTTGGCCTGAAACTGCGGTTCCCTATATTCTTTCGTCAACACCAGAAGCGCTTAAGCGCATTGCCGATGTGGTTGGCGATGACCAGGTGCTGTTGACGGGAGCAGTGCGCGAAGAAATCGTGCCGCGCCGCGATCCGCGTTATTATAATTCTATCCTGACGATCAATGGCGACGGTAAAATCGTCGATTATACCGATAAGGTCCATCTTGTGCCTTTTGGAGAATATCTGCCATTTGAGCGCTATCTGCGCAGTTGGGGAATGCAGGAAGTGGTCGAAATGCCCGGCGGCTTCACCGCTGCAAAGGCGCGTCATGCGATCAACGTGATGGAAGGTCAAACCTTTCTGCCGTTAATTTGCTATGAAGCAATTTTCCCTGATGAGCTTTCGTATACCGGACGAAAGGTGACGGCGATTGTGAACGTCACCAATGATGCGTGGTATGGCGATACGCCCGGACCTTATCAACATTTCAGACAGGCGCAGGTGCGATCCGTCGAGCAAGGCCTCCCCCTCGTTCGTGCTGCCAATAATGGCATATCTGCTGTCGTAGATGCTTATGGACGAATCATTCAGGAGCTACCTCTTGACGCGGTAGGGGTAATTGATGCTTATTTGCCTGAAGAGCGTGTGCCATTTTGGGGCAGTGCGCCCAGTGGCAAACAGGCTCTTGCAATTCTGATTGTGTTATTCGCCGTATGCGTGTGGTTGAGGTTGTCTTTCCGCAACCGTTTTCATTGACATGGCCATTTTGTTAAGTTGTTATATTCGGGCGGTGATGGTTTTTTTCGAAAACCAGTCTGACTACCTCCCACAATGATTATTATCTCTGTTTTTTTGAACAGACCATGAATGAAAGCTCGCGGTCGCGAGGAGTGAAACTGTATGATTGAGAATAAGAAGAAGCCCAACCCCATCGACGTGCATGTGGGCAGCCGCATTCGTCTTCGCCGCAATATGTTGGGCCTCAGTCAGGAAAAATTAGGTGAAAGCCTAGGAATTACTTTCCAGCAGATTCAAAAATATGAAAAAGGCACCAACCGCGTTGGCGCGAGCCGTCTTCAAGCGATTTCGGCCATTCTGACTGTACCAGTATCGTTCTTTTTTGAAGACGCGCCGGGTTCTTCGGTCACGCAGGCGGGTTTCGCGGAAGACAATGAAGCGACTTATGTTGTCGATTTCCTCAACTCGAACGAAGGCGTTCAACTGACCCGTGCATTTACGAAGATTTCTGATCCAAAAGTTCGTCGGAAAATTATTGATCTTGTGAAGTCGCTCGCCGCAGAGGGTGAATAACGCAGTTTTGTTCGCAAACGGGCATGCCGGAAGGATTTTTTCTGTCATCTTGGCCTTGCAACAAGAATATGCATTGACGGTTTAATCCTAACTTCGCTAACACAATGTTGTGCCCGGACCATAGACAGAGGTTCCGGGCGCTACTGTGTTTCCATGGCGGATATTTCATCCGTTGGATTTTCAAGAGGGGTTACCCGTGTCGCGCAGTTCTTATCTCTTCACCAGCGAATCGGTGTCTGAAGGTCATCCGGACAAGGTTTGCGATCGTATTTCCGATGAAATCGTAGACATGATCTATAAGGAAGCGCGCCGTACCGGCGTTGATCCCTGGTCTGTTCGTGTCGCATGCGAAACGCTTGCCACTACCAATCGTGTGGTCATTGCTGGCGAAGTCCGCGTGCCTGAAACTTTCCTGAAGAAGAATAAGGACGGCACAATCGCGCATGACGCGGCGGGCCATCCCCTGATTAATCCATCACGCTTCCGCTCGGCTGCGCGCAAGGCGATCCGCGAAATTGGTTACGAGCAGGATGGCTTTAACTGGCGCACTGTGAAAATCGATGTGTTGCTGCATCCACAATCTGCTGACATTGCGCAGGGTGTGGATAATGCTGCCGACCGTCAGGGCGAAGAAGGTGCAGGCGATCAGGGCATTATGTTCGGCTATGCTTGCCGCGAAACGCCGGATCTTATGCCAGCGCCGATCTATTATTCGCACAAGATTCTCGAAAAGCTTGCCGAAGCCCGTCACAAAGGTGAAGGCGATCCGGGCAAGCTCGGACCTGATGCGAAGAGCCAGGTGACTGTGCGTTACGAAAACGGCAAAGCCGCTGAAGTAACGCAGATTGTGCTTTCCACGCAACATCTCGATGCCAGCTGGGATTCAAAGAAAGTTCGCTCGGTTGTAGAGCCCTACATTCGCGAAGCGCTGGGTGATCTTCCAATTGCAGCCAACTGCAACTGGTACATCAATCCGACCGGCAAGTTTGTTATTGGCGGACCAGATGGTGATGCGGGCCTTACAGGTCGCAAGATCATCGTGGATACATATGGCGGTGCAGCCCCGCATGGTGGCGGCGCATTCTCCGGAAAAGATACGACAAAGGTTGACCGTTCGGCAGCCTATGCCGCGCGCTATCTCGCCAAGAATGTGGTTGCAGCCAATCTTGCAGATCGTTGCACGATCCAGCTTTCTTACGCCATTGGTGTTGCACAACCGCTTTCGGTCTATGTCGATCTCCATGGCACGGGCAAGGTGGATGAAGCAGCTGTCGAGGAAGCGTTGCGCAAGGTCATGGACCTCTCGCCAACCGGCATCCGCAAGCATCTTGATCTCAACAAGCCGATCTATGCCAAGACGTCGTCTTACGGTCACTTTGGCCGCAAGCCGGGTCGTGATGGTTCTTTCTCGTGGGAAAAAACCGATCTCAGCAAGGCGTTGAAGGCAGCACTTTCAGCCTGATTGATCGCATTTCCAGCAAAAGTGCGCAGCGGTTTTGCATAGGACAATGCGAAAATGAAATAGGGAGAGCATTTCCAGCAAAATTGCGAAGCAGTTTTGCATAGGATAATGCGTAAAAAAGAGTTAGAGCGGTTCCTATGTTACCGCTTTAACTGGAACCGCGATAAATGACCGATGAATCTCATCCAGTACGCGCGGCCGGAAACTTCTTCGGTCGCCGCCACGGCAAGCCACTGCGTCCACACCAGAACAATCTGTTTGAGGATTTGCTGCCGCGCCTGAAACTCGATCTCGATACGCCTGCACCACAAGATTTGCGCACATTGTTCGATGCGCCGGTTGAAAATGTGCGCATGGAAATTGGCTTTGGTGGTGGTGAACATCTCCACCACGAGAGCGGGCGCTATCCGCAGTCTGGCTTCATTGGCGTTGAGCCTTTCGTCAACGGCATGGCCAAGATGCTGGCGGCTCTTTATGAAGCACCGCGTGCGAATCTGCGTCTTTATGATGAAGATGCGACCGATGTTCTGGATTGGTTGCCCGATGCATCGCTTGCCGGAATTGATCTTTTCTACCCTGATCCCTGGCACAAGCGCCGTCACTGGAAGCGCCGTTTTGTCAGCGATTCCAATCTCGACCGTTTCGCACGCTTGCTTAAACCCGGTGCGAAGTTCCGCTTTGCTTCCGACATTGAGCATTACGTCAACTGGACGCTGCAACACTGCCGCAGACATCCTGCTTTCGAATGGCAGGCCGAAGGTCCGGATGACTGGAACAATGCCTATGATGGCTGGCCGGGTACGCGTTATGAAGCCAAGGCTTTTCGGGAAGGACGCGTTGCTGCTTATCTTACTTTCATTCGGAAGTGATCTATCTGGGATGCGGGTCTTGAAAAAATCCGTACTGGCTGGTATATAGATTTCAAATTCTTGGTCGTTTGAACAAGAGTGGGCCCTCCCGGACCCGCTCTTTTTTGTTACCTGCGACCCAGTAAAAAAGGTTTATCGAGTGAGCGAACACGAACAGGCAATTGAAACAGTAACCGCAGATGCCGTAACCGCAGATGAGCGTATCATTCGCGAAACGGGAATCGATGCGAAAATTGCATCTATTGTGGAGCCGGTGATCAATACGCTGGGTTTCCGTCTTGTGCGTGTGCGCCTTTCTGGCCTCAATGGTCAGACATTGCAGATCATGGCGGAACGTCCTGATGGAACGATGACTGTTGAAGATTGTGAATTGTTGAGCCGCACCGTGGCTCCGGTTCTTGATGTGGAAGATCCGCTCAGCGGCAAGTATCATCTGGAAATTTCGTCGCCGGGGATTGATCGTCCAATGGTTCGCAAGTCCGATTTTACCGATTGGGTCGGGCATATTGCCAAGGTCGAGACGTCGATTGTGCATGAAGGTCGCAAGAAGTTTCGTGGTCGTATTGTGATTGATGAAGCGGCAGGCGCTGATTCAATCGTGATCGAAAGCGACCAGATTTCTTATGGAAATGAGCCGGTTGTTCGTATTCCATTTGACCTGATTTCTGATGCGCGTCTGGTTCTGACCGATGATCTGATCCGCGATGCGCTGCGCAAGGACAAAGCTCTGCGCGAAGGCCGTATCCCCGGTGATGATCTGGGCGATGGCGTGAGTGAGAATACGGAAGAAACAGGTTCGGCTGAATCCGAAACGGAAAACAAATAAGTTTCAAAGTGAGTTTCAGGCGTCCGGCTCTCAAAGAAGATCGGATGCGCCACCAAGGAGAGACCTATGGCAGTCAGTGCAAACAGGCTGGAACTTCTGCAGATCGCCGATGCGGTCGCACGTGAAAAGTCGATTGACCGTGAGATCGTTCTTGCGGCCATGGCCGACGCGATCCAGAAGGCCGCGCGTTCGCGCTATGGTCAGGAAAGCAACATCCGTGCGGACATCAACGCGAAGTCCGGCGAGATCAAGCTGCAGCGCCTGCTCGAAGTTGTTGAGACTGTCGAAGACTACTCCACGCAGATTTCGCTGTTCACTGCGCGCGACCGTAACCCTGATGCGCAGATTGGTGATTTCATCGCTGATCAGCTGCCGCCGATGGATTTTGGTCGTATTGCTGCCCAGTCGGCCAAGCAGGTTATCGTGCAAAAGGTGCGCGAAGCCGAGCGTGATCGCCAGTATGATGAATTCAAAGACCGCGTTGGCGAAATCGTCAATGGTACTGTCAAGCGCGTTGAATATGGCAATGTGATTGTTGATCTTGGTCGCGGCGAAGCAATTGTACGTCGTGACGAACTGATCCCACGCGAAGCATTCCGCTATGGCGACCGCATCCGCGCCTATGTTTACGATGTTCGTCGTGAACAGCGTGGCCCGCAGGTTTTCCTGTCACGTACGCATCCATCTTTCATGGCGAAGCTTTTCACCATGGAAGTACCGGAAATCTACGACGGCATTATCGAAATCAAGTCGGTCGCCCGTGATCCGGGTTCGCGCGCCAAGATCGCCGTTGTATCGCGTGATGCATCGATTGATCCTGTCGGTGCGTGTGTTGGTATGCGCGGCTCGCGCGTTCAGGCTGTTGTGGCTGAATTGCAGGGCGAAAAAATCGACATTATTCCATGGTCGCCAGATGCGGCTTCCTTTATCGTCAACGCGCTTCAGCCAGCTGAAGTTGCCAAGGTCGTTCTCGATGAAGATGCGGAACGTATTGAAGTTGTCGTTCCCAATGACCAATTATCATTGGCAATTGGTCGTCGCGGTCAGAACGTGCGTCTTGCGTCACAGCTGACCGGCTGGGACATCGACATCCTCACAGAAGATGAAGAGTCCGATCGTCGCCAGAAAGAATTCGCTGAGCGTTCGAACCTCTTCATGGAAGCGCTCAATGTTGACGAGATGGTTGGTCAGGTTCTGGCTTCGGAAGGCTTTGCCTCGGTTGAGGAAATTGCTTACGTCGAACCGGCTGAAATTGCTTCTATCGATGGTTTCGATGATGATACCGCTGGTGAAATTCAGGAACGCGCACGTGAATTCCTGGACCGTATCGAAAACGAACAGGATGACCGTCGTAAGGAATTGGGCGTAGAAGATGAACTTCGTGAGCTTCCAGGCCTGACGACAGCGATGCTTGTTGCTGTTGGCGAAGATGGCGTGAAGAACATCGAAGACTTTGCTGGCTATGCTGTTGACGACCTTGTTGGCTGGCGTGAACGCAAGGACGGCGAAACCGTTAATCATACCGGTATCCTGTCACCGTTTGATGTGTCCCGCGTCGATGCGGAACAGATGATCCTGACTGCACGCCTCAAGGCGGGCTGGATCACCGAAGATGAGCTGGTCGCAGTTGAAAGCGACGAAGTTGAAGAAGCTGGCGAGGAAGAAGCCGCTTCGTAAAGAATGGGAGCCGCATTATGATCGCTCTGATGCAAATCGGGCGTAAATAATGCGGCACCGCGCTCTTGTTAGAGTTTGATATTGTGATGTGGCGTTAGCTCTGCTAGGTCGCTGCCAGTTTTAGAGTTGAAAAAGGCAGTTCATGGCAAAGCCAGCATTGCGTGCGGAGCAGGATATGAATGACAGAACCTGTATCGTCACACGTGAAAGTGGTTCTGCGGATGACCTGATCCGTTTTGTGGCTGGGCCTGATGGTTCAGTTGTGCCGGACTTGAAGCGTAACCTGCCGGGCAGGGGCTGTTGGGTTAAGGCAGAGCGGCGTCTGGTTGATGAAGCTGTCAAGCGCAAGCTGTTTGCGCGGGCGCTGAAAGAAGGTGTTACGCCGCAGGCGGATCTTGGCGCGCTGGTTGACCAGCTGCTGACGAAGTCCGCACTTGGCAGCTTGGCACTGGCACGCAAATCCGGTGCTGTTGCATCTGGTTCGACGAAGGTCGATCAGGCAATTCGCTCCGGACAAGCGGTGTTGGTTTTGCATGCGAAGGAAGCGGCCTCTGATGGGGTTCGCAAGCTGGATCAGGCAAGACGTGTTGTCGTGCATATGGATGGACCTCAAATCCCGGCATTCACTCTTTTCGGAGTTGAAGAAATGGATTTGGCATTTGGGGGCGGAAATGTGATACATGCAGCCGTGCTCGGCGGAAGGGCGTCAGCCGGTGTCGTGCAAAGACTGCTATTATTGCATAGCTATCGTGGCGAAAGCCCACCGATTGAGACGGTGAGTTGAAACGGCGAATTAGAGCAGCAGTCCGACACTGCTGTGTTATAAATTAGTAGAGCGGTTCCCTTAAATCCCGACGATACGGGATCCGCTCTGGAGCATAGACCGGATAATCGGCTTGATTGGCCAAACCGGATTATGCGCTGAAGTGGATGACCGGAGCATTATCCAAAATGATTTGATTGTGTTGGATAATGCTCGGGTAAAGCAGCAGAAGCTGCGAAGGAAACGGAAACGTAATGAGCGATAAAACAAACGACGATAAGACGCTGAGCGTCAATTCCAAGAAGACGCTGACCATCAAGCGGCCAGGGGTTGAGCAGAGCACCGTGCGCCAGAATTTCAGCCACGGTCGCACAAAGGCTGTCGTCGTTGAAACGAAGAAGCGCAAGTTCTCACGACCGGATGAGAAGCCTGAAACGGAAGCAACGGCACCAAAGCCTGCGGCTCCCGCTCCGGTTGCAGCCAAGCCCGTTGAGCCAAAGCCGGCACCTGTCGCTGCAGCTCCTGCGCCTGCCCCAGTTGCAACGCCCACGCCTGCGGCACAACCAGCTCCAGCTGTTGCATCGACGCCAGCTCCGGCGCCTGCGCCTACGCCTGCCGCCCCAGTTGCAGCAGCTCCTGCACCGCAGCAGTCAAAGCCCGCACCAGCAGCGCCAGCGTCCGCACAGCGTCCGCAGGGTTCACAGCAGCAGCGTCCCGGCCAGCAGCAGTTCCGTCCGGGTCAGCAGCGTCCCGGTCAGCAGCGCCCTGGCCAGCAGTCACAGCGTCCACGCCAGTCCGATCGCTCGGGCATGGTGCTGAACACGCTTTCAAGCTCGGAAATGGATGCTCGTCGCCGTGCGCTTGAAGGTGCGTTGGTTCGTGATGCAGAAGAACGCATTCGCGCCGCTGAAGAAGCCAAGCGTCGTGCCGAAGAGGATGCGCGTCGTGCTAAGGAACGTGAAGAATCCGCTCGCCGTCAGGCAGAGGAAGAAGCACGTCTGAAAGCGGAAGCAGAAGCCAAGGCACGCGCCGCAGCTGAAGCTGCAAAGCGCGCTCCACAGGCAGCAGCCCGTCCAGAACAGCGTGGCGATTCCCGTTCTGCACCGCAGGGTGGCCGTCCGCAGCAGTCGGGTCGCCCTCAGCAGGGTGGTCGTCCCGGTCAGGGACAGGGCCAGCGTCAGGCGTCGCCAGCGATTGCAGACGTTATCCCAACGGCGAACAAGCCATTGCCGCAAAGCCAACAGCGCAAGCCGGGTGCAAGTCTGGATGATGATGATCGTCGTGGTCCAGCAGGCGCACGCCGCAGCAGCACACCGGCAAAGGCAGATGCTCGCACACCGAAGGTTGTGAAGGGCGAAGACGACCGCCGTCGCGGTAAACTGACCATCTCCAGCAATCTGGAGGATGAAGGTCGTTCACGCTCGCTGTCGGCAATGCGTCGCCGTCAGGAAAAGTTCAAGCGTTCGCAGATGCAGGAAACGCGCGAGAAAATTTCTCGTGAAGTTATTATTCCTGAAACCATCACGCTTCAGGAACTTGCACAGCGCATGACCGAACGTTCGGTTGATATCATCAAGTACCTGATGAAACAGGGCCAGATGATGAAGCCGGGCGATGTGATTGATGCCGATATGGCGCAGCTGATCGCTGAAGAATTCGGCCATACCGTTAAGCGCGTTGCTGAATCGGACGTTGAAGAAGGTATCTTCGACGTTGCTGACGATCAGGGTGCAATGGTTTCGCGTCCTCCTGTTGTCACCATCATGGGTCACGTCGATCACGGTAAGACATCGTTGCTCGATGCGATCCGTCAGGCCAACGTCGTCTCCGGCGAAGCTGGTGGTATCACTCAGCATATTGGTGCTTATCAGGTCGAACAGAACGGCCATAAGATCACCTTTATCGATACGCCGGGTCACGCTGCGTTTACCGCAATGCGTGCGCGTGGTGCACAGGCGACGGACATCGCCATTCTGGTGGTCGCCGCTGATGACAGCGTGATGCCGCAGACGATTGAATCCATCAGCCATGCCAAGGCTGCTGGCGTGCCGATCATTGTTGCAATCAACAAGATCGATAAGCCGGAAGCTGATGCGCAGAAGGTTCGTACACAGCTGCTCCAGCACGACGTCTTCGTTGAATCGCTCGGCGGTGAAGTGCTCGACGTTGAAGTTTCGGCGAAGAAGAAGCTGAACCTCGACAAGCTGCTTGAAGCAGTTCTGTTGCAGGCTGAAATTCTTGATCTGAAAGCCGATGCGTCCCGTACCGCTGAAGGCGTTGTTATCGAAGCTCAGCTCGACCGCGGTCGTGGTTCTGTTGCAACCGTTCTGGTTCAGAAGGGTACATTGCGTCCGGGCGACATTATCGCTGCTGGTAATGAGTGGGGACGTGTGCGTGCTCTGGTCAACGACCACGGCGAACATGTCAAGGAAGCTGGTCCTGCGATGCCTGTGGAAGTTCTCGGACTTCAGGGCACACCACAGGCTGGTGACCGCTTCGCAGTTGTTGCGAACGAAGCCAAGGCTCGTGAAATTGCTGATTATCGCCAGCGTCTTGCTCGCGATAAGGCTGTTGCACGTCAGACTGGTCAGCGCGGTTCGCTTGAACAGATGATGAGCCAGTTGCAGGTTAATGGCACGAAAGAATTCCCGCTTGTCATCAAGGGTGACGTGCAGGGTTCGGTCGAAGCAATTATCGCAGCACTCGACAAACTTGGCACCGAAGAAGTGCGTGCGCGCATCGTTCACTCGGGCGCTGGCGGTATCACGGAAAGCGACGTGTCACTGGCTGAAGCCTCCAATGCAGCGATCATCGGCTTCAACGTTCGTGCCAACAAGCAGGCACGCGACGCAGCCGATCAGCAAGGCACGGAAATCCGCTACTACAACATCATCTACGATCTGATCGAAGATGTGAAAGCAGCAATGTCGGGTCTTCTGTCGCCAGAACGCCGTGAAACCTTCATCGGTAATGCTGAGATTCTCGAAGTCTTCAACATTACCAAGGTTGGTAAGGTTGCTGGTTGCCGTGTGGTTGATGGCAAGGTTGAACGTGGTGCAGGCGTCCGCCTCATCCGTGACAACGTGGTTATCCACGAAGGCAAGCTCAAGACACTCAAGCGCTTCAAGGACGAAGTTGCAGAAGTGCCGATGGGCCAGGAATGCGGTATGGCATTCGAAAACTACGACGATATTCGCGCAGGCGATACGATCGAAGCGTTCCGCGTCGAACACATTACGCGTACGCTCTAATATCTTGATGCCGGACCGTCCTCGATTGGGTGGTCCGGCTTTTCTTGCCCGGTTCCGAGGGTCTGACTCCCGTCGCAATTGTGGTAGATTGAACCTATAAAGTTGTAGCCATTTTATCGACAGGCACGTTTGCTTGCTCGTCCATGGCTGTTTATCGAGGATAAATAATGGCACGTTCTCCCGATCCGAAAGGCTCAGGCGGTCTTTCTCAGCGTCAGCTTCGCGTGGGCGAGCAGGTACGTCACGCATTGGCACAGGTGCTTCAGCGCGGTGAAATTCGCGATGAATTGCTCGAGCGCACGGTTATTTCCGTTTCAGAAGTGCGCATGTCGCCCGATCTGAAAATCGCAACCTGCTTCATCACGCCACTTGGTAGCACCGATGTGCAGGCGGTGATTAAGGCGCTGGCTTCAAATGCGAAGTTCATTCGCGGTCGGATGGCGCCAAGCCTGAGCCAGATGAAATACATGCCGGAATTCCGTTTCCGGCCTGACACAAGTTTTGACAATTTTTCCAAGATCGATGCGCTTCTGCGCTCGCCGGAAGTCGCACGCGATCTTGGACGTGACAATGACGAAAACGGTGAGGCGGATGACGCTTCCCGCAATGGAGACGCATAAAGCATGGCAAGACGGGGCAAGAAAAAAGGCCGTCCGGTTTCTGGCTGGGTTATTTTTGACAAGCCAAAAGGCATGGGTTCAACGGAAGCCGTTTCAAAGATCAAGTGGCTTTTCAACGCTGAAAAGGCCGGTCACGCTGGGACACTCGATCCGCTTGCATCCGGGATGCTGCCAATTGCGCTCGGCGAAGCCACCAAGACCGTGCCTTATGTCATGGATGGAACCAAGGTTTACCGTTTCACCGTGACCTGGGGTGAAGAACGCTCGACCGACGATCTCGAAGGCGTTGCCACCAGGAACTCCGACAACCGCCCATCGCGCGCAGATGTCGAAGCGCTTTTGCCAAATTATACAGGCGTTATTTCGCAGATCCCGCCGCAGTTCTCGGCGATCAAGATTGGCGGCGAGCGCGCTTATGATCTGGCACGCGAAGGCGAAACCGTAGAAATTCCTGCACGCGAAGTCGAAATCGACCGTCTGGAAATCGTTGAGTTTCCTGATGCGGATCGCACTGAGTTTGAAGTCGAATGCTCTAAGGGCACCTATGTTCGTTCGCTGGCGCGCGATATGGGCCGCGATCTGGGCTGCTTTGGCCACATTTCCGACCTTCGTCGCATTGAAGTGGCTCCCTTCACTGATGAGGATATGGTGACGCTGGCAGAGCTTGAAGAAGCCTGGCCGCCGCTGCCACCCAAGAAGGAAGAAGGCGCAGACGATGCTGAGGCTGACGTTGTCGAACAACCAGCACCGCGCCGCGATTTCTCGGCAATCGACGCGCTCGTGATTGATACGGGAGCAGCGCTTGATTGCTTGCCACAGGTTCCGTTGAGCGATGATCAGGCGCAACGTGTGCGCCTCGGTAATCCTGTGATTATCCGAGGACGCGATGCACCATTGGAAGCAGACGAAGCCTGCGTAACATCAAAAGGCAAGTTGCTTGCAATTGGCTATATTGAGCAGGGTCAGTTCAAGCCCAAGCGGGTGTTCACCGCAGCATAGCCGATAGACGATTTCTCTAGTGTGGTGGATTTAAAGTTCCTCGAAGTGAATACAGTGCGAATGATAGGAACTTTAAATTCACCACACTAGAGGTTCAGCGCGCCGTGGCTCCGAGGGGCCACGGCGCGTATTGTTTTTAGGCAGCTTGAAACTGATCAAAGGCGCGAATAGCGTCAGCCGCATACATAAGTGCCGGGCCACCGCCCATATAGACGCACATGGCCATCACTTCGGCCACTTCCTGCCGTGTCGCGCCTAGATTGTGAAGCGCTTTTGCGTGGAAGCCTATGCAACCATCGCAACGCTGCGTCACGCCGATTGCTAGCGCAATCAACTCTTTCGTTTTCTGATCCAGTTCACCAGAAGCGCCTGCACTTTTAGCTAGCGCGTGGAACGCTTGCATGGTTTCGGGCACCATTTTGCGCAGCTCACCAGTATATTGCGAAATATCCTTGGTGATGTCCTGATAGTTTTTGGTCACGGTCGACTCCTTTTGACTTGCATCTCAATTTATATTTTTATAATATCACAAAAATATAAATCGTAAAGAGGTAACTGTGTCCATCAATCAGGAAATGCCAGCCCGGGCAGATGTCGTATCAAATTTTCTCAAAGGACTGGCGAATCCTCATCGGCTTCTCATTCTTTGTGAGTTGGTGAATGGCGAAAAAAGCGTGACCGATCTCATCAATGCGACAGGTATCGCACAGACGTCGATGTCACAGCACCTCAATAAGCTGAAGGAGGAAGGCATTCTCAGCTATCGCCGAGAACATAGATTGCTTTTCTACAAGATTGAACATCCGGCCGTGATTGAGGTCATGGCCGTACTTTACTCCCATTTTTGCGCAAAGGACCAATGACAATGAATACGATTAAGCCATCTGACGCTGCCCGGATGCTCGCTGATGGAGAGGCAGTACTGATCGACGTTCGTGAGCCTGACGAGTTCCGCGCAGAGCATATTGCCGCCGCAGCCTCAATCCCTTTAGGGAGCTTAAAGGACAACTTCAGCGCCCTGAACCTGTCACCCCAAAGAAAGGTGATATTCCAATGCTTGAGTGGTCGTCGTGGCGAGGCAGCCTGTTTATCGTTAGCGCCAATAGCGACTGATCTGACTATCCTCAATCTCGAAGGCGGCATTGCCGAGTGGAAGAAAGCAGGGTTGCCGGTTGTCTCTAACGGCCGCGCGGCAGCGATACCGCTTTTTCGGCAAGTGCAGATTGCCGTGGGAGCGATCGTAGCAATTTCGGTTGCTATAGGCTTCTCTGGTTGGACGCTCGGTTTTGGTATCGCCGGTTTCATAGGGTGTATGCTGGTATTTGCCGGCATTACAGGCTGGTGCGGAATGGCCATGCTGCTGTCACGTATGCCTTGGAATGCTGCCTGACGGCTGTAGCAGTTGCAGTGATAGGTCTTTCAATTTGTGCGGATTTGCTTTATAGGCTCCCGCAACAATTGGTTATGCCTTTTGTTTTAATGGCCCGCGCTGGACGACATCCCGGCCTGGGCGTCCGTTTTTCCTCTCATCAAGAAAGGGTGTACGATGTCGATTACTGCTGAACGCAAGCAAGCACTTATTAAGGAATACGCCACCAAGGAAGGCGATACCGGTTCTCCTGAAGTTCAGGTTGCCGTTCTTTCCGAGCGTATTGCTAACCTTACCGATCATTTCAAGGGCCACAAGAATGACAATCATTCGCGTCGCGGCCTTCTGAAGCTGGTTTCGCAGCGTCGTCGTCTTCTTGACTATGTCAAGGGCATCGACCAGGCACGTTACCAGGCGCTGGTTTCCCGTCTGGGTCTGCGCCGCTAACGGTAAAGTCGGGCGACGTCTCAAAACGTCGCCCGTTTGATTTAGAGCGCGTCTTTGTGATGCGCACTGAAGGAATACCTTAAAGCATTCTGAGAAGCGGATAGCCGTTTTCCAACAGAGAGTGCGATATTTCGGGCATATGCCCACTGGCATGAGACGGCGCACCGGGTGCATTCCGTCATGCCAACCGAGCCATAAGGCTCATGACCTGGACCAGTCATGGGGCAGGATTGCAGGCAGTTCGTGCCAGCGAACATTCGCAATGAATGTTCCGACACGTAACGAACTTCCCGTTGTCTTGCCCGTGGCGTGTCCGCCAACCCGGACGATGCCTTCAGACGCTTTTGCGCGGCATCTCCAAACAAGGACTAGATATGTTCAACACACACAAAGTTGAAATCGAATGGGGCGGCCGTCCGCTGACGCTCGAAACCGGCAAGATCGCACGTCAGGCTGACGGCGCAGTTCTCGCAACCTATGGTGAAACCGTCGTTCTTGCGACTGTTGTTTCTGCCAAGGAGCCAAAGCCAGGTCAGGATTTCTTCCCGCTGACCGTAAACTATCAGGAAAAGACTTACGCTGCTGGTAAGATTCCAGGCGGTTTCTTCAAGCGTGAAGGTCGTCCAAGCGAAAACGAAACACTCGTTTCGCGTCTGATCGACCGTCCGATCCGTCCGCTTTTCGTTGATGGCTATAAGAATGACACACAGGTTGTTTTGACTGTCATTCAGCATGATCTGGAAAACGATCCCGACATTCTGTCGATGGTTGCAGCATCGGCTGCGCTGACCATTTCGGGCGTTCCATTCATGGGCCCAATCGGTGGCGCACGCGTTGGTTACATCAACGGCGAATACGTACTGAACCCAAATATCGACGAAATGCCGGAATCGAAGCTCGATCTGGTTGTTGCCGGTACTGCTGATGCCGTGCTGATGGTTGAATCAGAAGCACAGGAACTGTCCGAAGAAGTTATGCTCGGCGCCGTTGTTTACGGTCAGAAGGCATTCCAGCCAGTGATCGACGCGATCATCAAGCTCGCTGAAGTTGCTGCAAAGGAGCCACGTGACTTCCAGCCGGAAGACCTGTCGGACATCGAAGCGAAGATGCTTGCAGTTGTCGAAAACGACCTGCGCGACGCTTACAAGATTACCGAAAAGCAGGCCCGTTATGCGGCTGTTGATGCTGCTAAGGCTAAGGCAAAGGCGCATTTCTTCCCAGAAGGCGTTGAAGAGCCAGAATTCTCGGCTGAAAAATTCGCGACTGTCTTCAAGCATTTGCAGGCGAAGATCGTTCGCTGGAACATTCTCGACACTGGCAACCGTATTGACGGTCGCGATCTGTCGACTGTTCGCGCAATCGTTTCCGAAGTTGGCCTTCTGCCACGCACCCATGGTTCGGCTCTGTTCACCCGCGGTGAAACGCAGGCAATCGTTGTTGCCACGCTCGGCACAGGCGAAGATGAACAGATGATCGATTCCTTGACCGGTACGTACAAAGAATCCTTCATGCTGCACTACAACTTCCCACCATATTCGGTTGGTGAAACCGGTCGTATGGGTTCGCCAGGTCGTCGTGAAGTTGGTCATGGTAAGCTCGCTTGGCGCGCAATCCATCCAATGCTGCCTGCCGCAGAACAGTTCCCTTATACGATCCGTGCTGTTTCTGAGATCACCGAATCCAATGGTTCGTCGTCGATGGCAACCGTTTGCGGCACATCGTTGGCTCTGATGGATGCAGGCGTTCCGATCACTCGCCCAGTGGCTGGTATTGCGATGGGCCTGATCAAGGAAGGCGAGCGTTTCGCCGTTCTTTCCGACATTCTCGGTGATGAAGATCATCTTGGCGATATGGATTTCAAGGTTGCCGGTACTGAAAACGGCATCACTGCGCTTCAGATGGACATCAAGATCGACGGTATCACCGAAGAGATCATGAAGGTTGCTCTGGAACAGGCTAAGGGCGGTCGCGTTCACATTCTGGGCGAAATGAGCAAGGCTCTGTCGAGCTCGCGCGCAGAACTCGGTGAATTTGCTCCACGAATTGAAGTCATGAACATCCCAACCGACAAGATCCGTGATGTTATCGGTTCTGGCGGTAAGGTTATTCGTGAAATCGTCGAAAAGACCGGCGCGAAGATCAACATCGAAGACGATGGTACGGTCAAGATCGCTTCGTCAAACGGCAAGGAAATCGAAGCCGCTAAGAAGTGGATTCACTCGATTGTTGCTGAGCCAGAAGTTGGCGAAATCTACGAAGGTACAGTTGTTAAGGCTGCTGACTTCGGCGCATTCGTAAACTTCTTCGGCCCACGCGATGGTCTGGTTCACATTTCGCAGTTGGCTTCCGACCGCGTTGCCAAGACCACTGACGTGGTTAAGGAAGGCCAGAAAGTCTGGGTCAAGCTCATGGGCTTTGACGAACGTGGCAAGGTTCGCCTGTCGATGAAGGTTGTCGATCAGGAAACCGGCAAGGAAATCGTTGCTGAAAAGAAGGCAGAAGCAGACGCTGAATAAGCGTTGAAGCTGTTATAAATTATCGAAAGCGCGCCTCAAAGCTAATTTGGGGCGCGCTTTTTTGTTGCACGTGAATCAATTCAAGACCATGGATGAGCCATGATGACACCAGCACAACAAACACTCTTTCTCCCCTTCTATCAGGACATTCTGGATATGCCTGAAGAAGGCCAGACCTTCCTTGCCTGCGGACTGTCCGCCGACCGGCACCTTGAGGATGAATGGAAACAAGCGCTGACTTTTTTGCAGCCATGGCGTCCTGATTGGCTGGCTCTCAATAAGGAAGGCTTTAAGGCAATCCCTCAGTTGGAGGCAGAGCTTGACGAGGAGAGCTGTTTCTCTGGCGGGCTACTTCTCCTCGGAAAACATCGCGGACGCAATGAGGCGTGGTTTGCGGAGCTTTTGGCGCGTGTTGAGCCGGGTGGCTGGATTGTTGTTTGTGGAGACAAGAAGCTTGGCGTCGATAGTTTCCGCAAATGGGTCGGCAATATTGCTGAAATTAGTGATCGGCTGTCCAAGAATCATGCGGTGGCTTTCTGGCTGCAACGCCCAGCCGACCTGACGATCGACTTCATCAATGCTTTGAAGCCGCTTGCAAGCGATATTGACGATGTGTTCCGCACAGAGCCCGGCATGTTCTCGCATGGTGCGATTGATAAGGGTTCGGCGCTGCTGGTGCCGCATATGGAAAAGATCGTGTTCGGTCAGGTTGCCGATCTTGGCGCTGGCTGGGGCTATCTTGCAGCGCAGAGCCTTAAATATGCAGATCGTCTTAAGGGTATCGATCTGTTTGAGGCGGATTATGAAGCACTGGAGGCCGCCCGCGGCAATCTGGAGCGACTTGGCGCATCGGTACCGATTTCGTTTAACTGGTTCGATGTGACCAGTGAAAAACTCACCGGCATTTACGACACGGTGATTATGAATCCGCCGTTTCACGAGGGACGGGCAACCGAAGTGTCGCTTGGTCAAACCTTTATTGCCGCCGCCGCTTCACGGCTAAAAACTGGTGGGCGTCTGCTGATGGTAGCCAATCGACAATTGCCTTATGAGGCGACATTGAAGGGCCTTTTCAAGAACGTGACTGTTCTTGAGGAGGCGAACGGCTTCAAAATATTCGATGCAAAAAAATGATTGATACAAATTCAATTTGATAAAGTCGTTTTTCATTCAATTAAAAAAGCCGGGCTGTAACCCGGCTTTTTCGACATTTTAGTCAGCTTAGTTTGCTGGTGCAGGCTGTGTCGGGGCTGGCGCTTCTCCGCCGCTGGCTGGTGCCTGTTCCGCTGGCTTTTCAGTTTCGCCAGCAGGAACGGTTTCACCTTCGGGCTTTGCGTTACCGCCTTCAGCAGGGGCTGCATCCGCCGCTGGAAGCGGGGCTGGATTGTCGGACAGTGTGCGCAGAAAGGCAATCAGATCGGCGCGTTCGTTATCTTTCTTATCGCCAGCAAAGCCCATGGCCGTGCCTTTAATGTATCCCTTTGGCGAGGTGAGGAACTTGTTGAGATGTTCATAATCCCATTTGTTCCCTTCGGCACCAAAAGCCTTCATCGCAGCCGAATAGCCAAAGCCATCTACTGAGGCAGCCGGGCGATTGACAACATCCCACAGATGTGGACCGACCTTGTTGGCGCCGCCCTTTTCAGAAGTGTGACATGCTGCACAACGCTTGAAAACGGTTTCGCCGCGCGCAGGATCAGCAGATTGCATCAGAACAGCAATCGACACTTCTTCCTTTGCTGGGGCAGCTGCACCACCGCCAGCCGAACCTTCAGCTGCTTCAATAATGAAACCTGGTTTTTCAGGTGCAGGTGCATGAAACAGTGTGTCGGACAGAATGCCCGTTGTCATGACAACAAAAACTGCGGCCAGAAAAGCCATGATAAATTTGTTCGTCCGGGTTGAATTCATCGCCGGTCAGCGCTCCCTCTACTCAACGCCTCCAAAGGCCGGCATGCAAAACCTATGTGTAAGTCTGGCAAGTCTCTCCCCGGCATTGGCCGGAAACTAGGTCTTTTACGGGGGGGGTGCAACACTTATAAGGGCTGCTACCCCCGTGACTTTTTGACACTTTTGCTGCAATGGGTGGGTAGATAAATGTCTAAAGAAGGCGCAATAAGACCTTTCTGGCTAAACCACACATGACGAGATGATCATGCTTCAGACTTTGAAAACACTGACACTCATTCCTGCTCGAATGGCCTCGGTGCGCCTGCCAAACAAGCCTCTTGCGGATATTTGCGGCAAGCCGATGATCGTGCATGTGGCGGACCGGGCTGTGGCAGCGAAGCTGGGCCGCACGGTGGTGGCGACAGATAGTGAAGAGGTTTTTGCTGCCGTTCAGGCCCATGGTCATGAGGTCATTATGACGCGCAGCGATCATGAGTCGGGGTCGGACCGCATCTATGAAGCGCTGCAAAAAGTCGACCCGAATGGCGAGGTCGAAGCAGTGGTCAATGTGCAGGGCGATCTGCCGACCATTGACCCGGAAACAATTCGCCGCTCTTTGCTGCCGCTTGTTGATGGACCTGCCGATATTGCCACGCTTGGCGTCGAGATCACGGTTGATGAAGAGAAGATCAATCCCAATGTGGTCAAGATCGTCGGCTCACCAATGAATGGCGGCGAACGTCTGCGCGCACTTTATTTTACACGAGCGACCGCCCCTTATGGCGATGGTCCGCTTTATCACCACATCGGTCTTTATGCCTATCGCCGTGCGGCGCTTGAGCGTTTTGTGAAAATTGGCCCATCTGTGCTTGAAAAGCGCGAAAAGCTTGAACAGTTGCGCGCACTTGAAGACGGAATGCGCATAGAAGCCGAGATTGTCCGCACCGTTCCGCTTGGCGTTGATACGCAGGCTGATCTTGACCGGGCACGGGAAATTATCGCAAAGGGTTTGTGATAGATAAGCTTCGATTGTTGCGAAGCGTTTGAGAAAGTACGGACACGATGAAGACCAACCGGATTTCCTTTCAGGGTGAAGCTGGCGCCAATTCCGATACGGCTTGCCGCAACATGTTTCCCGATATGGAGCCTTTGCCGTGCCCAACTTTTGAGGATGCTTTTAACGCAGTCGAAAGTGGCGCTGCAGACCTTGCGATGATTCCGATTGAAAATACGCTCGCAGGTCGGGTTGCAGATATTCATTATCTGCTGCCGCTCGCTGATATGCATATTGTTGGCGAATATTTCCTACCGATCCACTTCCAGCTGATGGTGCTGCCGGGCGTTAAACGCGAAGAAATCAAGACTGTTCACAGCCATATCCATGCGCTCGGTCAGTGCCGCAAGGTTATTCGCAGCAACGGCTGGAAACCAGTGATTGCAGGCGATACGGCGGGTGCTGCGCGTCTCGTTGCCGACATGAAAGATCGCTCAATGGCGGCGCTTGCGCCGCGCTTAGCCTCTGAGCTCTACGGTCTCGATATTCTGGAAGAGAATGTTGAGGATTCGGAAGACAACGTGACCCGCTTCGTCGTTCTGTCCAAGAACAAAAAATGGGAGCCACGTCCGGAAAACGGCGAGCGTATCGTCACGACCTTTGTTTTCCGCGTTCGCAACGTGCCGGCAGCGCTTTACAAGGCACTTGGTGGTTTCGCCACCAATGGCATCAACATGACCAAGCTTGAAAGCTATCAGATCGGTGGCCGTTTCATCGCAACGCAATTCTATGCTGATGTGGAAGGTCACCCGGAAGACCATAATCTTCAGTTAGCCCTCGAAGAATTACGCTTCTTCACAAAGGAAGTGCGTATTCTTGGCGTCTACAAGGGAGCCGATACACGCGGCACGCAATTGTTGGCAGCTGAGTGAGGGATTTCATGGCAGCGGATGTTGTTATACATCGACGAGTTAGTATCCGCTGCACTGCGTTGTTATTTCGTAGCTAGGTTGAACTATAAATTGATTTGAAACAAATGATTTTCCGCCTGTGATGGTGGTATTTGGGAGAATGGCAGGAAATGTACATAACATTTTTTCGTTTGATACATTTCCGATTTTTATAAGATATAAGAAAAAATTACTTATACGTAGTTTATATTCTCCGAATCCTTTTCCATATGATCTTATTCCAATTGCATTGAGTCCTCTACTGTAGTCACCATTTATCACATTCCAAGGATCGGTCGGCCGGTCGCGCCACATTCGGACCTTTACACCGCTGGGAGTGTCAAAGGTCGCGTCAAAAGAAAAAGCGCAATATAACCCCTCGTAAAAGGCTGTCTGGTCGTCATTGTATGGTTGTATATTATGATAATTATGATCTGAATAGTCGTTATCAAACCATCCTGATTCATTCCACAGGTAGAACCCAAGCTGATCTGATTCCCATGGGGGGAATTTATCTATTATTTCAAGCTTTATCTTTGCATATATTCCGTCATCGGTATCGTTATTTACATATATTATCATAACGGTTTTCGCTTTTTCAAATTTATTAATTATTTATAGCGAATAAAACTGCGAATAAAACTGCGAGTATAATCAGGATATAATAAGACGAGTCTTAATTATTTTCGGCCCAGGCTCTGATCAGATGGGTTGCGATGGCACCACTTGCCGGGACACGCAGCCCATTTTCATGGGTGCCTGCAAGCATGGCGCGAACTTCTGCCTTTTCGAACCAGTGGCCGTCTTCGAGTTCCGAACGGTCGATAGTGAAGTCGTCAGATAGCACCTCGGCATGACAGCCGATCATCAGGGAATAGGGGAAAGGCCATGGTTGGCTCGCGTGATAGCCCACGCGCCCGATCTGAAGCCCCATTTCCTCAAAACTTTCACGCCGCACGGCAGCTTCAATTGTCTCGCCGTGCTCGATAAAGCCCGCAAGGCAGGAATAAGAACCTGCGCTAAAATGTGGGCTGCGTGCGAGAATGCACTTCTCACCGCGAACAGGCAGCATGATCGCCACAGGATCGGTGCGCGGAAAATGTTCGGCACTGCACTTGGGGCAAACGCGCTTTGCACCCCCGGCACGCATGTCGCTTTTGGTGCCGCAGCGACCGCAAAAGCGATGATTGTTATGCCATGCGGTGAGTGCTGCGGCTTGTGCCAAAGCGCCGATGATATCGGCAGAAACAAGTCCTTCCATATAGATACTGCGATAATCCTGAGCACGATATGGCGGTTCAAGGGCATCCGGATTAAGCGGCGCCATCAGTGCCACAATCGGCGCGCCATCTTGTAAACCGAGCAGAATAGGCTCATGCAAATCTGGCGAAAATGCTTGTATTTCGCTAAGCGAAAACAAGGCGCGGGGTGCCTGTTCTTCTATGTAATCAAGCAGCAGCTTGTTACCGCCCAAAACCATCACGCGGGTTTCCGGCAATTCCAGCGCAGTAAAAGCCGAATCGTCCTGTCGCTTTTCGGACAGGCGATCGATGCGATTGCCTGCAAAGCCGACAAAACGGCTCGGTTCTGTTTCCGGCAGGTCGTAAAGGCGAAAAGCCATGATGTTCTCGGGAAAATGTTTGTGAGGGGATCAGAGTGCAGCGCGAATGTCTTCAATCAGCTTTTGCGCTTCAGCATCGTTATAAGGCTCGCGTGTGCCATGACCCCAGACCGGTCCGGGCCAGCCAGCATCACCTTCATTACGCGCAATCACATGCATGTGCAGCTGGCGAACCATGTTGCCCAAAGCGCCTGTGTTGATTTTGAGACAATTGGTGGTGCTTTTAAGTGCCTGCGAAACCATTGCCGCTTCAAAGGTCAGGATGGTCTGATCAAGCGGTGTTAGATCGTGAATTTCGGAGAGTTTGGCGCGGCGCGGCACAAGGATCAGCCAAGGCCAGCGCTTGTCATTCATCAAGCGCAGCTCGCAAAGGCCAAGCTTGGCCACTAAAAAAGTGTCGGCATCGAGCCGTTTATCGAGTTCAAACTGTTCCATAGAATAATTCTTATCAGTTTTTTTGTCTCTGCGCTTGCTTTTTGCGTGGTAATTGACGATATGCAGCGTGGGAGGTTGGTGGTGGACGAGCCACTCGCCAACCGGGTCAGGTCCGGAAGGAAGCAGCCCCAACGAGCACGGCACGGGTCATCGTGCCAGCCTCCCACCTTTCTAAAACGATCATGGTTGTTGATGGTTGATAAGCCATCGCCAAAGCCACTTTCGTCTCTGGTCCAAACTGTTTAGAGTTTGTTGATCGGAACAAGCGAACAGAGAACGGAAGGGTCGCAATGGACACAAAATCCGAAACTGGCGCTTATCGCGTTCTCGCCCGCAAGTATCGCCCCCAGAATTTCAATGATCTGATTGGCCAGGAGCCGATGGTCCGTACGCTGAAAAATGCGTTTGAGACTGGCCGTATTGCGCAGGCATGGATGCTGACTGGTGTGCGCGGTGTGGGCAAGACCACGACGGCCCGTATTCTGGCGCGTGCGCTCAATTACAAGACCGATTCTATTGATCAGCCGTCGATTGATCTCTCCGTCATGGGGGAGCATTGTCAGGCGATCATGGAAGGCCGCCATGTCGACGTCATCGAGATGGACGCCGCCTCGCATACGGGTATCGACGATATTCGCGAGATCATCGAGCAGGTGCGCTATCGCCCTGTGTCGGCACGCTACAAAGTCTATATCATCGACGAAGTACACATGCTGTCCAATCAGGCCTTCAACGGTCTGTTGAAGACGCTTGAAGAGCCGCCGCCGCATGTGAAATTTATCTTCGCGACCACCGAAATTCGCAAAGTGCCAATCACGGTTCTGTCGCGCTGTCAGCGTTTTGACTTGCGCCGCATCGAATCGGGAACGCTCGCCGCACATCTGCGTCGCATTGCCGAAGCAGAAGCCATCGAAGTCGATGACACATCGCTTGCGATGATTGCACGCGCGGGCGAAGGCTCGGCACGTGATTCGCTCTCGATTTTCGATCAGGCCATCGCGCATGGTGCGGGTCATGTCTCAGCGGAAGCTGTGCGTTCGATGCTCGGCCTTGCCGACCGTGCACGCATTATCGATCTTTTTGAGATGATTATGCGTGGGGACGTTGCTGGCGCTTTGACTGAATTCCGTGCGCAATATGATGTTGGTGCTGATCCATCGGTCGTGCTGACGGATCTTGCCGATTTCAATCATCTGGTGACACGTCTGCGCTTTACGCCGGATGTGGCGGAAGATGTGTCGCTCTCGGAAGACGAGCGCGTTCGCGGTCGCGAGTTTGCGCAAAAGCTTTCCGTGCGGGTGCTTTCGCGGACATGGCAGATGCTGCTCAAGGGCATTGCGGAAGTGGATACCGCAACGCGACCTGTGCAGGCAGCGGAAATGCTGCTGATCCGTTTGGCTCATGCTGCCGATCTGCCAACGCTGGATGAAGCGTTGCGCGGTTTGGAAAATGGATCAGTCTCAGCACCGCGCCCGCAGCCTTCAGGCGGAGCAAGGCCGAATGGCGGCTCACAGCCGGAAGCGCGCAGCAGTGTTGATGCAGTTGCCGCCTCAACCATGATGCCAGCATCGGGTGGTCCTGCAACGGCCATGCGTCTGGTTGAAACACAGCCACAGCCAGTTCAACCGCCTGCGCCACAGCAGTTTGTCGACAATACGCCGCAGCCCTCGGTTCAAATCAACAGTCTCAATGATATTGTAGCGCTGGCTGATAAGTTCCGCGACATGCAGTTCAAGATTCTGGTCAAGAACTGTGTGCGCATGTCGTCTATTGCGGCAGGGCGGCTTGAAATCGGCCTCACAGATGATGCGCCAAAATCCTTGCCGAGCGATATTTCACAGCGTCTGCACAACTGGACCGGCATCCGTTGGGTTGTAACGGTTGCACGTGATGTTTCAGGCCAAACCGTTGCGGAAGCGGAAACCGAGCGTCGCGATAATCTTGTAACCGATGCCCGTGCTGACCCGGATGTTGCTGCCATTCTGGCGGCTTTTCCGGGTGCAAAGATCACTGACGTCCGCATAGCGGTTGCAGAACAGAGCGACGATGACGATATAGACTTGGATAGTATTGAAGACGTGCCCGGCGCGCCTTCTGACGATGACTGAATTTTAGAGCGCATCCCGAAAAGTGCGAAGCGGTTTTCGGAGTAAGATGCGCGTTCAAAAAAATGATGGAGTGAACCCATGCGTGACATGATGGGCATGATGAAACAGGCGAAGGAATTGCAGGCCAAGATGAAGGTCATGCAGGATGAAATCGCCAATCTTGAAGCAACCGCTTCTTCGGGTGGCGGCCTTGTTACGGTCACGCTTTCGGGCAAGGGCACCTTGTCGTCGCTTAAAATCGACCCTTCGATGATGAAGGAAGAGGACACTGAAATCCTCGAAGATCTGATCATCGCAGCTCATAATGACGCCAAGGCGAAGCTTGAAGCTGAAATGGCTGAAAAGACCCAGTCGCTGACCGCTGGTCTGCCAATCCCTCCGGGCTTCAAACTGCCGTTCTAGGCGATAAGGGGGCGATTAAGCCCCCATTTCATTTTCCCCTAATTTCCAACTTCATAAATCAGCATGTCCAAACGTATCGCCGGTCCTGAAATTGAACGTCTGATCCAGCTTCTGGCCCGTGTACCGGGATTGGGGCCGCGTTCTGCGCGTCGTGCGGCGTTGCACCTGATCAAGAAGAAAGAGGCGCTTCTGGTGCCGCTTGGCGGGGCCATGCAGGAAGCGGCTGAAAAAGTGCGTATCTGCTCGTGCTGCGGCAATGTTGATACCAGCGACCCATGCACGATCTGCACAGACGACCGCCGCGATCCGTCCGTTCTGATCGTCGTGGAAGACGTGTCCGATCTCTGGGCGCTGGAACGCGCTGGCACCATGAATGTGCGCTATCATGTGCTGGGCGGCCGTCTGTCACCGCTGGATGGTCTTGGACCTGATGATCTCAATATCAAAGGGCTGGTCGAGCGCGTTGCAACAGGCGAGATCAGGGAAGTGATTCTCGCAGTCAACGCCACAGTCGAAGGACAGACGACAGCGCATTACATCACCGATCAGCTGACAAATTTTGAAGTCCGTGTAACACGGCTTGCGCATGGCGTGCCGGTTGGTGGCGAGCTTGATTATCTTGATGAAGGAACGCTTGCGGCGGCTCTTCGGGCGCGAACAGCACTCTGACAATCAATTTGGGAGACGTTTATGAAGGCTGCATTCTGGAAACGATGCCTGACAACGGCTCTTTTTATCGCTGCATCGCTTTGCTCAACGTCTTCTTATGCTGCTCCCTCCAAAGCGCAAATCGAAAGCCAGTATCGCAACTGGATTGAAAAGGACCTTTGGCCGGAAGCCAAAGCCGCAGGCGTTTCGCGTCCGGTTTTCGAGCAGGCTTTTGCAGGCGTCACCATTAATTGGAAACTGCCCGATCTGGTTATTCCCGGCGAAAAGCCGTCGGGACCAAAAGAGCAGAAGCAGGCCGAATTCGGCGCCCCTGGCAAATATTTCAATGCGAAGACCGTTGGCAGCGTCACGAGTGGCGGCAAGGTGCGGCTTGGTCAGAATGCAAGTCTGCTCAAAAGCATTGAGCAACGCTATGGCGTTCCGGGCCGCATTGTTGTGGCGATATGGGGCCGTGAGTCGGGCTTTGGTACCGTCAAAATTCCCTACAACGCGTTTGAAGTGCTGGGCACCAAGGCCTTCATGGCAACGCGCAAGGATATGTTTCGCAAGGAGCTGATTGCAGCGCTTCAAATCACATCGCGCGATTACATCGCCAATGGTTCGATGAAAAGTTCGTGGGCGGGTGCGCTGGGCCAGCCGCAGTTCATGCCGACATCTTATCTCAAACATGCTGTCGATTTTGACGGTGATGGCAAGCGCGACATCTGGAATTCGGTTCCCGATACGCTGGCATCGATTGCCAATTATCTCAAAATCCATGGCTGGCAGGCAGGCCGGGACTGGGGCTATGAGGTTAATGTCCCTCAGAATGTCTCATGCTCGCTGGAAGGGCCGGATCAGGGCAAGACCTTCGCTGAATGGTCAAAGCTTGGCATCACTCGCACTAACGGCAAGGCATTTCCTGCCAGTGAGATGCGTGGCGAAGGCTTTCTGCTTATGCCCGCTGGTCGCTATGGCCCGGCCTTTATCGTGACGCCGAATTTCTACGTCATCAAAGATTACAATATGAGCGATCTCTATGCGCTGTTCATCGGCCATATTGGTGACAGCATTGCCTATGGCGCGGGTGATTTTCAGACGCAGTGGGGCAATGTCGGCACCATGTATCGCTCTGATATTCTAGCGATGCAAAAGCGCATGCAGGCGCAGGGCTACGATATTGGCAAGGCTGATGGTTTGCCGGGCTTCAAAACTCGTCGTTCTATTGGTCTTTGGCAATCAAAAAATGGAATGACGCCAACATGCTTTACATCATCTAATTTAATTACTATTATACATTAATAAATTTTATTTCATTTTTATATTATATTATATTTTTATTATAGGTTAATTATGGATAAAGTTATTAATATTTCTGGATACACAGAGTATTTTTTTCATGTAAGAATTATTACAGGTGTATTTGTGAGTCTTTGTATATCTAAGGTGCTTTCATCATTTGTTTTTTATATACAGTCAGTAAGCGAGAAAAGAATAAATATTACGCATTTTTTATGGTTGTTAACATGCAGTATATTTGTTGTAGATTGGTGGTGGGATGTTCTTGCTTGGGGTGAATTGATAAATAATTCTTATTTTTCTTACTTGTTTATTATTTTATATGCATTCAGTTTTTATTTTTTGTCTTCGTTGGTTTCTCCCGACTACGTTCACTTTCACGAAGATTTTGATTCATATTTTCTAAAAATACGTAAGTGGTTTTTTATGATTTTTATCATAAATCAAATATCTTACGATTTACTACATTTTATAATTATAAATAATGCTTACTGGTTTAGCTTAGATATCGTACTAACAGCAATTATGGCTACTATACTTTTTATATCAACTAAATTTTGCAGTTCAATTTCTCAAAAATTTACTGCTGTGTTTATTTTTATAATTCAAGTATTTTTGATTTTTGATGACCTTACCGTCGAACATTATTAATTTCACCAAAGAGTTCGCGGACCATTCCAATGGAAACGCGGATGGCCTGCCTGGTTTCAGAACCCGTTGTTCCACTGGTCTGTGGCAATCCAAAAATGGACTGCCTCTAACCTGTTTCACCCAGCAGGAACTGGCGAAAATCTATTCGCTGAAAATCCGCGCCGGAGTGAGATAATCGCTCCGGCGCACAATTTTAAGCCGCTTTTGTCAGCATGCCATGTGGGTCGAGCACGAATTTCTTCGCCACGCCCTGATCAAAGCTTTCATAGCCTTGCGGCGCATCTTCCAGCGAAATCACCTGCGCATTGACGATGTCTGCAATGTTCAGCCGACCGTGCAGAATAGCCTGCATGAGTTGGCGGTTATATTTCACTACCGGCGTCTGGCCAGTATGGAAAGACTGCGCCTTTGCCCAGCCAAGACCAAAGCGCAGTGACAGGCTTCCCTGTTTGGCGGCGCTGTCAACTGCGCCCGGATCTTCCGTCACATACAATCCGGGAATGCCGATGGAGCCTGCCGGGCGGGTAATTTCCATCATCTGGTTGAGAACGATAGCCGGTTGTTCACCGCCGCTGTGACCACGGGCTTCAAAGCCGACAGCATCGATAGCGCTATCCACTTCGTTGCTGCCGGTCACTTCTGCAATCATGTCACCGAGACGATCACTTGCCGAAAGATCAATCGGCTCGAAACCAACCTTGCGGGCATGTTCCAGCCGTTCCTTGTTGAAATCGCCAACCATGACGACTGCCGCACCTAAAATGCGCGCAGAGGCAGCGGCAGCAAGCCCAACTGGTCCGGCGCCTGCCACATAGACAATGGAGCCGACGCCAACACCCGCTTTCACTGCGCCATGAAAGCCGGTGGGCAGAATATCCGACAGCATGGTGAGGTCGCGGATTTTTTCAATGGCCTGCTCTCGGTCGGGGAACTTCAGCAGATTGAAATCGGCATAAGGCACCATGACATAGCGCGCTTGCCCACCGATCCAGCCGCCCATATCCACATAGCCATAGGCACCGCCCGCGCGTGATGGGTTGACCGTCAGGCACACGCCGGTGTCCTGCGACTTGCAGCAGCGGCAGCGCCCACAGGCGACATTGAACGGCACCGAAACGATGTCGCCCACTTCGAGCATTTCGACATCGCTACCTTTCTCAATCACTTCACCGGTGATTTCGTGGCCAAGCACAAGACCGGGCATGGCAGTGGTGCGACCGCGCACCATGTGCTGATCAGACCCGCAGATATTGGTGGTGATCACTTTCAGGATGACAGCGTGGTCCAGCTTACGCCCGTCGGGTGCGCTCAGCACCGGATCATCAATATCACGAACTTCGACTTTACCCGGGCGCATGTACACAACGCCTCTATTCCTGCTCATGCCTACCTCCTCCAGATGGACAGTGCGGGGATATACCCGTCTGACAAGCCTATCGTGCTTAATGGTCGAGGAGTTGTTCTGTGCGCGACATGTCCGGTTCGCGGATCAGCATGTTAGCGAAAGATGTAAGCGCTTTAGTCTGATAGCGGTCATTATGCGAAAGCATCAAAAACTGGCGTTGAGGCAATGCAAAATTGGCTTTGACCAATGTGCCCGCCGCGAGATGGGGTGCAGCCACCAGTTCCGAGATCGCAGTAACATAATTGCCGGAAAGCACGGCAGAGCAGATCGCTTCATTGGAAGGAAGTTCAAGCGCAATGTTCAGACGCGCCGGATCATAGCCTGCGACGCGTGCCGCATCTTCGAACACGCTGCGCGTGCCTGACCCATGTTCGCGCAATATCCACTGGCCGCTAAACAACGAATCCCAGGTGAGCTTTTCAGCATTGCGCCATGGATGATCAGGCCCTGTGACAACGATAAGCTGGTCTGTACCAACTTTGCGAAGGGAAAGTGCCGGTGCCTGTACCGCACCTTCCACAAGCCCTATATCGGCTAAACCGGCCTCAGTTGCTTGTGTCACGCTTTCGGTATTGCCGAGCGTCAGCCGCAAATAGATCATTGGGTAGGCTGCATGAAACTGTGCCAGATAGGGCGGCAGCCAATAGCTCGCAATCGTCTGGCTGGCATGAATGGTAAGAATGCCACGTTTGCCACTGCCAAGTTCCGACAGCATACGCTCAGCGGATTGCGCCCGGGCAAGTGTCGCGCGGGCTTCATCCAGAAACATGCGGCCATCGCCGGTTAGCTCTATGCGCCGTCCGATCCGGTTGAAAAGCATCGCACTATAGCGATCTTCCAGTGTGCGAATGGCCGAACTCACCGCCGATGGCGTGAGATTGAGCGCCTCCGACGCGCGGGTCAGATGCTCTCGCTCGGCCACTTCGATGAAAATACGCAGTTGTTCCAGTGTCATAGCTTCAATCGTTCGATTTTATCGAATGAATTGTGCCATATTATGCGATGGAATGAACAGAAGAAAAGGCGCATGAGATTGAAAAATATTTCTCCTGATATGAATGTCTATCCCAATGACGACCGCAATAACCACCAAATTCCAGAACATTCTCCCCGGGCTAGCGCTTAGTCTGGCGGTATCGGCAGTCGCTATCGGCTTGGAAAAGGTCGAGGAACATTATACGGGCAAGGCATGGCTGGAAGCGCTTGTCTTGGCAATTCTGCTGGGAACCGCAGTTCGCACCATTTTCCGTCCCGGTAAGCAATTTGCCAAAGGCATCAGCTTTTCGGCAAAGTTGCTACTGGAAATTGCCGTTGTACTGCTTGGCGCGTCGATCAGCGCAAGTGCGGTGATTGATGCCGGGCCGGGCCTTATCCTTGGTATTGCCTGTGTGGTGGCCATCGCGATCTCGCTAAGCTATGGCATTGGACGTTTGTTAAAACTGCCGCATCGCATGGCCGTTCTGGTTGCTTGCGGCAATTCAATCTGTGGTAATTCTGCTATCGCCGCCACTGCCCCTGTTATTGGCGCAGATAGCGAAGATGTCGCTGCTTCTATCGCCTTTACCGCCATCCTTGGTGTCGTTGTTGTGCTGTGTCTGCCGCTGCTGGTACCGCTGCTTGGAATGTCTTTTACGCAGTATGGCGTTCTGGCGGGGCTGACGGTTTATGCCGTGCCACAGGTGCTGGCTGCAACCGCGCCCGTTGCTGCAATCAGCGTACAACTGGGAACCTTGGTCAAGCTCGTTCGTGTGTTGATGCTGGGGCCGGTTATTCTGACGCTATCGGTTCTCGCTGGAAATAGAGATGCGGAGGTAAAACCCGGCTTTCTGCAACTGGTGCCATGGTTCATCATCGGTTTTCTGGGTATGATGGCGCTGCGCTCGCTGCATCTTATTCCCGAAGCAATTCTCCCGATCATCCAGTTTGCGTCGACAGCACTGACGATCATTTCAATGGCAGCACTTGGGCTTGGTGTCGATGTGCGCTCTGTCGCCTCGGCTGGCGGACGGGTCACCTTTGCGGCCATTTTGTCCCTCGTGGCACTTGGGGCGATCAGCTTAGGCTTGATATATTTGTTGGATATAGCTTGATAGCTGGCGTTTAGAATGGAGCGGAGACCTAAAGAAACACCCGCACCATTCGCCTGCTTTATTCCTTAACTACGGAGGGCCAGATTGTTCTAAAACTTATAAGCAACACCAATGCGAATGTCGTTTGTTGACAGTTTGCTGCTTGCCGTGCCGTTTCCATTAAGATCAAAGTTTTGTTTGCCGAAATCTGTATAACGATACTCTAATCGTAGTATTACGTTGTCGGTTGCCGCATAATCAACACCACCTCCAACAGTCCATCCGGTTCGTGTCTTTGTTTTAGATATAGTCTCACCATCCTCAAATTCTTCGTTGATTGTAAGCGTATTTTTAATACTTCCAAAGGCTAAACCACCAGCGAGATATGGCATAACTTTATTCACAGCATATCCCATTCGCGCTCGCATCGCTCCATTCCAAGCTAGTTCCGTGGATGCACTGTGTCCTGAATCATCGTGAAGAAAACTGTTTTTTTGGGATTGAAATCCCTTAATTATATCCACTTCACCGCCAAGAATAAAATTATTCCCTAAATCAAAGTTATATCCGGCATAGACGCCGCCAATAAAGGCACCTTTGTTTTCTGAACCCGCACTATCAAAGTCTTCAAAGTCGTCATTATCTTTTAGAGAATATTTAGTTTTTGCCCATGAGTGACCAACTTGGCCGCCCAAATAGGCTCCACTCCAATTATATGGCGAACTTGAAATTTTTTCAGTAGGTTCTTGCATGACAACAACATCTGCTGAATAGGCAGCGCTTGTTAATGATATAAATAAAATTGATGATGCAGATAAGAAGTAATGACGCATATACTGACTCCGTAGTATTATAATGCTTTTAGATCAATTTACAGTTCGGGTAATTGACATTTAATTTTTTATTTCTCAACCGCAAAATTTTATAAACATCTAGGGTTTTATTTGTTGTTCGTATATGTTTGGGTAGTCAGAAAAAAAGCCCGCCAAATGGCGGGCTTTCTCATATTTATTGAAGTGTCGAAAACTTAGTTGTTTTCCGACTTCTTCATTGCTGCAGCGAGAATGTCGCCGAGCGATGCACCGGAATCGGTCGAGCCGTACTGAGCGACTGCTTCCTTTTCTTCAGCAATTTCCAGAGCCTTGATGGAGACCTGCAGCTTGCGGGTCTTCTTGTCGAATGCGATGACGCGAGCGTCAACTTTCTGGCCAACGCTGAAGCGTTCTGGACGCTGTTCGTCACGGTCACGCGACAGATCCGAGCGCTTGATGAAGCTGTCGAGATCGTGGTCAACGAGACGGACTTCAAGGCCACCATCGGTAACGGCTGTGACTTCACAGGTTACAACGGCGTTCTTGCGCAGTTCACCCGAAGCTGCTGCTTCGCCGACCTTGTCGCCGGAAAGCTGCTTGATGCCGAGCGAGATACGTTCCTTTTCGATGTCAACGTCGAGAACAACGGCCTTAACAACTTCGCCCTTGTTGTATTCTTCGATGACCTGCTCGCCTGGACGGTTCCAGTCGAGATCGGAAAGGTGAACCATGCCGTCAACGTCGCCGTCGAGACCAATGAACAGGCCGAATTCGGTCTTGTTCTTGACTTCGCCTTCAACGATTGTGCCCTGTGGGTACTTGTCAGCAAAAGTCGTCCATGGGTTGTCGAGAGTCTGCTTGAGACCGAGCGAGATACGGCGCTTGACCGGATCAACTTCGAGCACAACAACTTCGACTTCCTGCGTGGTCGACAGGATCTTGCCTGGATGTACGTTCTTCTTGGTCCACGACATTTCTGAAACGTGGATCAGACCTTCGATGCCTGGCTCGATTTCGACAAATGCGCCGTAATCGGTGATGTTGGTTACAGTACCGGTGATCTTTTTGCCGATCGGGTACTTCGCACCAATGCCATCCCAAGGATCGTTCTCGAGCTGCTTCATGCCGAGCGAGATACGATGTGTGTCCTGGTTGATACGGATGATCTGCACCTTGACCGACTGGCCGATGGTGAGGATTTCCGAAGGATGGTTGACGCGGCGCCATGCCATGTCGGTCACGTGCAGGAGGCCGTCAATGCCGCCGAGGTCAACGAACGCACCGTAATCGGTGATGTTCTTGACAACGCCGTCAACAACCTGACCTTCTTCAAGGTTCTGAACGATTTCCGAACGCTGTTCCGCACGGCTTTCTTCAAGAACGGTACGACGCGAAACAACGATGTTGCCGCGGCGCTTGTCCATCTTGAGGATTTCGAAAGGCTGTGGGACGTGCATAAGTGGGGTAACGTCGCGGATCGGACGAATGTCCACCTGCGAACGCGGAAGGAACGCAACTGCGCCGTCCAGATCAACGGTGAAGCCACCCTTAACCTGATTGAAGATGACGCCGTCGACGCGTTCGCTGTTAGCGAACTTCTGCTCGAGCTTGCCCCAGCTTTCTTCACGACGTGCTTTTTCGCGCGACAGAACAGCTTCGCCGAGTGCGTTTTCGATGCGCTCAACGTAAACTTCAACTTCGTCGCCCGGCTTCATCGAGCCGTCTTTGCCCTTCGCGCCGAATTCCTTCAGCGGTACGCGACCTTCGACCTTGAGGCCGGCATCGATGATTGCCATGTCTTTTTCGATGGCAACGATGCGACCCTTTACAACATAACCTTCTGCAAGGTCATTGTTGGCAAAGGATTCAGCCAGCAGCGATTCGAAGTCTGCGAGGGAGGGATTAAATTCAGACATAAATACTCCTGATGCATCCGGTATAAATCAACATCGGATGCGGCGCCGGGGGTTAGAGTTGCGTTGGGCCTGTCCTTCGGTCCCGTCTCGTGAGAGACAACCGGCGCGTGGAACGCGAAGTCAGGTTATAGGTTTGGGTGAGCCCTATATAGGAACAAAACCCGGATTATTCAGTGTTTCAGAGGCATTATTCTATCAGAAAGTTATAAAACTGTCCCAATATTATGCCTTGTGCTGCGCGAGAGCATGATCAATCAGCTTTTTCGCAGCCAGAAATGCCGCTTCTATACTCATTTTGCTCGTATCTAGCAAGTGCGCGTCTTCGGCAGGCTTGAGCGGCGAATCCGTGCGGTTCATGTCGCGTTCGTCGCGCTTTTTGAGATCGGCTAAAATCTCATCAAAATCAGCTGTGCCGCCTTTGGCAATAATTTCGTCAAAGCGACGCTGGGCGCGGACTTCTGGCGATGCCGTTACAAAGAGCTTTATCTGCGCTTGCGGGCAGACCACCGTCCCAATATCTCGTCCGTCAAGCACGCTTGAAGGCAATGCATTGGCAAAACTACGTTGGGCTTCAACAAGTGCACGCCGCACCGCAGGCATGACCGCCACTTTCGATGCCGCTTCGCCGATGGCGTGGGCCGAAAGTACGACCTTATCCATATCATGCAGATTGAGTTGAAGCGCCACATCCGCCGCAATCGCCTCATCATCAAGCGGCAGCCCCTGATCGAGTAGGGCTTTCGCCACTGCACGGTAGGTCAGGCCAGTATCGAGATGGGGCATCCCGTAATGAATGGCGATGCGCCGGGCAAGGGTTCCCTTGCCCGAAGCTGCAGGTCCGTCGATGGCTACGACGAAAGTTGTCATTGCTTCTCGCTGACTTCGATTTTTGCACCAAGGCCCGGCATCATGGTCATGAATTCCGGGAAAGAGGTAGCAATCATCAAACTGTCATCAACAGTAACCGGCTTTTCAGCGGCCAGCCCCATGACAAGGAAGCTCATCGCAATGCGGTGATCAAGATGCGTGGCAACCGTGCCGCCGCCAAGGCCTTTACCGTCAGGACGACCACGAACCGTCAGCGACATTTCGCCTTCGGTGCAATCAACGCCGTTGGCTTCAAGGCCACGAGCGACGGCTGCGAGACGATCTGATTCTTTGACGCGCAACTCATCAAGACCATCCATCACGGTTTCGCCTTCGGCAAAGGAAGCAGCAATCGCCAGAACCGGATACTCGTCGATCATCGACGGAGCGCGTTCCGGTGGAACGACAACGCCCTTGAGCTTCGATGATTTCACACGCAGATCGGCAACATCTTCACCACCAGCAAGACGCGGATCGATGATTTCAATGTCAGCGCCCATTTCCTGTAAGGTCAGGATCAGTCCGGTGCGGGTGGGGTTCATCAGAACATTGCGGATCGTGACATCCGAGCCTTCAACCAGCAGCGCCGCGACAAGCGGGAAAGCGGTTGAGGATGGATCGCCCGGCACGTCGATGGTCTGGCCCGTAAGCTTGCCCTGTCCAACAATGCGAATATGGCGCACGCCATCCTTGTCAGTCTCAACCGTGAGGTCGGCACCAAAGCCTTGCAACATTTTCTCGGTGTGATCACGGGTCATGACAGATTCAATGACCGTCGTAACGCCCGGCGTATTGAGGCCTGCCAGCAGAACGGCGGACTTCACCTGTGCTGATGCCATTGGTACGCGATAGCTGATCGGGTTTGCGGTCTTTGGACCGGTGAGTGTGAGCGGCAGGCGGTCGCCTTCGGCGGCCTTGACCTGAACTCCCATCTCGCGCAGCGGGTTGAGTACGCGCCCCATAGGACGCGACGTCAGCGATGCATCTCCGATAAAGGTTGTTGTCATGTCATAGGTGCCGACAAGGCCCATGGTGAGACGGGCACCGGTTCCGGCATTGCCGAAATCGAGCGGTGATTCTGGCTGCAACAGGCAGCCATTGCCCACACCATTGATGATCCAGATGTCGCCGTCCTTGCGAATCTTGGCACCCATGGCCTGCATTGCGCGGCCTGTATTGATAACGTCCTCACCTTCGAGCAGGCCGGTGATGCGGGTTTCGCCCGCAGCAAGACCACCGAACATGAAAGAACGATGCGATATGGATTTGTCACCCGGAATGCGTATTTCGCCCTTTAAAGCCTCTGAGCGGCGAGCGGTTGCAGGTTTCGGGGTAGCGGAATGGGACATGGATTTTTCACTGTCTCATTTTGGCGTTATGCACGCTGGATTAATCAAAGCGGCAGCTTCCTAACACAGGAACAAGCCTTGGTCATCCGCCAATGCGTATTTTGAAACACAGAACGGGTGCAGAATGCGTCTTTCGCTTTGACAAAAGCTGCAAATTGCGTTTATGCACCAAACAACACCGCCAAATTAAGACTACGGCGCGTCTTCCGCCTTCTCCCGACTGATTGACGGTTGAGGAGATTGATGGCGAGCTGAAAGCATGTAAGCGTCGCAGACGCGACGGAGAAATCAACTCACGAGGCTAAACGTGGCAAAAGCTGAACTTGGTACCAAGCGCATCGATCCGGAAACGGGCAAAAAGTTTTACGATCTCAATCGCGATCCGATTGTGTCGCCTTACACCGGTATTTCATATCCGCGTTCGTATTTCGAAGCGAGCATAGCTGAAAGCCGTGCCGCTGAAGAGGAATCGGAAGAGGAAGAACTGGATACGGCATTGGAAAAGCCGGAATTCGTTTCTCTTGAAGATGCGGATGACGAAGCCAAGGGTGGTGACGACCTGCCAGATCTAGACGACGATGTCGATCTTGGCGATGACGACGACGACACCTTCCTCGAAGAAGAGGAAGATGAAGACGACGACGTTTCGGACATTCTGGGCGGCGGCGTTGGTGATGACGACGAAGAAGTCTGATCTAACTCTTCAGCGTTAGTTTGAAAGCAAGGCGGCCCATTGGGTCGCCTTGTTGTTTTTTACGGCATGGCAAACGGCGGATAGGCATTTGGCAAATTATTTTTGGCCGATGCGATAAGAGTTGTGATTTAGCTCTTGATCTTCTTCCAAACGCCATTTAAGAAGCCGCCACACCGGACAGAAATTTCTGTCTGGCCCACCTCTTAAGAGGTCTGATGGGGCCATAGCTCAGCTGGGAGAGCGCTTGCATGGCATGCAAGAGGTCAGCGGTTCGATCCCGCTTGGCTCCACCAAATTCCCCCAATAATTTTAGCGTCGTAAATAGCTTTTCCTCCCGCGATCATCGATGCAATATTTTCCACCGCGTGGACCAGTACAGATCAAGCCGTCGCGACACGAGCATTCGCTTGTTGACGAGGATTGCATGTTTGACTGAGCCGGGTTGATCAAACCGGCCGCACCTCCAGCTGGACTGTGGGACAAACCCATAAAAGCCTGACACGATTTTTTGCTACCGCTGACAGATCCGTCATTGCAAATGAATATGTCACCCCGACAATGCGATATCCCGCCCTTGCTTCCACTACAGGGCGTATTCGCTGCTTGTGAAGGTGATAGTGTCGTAATTTGCAAACTGGTAATTACCAGTTTGATGACCCAGCCCATGATCCGCATAAGTTCGGATATTAGCGAGTGTTGAAATGCGTGCAACTGATTAAGATCAGGAAAAGCATAGACGCCACGTCGAGTCTCTTTTACAGACTTCTTGGGAGCTGGATGGGAGAACAGCTCAGCTCACATAATTCTGGGAGGAATGATGAACAAGACTGCTTCCGCCAATTATCGGCCACTGTGGCAGCCTGATGCAAATCGCATTGCAGCGAGCGGGCTTGAACATTTTCGCGTGCAGGCAGAGGAGCGCGCAGGGCGGAAGCTTTCCGATTATCAGGCGCTGCATCGTTGGTCGATTGAGGATCGCGCCGCCTTCTGGACGTTGATCTGGGATTTCTGTGACGTGATTGGTGAGCGCGGTGATACGGCGTTGATCGATAGTGGCCACATGCGCGAGGCAAAATTCTTCCCGGAGGCAAAGCTTAATTTCGCAGAAAATCTTCTTCGCCATAAGGGCGAGGGCGAAGCAATCATCTTTCGCGGCGAAGACAAGGTCGAGCGTCGCCTGACTTGGGGTGATCTGCATGCGCTGGTCTCAAAACTCCAGCAATTCATGTTGGCAGAAGGCGTAAAACCCGGTGACCGCATTGCAGGCATGATGCCCAATATACCTGAAGCCATTGCGCTGATGCTGGCGGCGTCTTCTCTGGGTGCAGTGTGGTCTTCCTGCTCGCCGGATTTCGGCGCGCAAGGGGTGCTGGATCGCTTTGGTCAGATCGAGCCAAAACTGTTTTTCGCCTGCGACGGCTATTGGTATAATGGCAAGCGCATCGATGTGAGTGACAAGATTGCTGAAGTTTCAGCCAGGCTGCCGAGCAGCAAACGGACTGTCATTGTCAGCTATCTCGGAGAAGCCGAAGCCGTTGCCAGCAATGCGCGAAATGGCATTGCGCTGGATGCAGCCCTTGCATCATTTGCTGCAAAGGATGTCGCGTTTATGCGACTGCCATTCGACCACCCGCTCTATATTCTCTTTTCGTCGGGTACCACCGGCATTCCAAAATGCATTGTGCATCGCGCTGGCGGCGTGCTGTTGCAGCACCTCAAAGAACATCGTCTTCATGCGGATGTTCGCAAAGGTGACCGCTTTTTCTATTTCACGACCTGTGGCTGGATGATGTGGAACTGGCTGGCATCCGGCATAGCGTCCGGCGCAACGCTTCTGCTTTATGATGGCTCACCATTCTATCCCGATGGCAATGTGCTGTTTGACTATGCGGCAGCAGAAAAAATGACCTATTTCGGCACGTCGGCAAAATTCATCGATGCGGTGCTGAAAGCTGGGTTGAACCCGCGCGAAACCCACGACCTGTCAGCACTTCGTACGATTTCGTCGACTGGCTCGCCGCTGTCGCCAGAAGGCTTTGCTTTCGTCTACGAGTCGATCAAGCCGGATGTACATCTGGCCTCCATTTCCGGCGGTACTGATATTGTCTCTTGTTTCGTGCTCGGTGTTCCAACCGAATCTGTGTGGCAGGGTGAAATTCAAGGCGCTGGTCTTGGCATGGCGGTCGATGTCTGGGACGATGATGGCAAGCCGGTGCGCCGTGAGAAAGGCGAGCTGGTCTGCACGAAGGCTTTCCCCTCCATGCCGCTGGAGTTCTGGAATGATCCGGATGGAGCGAAATATCAGGCTGCCTATTTTGACCGCTTTGACAATATCTGGTGCCATGGCGATTTTGCCGAATGGACGCAACATGATGGCATCGTCATTCACGGTCGTTCAGATGCGACACTTAATCCAGGTGGCGTGCGCATCGGTACGGCGGAAATCTACAATCAGGTTGAGCAGATGGCAGAAGTCGCAGAAGCGCTTTGCATCGGGCAGGATTGGGATCATGACGTGCGGGTGGTGCTGTTTGTTCGGCTTGCTGAGAGCATCTCGCTCGACGACGATCTCCGAACGCGCATCAAGACCAAAATCCGCACCGGCGCGACACCGCGCCATGTGCCTGCAAAGATCGTGGCGGTAAGCGATATTCCGCGCACCAAGTCCGGCAAAATTGTTGAACTTGCCGTGCGTGACATTGTGCATGGGCGCGAGGTGAAAAATCGCGAAGCGCTGGCAAATCCGGAAGCGTTGGAGCTATATCGCGATCTTGCTGAGCTTCAGAGCGATTGAGCACAACCTGAGAAAAACACGAAATAAAATTACGTTAATGGGTAATAAATA
Source organism: Brucella pseudogrignonensis (assembly GCF_032190615.1). Classification (NCBI taxonomy): domain Bacteria; kingdom Pseudomonadati; phylum Pseudomonadota; class Alphaproteobacteria; order Hyphomicrobiales; family Brucellaceae; genus Brucella; species Brucella pseudogrignonensis. Next base: position 1,429,553 of record NZ_JAVLAT010000001.1, read on the forward strand.
GCCACAGAACGCCGCGCAAAGCCATTGCCTATTCCGCCTCCACAAGACACTCTGTTTGAATAACCGGGCAGAACTTGTGGAGGACGAGTATGTTTGCTTCGGGCATGAATTTCGGTCTTGGTGAGGAGATCGAGGCCCTTCGCGATACGGTGCGCCGTTTTGCGGAAAGCCGCATTGCGCCACTTGCCGCCGATACCGATCGCAATAACGCATTTCCCATGCATCTCTGGCGTGAACTGGGTGATCTTGGCGTGCTGGGCATTACCGCATCTGAGGATTTTGGCGGCGCAGATATGGGCTACCTGGCTCATTGCATTGCTATGGAAGAAATCAGCCGTGCGTCAGCCTCGATTGGCCTGAGCTATGGTGCGCATTCCAATCTCTGTATTAATCAGATCATGCGCAATGGTTCACCGGAGCAGCGTGCAAAATACCTGCCAAGGCTCATTTCCGGCGAGCATGTCGGGGCGCTCGCCATGTCTGAGCCGGGCGCTGGCTCCGATGTTGTCTCAATGAAGCTTCATGCTGAAAGGCGGGATGGCCGCTTCGTGCTCAACGGCAACAAGATGTGGATCACCAACGGCCCGGATGCTGATGTGCTGGTGGTCTATGCCAAAACCGATCCGGCTGCCGGTTCGCGCGGGATTAGTGCTTTTCTCGTTGAAAAGACGTTCAGGGGATTTTCCACTGCACAAAAGCTCGACAAGCTTGGCATGCGCGGCTCCAATACATGCGAACTGGTGTTTGAGGATTGTGAAGTGCCTGCCGAAAACCTGCTCGGCGAAGTGGGCAATGGCGTGAATGTGCTGATGTCCGGCCTTGATTATGAGCGTGTGGTGCTGGCAGGCGGCCCGCTCGGCATCATGGCGGCATGCCTCGATATCGTTGTGCCTTATGTGCATGAGCGCAAGCAGTTCGACCAGCCGATTGGCGCGTTCCAGCTGATGCAGGGCAAACTTGCAGATATGTATGTGAGCTTCAACGCATCGCGTGCCTATGTCTATGCGGTGGCAGCCGCCTGTGATCGCGGTGAAACCACGCGCAAGGATGCGGCGGGCTGCATTCTTTATGCCGCGGAAAGTGCCACGCAAATGGCGCTGCAGGCGATACAGGCACTGGGCGGCAATGGATATATCAATGATTATCCGGCAGGACGCTTATTGCGTGACGCGAAGCTTTACGAAATTGGTGCAGGCACATCTGAAATCAGGCGGATGCTGATCGGGCGGCAACTCTTTGAGGAGACCCGCTGATGCCGGTTCTGAAATCCGAAGTTTTGACACGCAGTGCAATCTTTGAAGCCAACCGCAATGCCATGCTTGCGGCGATTGACGTGGTGGCACAAGCATCACGCATCGCCACTGATGGTGGGGGTGAGAAGGCGCGTGAACGTCATGTTTCACGCGGCAAGCTGTTGCCTCGTGACCGGGTTGCGCAACTGCTTGATCCAGGGTCGCCTTTTCTCGAAGTAGGCCAGACGGCAGCACATGAGATGTATGATGGTGCAGCACCGTCAGCTGGCATTATTACAGGCATCGGGCGAGTTTCGGGGCGTGAATGCATGATCGTCTGCAATGATGCCACGGTGAAGGGTGGCACTTATTATCCCATCACGGTGAAAAAGCATCTGCGAGCCCAGGAGATTGCGGGTCAGAACCGCCTGCCATGCATCTATCTCGTTGATTCCGGTGGGGCCAATCTCCCTAATCAGGATGAGGTTTTCCCGGATCGCGATCATTTCGGGCGTATTTTCTACAATCAGGCGCAGATGTCGGCGGCGGGCATTGCGCAGATTGCAGTGGTCATGGGATCGTGTACGGCAGGCGGTGCCTACGTCCCCGCCATGAGCGATGAAACGGTGATTGTGCGCAATCAGGGCACGATTTTTCTGGCTGGTCCGCCGCTGGTCAAAGCTGCAACCGGCGAAGTCGTGAGCGCGGAAGTTCTCGGTGGTGGCGATACGCATACCCGGCTTTCCGGTGTTGCTGATCATTTGGCGAATGATGATGCGCATGCGCTGCAAATCGCCCGCGCCATAGCGGCCAATCTCAACAGCCAAAAGCGCGAGTTTTGTCCAAGGGGGGATGCTGCTGCTCCGCTTTATGACTCCGAAGAAATTCTCGGAATTGTCTCGGCTGATACCCGCATTCCCTACGATGTGCGCGAGCTGATTGCGCGGCTGGTCGATGGCTCGGATTTCGATGAGTTCAAGGCGCGCTTCGGCCCCACATTGGTTTGCGGTTTCGCAAGCCTTTACGGAATGCCGATCGGCATTATCGCCAACAATGGCGTGCTGTTTTCGGAAGCCGCTTTAAAGGGTGCGCATTTCATCGAGCTTTGCTGTCAACGTAATATTCCGCTGGTGTTTTTGCAGAATATTACCGGCTTTATAGTTGGGCAAAAATATGAAGCTGAAGGCATCGCTAAACATGGCGCGAAGCTCGTCATGGCGGTGGCGACGGCCAATGTGCCCAAAATCACGATGCTGATTGGCGCATCCTATGGCGCAGGCAATTACGGCATGGCGGGGCGGGCTTATTCGCCACGTTTTCTCTGGACCTGGCCGAATAGCCGCATTGCGGTAATGGGGGGTGAACAGGCGGCAGGTGTGCTGGCGAGTGTCAAGCGCGACGGGATTGAGCGCACCGGCGGCAAATGGTCTGCGGAAGAGGAGGCGGAGTTCAAGCGCCCAACTTTGGAAATGTTTGAGCGACAGAGCCATCCGCTTTATGCGTCGGCGCGGCTTTGGGATGACGGGATTGTCGATCCGCGCAAGAGCCGTGAGGTCCTGGGCCTGTCGCTTTTTGCAACGCTGAATGCTCCAATAGAGCCGACGCGCTTCGGCTTGTTCAGGATGTAGAGGGCGATCCGATGTTCAAAAAAATCCTGATTGCCAATCGCGGAGAAATCGCCTGTCGGATCATGCGTACGGCGGGCCAATTGGGGATTGCCACTGTCGCGATTTATTCCGACGCGGATGCCAATGCGCTTCATGTCGAAATGGCCGACGAGGCCGTGCGCGTGGGGTCTGCTCAATCTGCGCAAAGCTATTTGAATGTCGATGCGATCATCAAAGCGGCGAAGGATACGGGCGCCCAGGCAATCCATCCGGGCTATGGCTTTCTCTCCGAAAACCCAACCTTTGTGGAAGGGGTTGAAGCAGCCGGACTTATCTTCATAGGCCCATCGGCAAAAGCCATTCGCGCCATGGGGTTAAAAGATGCTGCCAAGGCTTTAATGGAAAAAGCCGGTGTACCTGTTGTGCCGGGTTATCACGGCGATAACCAGGATGAAGCCTTCCTGAAAAGCGAAGCGAGCCAAATCGGCTACCCCGTGCTGATCAAGGCCCGCGCGGGCGGCGGCGGCAAGGGCATGCGCCGCGTCGATGATCCCGCCGATTTTGCCGCAGAATTGGAGAGCGCGAAGCGCGAGGCGGAAGCCTCGTTTGGAGATAGTGCTGTTCTGATCGAAAAATACATGACCAAGCCGCGCCATATTGAGGTGCAGGTCTTTGGTGATAATTTCGGCAATGCCGTGCATCTATTTGAGCGCGATTGCTCGCTGCAACGCCGCCATCAAAAGGTGATTGAGGAAGCGCCAGCGCCCGGTATGACCGCTGACATGCGCGCTGCCATGGGCAATGCAGCGGTGAAGGCCGCACAAGCCATTGGCTATTCCGGCGCAGGCACAGTTGAGTTCATCGCCGACGTTTCAGAAGGGCTTCGCGCTGATCGTTTCTTCTTCATGGAAATGAACACGCGTTTGCAGGTCGAGCATCCCGTGACGGAAGCGATTACCGGCCTTGATCTGGTTGAATGGCAATTGCGCGTGGCAGCCGGTGAAGCTTTACCAAAGCGGCAGGATGAGCTTGCGATTAATGGCTGGGCTTTTGAGGCGCGACTTTACGCGGAAGACCCGGCGCGCGATTTTCTGCCAGCAACGGGAAGGCTTGCACTGTTTGCCCCGCCGGAAAATGCGCGGGTCGATTCGGGCGTGCGCAGCGGCGATGTCATTACGCCTTTTTATGATCCGATGATTGCAAAAATCATCACGCATGGCGCTACCCGCGACGACGGGTTGAACCGCCTTGCTGTGGCACTGAACAACACGCGCATCGCTGGCGTTGTAACCAATCGGCAGTTCTTATCTCAACTCTGCAAGCTTCGATTGTTTCAGGAGGGCGATGTCGATACAGGTCTGATTCCGCGTGAGGCAAATGTGCTGTTTCGCGATCAGCGCCCTTCAGAGATCGCGTTTGCTTTGGCTGCCCTTGGTGCACTCGACCTTCTTGATCTGCCTGGAAAAGATGATCCGTGGAATGTTCTGCGCGGATTCCGTCTATGGGGTGATGCATCGCGCTCTGTCATTCTTGATCATCATGATCAGCGTCAGACAATCAGCTTCAACATTAAAAGTGACAGACTTTTTGGCTTTGCCTTCGGCACACTGGAAATTCGTTCTTTTGAGAACGGTTTGGTACGTTTTTGCATTGGCGGTCGTATTGACCAGGCATCTGTCTTTCGCATCGGCTGTGACGTGACCGTGCAGTTTGAAGGCACGGACACTCTGTTTCACTATTTAGAGACTGCCGCAGCAGTGGATGAGGCTTCGAGCGAAAGCCGCATTCTGTCGCCAATGCCGGGATTAGTTCGGCTCGTTTCTGTGGCGGAGGGGGCCAATGTTGTCAAAGGCGACAGGCTGGTCACGATGGAAGCGATGAAGATGGAGCTTTCACTGATTGCACCCCGCGATGGCAAGGTCGCATCTGTGAGCGTCGCGGCTGGCGATCAGGTCAATGAAGGCGCGCTGTTAGTCCAATTGGAGGAAGATGATGGCTGAACACGTTGAAATCGTCGAAATGGCTGCGCGCGACGGCCTCCAAAACGAAAAGCGTTTTGTGCCAACAGCCGACAAGATTGCCCTGATCGACCGGCTGTCCGATTGCGGCTATTCCCGCATTGAGGCAACCAGTTTTGTCAGCCCGAAATGGGTGCCGCAACTTTTCGATGCGACTGAAGTTATGGCCGGTATCCATCGCTCGCACGCTGTTCGTTATTCAGCCTTGGTACCCAATATGAAGGGCTATGAGCGTGCTGCTAGCGCCGGCGTGGATGAAATTGCGGTTTTCATTTCGGCGTCAGAGGGCTTTTCCAAAGCCAATATCAATTGCACCATTGCGGAGAGTATTGAGCGGCTAGCGCCAGTCATTGGTGCCGCCATCAATGACGGTCTGGCCATTCGCGGTTATGTCAGTTGCGCAGTTGAATGCCCTTATGACGGACCGATTGCTCCGCAGGACGTGGCCAACGTGACCGAGCAACTCTTCTCTCTCGGCTGTCATGAGGTCAGTCTTGGAGACACGATTGGTCGCGGCACACCGGAAACTGTGAGCGCCATGCTTGATGCGGTTTTGACTGTGGCAACAGCGCATAGTCTTGCGGGTCATTATCACGACACCAACGGGCGAGCGCTCGACAATATCCGGATCAGCCTGGAAAAAGGTTTGAGGGTATTTGATGCATCTGTGGGCGGGCTTGGAGGATGTCCGTTCGCGCCCGGCGCCCAAGGCAATGTCGATACGGTGGCCGTCGTGGAAATGCTGCAAAGTCTTGGGTTTGAAACAGGGCTTGATATTGAAAGACTGCGATCAACAGCTTTGTTTGCGCAAGCACTCGCTCAGGATAGGGCGGCATGATGGAATTTGAAACCATCCTCATCGACATTGATGAGCGCGGGGTGGCCACGCTGACGCTCAACAGACCAGAGCAGCATAATGCACTTTCCGGTCTGATGATTCATGAGCTTTTCAGCGCTACGCAGCGCCTTGCCAATGACGATGCGGTGCGGGTCGTCACGCTGACGGGCAGCGGCATAAGTTTTTGTGCGGGCGGTGATCTTGGCTGGATGCGTGAGCAGGTAAACGCGACCCGCACGCAACGCATTGAAGCAGCCCGAGCACTCGCGCTGATGCTCAAGGCATTGCACGATCTGCCGAAGCCATTGATTGGGCGCGTGAACGGGCAGGCCTATGGCGGTGGTGTCGGACTGATCAGCGTTTGCGATACCACAATTGGTGTAACGGATGCGCGTTTCGGATTGACGGAAACCAAGCTTGGATTGATCCCCGCGACGATCAGCCCCTATGTGGTTGCGCGTATCGGTCAGGCCCATGCATTGCGCAATTTCACGTCGGCACGATTGTTTGATGCCGAAGAGGCAAAGCAGATTGGATTGCTGCATCAGGTGGTCGAAGCGGAGCGACTTGATGCTTCGGTCGAGGCTGAAATCAGACCATATCTTTCGACTGCTCCAACTGCGGTTGCGGCCTCCAAGCGGTTGGTACATGCGCTTGGAAGACCCATAGACGATATGACAATCGAAATGACACTGGTCCGCCTTGCGGATGCTTGGGAAACGCCAGAGGCCGCAGAGGGATTCGCGGCCTTTTTTGCGAAGCGATCACCATCTTGGAAGAGAGGAGGATAGTCACTTTATGGGAGGCAGTTTTCGTTGTAGTTGCGGGCACTTGGCCCCTTGCAATCGGAGGCTGGAAATGCATTCTTATTACATCATGAAAGCTCGCTCCCGTTCTGGAGCATGATTTCGAAACCGCAAATGCAGTTTTGGATAATATTATGGCTCTGACACTCAGTAAGCGGGACGGCGCGGCGTGCTTTTGGATTGACCCTTTAAGATCGTATGATTGAAATAAAAGGGAGGGACCGGCAAACCGGTGGCGCAAAGACGCTGCGATTTGACCGGCATGGGTTGTTTGGGGTCATCGGGAAAGCGAGACCTCGCAAAGGAGAAAAAGAATGAATCTCAAGCTTCTGTCCAGCGTGGCTTTTGCCGCTACACTCGGCTTCGCCGGTGCCGCTTATGCGGACATCACCGTTGGTGTTGTTGCACCGCTCACAGGTCCGGTTGCTGCTTATGGCGATCAGGTCAAGAAGGGTGCGGAAACCGCTGTTGAAGTTATCAACGCAAATGGCGGCATCAAGGGCGAAAAGATCGTTCTAAAATTTGCTGATGATGCTGGCGAACCAAAGCAGGGTGTTTCGGCTGCTAACCAGCTGGTCGGCGAAGGCGTCAAGTTTGTCGTCGGTCCTGTCACCACCGGCGTTGCAATTCCTGTTTCCGATGTTTTCGCTGAAAACGGCGTTCTCATGGTGACACCAACGGCAACTGGCCCTGACCTGACCTCTCGCGGTCTGGAAACCGTGTTCCGCACCTGCGGCCGCGATGACCAGCAGGCTGACGTGATGGCCGCTTACTTCCTGAAGAATCTTAAGGACAAGAAGGTTGCTATCGTCCACGATAAGGGCGCATACGGTAAGGGTCTGGCAGATTCTTTCAAGGCTGCCATCAACAAAGACGGCATCACGGAAGTTCAGTATGATTCCGTTACGCCGGGCGACAAGGATTTCAGCGCGCTCGTATCCAAGCTGAAGGCTGCGGGCACCGAAGTCGTTTACTTCGGCGGTTATCATGGTGAAGGCGGCCTTCTGGCCCGTCAGCTTCATGATGCAGGTCTGAATGCGCTGATCCTCGGCGGTGAAGGCCTTTCCAACACTGAATTCTGGGCAATTGGCCAGAAGAATGCTGAAGGCACGCTCTTCACGAACGCTGTTGATGCAACCAAGAACCCAGCTTCCAAGGAAGCCGTCGATGCACTGACTGCAAAGAACATCCCGGTTGAAGCATTCACCATGAATGCATACGCCGCTGTTCAGGTTCTTGCAGATGGCATTGAACGCGCTGGCACAACGGAAGATACCGCAGCTGTTGCTAAGGTTCTTCGCGATGGTCAGCCAATTGAAACAGTCATTGGCAAGCTGACCTATGGCGAAACGGGCGATCTTTCTTCGCCAAGCTTCGACGTGTTTAAATGGTCGGATGGTAAGATCGTCGGTCTCGACTGATATTTAATTTAAGATTAATGAAAACGCCGGGGTTTAACTCCGGCGTTTTTTATTTGTGTATGTCCCGCTCGCTATTTCAGGATCCGGAAAAGCCAAGTTCAGTCTCAATGGCCTCAAAGCTTTCATCCATTGGATAAGCCGGGCTAAATGGAATTCCGAAATGCCCGTAAGCGATTGACATCTGACTTTCTGCTTTGCGTTCGCCGCCTTTGGAAACCGCCGCAATATAGAGAGCCGCAGCAAGTCCAGTTCTGTCCGATCCAGCTTTACAGTGAATGAGAATTGGTTTTTCTGCATTCTTCATCAGAGTAATAAGTGCCCGCATCTGCTCTGCCGTCAGTTGTCGGCTCGATGACATTTCATAGTTCGTAAGATGAATGCCCAGCACTTTTGTTGCTGCAACTTCGTCATCATACCATTTTGAACCGGGCTCGGCACCGCGTAGATTGATGATCGTCTTAATACCGTAAAGCGTCTGAAGCTGGGCGATGCGCAAGGGATCGGGCTGGTTGGAACGATAGGCTTGTCCGGCAACGATCGTATGGATATTGCCTTTATATTGGATCGTTACAAGATAACCGCCAAGAAACCCAACGCCGATCAGTGCGGCCAGTCCTATAAGACGGAGATTAGTCAACAAAAACACATTGTTTATTTTCAATAGACTCATTTGGTTTCTTCAAAATAGGGAGCTATTTAAATATACAAATCTATTTTTTAATTTTATTAAAATAAAGATAAACTAAAATTGTGACTTAATGTTGACAGTTGTTTTTTCAAAAATAGGATTTTTCATGAGTATAAATAACGCTGCTCTATAAGCACTTGTCGTTCTAAAGGAATTCAGTTTTCGTCAAAAAGGCTATCCGATGGTAAGTTTCGGTTAACCATGCTGGTGTAGCATTGCTGTATCAAAAAGGAACATCTGGCGGAGCAGGTTTGATGCAGCGCTATAGATTTGACGACAAAAAAGTTTTGATCGAAGCAATAGTCGAGCTTCTTAATCGTGGCGTCGAGCCGGACGAGTTGGATCTCGTATTGAGCCGGATTGGTCCGGTTGATCTCGATCTGATGCGGCAGTGCTTGATCGAAGTCTGGGAATATAATCATCCAGCGCCGATTGAGGCGCCAATGGCAGCTTGAACGACCGGAACTTTACCGGGAAGTGTCATAAACCTGATATGAACAGATGCTAATTCTGCTCTTGTATCGGGAATTCATTCGATAATGTGTCCACGGATGTACTGGCGCAAAATCAGAATGGAAGCGGAAGGTCGGGTTCAGCCCGGCCTTTTTCGTTTTAAAAATGCGCTTGTTTTGCTGATGCCGGAAGAGTGTTATTTCAGTCTTTCATCATTTGCAGCCGGTGCTTGAAAACCTCTTCTCGGTTTTTCGAATAGGCTTTAATGTCTGGCGGCATTCTGTGAGGAGATAATCAATGCTGCGCCATATCGTTCTTGTGAAGTTCAGGTCTGAGATTCCAGCCGCGGAAATCGATGCAGCGCTCGATCAGGTTGCGGCATTGCGTGAAAAGATTGATGGCATTGTTGCAGTGAGCGTTGGTGCGAATATCAGCCCTGAAGCATTGGAAAAAGGCTTCCGACACGGCTTTGTCGTGGACTTCACCGATGAAGCAGCGCGCAACGCGTATCTCACGCATCCTGACCATGTGGCGGTCGGTGGAAAGCTTGTTGAGCTCGCAGAGGGCGGGATCGATGGGATATTGGTGTTCGACTATAACTGCTAAGTCAGTTTTATAGAACAAGCCCGCCGACGCCCATTCTCCCCAGATCGTTCGCGCTGAGTTGCATTCCTGCCATCAGACGATCCAGTATCCAGTCAAGACTATTCTCGCGTGCGCTTCTTGCTGAGCCCGGGGCTACGACGATATATTTGTCGCCTAGCTTTGCCAGCACAAGAAGATTGCCTGGATCAACCGGAACGCCCATTCGCAGGATTTCGCCCCCGCAATTGATGATTGCGCGTGGAACAATGTCTGCCTCATCAGCAATGGATGATGCGCTGAAGATCAAGATGATATCGCAATCCTTGGCAACTTCACGGATTGAAGAAGACAGCGCCGTTTGCTCATGAGCAACGCGGTGCTCCACTGACACGGAACCCTGATTTCGCTCTACGCGACTGGAAATCAGATTTTTGGTTTTCTCGAATATCGTTTCACGTATCGACGGCAGTCGGGATTGTATAAGGCCGATCCGCGTGGCGCGGAATGGCCTGACATCAATTGCTTTGCTTTGATGTCCCTGTAGCTTTTCAATCAAGACTTTGGGAATGGCAAACGGGATAATTTTGACAGTTGCCACCATTTGACCGCGTTCAACGCGGCAATTATTATGCAATGTCGCAATTGAAATGCGGGGATCAAGCAGATTGATTGCATCAATGTCGCTAACATTGGCGTGGAACAGGCCAGCATGCTGGGCGAAAAGATTGACGCGTCCCGCAATCGACGGACCAGCATTAAGATTTTCTGAAATCAGCAATTTACCGACTGCAAGCGCTGCTTCATTCTCGCCGAGATCATCTTTTTCGAGACGAGCTGCGAAAATATGCGTGAGGCCATGATGTTTCAGAACCGCAATATGATCCGACGTAAGCAGCGTGCCTTTCCGAAAATTGTGACTGCCTGCGGCAATTGCATAGCCAAGCACTGCGCCCTCAGTTTCTTCAATTGGCCAATTACCAAAAATCATGCATGTCCCGTTGGTTTAGAGCCCATCCCGAAAAGTGGGAACCGGTTTTCGGACCAAGATGTGCGTTCAAACAAATGATTAGAGCGCCGATCTGATTTAATCAGATCGAAACGCGCTCTAGTTCCTGAAAGTTGAAACTATAGCATCTAAACGCAGACTGGAATCGTTCTGAGTCCAATTTGCGATGGATTCCATAGAATTATTTGGCGGCGGTGTATATATACGGTATTGTATGTCTTGGATTTTGATATGCTTAATTTACAAGATCCAAAATAAGCATAGATAATATTCATTAGACTTGATGTATTCTTCTTAACAAATTTTCCTATTACCGTTAATCACAGCCAGTTTATCGCTGAATATCGTATTGAAAGTTTCGATTTGAACTTGTAGAGAACCGCCAATCGCAATTGGCTTGTCCAATATGATTCCGAATGGGTCGATTATGACTCTTCAAACCCATGCAGCCGCGACATTTCGATCCAATACATTTTTGGTCTGGCGCGTGACAAACGGGATTATTCGTTATATCGGTACTTTTGAAATTTTCAGAATTTACCGAAATCTAGAAAATGACGCATGCACCAGAGTTGACGCTCTGCGTGCAGGATGGAAAGACAAATGAAACACGGCACCCCCCGGACGATCATTTCGTTCGCCGTCTTGGCCCTCACGGCGTTTCTCGCCGGCTGCGAGAACCAGGTCCTGCTTTCTCCGAAAGGAGAGGTTGGTATGGCAGAGCGCGATCTAATTTTATTTGCGACCGGCCTTATGTTGCTCGTCGTGCTGCCGGTCATTGGTATGACGCTTTACTTCGCATGGAAGTATCGTGCCACCAATGAAAAGGCGGAATATCTGCCTGACTGGCACCATTCAAACAAAATTGAGGCTGCGGTCTGGTTGATCCCTGTGGTCATTATTGTCGTTCTCGGCACAGTGACGTGGATATCAACACACAAGCTTGACCCTTATCGCCCGCTTGTTTCCGATGTGAAGCCGATCAACGTCGAAGTTGTTGCGCTCGACTGGAAATGGCTGTTTATCTATCCGGATCTTGGTGTTGCATCGGTCAATGAAATGGCGATGCCGGTTAATGTGCCTGTCAACTTCAAGCTGACCTCCAGCAGCATCATGAACTCCTTCTTCATTCCAGCACTCGGTAGCCAAGTCTACTCCATGCCGAGTATGCAGACGAAGCTTCATCTTGTTGCTAATCAGGAAGGCGTTTTTGACGGTATTTCCGCCAATTACAGTGGTCAGGGCTTCGCGCAGATGCGCTTTAAGGCGCATTCGCTCAATCAGGCTGATTTTGACAAGTGGATTGCTGATGCAAAGGCTTCCGGTCAGGAACTGTCGCGTGATCGCTATGCTTCGCTGGTTCAGCCAAGTGAAAAGGCTCCTGTTCAGTACTTTGCTTATAACGACAAGGCGCTGTTTCATAACATCGTCAATCGTTGTTGGGATGGCAAGTCGGTCTGTATCGACGATATGATGCATCAGGAACAAATGGTGCGTGAAGCGCGCGCAGATTTGCGCAAGTCTTCTCCCGTCGATTTCAGCCAATGGGCAAACGATATTCTTTGCCTGACGCAGCCGCAGCGTATGACGCAGCTTGAAAACTGATATGTCGATGCAATTTAAGTCCCGGATGAAGTCCCCGGGGCTTGAATTGTCGATCGCACTCCAATCGAAGTAAGAATAGAAATGTTCGGAAAACTTACGCTCGAAGCGATACCCTATCACGAGCCGATCATCATGGTCACACTGACCGCGGTGGCTGGTGGAGCGCTCGCTATTCTCGCAGCCATTACCTACTATAAAAAGTGGGGTCCTCTCTGGAATGACTGGCTGACATCTGTTGATCATAAACGCATCGGCGTGATGTACATTATTTTGGCTTTCGTGATGCTGTTCCGCGGCTTCTCGGATGCTGTGATGATGCGCGCTCAGCAGGCTATCGCCTCCGGTGCCAATGAAGGCTTTCTGCCACCACATCACTACGACCAGATTTTCACGGCTCACGGCGTGATCATGATTTTCTTCGTGGCGATGCCGTTCATTGTTGGTCTCATGAACTTCGCTGTACCGCTTCAGATCGGTGCGCGCGACGTTGCTTTCCCTTACCTCAATTCGTTGAGCTTCTGGCTGACTGTTGCAGGTGCGATTCTGATTAACATTTCGCTCGGTGTCGGTGAATTCGCAAAGACAGGCTGGCTGGCTTATCCGCCGCTTTCCGGTATTGAATTCAGCCCCGATGTCGGTGTTGATTACTATATCTGGGCTTTGCAGATTTCCGGTATGGGTACGCTTTTGTCGGGCGTTAACCTCATCACGACCATCATCAAGATGCGTGCACCGGGCATGGGCATGATGCAGGTTCCTGTCTTCACATGGACCGCACTTTGCTCGAACGTTCTGATCGTGGCTGCGTTCCCGATCCTGACCGTTACGCTCGCGCTGCTTTCACTTGACCGTTATCTGGATTTCCACTTCTTCACCAATGACGCTGGTGGCAATCCGATGATGTATGTGAACCTGATCTGGATCTGGGGACACCCCGAAGTCTATATTCTGGTTCTGCCATGCTTTGGTGTGTTCTCTGAAGTTGTTGCAACTTTCACCGGGAAGCGTCTGTTCGGCTACACATCAATGGTCTACGCCACTGTTGCCATTACCGTTTTGTCGTTCCTCGTCTGGGTGCACCACTTCTTCACCATGGGTGGTGGTGCAAGCGTCAACGCCTTCTTTGGTGTCGCAACCATGATCATCTCGATCCCGACCGGGGCGAAGGTCTTCAACTGGCTGTTTACCATGTATAAGGGACGCATCCAGTTCACGACACCCATGTACTGGACCATCGGCTTTATGTGCACTTTCGTTGTGGGTGGTATGACAGGCGTTCTGCTTGCTGTTCCGCCTGCAGATTTCGTATTGCACAACTCGGTGTTCCTGATCGCTCACTTCCATAACGTAATCATCTCGGGCGTGCTGTTTGGTTGCTTTGCCGGTCTCATCTACTGGTGGCCAAAAGCATTTGGCTTCAAGCTGCACGAAGGACTGGGCCGTAAGGCATTCTGGTGCTGGCTCGTTGGCTTCATTATGGCGTTTATGCCGCTCTACGTGCTCGGTCTGATGGGGATGACCCGTCGTCTCAATCACACAGAAAATCCGGCTTGGCATATCTATCTGATCATTGCCGCTGTTGGTGTTGCGATTATCCTCTGCGGTATCGTCTTCCAGGTTCTCCAGATTATGATCTCCATTCGTGATCGCGAGAAACTACGTGTCGTTGATGGCGATTCCTGGGGTTCGGGACGTACATTGGAATGGTCGATTTCGTCGCCTCCACCATTCTATAACTTCGCTGAAGTTCCACATGTCCGTGACCCTGACAGCTGGTGGGATATGAAGCAGAACGGCTATGTTCGCCGTACTGAAAAGTTTGCACGCATTCACATGCCAAAAAATACTGGTACGGGCTTCATCATTGGTGTGCTCTGCATTCCTCTGGGCTTCGCATTGGTGTGGCATATCTGGTGGTTGGCAATTGCGGCAGCCGTCGGTGTTTTGGCAGTTGCGATCGCCCACTCGTTCAACAATGACAGAGACTATTATGTCTCGGCCGAAGAAGTGCAGCGCGTTGAAGATGCATATACCCGGCAACTGAATGCTCAGGAGGTCTGATCCATGAGCGCTACTTACTACAAAGTTGGCCCGTTCAAGGGTGGCAACGAGCATCCGGCTCACGAAGATCATCATGATGCAGGGTCGACCACACTGGTCGGCTTCTGGATCTACCTGATGAGCGACTGCGTTCTCTTCTCGGGCCTTTTTGCAACCTATGCCGTTTTGGCGCATCAGTTTGCGGGCGGCCCGACCGGCCGCGAGCTGTTCGACCTGTCGTTCGTGCTGACAGAAACGATGATCCTTCTGGCATCGTCGCTGACCTATGGTCTGGCGACCTTGTCGATGTACCGCAACAATCGCGCAGGCGTTTTGTTTTGGCTGGGCGTGACGTTCGTGCTCGGTGCAGCGTTTCTTGTTATGGAAATCTATGAATTCCATCACCTGATCGTTGAAGGCGCGGGCCCAAGCCGCAGTGCATTCCTTTCAGCTTTCTTTGCGTTGGTCGGAACCCACGGTCTGCATATTACTTCGGGTCTGATCTGGATTCTGGTGCTTTCTGCCCAGCTTCTGCGTGATGGCCTGACTGAAAAGAACCGGACGCGCGTGATGTGCTTGAGCCTCTTCTGGCACTTCCTGGACATCATCTGGATTGGCGTCTTTACCCTTGTCTATCTGCTGGGTGTATTGTGATGAGCTCTGGACACGAAACACATGATCAAGCCGCACATGGCAGCCTGAAGTCGTACCTGATTGGTTTGGCTCTTGCGATCGTTCTCACCATCGTTCCGTTTATGCTGGCGATGAATGGTTACTTCACACCGGCGACGACCGCAGCGATTGTTATCGGTATGGCGGCCGTTCAGATCGTGGTGCATCTGGTTTACTTCCTGCATCTTGATCCGAAGTCGGAAAATGGCTGGAACATTCTGGCACTCATTTTCACGGTCATCATTTTGGCCATCGTGCTTGCTGGCTCCATCTGGGTCATGCATCACCTCGATACCAACATGATGCCGATGTATATGACACCGGATGATGCGCGTAATCTGCCATAATTGAATTTCGGAAGGCTGGTTCCGGCTGGCCTTCTGATCGCCTGAAACCTGGTCTGACGGCCCGGTTGCGCGGCTTTTCCTCCCTCTCCCCCCTTAAAAAGCCGCGTAGCGCCCTGGTTCCCTCCAGGGCGCTTTTGTTTGATGTATTAGAGGAAAGTAATTGAGATTCGATTTGAGTAAATTTCTATTAAAATGATTTATACTTCGAAATAAAATTTTAACTGTGACTTTTTTCTATAATGTAAGAAAATAATCTGCCATGATTTTGGCAATATTTGATTTTATTTCTTATCTGTATTAATGTTGTTATTATTGATTTCTTTAATAGCTTTTTGATGGCATTTTTGGAGAAATGTAAATGTATTTTTTGGATTCTCTGCCTCATAATAAAATTGTTGCAGCAGTAATTTTTACTTCCGTATTGGCTGCTCCTGTTGTTGCGTTGGCTGCGCCTGCAATCGTTACTGCAAACGTCAATGTAAGGGCTGGACCAGGAAGTAATTATGGTCGGCTTGCTTTGCTACCCGCTGGTATCGGTGTTGATGCTGGCCCTTGCCGCGGCTCCTGGTGTCAAATCCGATCGAGTGGGATTCGCGGGTGGGTATCAGCGCGCTTTCTAAGTTTCGCTCGTTATGTGCCTGGCCCCAATTATCCAGGATCGCGAAGCACCACCGTTATTATTGATGGTGGCGTCGAAGACGAGTGGGGACCGGGTTGGTATCCTCGTTGGGTGCCGCGTTGGCACCCTCATCGGCGTCCTCCTGTGCGTCCGGGATACGACCCTTACCAGCCAGATCCTGTGCCGGGCTATGATCCTTATCGTGATCCCGGTTCGTCGCCGGTTCCACCGATTGCTCCCCCAATTGGACAAGGTGTGAGTCCTATGAGGCCTTCGTATCTAAAGCGGCCGGATCAATTTGGGGGTGGACATTTGCCGAATACGCGTCCGCCTAATTCTGGGCGTTAAAACCAAAGCGTAAGCAGAGAAGCCTCTTAGTCTTACGCTTTTAGTTAACATTGTTTGTTTTCAGGTCATATCCTCCCCGCCTAAACATGACCTGATCCGCGGCCTGCCAGAGTCCCTCCCTCTGGCGGGCCGCAATTATATTGCGATTTTTTTATATTAATCTTGTCCACTTATTAACGCTCCATTGACTCAATCTATTCAAAATAGGGCATATTTGACTTTAGGGCTTGGATCGCTCTTTGGGTTGGCTGTGAGGGCTTTTTGTTAAGGCTGGTCATGACGCGCAAAGCACTGCATCTGGGTCTGAAATGTCAAAACGCATCGGGTTGAAGCTTGGTCTTCCTGCCGCACTATGTTAATCCCTGAATCGTCCTGGGATTTGGGGGAGGACGAGGCGCTGCCCAAGCGGTCGTGAAATTGCAACCGGACAGTATTGTGTATGACTAGGCGTAACAGGACGATACAGGGAAGAAGTTTGATTGTACTCGCTTTGGCGGTGCAATTTGCTTCCATGACGGTTTCGCCTGCTTTGGCGTTTGAGATTTTTGGAATTCACCTTTGGGGTCAGAAGAAAGAAACCGATCCCGACATTATTGATCCCAAAAGCTACACGGTCGAAGTCACGACTTCAGGCACACGCAAAAATGCTGACGGTAGCGATGCTGATCTGAAATCTGTAATTGATGGCGCATCCGGGCTCGTCTCCGATGAAGGAACGCCTGCATCTGGTTCGGCGGGGCTTTTAGCAAAAGCGCGCGGTGATTATCGCCGCATTCTCGCAGCGCTTTATGGCGATGGTCGCTACGGCGGAACGATTTCCATCAAGGTCAATGGACGTGAAGCAGCGGATATTCCCGCCGACACCGACATTCCGAACAATGCCAAGATTGATATTTCAGTTGATCCGGGCCCGCAGTTCCTGTTTTCCCGCACGGCGATTTCAAATATCGCGCCGCCATATGCGGATAAACGCAACAAAATTCAAACGCCGGAAGAAGCTGGCTTTGCGCCGGGTGAGGTTGCCCGATCGACCACAATCCTCAAGGCTGAGCGACTGGCGGTTGAGGCTTGGCGACAGCAAGGCTATGCAAAAGCGAAAATCACTGGCGAAGACATTGTTGCTAATCATGATGGCGATACGGTTGCCGCGGACGTTTCGCTCGATCCGGGTCGCAAGGCATTTTATGGTCCGGTCAGTGTCGTTGGCACTGCACGTATGGACCCGCAATTTGTGGCCTGGATGACTGGCCTTAAACAAGGCAAGCAATACAGCCCTAAAGACATCGAGGACGCCAAGAAGCGTCTTGGCCGCATGGAGGTTTTCCGTGCGATGAGTTTTGAGGAAGCGGACCAGATTGAGCCGGATGGCAGTCTGCCGATGACCCTTAATGTGCAGGAGCGCGCACCCCGTCGGTTCGGTTTTGGTGCCGAATATTCGACGCTCGATGGTTTCGGTGTGACCGGTTACTGGATGCATCGCAACCTGTTTGGCCGCGGCGAGCGACTGCGCTTCGATGCCAAGGTCAGTGGCGTTGGTGGCTCGCAGGATAACTCGTTCGATCCAGCCAATTACACTTACACCCTCGGTACAAGCTTCGCGAAGCCCGGCATTTATACCCCGGATACGGACTTTGTGGCAGCACTTGATGCGAAGCGTGAAGTGCTTGACGCCTATACGGAAACGTCGGTGAATGCGAAAACCGGCTTTACGCAGATATTCAGCGACGAACTGTCCGGTGCGCTTTATGCAAAAGCCAGCCATGGCCGCTTCGATGACGATTATTTCGGAAAGCGCGAGTTCACGACTGGTGGACTTGAAGGCAACCTTCTTTACGATGGCCGTAACAACAAGCCCGATCCAACGTCCGGACTTTATGCAGAAGGCAATATTCAACCCTTCTATGAATTCCAGCGGGGCAACTTCGCGACGCGTTTCACTGCAGAAGGCCGTGCTTATTACGGCTTTGGCGCGACGGATCGCGTTGTTCTCGCCGGTCGCGTGAAACTCGGTTCTGTCGTGGGTGCGGATATTGCCGATCTTCCGCCAAACCAACTTTTCCTTGCGGGCGGCGGCGGCTCTATCCGTGGCTATTCCTATCGCAGCATTGGTGTCAAAACACCGACCGGCGAAACAATCGCGGGGCGATCACTGGTTGAAACCTCGGGTGAAGTCCGCACACGCGTCACCGACTCCATTGGTGTCGTTGGCTTCGTCGACGCAGGCTACGTTGGTGAACAATCCTATCCTGACTTTTCGGAAGAGATGCGTGTCGGCGCGGGTCTTGGTCTGCGCTATCTGACGGGGCTTGGGCCGATCCGTCTCGATGTCGCTCTTCCGCTTAACCGCCGCTCGGGCGATCCGAGCTATGCATTCTACGTGGGCATAGGACAGGCGTTTTGACCAGATTTCTCGCACTTCTCGCCTTCATCCTTTTCGCAATACCTGCCGTAGCCCAAGAGCAGCAGCAGGAAGAGGAAAAGTCGTATTTTATTTCCTTCGTGGAAAGTAAACTTTCCGCGCCAAACCGCCGTATCCAGTTTTCAGGCTTAAGCGGACTTTTGTCGTCTGAGGCAAGTGTTGCCCAGATTACCATTGCTGACCGCGAAGGCGTGTGGCTGCGCATTGAAAATGCGAAACTTAACTGGAGCCGCACGGCGCTGTTTACAGGTCGCCTGAGCATTCAGTCGCTGGTTGCCGAACGTATTGATCTGATCCGCAAGCCATTACCGGATAACAGTTTGCCGTCGCCAGAATCGTCGAGTTTCAGCCTGCCGGAACTGCCGCTGTCGATCAATATCGATAGCCTTGATGTGGCGCGTCTCAAATTCGGTCCGGATATTTTTGGACTGCAATCGGAAGTATCGCTGAATGGCAATCTGTCGCTTGCCGATGGGTCGCTGACTTCTGCCTTTGACATTAAACGTCTTGATGGTCCGGGCGGTAATTTTGCGCTGCGCGCCGCCTATGCCAATGCTGATCAGAAGCTTGATCTCGATCTGAAAGTCACTGAGCCTGCCAACGGTATTGTTGCCAATGTGCTTAATATTGATGGTCGTCCGCCGGTTGATCTGACGCTGACTGGCAAGGGCACACTGGATGATCTTAAGATCGATTTGGCGCTTGATACCAATGGCAGTCGCACGTTGACGGGTGGTTTTACACTGGTGCGTCAGGCTGATGGCAGGGTGTTTGCGACGCAGATCAATGGTCCTATCGCCGTTCTGGTGCCGCCAGCGTTTCGCGATTTCTTTGGTGCTGAAACAGCGCTTTCCGCTAATGGTCTGCTGAAAGATGGCGGTGGTTTCCGTCTCGATGATCTGTCGCTCAACAGTGCTGCACTGAACGTCAAAGCCTCGGCTGAGGCCGGAACGGATGGCTTTCTGAACAAGCTGCGCGTTGATGCGAATATTCGCGATGACAGCAAGAGTGAGGTGCTTTTGCCGGTCAAGGGTGGTGAGACAACCATCAATAATGCCACATTGCAAATCGCTTACGGCGACCGACCCACCAATGACTGGACCGGCAAGCTTGCTGTTTCTGGTTTCAAGAATGCGACAGTTTCCGCTGCCAGCATTGCGCTTGATATGGGTGGTATTGCTGAAAATCTGAACGACGCGGCCAACCGCCGTGTGACCTTCGATGTGAAGGGCGGTGTCAGCGGAATTGATGCAACCGATGCAAAAGTTGCCGAGGCACTGGGCGATAAAATTGATCTCGCGATTGCAGGTGGCTGGCGCGCTGGAACTGCTGTCGATCTGGCAAAAGCTGCAATCCAAGGCAATGGCCTCAGCCTGGAACTTAACGGCAAGATTGATGACTTCGCGTTCAATGGCGATATCGCAGCCAAGGTCGCAACCCTTGCGCCTTATGCAGCGCTCGCCGACCGCGATCTTGCTGGTAGCATTGATGTGAAAGCATCGGGCACGGTCAGACCGATCAGCGGTGCCTTCGATCTTAATCTTGATGGCAATGCGCAGAACATGCGCACGGGCACGGAAGCGGTCGATAACATTCTCAATGGCGATGTGAAACTGAGCGGCGGGATCGCCCGGAGTACACAGGGTTTCTCAGCGCGTAATTTCCGCATTGGCAATGAGTTGAGCGAAATTACCGCAAATGGCTCTTTTGCGTCCGACAAAGCCGATTTTGATTTCGGCGTCATGCTCTCTGATCTCAAGCTTTTGTCTGACAAAGCTTCGGGCCGCATGACGATCAAGGGGAGTGCGCGCGGCGACGACAAACTGATTGCTCTGGCATTGCGTGCGGATGCGCCACAGGGAACGCTGGCGGATCGCAAGCTCACCGAAGGCGCACTTGATTTCAATGCGCTGCTTGATGGGAATGCCACAACGGGCGCCTCGCTGTCGGGCAAGCTTACCGGGAACGCATTCCTCAATGGCCAGAAGATCGATCTTGCTACGCTGATTGATATTGTGAACGACGAGAAGCATTTGACCGATTTGGTGTTTAACGCAGGTGGTGCGCATCTTTCTGGCAATATTACGCAGAGTGCAAAAGGTCTGCTGGCAGGCCAGTTGAAAGTCGATGCGCCGGATATTTCCACAGCCGCAGCACTTTTCCTTGCCGATGCGACTGGTTCTGCCAACGCCAATATCACGCTTGATGCCACTGGCGAACGCCAGAACGCGAGCGTCAATGCCAAGGCCAATGACCTTAAAATCAACGGCAATCATATTACATCGGCTGATATTGCGCTCACCGCGCAGGATCTATTCGGTGTGCCGGTTGTAGATGGTACAGCGAGTGCGCGTGACATTCTGGTTGGTACGTTCGGCATCGATAATTTTGACGCCAAAGCCAATGCAACCGGCACAAAGACTGATTTTACGGCCAGCACCAAGCTCAAGATTGGCACGCTTGCCAATGCTTCTGGTTCGCTTGAGCCGAAAGATGGTGGATTTGAGCTGGCGCTTACATCTGCCGATGTGAAGCAGGGAAACCTTGCGGCAACGCTTGCTGCACCTGCTACCATTGCCATGAAGGGAAGCAACATCTCCTTTGGCGATATTATCGTCAATACGGGCGACGGACAGGTCAAGGTGAATGGTGCGGTTGGTGACCAACTTGATCTTTCGGTTGCACTCTCCAATTTGCCGCTGGCGCTTGCCAATACATTCAAGCCCGAGCTTGGCCTTGGCGGCACGCTTAATGGAACGGCGCGCGTTACAGGCACCAAAGATAATCCGAATGCAGCATTTGACATCACTGCGCGTGGTGTGACTGCTGCTGAACTGAAAAATCAGGGCATTGCACCGCTTGATGCGGACGCCAAAGGCACCTCGGATAACAATCGTCTCAACGTCGATGCCCGTATAACAGGCGGCGGCGGTATAGATGTCAGCGCCAAGGGTGCTGTGCCGCTTGGCAAGGGCGATCTGGCCGTTGATGTTAATCTCGCCAACCTGCCGCTAACGGCATTGAACGGCGCAGTAAAAGGTCAGGATCTGGCGGGTAACGTGACAGGCACTGCGCGCGTGACTGGCCCGTTGACCAATCCGGCGGCGCAGTTCAATCTGCGCGGAGCGGGTCTTGCGGCTAAGCCTCTGCGCGACAATGGCCTTGCGCCAATAAATGTGCAGACAGCTGGCAATTACGCAGCAAAGACGGTCGATATTTCGTCGCTGACGCTTGAAGGTCCGCAGGGTCTCAATGTCACTGCGAATGGCAAGGTGCCGCTTTCGGGGCAGGGCCTTGGTGTCAATGTTTCAGGCAGCGTTCCGCTGGCTCTCGCCAATCGTTTCCTCGCTGATCGTGGTTCACAAGCAAGCGGGACGCTGTCGCTGACCGCAAGCGTTTCAGGTGGTTTCGACAAGCCACAGCTGCGCGGCATGTTCTCGACATCGGGTGCACAGTTCATTGATCCTGAAACAAACCTTCGTCTGAACAATATCAATGTCATGGGCGCGATGGAGGGTGAAACCATCACGCTTCGTCAGGTCAATGCAGCCTTGGGCGGTGGCGGGTCGGTTTCCGCAACTGGCACAATCTCAACCAATGCGGCTGCCAGCTTCCCCGCGAATATCGATATCAAGTTTGACAATGCGCGTTATGCCGATGGCAAACTGGTAGCAGCGACCGTTAATGGCGGCATTTCCATCACTGGCCCGCTGATGCGTGATCCGTTGATCGCTGGTCGCATTGATGTTGAGCGCGCAGAAATTACCGTGCCGGAAAATCTGGGCGGTGGAGCAACTTACGTTCCTGTGCAGCATATCAATACGCCAAAGAACGTACAGATCACGCTTGATCGCGCCAAGGTCGAAACGCGCAAAAGCAGAGTGCCTGTACCAACCTCTCGTCCAAGTGTTCCGCGTCTCGATGTTCTGGTGAATGCGCCAAATAAGATTTTCGTGCGGGGCCGCGGTCTTGATACAGAACTGGGTGGGCGTGTGCGTCTGACTGGTCCGATCACCAATATCCAGCCAGTGGGTTCTTTTGATCTGATACGCGGCCGTATCAGTATTCTTGGTCAACGCATTACGTTTGATGAAGGTACTGTCACGCTTGTCGGCGATCTTAATCCGCAGATCAATTTTGTTGCGCGCAGTGAAGGCGATAACATCACTGCAATTGTAACGGTCACAGGTACGGTTGATAATCTTAACATCGTCTTCTCGTCTTCGCCGGAACTTCCACAGGATGAAGTGCTGGCGCAGCTGATCTTCAAGCGATCCATTGGCGAGTTGTCGGCTTTCCAGATCGCGCAGCTTGCAGCTGCTGCCGCAGAACTGGCTGGTGGTTCAAATAACTCTCTGATCAGCAAGCTCCGGCAAGGCACGGGGCTGGATGACATTGATGTCGTGACGGACAGCAAGGGGCAGACCGCCGTGCGTGCAGGGCGCTATATTCGCGATAATATTTATCTGGGTGTGGAAGCGGGTTCTGCCGGAGCGACCAAGGGGACCGTCAATCTTGACATTTCGCGTAACCTGAAGATCAAGGGCGCGGTTGGTTCCGATGGGGATTCCAGTGCTGGTATCTTCTATGAAAAGGACTATTGATCCATCATGCGTTTGCAGTTTGAACGGCCGGGAGTGATCCCGGCCTTTGTTTTAACTATAGCACGGTAACCATTTTTCTTAACGTTTGCGCGAGTTGTTTAACGCTTCCTCAACCATAAGGACGCAAATTGTCAAAATGATCAGAAGGCATTTTGCCAGTTGTTTTGAGTTAGGCGATTTGTATGTCCAAGTTGACTGAGAAATTAAGCCGCCGCCATTTTCTGCTTGGCACAGGGGCCGCTATGCTGGGCGGCGTTGCAGGCTGTTCGCAAACCATGGACATGTCGGCGTTTCAGATGAATCTGGACCCGATGTCGACGGGCGGCATCACGCCAATGCGTCCGCAAATCAGCGTTGATAAGAACATCACGACGCCGGATGTGATGTATGCGGCGGTGCAGGAGGGCCAATATTCGCTTCCCGCTATTCCATACCAGAAAGTACCGAAAGAGTTCCGCCGTCAGATTGTCCCTGATCCGACAGGGCAGGCACCGGGAACCATTGTTGTCAGTACCAAGGATCACTTCCTTTATTATGTTCTGCCTGGCGGCGAAGCCTTGCGCTATGGCGTCGGTATCGGCAAGGCAGGTTTTGAATGGTCTGGGCGTGCCAATGTCCAGTACAAGAAGCAATGGCCACGCTGGACGCCTCCGCCGGAAATGATCCAGCGCCGACCTGATCTTGAAAAATACCGCAACGGTCAGGAACCGGGACCACAGAACCCGCTGGGTGCACGAGCGCTTTATATCTTCCAGAATGGTCGCGACACCGGCTATCGTATTCACGGCTCACCGGAATGGTGGTCGATTGGTCAGTCGATGTCGTCGGGCTGTATCCGCCTGATGAATCAGGACATTATCGATCTTTATAATCGTGTTCAGGGACAGGCGCCGATCATCGTTGGATGATCGGTTCGCCCACGTTAAAAAATTAGAGCGCGTGCATTCCACAATGCACGCGCTCTAAAGTTTTCCGGGCTGACTGGAGGCGTTGCGCCCGGCCGGTTCTGTGTATTCTTATTCGTAATGAGCTGGCTTTGTCGCTGTGTCAGCAAAAGCAACCAGGCGCGATAGCTCCAGTTTCACGCTGTCGACCGATGCGTGCATTGAAGCAGGCGCAGTGGTGTCCTGTGCCATTTGTGTGGATATGGCGGGCATGGCGAAGGCTGAAGCTGTGAGTGCAATGGCTGCTACAAAGCCGAGGCGTCGTTCTGTTCTGACCTGCATTTTCGTTCTCCTCGTGCCGCTTTTCGCGGCCTCAATCCAAGTTAATTTCCGTGCTGCGTTTTCGGCTCAGTGAAAAGTCGCGCGACGGGAAATGTTCAAAGCACTGTCGATGGCATGGATGGGTATTGGCAGCAAAGTCTGTCCGAAATCCGCCAAAGTGTCGGCGAAACTGCGGGCCGCATCGGCTACATCAAGGCTGCGGCGTTTACAGGCAATTGCTTCAAGACAGGTATCGAGCAGCAAACCATCCTGATTCTGGATGCCTGAGATCAATCCGAGCGTCAGACACTCTTCGCGGCAGACATGGTGCGAATCGAATGGAAAGGCGCGCAACTGGCAGCTTGCACAATGGTGCAGCACACGGATGAACTGGGAGAGTTCGCCCACGGCCCGCTTTGCTTCTGATGCGCCAAGCAATTCCGAATAGAGGCCCCAGGTCATTTCCCAGGGAATGATCGATCCGGTTTCAAAACCGGCGGTCCAGCGGCGATAGCCTTCAAGCACCAGCTTTTCAGGAAGGCGGTCATAATAGCCGACACTGTTGGCGCCATTCAGCTCAGAAATACGCATATTCATGTGCGCCTCCATTCAGAGGTGCGCGCACGTGCGCAGTCTTTCTGCTTTTGTTTCGCGAGGCGTTCTGTTTCCCCTCGCGCATTACAATATCCGGTCGGCAAAAGATGCAACTGCCACGGCAATCCATCCACATTTGCGGACCGGCACTCATTGAGACCGATCATAAGGTCCTCCAATCGAACGGGTTCAAGGCCCAAACATCAAAGGCTGCACAAAATAACTCTGCTGCATAAAAGCTGTAAATTGATCTGGAGTCAATTACTCAGCTTTTATAAAAGTGAATTATTTCAATAGTGTGGAATTATTCTAGACTATTAAAGTCATGTTTATAGCTATAAACGAAGAACGCAACCGCTACAACGGGGTAGCGGTTGCGGCAAACGGGCGCATAATGCACGGAGAGAGGCGCGTTATCGCCCTAAGTGATCGATTAATGTTTCGAGTGATCTTCCGACTTGCCGCTTTGCGGGGTCACAGGGAATTCCAGATCAACTTTCCCAGCCTTTTCAAATTCCAGCGTCGCCGAAACCTTGTCGCCTTCCTTGTAAGGATGGTCTGGCTGAATGAACATCAGGTGGTAGCCACCGGATTTTAGCTCGACCGTTTCACCGGCCGGAATATCCAGACCATTTTCAAGCTTGCGCATCTTCATGACCTGATTTTCCATGGTCATTTCATGGATTTCAACGCGCTTAACGCCGGTTGTCGTAACGCCAATCAGCTTGTCGGCGTTTTTGCCGTCATTCTTGATCGTGAGGAAACCGCCAGCAACCTTGGCACCCGGAACCATCGCACGGATGGAAGGGCCGCTGATGCTCAGATCGCCCGCTTTGGTTGGTGCCATAGCGTGATCGCCATGCGAGCCATGTCCGGCATGGTCATCAGATTCGGCAGCAACGAGAACGCGAAGCTGCGGGGCAGGGTTTTTCAGATCGTGCGGGTTCTGACCATCTGCTGCAATTTCAGTCCATGCAACGGAAGCGTCCGTGCCACAATATTGTGTGACCGGGAAGGAAAGCGTTGTGTCCTTGTCGAATGTGGCAAGCTGGCCGACAACCACGAATTCATCGTAGAAATCGCTCGGCAATTCGCCTTCGCTGAAGGTCACTTGCTTAACGCCAGAAGTCACATCCTTACCGTGGACTTTGTAGCTCTTTGCGTAATCACCCTTGGCAGTTTCAATTTTCCAACCAGCTTTTGCCTGTGGCTGGGCGGAAACAAAACCTTCTGGCAGTTCGATTTTGACCGAGGTTGTCGCTTTGCTGTCGCAACCGTGGGGAATGCGAACGACTGCCTTATAGCGGCTTCCTGCCGTGGCTTCGCTCTGATCAAGCGATGAATGGGCACTGGCCATGCCTGCAGAAGCGCAAAGGGCAAAGAGCGAAATGGCGGATGTCAAAAGACGAGCATTTTTCATTGTAATAAACCTGAATAATCATGTGTCGGGACGCAGCTTTTCTAAGCGCGTGCAGGAAAAGATTGTTTTCAGGCGAAAGGCGGCGCTTGCGGCGGCGCTTGAGGTGGGTAAGTCTGCTGCCTCAGAATTGGTTGTGACGGCGTGATAATATCAGCCGTTGCAATATTGATTGTGGCTCCTGTCGATGGAGCAGGCGCAGGACACAGAAACGCTGATGAAATGCGGCAGGCATCGCAAGCCGTGCTGTTATGCACATGCTGATTGCGATCATGGCCATCAGCATCAATGGCGTGATCCGTTATGCAGAGCACCGGATAGCTGCCATCCGGCAACACATATTCTGCGAGCAGCAATTGTTCAGGAGAAGCGAGGATGACCGGCTTGTGCGCAAAAGCGACGAGCATCAACGCCAATACGCTCAAAATGCGTATTGCCAATGTTGCCCATAACTGGACTGCGCGCCTGTTCAATCCATTGCTCCTTCAGGATTGACCTTATCTATTCCAAGGCAACCGTCTTTGCCAAGCGTCAAATAGAAGCTGATTTATGAGAAAGCGAGCAGAAATCTGATAAGCTGGTCGCCCAATTGCTTATTGATAGCGTCCGCCGCGCTGAATGACCTCGATCTTGTAACCATCCGGGTCTTCGACAAAGAAGAAACGCGCGACCAGCACGTCACCATTTTTGAAGTCCACCAGCTTGCCGACTTTGAAACCCAGTTCAGTGAAGCGGGCATGCTCCTCGGCTAGATCATCGACGACAACGGCGAGGTGGCCATAGCCATCGCCTAAATTGTAAGCTTCGGTGCGACCCTTGTTGATGGTCAATTCAACTTCGAAGTCCGCATCGTCATTGCGCAGATAAACAAGCGTGAAGCTCTCAAAATCGATGCGCTCGGCGATCTTCAGCCCAAAAGCCTGATCGTAGAAGGAAACGGAACGCTCCTCATCAAGAACGCGTATCATCGTGTGGATGGCTTTGGCCATAATGTCACCTGTCTTTATAAAACTCTTTGCTTGGTTCTATTGGCCTTTTGGCTAAAACTGGCTTATCTCAAGACATGCAAAGCGGGCAAGCGCAATGCGTGTTGCAGACGAGGGCTTGCCGCAGACGAGGTTGGAATAATGTCAGGCGTAACGCGTGAACAGGTACTGGAGCGGCTCAAAGCTGTGACAGGACCAGATTTCGAAAGCGATGTCGTGTCGCTCGGTCTGGTGTCGGATATTTTTATTGCTGATTCTAAAGTATTCTTTTCCATCACGGTTCCTGCGGATCGCGCAAACGGGCTTGAACCGATGCGGCTGGCTGCGGAAAAAGCGGTTAAGGAAATTCCCGGTGTATCGGGTGCGCTGGTTACGCTGACGGCGGAAAAGAAAGGTGGTCGCACAAGTGACGATGCGCCACCACCGCCAAAACCACAGCCGCGTCCCACACCGGCATCTCCCCAGCCGCGTCCGGCAGCCAAGCCCGGTATTCCCGGCGTTGGCGCAATTATTGCAGTTGCGTCGGGCAAGGGTGGCGTCGGTAAATCTACGACGGCGGTTAATCTGGCGCTCGGTATGGCGGCCAATGGCCTGAAGGTCGGCATTCTCGATGCTGATATTTACGGCCCGTCGATGCCACGTCTGCTTGGCCTTTCCGGTCGCCCGGAAACGGTTGAAGGCCGGACACTCCAGCCAATGGAAAACTACGGCGTCAGGGTGATGTCGATGGGGTTCATGGTGGATGAGGACACGCCGATGATCTGGCGCGGGCCGATGGTCATGTCGGCGCTCACACAGATGCTGCGCGAAGTGGCATGGGGCAATCTCGACGTTCTGGTCGTCGATATGCCTCCGGGGACAGGTGACGCTCAGCTTACCATGGCGCAGCAGGTGCCCTTGGCGGGGGCAGTCGTTGTTTCCACGCCGCAGGATCTGGCGCTGATAGACGCACGCAAGGGACTTGCCATGTTCCGAAAGGTCGATGTACCACTTCTGGGCATCGTTGAGAATATGAGCTATTTCATCGCGCCGGATACCGGCAAGCGTTACGACATTTTCGGTCATGGCGGTGCGCGTGCAGAAGCGGAACGTCTGAATGTGCCGTTCTTGGGCGAAGTGCCTTTGCATATGGATGTGCGTGCGCATTCAGACAATGGCACGCCGATCACTGCGGTCGAACCGGATAGCGAACACGCGAAAATCTATCGCGATATCGCGCGTAAGGTCTGGGAAAATATGAAATCAGGTGCAGGCGCTGGAAAGCCCGCTCCGGCGATAGTGTTTGATTAATCCAAATAGAAAAGGGCCCGTAAGGGCCCCAGACTGCTGACAAACCCCTGGCGCGAGCTGGGGGTTTATGATTCTCTGGGCCATGTTGAAGAAACCCGCTCCCGAACAGACGGCTCTCGAGATGGTGACACTAGATAGCCTGGTGCCGAAGGATCACCTGCTTCGCAAGATCGACGCGGTGATCGACTTCTCCTTCATTCATGATCGCGTCGCGAGGCTCTACTGCGCCGACAACGGTCGGCCGCCGCTCGATCCGACGCTGATGTTCAAGGCGCTGTTCATCGGCTACCTGTTCGGGGTGCGCTCGGAGCGTCAGTTGGTGCGCGAGATCGAGGTGAATGTCGCCTATCGGTGGTTCTTGCGCATGAAGCTGACGGACCCGGTCTTCGAGGCCTCGACGCTTTCCCAGAACCGTCGCCGCCGCTTCAACGACACGTCCGTGGCGCAGGACATCTTCGATGCGATCGTGGAGCAGGCGATCCGCCATGGCCTGGTGGATGGCACGGTGCTCTATACGGATTCGACCCATCTGAAGGCCAATGCCAACAAGGGCAAGTACGATCTGGTGATGCTGAAGAAGTCGCGAGCCGACTACTGGGCCGATCTCGACCGGGCGATTGAGGCCGAGCGTGTGGCGCACGGCCAGAAGCCGTTGAAGGACAAGGAACGCGAAGCTGAGGTGAAGGAAACCAAGGTCAGTCGTACCGATCCCGATAGCGGTTACATGGTCCGCGACGGTAAGCCTAAGGGTTTCTTTTATCTCGATCACCGCACGGTCGATGGCCGCCATGCCATAATCACTGATACCTATGTGACGCCAGCCAATGTGCATGACTCCATCGTCTATCTCGAACGATTGGACCGGCAGCGTGAACGCTTCGAATTCACTGTCGGCGCAGTCGGTCTGGATGCCGGCTATGCCACGGCAGGCATTGCTAGAGGTCTGGAGGGGCCAGAGGTCTGGAGGGCAGGCAAATCCTCGGCGTGACCGGCTATCGCAGGCCGACCCCGCCCAAAGAGGGGATGGTCGCCAAATCGAAATTCGTCTACGAGCCCGAGGCGGACGGTTATCGCTGCCCTCAAGGCCAGTTACTCAGCTACGCCACCACCGACCGCAACGGCTACAAGCACTACCGCTCGGACCCGTCAGTGTGCTGCGACTGCCCGCTTCTGGCATCGTGCACCGCAAACGCCAAGGCGGAGCGGACCATTACCCGGCATGTCTGAGCTGATGCCCGAGAGCGCACCGACATGAACCGCAAGACGACGTGGGGCAAGGTGATCTACAAGCGGCGCAAAGAGACGGTCGAACGCTCGTTTGCCGATGCCAAACAGCTACACGGGCACCGCTATGCCTCTTTCGCGGTCTCATCCAGGTCAGATGGCAATGCCTGCTTGCAGCGAGCGCCCAGAATATCCAAAAGATCGCAATGGCGATGACGAAAACCCCAAAACCAGCCTGGGGATGAGGGCTCTCAAGCCCACTTCAAACTCCGCCCACCCAGCCCCGAAAACACCATCTGAACACGCACTCCCAAAACACCAAAAACCCGCCAAAAAAATCGACGGGTTTGTCAGCAGTCTGAAGCGCCCTTTTGGGGAGCATTTGTCTTATCCACACCAACCCACAGATGATCCCGCTTGACTCTTCGCTGACTCGATTCAATACTGGAACATAAAGTGAACAAATTGTAGGTTTCAAACGTGAGCGGCATCGACATCGCGGCGTTGCGGCGCATGGTTACGGCCATTGAAGGCAACGGCACACAAGGCAATTTTAGCAGTGAACCTGCCACAGGTTTCGGGCGTGCGCGCAGTTTTACGCTGGGTTTTGCGCAGGCAGATGATGCTTTCCCGCATGGTTTGGCAGGCGATGCTTTGCATGAAATTTTTGCAGAAAACCCCGGTGTGCATATGGCGGCAACCGGCTTTGCACTGGCGCTTGCGTTGCGGGCGTCCTCTACAAAAAGGCCGATTATCTGGATTGAGGAGGAAAGCACTTCAAGTGAATATGGCGGGCTCTATCCGCCGGGGCTTCATGCCTTTGGTGTTGATCCGGCGCGGCTACTGATCGTGCGCTGCCCCACCGCGCAAGACGTTCTCAAAGCATCCAATGATGCACTTGAGGCGGGAAGTACAAGCAAGGCTTCGCATCTCATCTCCGGCGTCGTTGCTTCGATAATTGCCCAGCCAAAGTGCCTCGACCTAACCGCTTCGCGTCGTCTGCTGCTGGCAACGGAAACAGCGCAACTACCAGTTTTCCTGCTCAGGAGTCATCGAACGGTCGTTCAAAGTGCAGCCGTCAGCCGCTGGCGGGTAGCTCCCGCGCCGTCGCGCTCCAGCGGAGCGAATGCGCCCGGGAAGCCTGCCTTTTCTGCCGTGCTTGAACGCAATCGGCACGGCACATGCGGGCAATGGATCATGGAATGGAACAATGAAAGCCTTGAATTTGGAGCAGCAGAAAGGGTCAGCAGAACGCATGTTCCTCGCCCTATGGTTTCCGTTTCTGCCAACCGACCGGCTTCGCCGCTCCGCTCCGCATGATGGCAAACAGCCCTCACCACTTGTTGTCACCGAGCGCACGGCCAATGCGCTGCGACTGACCGCGGTGGATATTGAAGCCGCAAAGCTTGGTCTTTTTCCCGGCATGGCGCTGACCGATGCACGCGCACGGGTGGAGAAGCTTGACGTGGCAACAGCTGCACCCCAGCGCGACGCAGCGCTGCTCACGCGGCTTGCCCACTGGTGCGAGCGCTATACACCGCTTGTCGCTCTCGATCAGCCCCATGGGCTGATGCTCGACATTACCGGTTGCGCGCATCTTTTTGGCGGGCTGAGCGCCATGCGTGAGGACGCAATCATGCGAATTGAACGGGCAGGTCTCCACATACAGGCGGCGGTTGCCGATGGCAGCTTTGCCGCGCGGCTTCTGGCGCGTGGCACTAGAGGCGGCGTTTTCAGCAAGGCCGGGGCCGACCATTTTTTGCGACGCCTGCCGATCAGCTCTCTTGAACTGAATGAAGCGGCTGAGACCGGTCTTAAACGCGCTGGGCTGAAGCATATCGGCGATGTGATAGCACTCCCACGTGCAACACTGACCGCACGTTTCGGAACCGACCTTGCCACGAAGCTTGAACGGCTAACGCGGCAGGAACGGGCGCCGATTTCGCCCTTGCGCATTATGCCGCTCAGCACGACCGAACGCCGCCTGTCCGAGCCAGTCACGGTGATGGCGCTTGTTGAGCAAATTTTGCAGGAACTGGCGCAGGAATTATTTGCTTTGCTTGAGACCGAAGGCAAAGGCGCGCTGCTGATCGAAGCTTCGTTCTTCCGGGTCGATGGCGAGGTACGTCATATCCGCATCGAAACCGGCCAGCCTTTGCGCGAAGATCAGATTTTTCTGAGACTGGCGCGTGAGCGGCTCAATGCGCTGACCGATCCGCTCGATGCTGGCTTTGGCTTCGATATGATCCGGCTTGCAGCGCTGCGCTCTGCTGCCATTGCCCAGCGTCAGACGGGTCTGGACCAGAACGAGGAAGATCAGGCCGGTTTCAGCCAGTTGATTGACCGCCTTGCCGCCCGACTTGGCGCAAACCGGGTGCTCACCCCGTTTGCGCGCAACACCCATATGCCAGAACGGGCTTTTGGCCTTCGTTCTGCCATGCAGACAGGCCGCAAGAATGACGCCGATTATGAAAGCAGTGGGACGCTTGTCGGTGATCCGCCAGCGCGGCCGATAAAACTGTTTCATCCGCCGCAGCCAATCGAATCGATAGCTGAAGTGCCCGACAGTCCGCCCTCGTTTTTCCTCTGGCGACGTGTACACCATCATGTACGGCTTGCCGAAGGGCCGGAACGAATCGAACCGGAATGGTGGCTTTCCATCGGTCATGATGTGCCGCCGCTGCGCGACTATTATCGGGTGGAGGATGATAATGGCCAGCGCTTCTGGATTTTCCGCGAGGGACTTTATGACGGCGCCAATCATCCGCGCTGGTTCCTGCATGGGTTATTCGCGTGATGGACCGCTATTTTGAAATGGCTGTGGCCAGCAATTTTTCCTTCCTCAGTGGCGCATCGCATCCGCATGAGCTTGTTTTGCAGGCGCATGCGCTGGGGCTTTCCGGCATCGGCATCGCTGATCGCAACACACTGGCGGGTGTGGTGCGTGCGCATGCGGCATGGAAAGAGTTTCGCGACACATGCGACTTCCGGCTTTTTATCGGCTGCCGCCTTTCCTTCATTGATGGCACGCCGGATATGGTCGTCTATCCACGGGACCGCCCTGCCTATGGGCAATTGTGTCGCCTGCTGACAGAGGGCAAGGGCCGTGCTGCCACCAAAGGCGAATGCCATCTTGAATGGGGTGACTTGCTGTTTCGCGCGCGGCAGTTCCAGATTGCCGTCTTTGTGCCAGACGAAGACGAGCCTGATTTTAGCTCACGTCTGACGGAGATTGCAAAGGCCGCTCCCGGTTCAGTCTGGTTGGCGCTGACCATGCCGCATCAGGGCCATGACGGCCGCCGTGCGGAACGCATTGCGCGGTTTGCAGCGGAAGCAAACGTGCCGCTGCTTGCCACCAATGACGTGCTTTATCATCATACCGACCGACGTGCTTTGCAGGACGTGCTGACAGCAACGCGCAATTACACAACCGTTTTTGCCGCCGGGCGAATGCTTGAAAAAAACGCTGAGCGGCATCTCAAGCCACCACATGAAATGATGCGTCTGTTCCGCAATTATCCCGGCGCAATTGAAGCAACTGCCGATTTTGTGGCGCCCATCACTTTCCAGCTTGATGAGCTGAAATATGATTATCCTGATGAGCCGGTGCCGCCCGGCAAGACACCACAGCAACACCTGCATGATCTCGCATGGGACGGCGCGGCCCGATTTTATGGCGCTGACGGCATACCGCAGAAGGTGCGGGAACTGATTAACAAGGAACTGGCATTGATCGATAAGCTGCAATATGCGGCTTACTTTCTCACCGTCCATGACATCGTGCAATTTGCCAAATCAAAGAAAATCCTCTGTCAGGGGAGAGGATCAGCAGCCAATTCGGTTGTGTGTTTTTGCCTTGGCATAACCGGCGTTGACCCGACAGAAGTCAACCTTCTGTTTGAGCGTTTCATTTCCGCCGAACGCAAAGAACCGCCGGATATCGACGTTGATTTCGAGCACGAGCGGCGCGAAGATGTAATGCAATATGTCTATGAGCGCTACACGAGAGACCGTGCGGCGATTGTCGCCACTGTCATCAGCTATCGCTCCCGCAGCGCTATCCGCGATGTCGGCAAGGCACTTGGGTTAACCGAAGATGTGACGGCAGCACTTGCCAACACGGTCTGGGGCATATCGGGCGGCGGGATCGATAAGGAGCATATCAGGCAAGCGGGGCTTGACCCTGACAATCCCATTATCCGGCGAGCTGTGGAACTGGCGTTGGAGCTGATCGGCTTTCCAAGGCATCTGTCGCAACATGTCGGTGGCTTTGTGCTGACGCGTGACCGTCTGGATGAGACCGTGCCGATTGGTCCGGCGGCGATGGACAAACGCTCTTTCATCGAATGGGACAAGGACGACATTGACGAAGTGGGCCTAATGAAAGTGGACGTGCTGTCACTCGGCATGCTCACTTGTATCCGCAAGGCTTTCGATCTTATCCATGCGCACAAACCGCAGCTTTATAACGGCGAAAAACTAACGCTCGCCACTTTGGAGCGTGAGGATAAAGTTGTTTACGACATGCTTTGCAAGGGCGATTCTATCGGTGTATTTCAGGTCGAAAGCCGTGCACAGATGAACATGCTGCCGCGCCTGCAACCTCGCAAATATTATGATCTTGTCATTCAGGTCGCCATCGTCCGTCCCGGCCCTATTCAGGGCGATATGGTGCATCCATATCTGCGAAACAGGAAAAATCCCGAGAACCTGATTTACCCTTCTCCTTCGCCAGAACATGGTGAGCCGGATGAGTTGAAAAACATTCTAGAAAAAACCAAAGGCGTGCCGCTGTTTCAGGAACAGGCCATGCGGATTGCCATTGAAGCGGCAAAATTCACAGCCGATGAAGCCAATCTTTTGCGGCGTGCCATGGCGACTTTCCGCAAGATGGGCACCATTCACACCATGGAAACCAAAATGATCGATGGCATGGTCAACCGTGGCTATGACCGGACCTTTGCCGAGAACTGCTTCAACCAGATCAGAGGTTTTGGTGAATATGGTTTCCCGGAAAGCCACGCGGCGAGCTTTGCGCATCTCGTTTATATTTCCGCATGGATCAAGTGTCATCACCCGGAGGTGTTCGCAGCCGCTCTGCTTAACTCACAGCCGATGGGGTTTTATGCGCCAGCACAGATCGTGCGCGATGCGCATGAACATGGTGTGTGCGTGCTGCCGATCGATGTGAATTTCAGTCATTGGGACAATACCCTGGAAAACAGAACCAATATGCAACCCGCACTTCGACTTGGCTTTCGTCAGATTGATGGATTTTCTAAGCGCAATGCCGACCTTCTTTCTGCTGGTCAGCATGATCCTTATCGCAGCATTGAGGATATGCATCGCCGTCTGCGGCTTGACCGGCGTACTTTCACGCTTCTGGCGGATGCTGATGCTTTTGGCTCGCTGAACATTGACCGCCGTGCAGCACTCTGGGCTGTGCGTCGCCTGCCCAATGATGAAACACTACCGCTCTTTGTGGCTGCTGAGACCAGCGAACTGGCGGAAGAGCCGCGCACGATGCTGCCCGAAATGGCGGCTTCTGAGCACGTGATTGCTGACTATGAGACAACCCGGCTCTCGCTCAAAGGTCATCCTGTGCAATATCTGCGTGAAAGGCTCACGGCAGAAGGTGTTTCCACTTGCAAAGCCATACAGCAAGCAACACAGAGCCGCCGCATGAAAGTGGCGGGTGTTGTCACTGTGCGCCAACGCCCGGGCAGCGCGAAGGGTGTTGTGTTTCTCACCATCGAAGACGAAACCGGCATTGCCAATATTGTCGTCTGGCCGAAGATCATGAAGACCTTCCGCCGTGAGGTGATGGGCGCACGGCTCATCCTGATTAATGGGCAGGTTCAGCGCAGCCCGGAGGGCGTCGTGCATCTGGTTGCATCAAAGCTGGAAGATCGTTCAGCGGCTCTTATCGAAATGAGTGGGCGCGAACCGCAAAGGCTCATTGCGCCCTCACAGACGACCGCACGTCACCCACGGAATGTGAAGATCATGCCTAACTCACGCGACTTTCATTAGGATTGAGGTTCACGTTCCGACAACAAACACCGCACAGTAATGGAGTGCTGCACCGACCACGACAAAGCCGTGCCAGATCGCATTCTGAAACCGTAACCGTTCCCAGACATGGAAGATAACACCCAGTGAATAGACCATACCTCCAGCGGCAATCAGCCAGAACACAGCCGGTGGCAACGATTGCACCATGGTGTCATAGATCATCACACCACTCCAGCCGAGCGCCAGATAAAGCAGGATCGACAGCCGGTCGAAACGTCCCGGCATGAAGAGTTTGAGCATGATACCAATAAAAGCCACCCCCCAGACAAAGAGCAGCAGCGGCACAGCCCTGTCACCCATATGCACTGCGAAAGGCGTATAGGTTCCGGCAATCAGCAGATAGATTGCAGAATGATCGAAGCGACGCAAAAACCATTTGGTCGGCGAAACAGGCCAGATATTATAAACAGCCGAGACACTAAGTGCTGCCAAGAGGCTTGCGAGATAGACCCCGGATGAAATCGACGTGGCCGCTGGCATATTCGGCAGGAAATAAATTAGCATCGCGATGGCACCGGCAAGTGCCAGCGTGACGCCCAACACATGAACGACACCATCGGCCCAAAGCTCCGCGCGGTCATATTTCCATTTGACTGAATAAGGCAGCCTTACATCCATCGCGCTTTTCCATGTTCACAAACCAAACTTGTGATGACATCAGATTGCAGCGTCAAGATGACAGCGTGTCGTTTGGTTTTTTACTGAGCGGCAGGCGCGAATGAAGCCTGAACAGGTGTAACGCCCGGCAGGGGCACAGCGTCGCCTTGTGGGAGAACTGCTGGTTCTACCGAAGTTGCGGCTGCCGCAACCGTTGGGCCATTGCGCTTCAGGCTACCGTCGAGACCAGTTTCCTGCAAAAGCCCCTTGCGCTTGGCATCGTAATAATAGCCGCGTGCATAATAACGGACTGCCTGACTTTCATCACCACCAGCCACCTTATAGGCACCCGACAGATAACGAACGGCATATTTCAGATTGGTCTCCGCATCGAGCAGCCCCTTGGGGTTGCCCTTATACCCCATACCGCGCGCAGTCGGATGGCTGATCTGCATCAGACCCCAGTAAGGACCGTTGCGCGCGCCGGGATTGAAGCGGCTTTCGCGATGCACCACGCGGCGCACCAGACGTTCCGGCACATCATAAGCAACCGAATATTTGGTAATCAGATCATCAAGACCTTCAGGTGCATGGTCCGGCGTTTCAAATGCCATACTGGTTGCAAGAGAAGCGGGCGACGTTGCGGCCTGCGCACTGGCAAAAGCAAGCATCGGTTCAGATTGTCCGCGAACACCCGGAATCGGTACAACCGATGGAAGCACGGGATTTTCAAGCGATGCAACGGTGTCCGTGCCCGGAGTGGCGTTCGCAGCCGCAACTGCTGTGGTGCCTGCGGCAGGGGTGACTGCGTCGCCGGTTGCCGTTGTCGCGGCGACAGTCGTGGCGGTCGCAGACGTTTCCGTTGGAGTGATCAGCGCGGTTTTTGCAGTCTTGCCATCATTTGTCGTGTTGCATGCACTCAATGCAAAAGCGCACCCAAATAGCAGCGCGCCTTTAAAGAGCGGAAGAACGAATGGTTTTGAAAAAGACTGAAATCGCATGATCAACCGACCCTATGAATCAAAATCTTGTTCGATGCGTTTTTCGAGTTCAACCAGATCGTCTGGCAAAGGCATACCTGTCGCTTTGAGCGTATTAAGCTTCTCGCGAACGATTTCACGAACCTCGTGAACGTCCTGCGGCTGGTTTACCATCTGCTCAAACAGCAGAGCGATCTCTGCCTTGATGTCCTCGAATGCCATAAGATCCTCTTGGCTTAACAGGCGCAAATAAGGCCCGGTTCAGTCAATATTCTTTCAATCGATGACAGTGATGTACCACGCTAAATGCGCAAAGCGGAAGCCCTGAAAGTCAGGCAAGCGTCAAAATGAATATTTCAACGCGTAACAGAGCCATGCTCCGGCTCATAGAATTCGCGGCAACATCGTGTCTATCGCATTGAATTCATGCGCAAAAATTCCAAAGTCATCAAAGCCGATCCCACCATTTGGATCAAACAGATAAATGCTCATCCAGATCAGCGCCACAGTCAGCACAATCGCCAGAATCGTCAAAAGCAGAAGGCGGCGACCGAGAGCGGCCTTGTAGCGCGCTCCCTCAGGTGGAATCTTATTCATCATCAATCGTCATTCGTGGCGTTCAAATCTTCAGGCGGTGTACCATGTTCCGGCGCAGCTGCAAGATAGCCCTGATGCACAAGTGCTTTTCGCAGAATCAGAATAATTGCCTCGGTCTGATTGATGCCTGGATGCGTCTCGTTGATGAAGCGCTCAAGGGCGTCATGAACGTCAGTCGGCAAATAAATACTCATCATTCCTCCGTGATCAGACGACTTTGACAATAATCGAACCAATGCCGCTCACAGCCCCCTCCAGCACGTCGCCGCGCTGAACTGCACCAACACCCGCAGGTGTGCCTGTATAAATAAGGTCGCCGGGTTGCAGTTCAAACAGTGACGAAAGATAGGAAATCGTCTCGGCAACCTTCCAGATCATCTGATTGAGATCGCCAGACTGGCGGGTTTCACCGTTGATTTTGAGCGAAATCTCAGCCGATTCGGGATGGCCAATTTCCGAAGCGGGCACGATGGCCGAGCACGGTGCGGAATGCTCAAACGCTTTTGCAACTTCCCATGGACGACCAGCTTTTTTGGCCACGGCCTGCAAATCGCGCCGTGTCATGTCGATACCCACCGCATAACCAAACACATGATCGAGCGCTGTTTCGACCGCAATATCCTTGCCGCCCGTTTTGAGTGCAACAACCAATTCTATCTCGTGATGGACATCTTCGGTCTTTGGCGGATACGGAAAGTCACCGCCATCAATCACCAGACTATCAGGGTTTTTCTGGAAGAAAAATGGCGGGTTACGAGTAGGATCGCCGCCCATTTCAATGGCGTGCTCAGCATAGTTCTGACCGACGCAATAAATGCGGTGCACAGGAAAGCGCGCTTCTGTTCCCCTAACCGGCACGTAAGGCTGCGGCGAAGGCTGAAAAACATAGTTAGTCATGAAAAGCTGATCCCGTGAAATGTAAATGAGGTTTTTATCATGCAGGCAAGAATCACCACCTGCAAGCCTTACCCGAGCAATTTTCCGTCATGAACTATGCCGTTTTGACAACGTAATTCGCATCGCGTGAGGATGAGACAACGAGTTTTGCATTCGGAATATCATTGGACAGTGCGCGTTCGCGTGCGGCATCGGGCGTATGCCCATGGTCAAGCCAGCGCTGAATAAGTCGGCGTTCAAGCTCGGCCAAAGGGACATCGAGAAAGATCGTCATATCGAAGAATGGCGCAAGTCGGGTCCACGGTTGCTGATTGAGCAGCAGATAATTGCCCTCGACCAGCAAAATCCGATGATCGGTACGCACGATAGACGCACCGGCACGCGCAAGGTCGAGTGTGCGGTCGAAAACCGGAATGACAACATCTTCCGATGAGTTTTTGAGACGCTCCAGAAGTGTGGCAAAGCCTTCGCAATCAAAGGTCGGAGGAGAGCCTTTGCGGCTGCGTAAGCCGCGCTCATCCAGAATCGCATTATCGAGATGAAAGCCATCCATCGGTACAATGACCGTTGGTCCTGACTCACCCTGATTGATTGCATCGCGGAGATATTCTGAAATCGTGGACTTTCCGGCTCCCGGAGGACCAGCGATGGCCACGATCAGTCGGGCATCCAATTGGGAAAGCGTTGATAGAATTTCAGCGGGCAGGCTTTCCGCTTGGAAAGGCTTCATATGGCGTCATCCGGAATGAAAAACAGAACTGTTTCTGCACAACAGCACACAGTTTGTTATTTTCAAACAATAAGTTTGATCTATCTTGTCTTGCAATGAGCGCAAAGACTGATCACTTGCTATTTCAAATCATTGAATCGAACGGGAAAAATATGACCGTCAAGACAGTTGCCACCACGCCCTTTCAGGATCAGCAGCCCGGTACATCGGGCCTGCGCAAGAAAGTGCCGGTTTTCCAGCAGCCCCATTATGCCGAAAATTTCATCCAGTCGGTTTTCGATGTGCTGGATGGTTTTGCGGGCAAGACCCTTGTGGTGGGCGGCGATGGACGCTTCTATAATCGCGAAGTGATCCAAAACGTCATCAAGATCGCAGCCGCCAATGGCTTTGGTCGCATCATGGTTGGTCAGGGGGGCATTTTGTCTACGCCTGCCGCTTCCAACATGATCCGCAAATACAAGGCTTTTGGTGGCCTCATTCTGTCAGCCAGCCACAATCCCGGTGGCCCGACCGAAGACTTCGGCATTAAATACAATATCGGCAATGGCGGTCCTGCGCCTGAAAAGATCACCGAAGCGATCTTTGCGCGCTCCAAGGTTATCGATCATTACAAGATCATTGAGGCCGCGAATGTTGACATCGATAAGCTCGGAACCTCCAAGATCGGCGACACCGAAATCGTGATCTTTGATCCGGTCACGGATTATGCCGAACTGATGGAAAGCCTGTTCGATTTTGACGCGATCCGCGCCATGATCAAAGACGGCTTTGCACTGAAATTCGACGCCATGCATGCGGTTACCGGACCTTATGCCAAGGAAATCTTTGAGCGCCGTCTTGGTGCGCCCGAAGGCAGCGTGATGAATTTCGTGCCGCTGCCTGATTTTGGCGGGCATCATCCCGACCCGAATCTCGTTTATGCCAAAGAGCTCTACGATCTGCTGATGTCGGATCATGCGCCGGATTTTGGTGCGGCGTCAGACGGTGATGGCGACCGCAATCTCATCATCGGACGCGGTATTTTTGTAACCCCTTCCGACTCACTGGCATTGCTTGCGGCCAACGCACATCTTGCACCCGGCTATAAGGATGGCATCAAAGGTATCGCCCGCTCCATGCCAACCAGTGCCGCAGCCGACCGTGTTGCAGAAAAGCTCGGCATCGGCATCTATGAAACGCCGACCGGCTGGAAGTTCTTCGGCAATCTGCTTGATCATGGCAAGGTTACGATCTGCGGTGAAGAAAGTTCCGGCACCGGCTCGGACCATGTGCGCGAAAAAGACGGGTTGTGGGCTGTCCTGCTCTGGCTCAACATTCTGGCCGTGCGCAAGGAAAGCGTGAAGTCAATTGTTGAGGAACATTGGGCTCGCTTTGGCCGCAACTATTATACCCGCCACGATTATGAAGCGGTTGATTCTGACATTGCAAAAAAGCTGGTTGCTGATCTGCGTGGCAAGCTCGGAAGCCTGCCGGGGACAAGCGTGAACGGTCTGAAAATCGAAAAGGCCGATGATTTCGCCTATCACGATCCAATTGATCATTCGGTCAGCGAACATCAAGGGATCCGCATCTATTTTGAAGGCGGTGCACGTGTTGTTCTGCGTTTATCGGGGACAGGTACATCAGGCGCAACTATCCGCATCTATATCGAGCGCTATGAATCCGATACCGCCAAGCACAATCTCGACACGCAGGAAACGCTGGCAGTGCTGATTGATGCTGCTGAGCAAATTGCTGAGGTCAAAAAGCGCAGCGGACGGACTGAGCCAAGCGTCATCACATAATGAAAAGGGCCCTCACGGGCCTCAGACTGCTGACAAACCCGTCGATTTTTTTGGCGGGTTTTTGGTGTTTTGGGAGTGCGTGTTCAGATGGT
This sequence comes from Brucella pseudogrignonensis, assembly GCF_032190615.1. NCBI lineage: Bacteria > Pseudomonadati > Pseudomonadota > Alphaproteobacteria > Hyphomicrobiales > Brucellaceae > Brucella > Brucella pseudogrignonensis. The sequence goes on from NZ_JAVLAT010000001.1 coordinate 1,471,329, forward strand.
GTTTTCGGGGCTGGGTGGGCGGAGTTTGAAGTGGGCTTGAGAGCCCTCATCCCCAGGCTGGTTTTGGGGGGGTCGTCATCGCCATTGCGATCTTCCTGATATTCTGGGCGCTCGCTGCAAGCAGGCATTGCCATCTGACCTGGATGAGACCGCGAAAGAGGCATAGCGGTGCCCGTGTAGCTGTTTGGCATCGGCAAACGAGCGTTCGACCGTCTCTTTGCGCCGCTTGTAGATCACCTTGCCCCACGTCGTCTTGCGGTTCATGTCGGTGCGCTCTCGGGCATCAGCTCAGACATGCCGGGTAATGGTCCGCTCCGCCTTGGCGTTTGCGGTGCACGATGCCAGAAGCGGGCAGTCGCAGCACACTGACGGGTCCGAGCGGTAGTGCTTGTAGCCGTTGCGGTCGGTGGTGGCGTAGCTGAGTAACTGGCCTTGAGGGCAGCGATAACCGTCCGCCTCGGGCTCGTAGACGAATTTCGATTTGGCGACCATCCCCTCTTTGGGCGGGGTCGGCCTGCGATAGCCGGTCACGCCGAGGATTTGCCTGCCCTCCAGACCTCTGGCCCCTCCAGACCTCTAGCAATGCCTGCCGTGGCATAGCCGGCATCCAGACCGACTGCGCCGACAGTGAATTCGAAGCGTTCACGCTGCCGGTCCAATCGTTCGAGATAGACGATGGAGTCATGCACATTGGCTGGCGTCACATAGGTATCAGTGATTATGGCATGGCGGCCATCGACCGTGCGGTGATCGAGATAAAAGAAACCCTTAGGCTTACCGTCGCGGACCATGTAACCGCTATCGGGATCGGTACGACTGACCTTGGTTTCCTTCACCTCAGCTTCGCGTTCCTTGTCCTTCAACGGCTTCTGGCCGTGCGCCACACGCTCGGCCTCAATCGCCCGGTCGAGATCGGCCCAGTAGTCGGCTCGCGACTTCTTCAGCATCACCAGATCGTACTTGCCCTTGTTGGCATTGGCCTTCAGATGGGTCGAATCCGTATAGAGCACCGTGCCATCCACCAGGCCATGGCGGATCGCCTGCTCCACGATCGCATCGAAGATGTCCTGCGCCACGGACGTGTCGTTGAAGCGGCGGCGACGGTTCTGGGAAAGCGTCGAGGCCTCGAAGACCGGGTCCGTCAGCTTCATGCGCAAGAACCACCGATAGGCGACATTCACCTCGATCTCGCGCACCAACTGACGCTCCGAGCGCACCCCGAACAGGTAGCCGATGAACAGCGCCTTGAACATCAGCGTCGGATCGAGCGGCGGCCGACCGTTGTCGGCGCAGTAGAGCCTCGCGACGCGATCATGAATGAAGGAGAAGTCGATCACCGCGTCGATCTTGCGAAGCAGGTGATCCTTCGGCACCAGGCTATCTAGTGTCACCATCTCGAGAGCCGTCTGTTCGGGAGCGGGTTTCTTCAACATGGCCCAGAGAATCATAAACCCCCAGCTCGCGCCAGGGGTTTGTCAGCAGTCTGATGCTCCCCAAAAGGGAGCATTTTTCTTTCAGATCAGGCGGCTTCTTTGAAAGGCACGCCTGCCAGTTGGGCAAGATGACCGCCAAGGTCAGTGCCTGCGCCTGCTGCATTGATGGTGTCAAAATAATCATGCCAGCCTGTTGCAGTGATTCCGGCCAGAAGCATGTCGAGAGCGGCTTCATCCGGGAAACGCCAGATGGCAAAGAAGCTCTGCTCGGGAGCGTAAGGCTTGGTGGTATCAACTGGACCCAAGGCCAAAGCTTCAACGCCCAGTGCTGCGAGACCGCCCATGCCTGCACCGACTTTTTCAAAGAAAGCCTGCCTGCCTTGCGCATCGAGCGTCAGCCAACTTGTCTTGGGTGAGTAAAGTTCGGCGAGGTAATAAGTCATGACAAGTCCCTTAGGGTTTCACTGATTTTAAAAGACTGGCCTGCATCGGTCCGGCTCCAGACGCGGCGCAAAAGGGTGCTCAGCAGTTGCTGTTCGCCGGTTGAAAGATCGCTCATCAGGCCCGCGATCCAGGCGGTATGTTGATCAAAAAGCTCTTGTGCCAATCGCGCACCTTCGGGTGTAAGCCTGACTGTGAGCTTGCGGCGATCCTGCGTATCTGCATGACGGGTGAGAAAGCCATCACGTTCCAGCCCGTCGAGAAGGCCGGTAATGGTGGCGCGCGTCACGCCAGCGCGTTCCGACAGCTCGTGTGGCGACAGGCCGTCAGTTGCATTCTGCAACAAAAACAGCAGCACAAACTTGCCTTCGGAAAGCTTGTGGGGGCCGAGCCTGTTCGCGCAGTCGCGATCAATGGCTGCAGCCAGCGACAGGATTTCAAAACAGGCCTTCAACGCGCCGGTTGAGGGAGCGTTGCGGCGTTCCAATTCGCCCAGAAGGGCATGATGCTTTTGCTCAATAATTTCCATACGGCGACATATAATACGGTGCCGTATTAAATGCAAGTGGTTTAAGCAGAGGGGGTAGGTGGTGGGTCTTGATTGAGTGGAATATACGATTTATATATGTTTCATATATTGGTGATAGAATAGAATTATGGGTATCGTAAAAATCAGCGACGAACTGCACGAAGAACTGCGCAAGGCGAGTGACGTTATGTGCCGTTCGATCAATGCGCAGGCAGAATACTGGATGAAGATCGGTATGCTGGCGCAGGCTAACCCTGAACTCTCGTTCAATGAAATCGTGCAGATGCAGTTGCGCGCCGCCCATCTGGAAATTCCGATTCTGGCGGTTCAGTCATCATGATCAAGACACAGGCTGAAGTGGAAAAGATGGCGGCTTCGGGCGCGCTGCTGGCGTCTGTCTTCACGCTTCTCGACAACACGCCACTTGTTGGCATGAGTACCATGCAGGTCAATGATCTGGTCGAGGATTATATCACCCACGAGTTGCGGGCGCGTCCGGCCAGCAAGGGGCAATATGATTTTCCCTATGTGCTCAATGCCTCAAGCAATGAAGTTGTCTGCCACGGTATGCCGTCCAATGACGAAATCATCGCCAATGGCGAGATCATCAATTTCGACATTACGCTGGAGAAGGACGGCTATATCGCTGATTCCGGCAAGACCTATATGATTGGTGATGTGGCTCCGTTCGCTTCACGTCTGGTGCGTGTGACCTATGAAGCGCTGTGGAAGGGCATCGCCGCTGTACGACCCGGTGCAACGCTGGGCGACATTGGTTATGCCATTGAGCGTCACGCAAAGCGTCATGATTATAGCGTGGTGCGTGAATATTGCGGCCATGGCATTGGCCGTGAAATGCATGAAGAGCCGCAGGTTCTGCACTTTGGCAAGCCGGGCACAGGGGCTCGTCTGCGTGAAGGCATGGTGTTCACCATCGAGCCAATGCTCAATCAGGGCACAGCCAAGGTAAAGACCGAAAAAGACGGTTGGACCGTGGTGACGCGTGATGGAAAATTGTCAGCGCAGTTTGAGCATACGGTGGCTGTAACGTCGAATGGCGTGCGGGTGCTGACCTTACGTCCCGGCGAAGAAAAGATGCTTGGCTCTATCAGTCATGCGGTATGATGATCACCCGATTTTACCTGCCAGCAAAAGGATAAACATAATCGTTACGCCGATACTCATTCCGCTTGCCAGAATTGTTCCTAAGATTACCGGCACGAGTTTCTGGAACGAAACATAGGGCGAGATTTCCAGTTGAAAATTCGACCGGATTTTTTCGGGCGTAAGACAGGTTATCTCGTAATCGCCAGCTGCTGAACATTCAAAATTGCCAAGCACATGCGAAGCGTAGCCGCGCATATCCGTGCATTTGACGCTGAGCAGAGAACGGCTGGTAGAACGATAGGCGACAGCTGCGCCGCTTGGCTGTGACTTGATTGCAAATTGCGTTGAGAAATAAGCGATGCCTGTGACAATCGTCAGCGGCGGAAAAACGATACTGAGTGTGTATCGTCCGGCGTTTGGCAAATGAACGACATGTGGCTGGCCATCGGCTTTAAAGCGATGACGGACTGTTGGCATGATAATGCCCCAAAGGACAGAAATGCACCGTACCAGTAGAAATAGGCCGAGCAGAATGCAAAGAGGCATCGCAAGATAAAGAAACACGGCCCAGGCTCCGTTTCGTTCTTGAAAAGAAAAAGCCCGCCGGGAGGCGGGCTTTTATCTTTATCCTATCGGCTTAGCGACGGTCGCGTGCAGCCAATGTGCGCAGACGAAGCGCATTGAGCTTGATGAAGCCGGCTGCGTCCTTCTGGTCATAAGCGCCCTGATCGTCTTCGAATGTCACGAGCTTGTCGGAATAGAGCGACTTGTCCGATTCACGACCGGTCACAATCACATTGCCCTTATAGAGCTTAAGCGTGACTTCACCTTCGACGTGGCGCTGGCTGAGGTCGATTGCAGCCTGCAACATTTCGCGTTCTGGCGAGAACCAGAAGCCGTAATAGATAAGTTCTGCATAGCGTGGCATCAGCTCATCTTTCAGATGTGCTGCACCACGGTCGAGCGTGATCGATTCGATGGCGCGGTGTGCAGCCAGCAGGATCGTGCCGCCTGGTGTTTCATAAACGCCGCGGGATTTCATGCCAACGAAGCGGTTTTCAACGAGGTCAAGACGACCAATACCGTTGTCACGGCCATAATCATTGAGCTTGGCAAGCAGCGTTGCAGGCGACAGACGTTCGCCATTGATCGAAACCGCATCACCCTTTTCAAAGCCAATCTTGATGATGGTTGGTGTGTCTGGTGCGGTTTCTGGCGAAATCGTGCGCATATGCACATATTCCGGTGCTTCGATTGCCGGATCTTCCAGAACCTTGCCTTCGGATGAGGAGTGCAGCAGGTTTGCGTCAACCGAGAACGGCGCTTCGCCCTTCTTGTCTTTCGCAACAGGGATCTGGTGCTGTTCAGCAAATTCGAGCAGATGTGTACGGCTCTTGAACGACCAGTCGCGCCATGGAGCGATGATCTTGATGTCGGGGTTCAGTGCATAAGCAGAAAGCTCGAAGCGAACCTGATCATTGCCCTTGCCGGTCGCGCCGTGTGCAATCGCATCAGCGCCGGTTTTCTTGGCGATATCAATCAGGTGCTTGGAGATCAGCGGACGGGCAATCGACGTGCCGAGCAGATAGACGCCTTCATAGACAGCGTTGGCGCGGAACATTGGGAAGACGAAATCGCGCACGAATTCTTCGCGCACATCCTCAACGAAGATTTCCTTGATACCGAGCATTTCCGCTTTCTTGCGTGCTGGTTCAAGCTCTTCGCCCTGACCGAGATCGGCGGTAAAGGTAACGACTTCTGCATTAAGCTCAGTCTGCAACCATTTCAGGATGATTGAGGTGTCGAGACCGCCCGAATAGGCAAGAACGACCTTTTTAACGTCTTTCAGCTTGCTCATAGTTCACTTCCGTCTGATGCGATGAAGGCTTGTTGCAAGTCTTTTATCAGTTGCGAAGCCGCGTGCAACCCGGATGGCTATCTCTTATCAAAAATCCTATGGCGGCTTATCTGAATTCGCGTTAGCTTGCCGCGAATTTCTGGAGTCTCTTTCGATGTCTTTTCTGACAAACCTGACTTTCATTCCTGAATGGACCATCTTCGTTCAGTTCGTGATTGCCACTGCCATTTTATCCATCACACCGGGCCCGGACATGACGCTGTTCGTTGGTCGTGCTTTGTCTGAAGGCAAGGCCGCTGGTTTTGCCTGCATGGCAGGGGCCAGCACGGGCATCGTCATCCATACAAGCATGGTGGCGCTCGGCCTGTCCGCGCTGATCCTTGCGTCTCCGGCAGCTTTTACGGTCTTGAAAGTGGTGGGCGCTGTCTATCTTGTCTGGCTTGCCGTGCAGGCAATCCGCAAAGGCTCAGCCTTTTCGCCGGAAAAGAATGGCGGGAAGAAGCATACGCTGGTTCAGAACTGGGCTACAGGGCTTGGCATTAATCTGCTCAATCCGAAGATCATCCTGTTCAACATGACCTTCCTGCCGCAGTTTGTCTCGGCCAGTGATCCGCATGCGATGGGAAAACTGTTCTTCCTCGGCCTGTCCTTCATTCCACTGGCACTGCCTTTCACCATTCCTATGGTCGTTGCAGCGGACAAATTTGCGGGTCTTCTTAAGAAGAACCCGACTGTGACGCGAATTGTGGACTGGCTTTTTGCAGGCGTGTTCTCAGCCTTTGCGCTGAAAATACTGACCGCGCAGGCAAAGTAAAATCATTGAGCCGGGCGGGCTAAAAAACGCCCGGCATTGCGCCCGGCAATCAGCCAATAAACAAACCCGCCCACGATTCCTGAACAGGCAAAAGCGCCCGTCAAAAGAATGATGCCAGCGTCGATCGGCTGGTCATTGACGGTGAAAATTGATCCCGCTCCTATAGCAATCAGTCCGATAATCAGACCGCCGATGGAATAGGGCAGCGATGATTTCCAGCCGCGAACTTCGCTGACCACAATCAACGCCAGTGCCGGGAAAAAGCTGAAACCGCCCGCCATAACAGCAAGCACCGGCCCGCCCACAAGCACCGCAGCGTAAAAGCCAGTCATATCCCAGCCATTACGAATTTCAGTGAACACATCCTCAAAAAATGGGTCCGACAGTGCATAGCCGAGGACGTCAACCTGGCTATACAGAATAGCCGCCAGAAAAAATCCAGCGGCCAGAACGGCGATGCAATAGCCGAAAACAATAACGGCAAAACGCATGATGTAATCGAATGTATCGGTCACCCGTGCTTCATCTCCGTTAGTTATTCTCCATGCCCGGCGATCATCATGGCTTCGAGTGCCAGACGCTCGGTCTTGCGCATACGCTCTGATTCCGATTTCAGCTGACCGCATGCGGCCAGAATATCGCGACCGCGCGGTGTGCGGATTGGTGAAGCATAGCCTGCAGCATTCACATAATCGGCAAAGCGTTCAATATGCTCCCAATCCGAGCACTGGTAGTTGGTGCCGGGCCAAGGGTTGAATGGGATCAGGTTGATCTTGGCCGGTATGCCCTTCAGAAGCTTCACAAGGAGCTTGGCATCTTCCATACTGTCATTGATGTCTTTGAGCATCACATATTCAAAGGTGATGCGCTTTGCATTCGACAGGCCTGGATATTCGCGGCAAGCTTTGAGAAGCTGTTCCAGCGGGTATTTCTTGTTGATCGGCACCAGAAGGTCGCGCAATTCATCACGCACTGCATGCAGCGAGATTGCCAGCATAACGCCGATTTCTTCGCCGGTGCGATAGATTTCAGGCACAACGCCAGAGGTCGAAAGCGTAATACGACGCTTGGAAAGCGCCAGCCCGTCGCCATCGGATGCAATCAGGAGAGCCTTCTTCACTTCCTCGAAGTTGTAAAGCGGTTCACCCATGCCCATCATCACGATGTTGGTGACTTTGCGGCCTTCAGCAGGCACGATAGCGCCGTCCGGTGTGTCGGTTTCCGGGAAATCGCCCAGCCGATCACGCGCAGTCAGCAGCTGCGCCAGAATTTCTTCCGATGTCAGATTGCGCACCAGCTTCTGCGTGCCCGTATGGCAGAACGAGCAGGTCAGCGTGCAGCCAACCTGTGAGGAAATGCAGAGCGTGCCACGGCCTTCTTCAGGAATATAGACACATTCGATTTCAACAGGGCGTCCAGCACCGCGTGGCGGAAAGCGGAACAGCCATTTGCGCGTTCCATCCTGCGAGATTTGCTCTTCAACCACTTCCGGGCGCGCAATGGTGAAATGCTGCGCCAAAAGAGCGCGCAGATCTTTGGAAATATTGCGCATATCGGCAAAATCGGAAACGCCGCGCACATAAAGCCAGTGCCAGAGCTGCGCAATACGCATCTTGACCTGCTTTGGCAAGACGCCAATCTTGATCAGCTCATCAGCCATTTCCTCACGCGACATGCCGATGAGCGACGGCTTTTGCTCCATATTTGCGCGCACATGGCGGGCAAGCTGGTCACGCGTATCATCAATGGTCAGGTCGAACGAAATGGACATATGTTTTCAACTGTTGAGGACGCCGCATAAAACGCGCCGGTAAACACGATCTGTTGCATGGATATATGGGCTCGTTCATCTGAAATGCGAGCCTGTTGCGCGCGCTCATAGCACACAATATTGCATCCGTCATCCCGCAGTCTGTCGCGGCAAACATGCATAAGTGAGGATACGACCTCAAAAGAAAAGCCGGAGCAAAGCCCCGGCTAAAGAGTTTAAAGCACACCCCGAAAAGTGGGAACCGGCTTTCGGGATGTGCGTAAAAGTAAAAAGTGACCGATTGGCTTATTTGCAATTCTGAATGGCTGCGAGTGCTGCCGAGATGCCTTTGAGCGAATAGGTGTAATTTGTCTTCGTGCCGCGTTTGGACTGTGCCTGTACTTTCATCTCCGCGCCGCCACGCATCGCTGCGATCAGCTGCGGCTCTTCTGCTGCATTTTCCATCCAACCGGACTTGCCATTCACGAACATCGTGAAATTGCGATTGCCCACGGTCACAGTAACCTTGGCATTTGCATTGGTGTTCAACTCATAGCCAGCCATGAACTGTGGCTCGAGGTTGACGTTTTGGCCCGGCTTCTTGCTCACGAGGAAAAAGTTATCGCCATGATCAACATTGGCGGGTGCTTTCTGAGTCGGAACGGACAGGACATAGCAAACCTTGCCATTGGCAGACTGGTAGCTGTATGCGCCCCAAGCGTCGAACTGCTTAATCTGGGTCGGTGTCTGGGCGAGTGCTGAGCCTGCCATTGCAATCGTGAACACCGAAGCCGCGACGATCGATTTTCCAAGCATGATTTTTTACCGGTTCTCTTTCGTTTGCTTCAAAGTCGAATATCGGGATGTCGCCGTTCAACACGCCGCCCCGTTTGATGACCCTTAATGTGCCTTAATCAGGGTTACCAAACGGTGAAGTTTTGAAAGAAAACTTGAACGAGTGGGCCGAGGCCCAAAACCTGTTAATTTGACGGACATGGCACCTGAAATGACAAGAGCTGCGAGGAGAGACGTGAAGAGCGGGGTGTTTCCCCCGGTCAAGCGGCTCGACATAGCAGATCGCCAGTCATTTCGGTGTCCGGAGGATGTGACCCATCCGCCCGGCTACTTTGTCAAAGAAGCTCGAAAATGAACCACATTTCCTTCGCTTCTTCTCCTCGTATCCAAACGGATGGCCTCACACCATTTCCGTCAAATTAACAGGTTCTGGGCCTTAACCCCCACGATCCCGTTGCCAAGTTCAATGAAAAGAAAGCGGCAAGAGTTTGTCATATCGCGTCAATTCCCGATCAGCGATGTATTCTACCGTAACAAATTTGTGAAACAGACTAAGCGGCTTCGCCGTCGTCACGCATTGCATCGCGGGCTGCAATTCTATGCGCAGGCGTTATGTGTGTGCGTACAGCAGTCAGTGCTGCCATTAGAACGGCAACATCGTCGGTAAAACCAATCCCCACCAGCATGTCGGGAATAATGTCAAACGGCAGCACGAAATAGGCAAGTGCTGCCATCAGCGTCATGCGAACCCGAGTCGGGGTCTTTTCATCCAGCGCGCAATAATAAGCCGCAACAACTTCGTCCATGAAAGGCACCATCCGACCAGCACGACGTGCAGTCTTCCAGAACCCCTTTTTCACACGTTCGCTACGCTTTTCGTGGTCGCGCTCACTTCCGGGGGCTAGGATATCATCAATCTTGGTGCGATCCATAGTCAGTACTCCTGTCAGCCAGAGAGAGGGCTGTCACCACAAGAAGATGGGATTATTTCTCGTCATTTTCAAGTTTTCTACCCGATGAGGCAGCGGTAGCCCCTGCCAAAACCATCAGCTTCACCACGCCTCCCAAATCACCGGATTATGTATTTGCCCTCTTGGGGCTGAACACGATCTGATGGAGTGGAGCTATTCAATGCATTTAACTGGTTATGGCGAAAACTTTGTGCGCAGTGACCGGTCGAGCCAGTTCTATCGCGGACATCAACTTGCAGCAGCACAGGATATTGGTGATCAGGTCGATATCGATGTGAAAGACGGCATTTGTTATGACATCACGGCCTATATGCGCTTCCTGCTTGGAGCTGGCATTTCCGAGCACACTTTACGCGGCACATCAGGGCAGAACTGGATACCGTTATTAAATTTCCGGGCTGGCGAATTGTGGAATGGCTATTCATCGCTGCCCTATGGGCGCGCCATCGGCTTTTACGATGTAAGAGCGGGCCACATTTTCCATTCGGCCGTTTCGGTCGGAGATGTGTTTATTCGCAGTATAAAGGGCGGGGAACTCGGCCAACATTGGAGTGATCGCGTTGATCTGACCAAAGCACTGCCATACATCGCGAGAAACCGCGACGGCAGTTTCAATTTTCAGAAAAAGACGATTTTCGTTTATATTTCAAAGGTGTAAATGCGTTAAGCGATCGCATTCATTTTGCGCGCAAGCTTAATGTCTAGTTCCGTAATGCCGTTCTCGCTATGCGTTGAAAGTGTCACATCAACACGATTATAAACATTGAACCATTCCGGGTGATGGTCGAGTTTTTCGGCATAAAGCGCTGCCCGCGCCATAAATCCAAAAGCGGCATTGAAGTCTTTGAACTTGAAACTCTTGCTGATTGCATCTCGGTCATCAAGCTTGTGCCAGCCTTCAAGCTCGCTGAGAGCTTGTTTCAGTTCTTCTTCTGTCAGCCTGTTGCGTGCCATCACATTTCGCCTATGTTGCGGTTCTGATTATAACTTATCATAGCCGCGAGAGTTCCGTGACCCAATCAGCCCCAACCAGTATTCTGTTCGTCTGTGCAGGCAATATCTGCCGTTCTCCGCTTGCAGAAGGCGTGATGGCGCAGGTTCTGGCTGAGCGGCGCATTGATCATGTGCTGATCGATTCGGCAGGCACGAATGGCTACCACACCGGCGAAGAACCAGACGAACGCTCCATCCGGGTTGCTGCAAAGCATGGCCTTGATATTTCTGAACAATCTTGCCGCCAGTTGACTGCAAGTGATTTCACCCGCTTTGATCTCATTCTTGGGATGGATCGTTACAATATGCGCATGATTGCGCAGCGTCAGCCTGCGAACACAACCGCGCGTATCGGACTTTTCACCGAAATAGCAGAGGGCAAAGCGGTGGAAATCCCCGATCCTTATTATGGAAATATCGGGGATTTCGAGCAGGTTTACCGGATGGTGCTTGCCTCTTCAAAGGCGTTGGCCGACCAGTTCTGGCGTGATGCAGGCACCAAAGGCCAGGCTTCTTCGACTATGTAAGGACCGCCACCCACAGAATCGCGCGATGACATCAGTACGAAGCGACCCACCTTAAACGGCATTGTCGAGAAATTGCCGCGGGACGAGAGATATTGCACGACATCCTCAATGCGTGGATTTTTTAACCGTGCCAAAGTCACATGGGGTGTGAATTTGCGTGGATCGGCGGGAATTCGAAGCCGCTGGCAAATACGCTCAATTTCCCCTTGCAATGCGTTGAGTTCAGGCGAGGGGGACACAGCCGCATAGATGCTGTGCGGTTTTTTTGAACCAAAAGCATCGACTCCGGACAGATTGAGCATGAATTCGGGACGTCGTACACGATCCAGTGCATTGGCAACTTCGTCGGCCACATGGCCTTCCACATCTCCAATAAAACGCAGAGTTATGTGGTAGTTTTCGACATCAATCCAGCGTGCGCCTGGGAGGCCGCCTCGTAATAACGAAAGCGAAAGCGCTGCGTCGCGCGGGATTTCGAGGGCAGTAAAGAGACGCGGCATTGAGCATCCTCCTCGAACGGTTCTGAGCCAGAGCGTCGTGTGGCTTGAGCCACGGGAGGACGCTCTGAGTTAGAGTGCCTGTGCATCGATCAGCAAAAAAACGAATCTCTTTTTCCTCATCAATGTATTTCTCAGCGAATCATTCTTCGCCCTCTTGGGCAAGCTGTTTATGCTTGACGATTGTGTCAGCCGCCCGATGTCCCCGTCTTTTGTTCCGCTTCGAGGACTTTTTCGATTGTTGGCATGAAATTGCTGACCATGATTTCCACGCCCTTTTCATTCGGGTGCATGCCGTCTTCGAGCTGCAACTGCTTTTGTGCAGCAACTCCATCAAGGAAAAATGGATACAGCGGCACGCCATATTTTTGCGCAAGCTTCGGATAGATCGGGTTGAACTTGTCGGCATAATCTTTGCCCATATTGGGCGGGGCGATCATGCCAGCGAGAATCACCGATATGCCGCGTGTTTTGAGACGCGAGAGCATTTCATCAAGGTTCTTCTCGGTAATGTCGGGTGCAATCCCACGCAGCGCGTCATTGGCTCCGAGTTCCAGAATAACGAGATCTGTACCATCGGGAATAGACCAGTCGATGCGCGCCAGACCGCCGGTCGTGGTGTCGCCTGACACGCCAGCATTCTCAATGCTCACCTCATATCCTTTGTCATCGAGCGCTTTTTCAAGTTGCTGTGGGAAGGCGGCATTTGAAGGCAGAAGATAGCCCGCCATAAGACTGTCGCCGAAGCCAACAATTTTGAAGGGTGCCAGCTGTTCGGTTGGCAATGCGTCTTCAAGCCCCGTAGGTTCTTCCTGCGCACGCGCAGCGGTAGCGATAAAAGACGCAGCTACGACAAAAATCGATAACCAAACCATGATCGAGTGTTTGAAACGCATCGTTAGCAACCCATATCTAGCTAATTGGTGGTGGATCCACCTACATGATTCCTTCTTGCGCAAAACAAGATCATTTTTGTGACGCGCTTTGGCTCTTAATATTCATATAGGAAGAAAAACGCGTGACGGAACAGGTGACTTCGCTAAATCATGGCCCGATCATCGAGCTAGAGAATGTTCATCTGACTCTGGGACATGCGGCATCATCCGTGCATGTGCTCAAAGGCGTCTCGCTATCAATTGTCCAAGGTAAGTCTGTCGGCATCGTTGGTCCGTCAGGATCGGGCAAGTCCACACTGTTGATGGTGCTGGCTGGCCTTGAGCATATCGACCGAGGCATGGTGAAAATCGCGGGCGAAATCATAAGCCAAATGACCGAGGATCAGGCAGCTGCATTTCGCGGCGCCAATATCGGGATTGTCTTCCAGTCCTTCCACCTCATTCCAAACATGACGGCACTGGAAAATGTCGCCGTGCCGCTTGAGCTTGCAGGCCGCAGAGATGCGTTTGAAGTTGCCGAACGCGAATTGCGTGCTGTTGGCCTTGGTGAGCGTCTTACGCATTATCCATCGGAGCTCTCGGGTGGTGAGCAGCAGCGCGTGGCAATTGCCCGTGCACTTGCGCCAAGCCCTAAAATCCTGATTGCCGATGAACCGACCGGTAATCTCGATACGGCAACTGGTCGCCAAATTGCTGATCTTTTGTTTTCCAAACAGCGTGAGAATGGCCTGACCATGGTTCTTGTCACGCATGATCCCTCGCTTGCTGCTCGTTGCGATCAGGAAATTCCGGTGCGTTCAGGCCGCATTGAAGGGCCTTCGCAACAAGAGCCGGTCCTTGAAACAGCGGTGGCAGGCCGATGAGCAGGCTTGCTTCCTTCTCGCTCGCTCTGCGCTTTGCGCTGCGTGAAATGCGCGGCGGGCTTTCCGGCTTCTATATCTTTCTCGCCTGTATCGCGCTGGGTGTCGCTGCCATTGGTGGCGTGAATTCGGTTGCTCGCTCCGTCAGCACTGGCATTGCAGCCGAGGGACAGAGCATTCTTGGTGGCGACGTGAGCTTTGCGCTTAACCAGCGCGAAGCAAGCGCTGAGGAGCGCGCTTTCATCGACAGCCAAGGCAAGGTCGCCGAAAGTGCTACCATGCGCTCCATGGCGCGTCTGCCGGATGGGTCGGATCAGTCGCTGGTCGAAGTGAAGGCGGTTGATGCTGTCTATCCGCTTTATGGCACGTTGAAAGTAGTACCTGAGCTTTCGCTTGATGACATGACGAAACAGCAGGACGGAGCCTACGGTGCCGCTGTCAGTCAGGATTTCCTCAATCGTATGGGTGTTCAGCTTGGAACGAAAGTGCTGCTTGGTTCTCAAATTTTTGAGCTGCGGGCGCTGATCGAAAGCGAACCTGACCTTCTGTCATCGGGCTTTAATTTTGCGCCGCGTTTTCTGGTTTCGATGGATGGCCTTCGCGCGTCTGGCCTGATCCAGCCCGGAAGCCTCGTTGATCATATCTACAAGGTGGCTTTGCCTGATGGCGTGTCCGATTCTGCAATCGCGCAATTGCGCGAACGCGCTACCGCCGACTTCCCCGACGCTGGCTGGAACATTCGTTCGCGCAACAATGCAGCACCGGCATTGACTGCCAATATTGAACGTTTTTCGCAGTTTCTCACGCTGGTCGGCCTGACCGCCTTAATCGTCGGCGGCGTTGGTGTCGCGAATGCCGTGCGTGCCTATCTTGATGGCAAGCGTGGCGTGATTGCGACGTTTAAATCGCTCGGCGCACCGGCGCGTTTTGCTGTGCTGGTCTATCTGGTGCAGATCATGGTCATCGGTTTGATTGGCATCCTGCTTGGTCTGGTGCTTGCCGCGATCATTCCGTATGCCGCCGCTTGGGCGCTTGCCAATTATTTGCCCGTTGCGGGTGGCGGTGGTTTCTTCCCGCAAGCGCTTGCTCTGGCGGCGGTCTTTGGGCTGATCACAACGCTTGCCTTTGCCATTATCCCGCTTGGCCGGGCGCGAAACATTCCAGCGACTGCACTGTTCCGCGAACAGGGGTTTGAGCAACGCGGATTGCCGCCATTTTTCTATCTGGCGCTTGCGGTTCTGCTGATTGCTGCTCTTGCAGGGCTCGCGCTTTACGTCGCTTATGATCGACGAATCGCTGCGATCTTCATCGTCTCATCCATTGCTGCCTTTGGTGTTTTGCGGCTGGTCGCGGATGGGATCCGCTGGCTGGCGCGTCGTGCGCCGCGTACACGCTCAACCGCCTTTCGTCTGGCGATTGGCAATATCTATCGCCCCGGCGCACTAACCCCTTCTGTTGTGCTTTCGCTTGGTCTCGGCCTCACGCTGATGGTGGCGATTGCGCTGATCGACGGTAATCTGCGTCGTCAGGTGACGGAGAATATCCCTGCACAAGCGCCGGACTTCTTCTTTGTCGATATTCAGAACAACGACATTGACGATTTCACCAAGCTTGTGAGCGGCATTGTGCCGGATGGCAAACTTACCTCCGGCCCGATGCTGCGCGGTCGTATCGTTGCTTTTAACGGCACCAATGTTCGTGACATGACCATTCCGCCGGAGGCTGCATGGGTGCTGCGCGGTGATCGTGGCATTACCTTTGCCGACAAAGTTCCTGAAAACTCGACGCTGACCGAGGGCGAATGGTGGCCGGAAAATTACTCCGGCGAGCCGCTTGTTTCTTTCGCAGAGCGTGAAGGCAAAGAGCTTGGGCTGAAGCTTGGCGATACGGTTACTGTCAATGTGCTTGGCCGTAATATCAATGCCAAGATTGCAAGCTTCCGGCAGTTGCAATGGGAAACATTGGCGATGAATTTCGTCATGGTGTTCTCGCCCAACACGTTTGCCGGTGCGCCTGCCACATGGCTTGCCACGCTGACTATTCCTGATGGTCAGAAGAATTTGGCTCCCGATGTTTTGCGGCAGGTTACAAAAACATGGCCAGCCATTACCACTGTGAGTGTGACGGATGCGCTTGATGTGGCGAATGATCTGATCAGCCAGCTTGCAACGGCAATACGCGCGGCAGCTTCGATTGCGCTTGCAGCTTCAGTGTTGGTGCTGGGCGGTGCTCTGGCTGCGGGTAACCGCGCCCGTGTTCACGACGCAGTGGTCTTGAAAACGCTGGGCGCCACGCGTGGCACGCTGATCAGCGCCTATATCATCGAATATATGCTGCTGGGTCTTGCAACGGCGGTCTTTGCGCTGGTCGCGGGCGGTGTCGCCGGTTGGTATGTGGTGGTGGAAGTGATGAAGCTCAAAGCACAGTTCCTGCCAGATGTTGCACTGATGACGGTTGGTGTCGCTCTGGTGCTGACTGTCGGTTTTGGTCTGGCAGGTACATGGCGTGTGCTGGGTCAGAAGCCTGCAAATGTGCTTCGGACCTTATGAAGCATTTGTAATGTGGAAGCTTAAAATCGCTTAAGCCTTTGGATCGCATGGATAATGCGATCCGTATTTCAACCAGCATTATCACGATTTTTTTCAAGTAGTACTTGTGTGAGAGGTTTAAAATCCCCATAATAAAACGCAGGCATGCTGGGGTCCCGCCAGCGGCGCCTGGGAGCGGCTCGAAATGAGCCTGACCTCGACACCGGACGGGACAACGCAAAAGGATTTAAGTCATGGCTGACTTTCGCAATATTCAGGCACAGCAGAGGCCGGTAGGTGGCGCTCGGGTTGGTGCCGACATCGATCAGGGGCTCCGCAGCTATATGCTCGGCGTCTACAATATGATGGCAATTGGTCTGGTTGTTACCGGCCTTGCTGCATTGGCTGTTTCATCGCTGGCCGTTACAACCGATCCGTCTGCAGCGGTTGCGCAGATGGCAAACGGCAAGATGCTTACTGCACTTGGTGCTGCTCTTTACACATCGCCGCTGCGCTGGGTTGTTATGCTCGCGCCGCTCGCAGCCGTATTCTTCCTGAGCTTCCGTATTGAACGTCTGTCGGTTTCGACCGCAAGCGCCGTTTTCTGGGGCTACGCAGCGCTCGTCGGTCTGTCGCTGTCGTCGATCTTTCTGGTTTACACTGGTCAGAGCATCGTTCGCACCTTCTTCGTGACCGCTGCTTCTTTCGGCGCGCTCTCGCTCTATGGTTACACAACCAAGCGTGATCTGTCGGCAATGGGCTCGTTCCTGATGATGGGTCTATTCGGCCTGATCATCGCTTCTGTCGTTAACATTTTCCTCGGCTCCACCGCGCTGCAGTTTGCAATCTCGGTGATCGGCGTTCTGATCTTCGCAGGTTTGACCGCTTACGACACACAGTCGATCAAGGAAATGTACTTTGAAGGAGATTCTGCGGATTCGCAGGGCCGTAAGGTTGTTATGGGCGCGCTGCGTCTGTACCTCGACTTCATCAACATGTTCATGTTCCTGCTTCAGTTCATGGGCAACCGTGACTAATCACTTCGGAATAGAATGATGAGAAAGGGCAGCGGAAACGCTGCCCTTTTTGCTTTTCAAACGGGATACTTGGAGTCATGTTACAGCTGGTAATTTCAAACTGAGTCCCGTCCTTTCAACATGCCCCTTATTCGCGATTTCAAATTCACCGACATTGAAGCCATCACGACAATCTATACAGAGGCTGTGCTGAACGGCTCAGGTTCTTATGATATCGAGCCGCCGACACTTGAAGACATGACGCGCCGTTTCGCGAGCTTTGTCGAACAGGGCTTTCCAATTCTGGTTGCCGAAGAAAACGGGCTGGTTCTGGGCTATGCCTATATCAGCTATTTCCGCACTCGCCCGGCTTATCGCTGGCTTGCGGAGGATTCGATCTATATCGCACCCGATGCGAAGGGGAAGGGCGTCGGCAAGCTTCTGCTTGGTGAACTCATCAAACGCGCAACAGCGCTCGGCTTCCGCCAGTTGCTGGCAGTGGTTGGTGATGGCGAGCATAATATTGGCTCAGTAAAGCTGCATGAGAGCCTTGGCTATGTCCATTGTGGCCGCATTCAGGGTTCGGGCTTCAAGCATGGTCGTTGGCTCGATACGGTGCTTATGCAGTTGCCGCTCAATGGCGGCTGTTTGGTTGAACCCGGACCGATGCCGCTGACTGAATAAAAGCGCATCCCAAAAAGTGCGAAGCGGTTTTTGGATAAGATGCGCGTCAAAAAGAGCAGCATCCCAAAAAGTGCGAAGCGGTTTTTGGCTGAGATGCCTTCCTTAATTGCCTACGAGCTTCAGGCTTTTATCGAAAACGCGCAGCACGCGTTCAAGTTCGTGTCCGCGTTTCATAATCAGCCCGCTCGCAGCAATAACAGAATAAACGCCCTGTTTCTGCGCAAGCTTTGGGTTTTTCTCAACACGAAACAACGGAACTTCGCTGGCGCGCCGAAAGATGGAGAAAACCGCTCTGTCAGCAAGGTGGTCGATTGCATAATCGCGCCACGCGCCTGTCGCGACCATGCGACCATAAATATTGAGGATTTTTCCCAGTTCGTGCCTGTCAAAACGAACCGTCGGCGATTGCGGACGTGATGGGCCAAGAGGGATTACTTTTGGCGTTGCCGATATAGGAGAAATGGGTTGCGATGATTGATCTTCATTCGCAGCGCTTGGAATATCCATTGTGTTCCTTTCATCGCGGAATGGGTCGTGAAGGGAATGAGCAAGCGGCAATATCTTGCTTCAGAGTGCTATGGTGATGCTTTTATTAAATCATTGCAAGGTTGTGTTTGTAGGCTAGCGCTCACTCTCTGATTGGTCTATACAAACCACATCCCAATTAGTTGTATATTAGCCGATCACGAAAAGAGAATGTCTGTTCTCAATGGTGATTGCTGGCCACATTTTGGCCTTGTCAAATTCGCATTCCGGCCCGATTCTGTGGCATATATTAGCGCGTTGCCTGAGACGGTTCGGTCCGGGTATGTCCGACCCCAAGCCCCCCGCCCAAAGGACTGCCCGAACCGAACCAACCTCTGACGGCTAGCTGTTCAGACAGCGGCGACATTTCCCGAAATGACAAAGTAATGTTATACGCTGATACGTCACGCTTTGAGGTCAAAGAGCCAGCGAATTTTTCTGCTTGAAGATTGCTGCACCGTGAATAGGCCCAAGAGCCTTTTCACTGTTGCTTTCCTGCAAAAGGACCGCGCAACCGCTCACGTCCTTCCGGGTGAGTTCCGACGCTGGCAGCTCGATTTTCAGCGCTTTGCCATCCCACATGCCGATTGTGTTGATGTCTGTCACGCTATTGCGATAGGTAACAGACTGACCGGCGTTTTCGCCTTTGTCGATCGGGATTGTCACCGAATCGCGCAGATAAAACATCACAATGTGCACAGGCTTTTCCGGCTTTTCACCGGCTGCAATCTCAATCGAAAGACGGCCGTCATCCAGTTTAGTGATCGAAACGGGTACATTGAGCTTGTTGTCTGTGAGATGTGCTTTCACGACTTCAGCGTCATTGCCGTTCATTTCAGCAACACCATTGACGATTGCCTGCGGTGTATAAACCATCTTCGCATTGAATGAATTGCGATAGGCATTCTGGCGGTCAGTATTATCCTGAGAGGCAAGCGTATCGCGCCATCCCATATAATCCCAGTAATTGACGTGAAACGACAGCGCCAGAACGTTTGGATCATCCGCATAGGATGCCAGATTCTTGTCGGCCTGCGGGCAGGATTTGCAGCCCTGGCTGGTATAAAGCTCAAGTACCGATGTGCGCGTACTGCTGTCCTGTGCCTTTGCAGCACCACTCATTGACAGGCATCCAGTGAACGCCATCCCCAGTGCAGCACAAACACAACGCAGACCGGGAGCGCACTCGTCGGAAAGCCATGTATATGTCCCATTGAAAGGGGAGTGGAAGGTCACTTTGGTTTCATCCTGTTATAATTGACGCTGACATCTATTATGTAGGAATTGCGACGATCAATAGGAAGTCACGTTGCAGTGAGTTTTGTCGCAGTTTTTGTCATATGGGTGTTTCGTTTATCCCACGCTTGGGCTTGCTTGCGATAAGTGTGGCTCACGCACAATTATACAACGACGGGACTGAGAGAATATGAGGGCGAGTTTAAGAGAAAAGGCCATCGCTATTTGCGATGAAAAAATCGCGAAGAAGGGCGAGACCGTCGGCATTTTCTTTTATGCATTCTTTGCCAATAAGAACTCAGACCCAGACCTGCTTATGGAAGCAGCGGAATGGTGGATTAAAACCCATAAGCTCGATCACTTTGAAAAAGCTCTCAAAATCAGGGAAATGATTCGTTCGGGGCTATAAATGGAAAAGCCGCCGGAATTCTCCAGCGGCCTTTTTGTTTTATAAACGCGCTGATTAAGCAGCGAGATCACGCAGAACGGTCTGCAAAATACCGCCATTCTTCATGTAGTCGAGCTCGTCCAGCGTATCGATACGGCAGATCAGTGGAACCTTCTTCACGGTGCCATCGGCATAGGTGATCGAAGCTTCAACCTTCTGGCGTGGGCGCACATCGGCAAGGCCTTCGATAGAGACGATTTCGTCACCCTTCAGACCGAGCGTCTGCCAGCTTGTGCCTTCTTCAAATACAAATGGCACAATGCCCATGCCAACGAGGTTGGAGCGGTGGATACGCTCAAACGACTGCGCAATCACGGCCTTCACACCAAGCAGATTGGTGCCTTTTGCAGCCCAGTCACGCGACGACCCATTGCCATATTCGACACCTGCAAAGATGACGAGTGGAACACCCTCGGCCTTATACTGCATAGCAGCATCATAGATCGAGGTTTCTTCCTTCGACGGATAGTGAATGGTGTAACCACCTTCACGTCCGTTTTCGCCCAGCATGTGATTGCGAATACGGATATTGGCGAAGGTGCCGCGCATCATCACTTCATGGTTGCCACGACGCGTGCCGTACTGGTTGAAGTCGGCAATGCCGACGCCGTGGTCAAGCAGATACTTGCCAGCAGGCGACTGGGCCTTGATGGAACCGGCAGGCGAGATGTGGTCGGTCGTGATCTTGTCGCCGAAAAGACCGAGCACCCGTGCGCCCTTAACATCTGCAATCGTGCCAGCCGACTTGCCCATGCCGACAAAGTATGGCGGGTTCTGCACATAGGTCGAATTGTCATCCCATGCATAGGTTTGACCAGCAGGCACCTGTACGGCTTGCCAGTTTTCGTCGCCCTTGAACACATCCGCATATTTTTCAGAGAAGACTTTGCGGGTTACGTTCTTGGCAATGAAATCCTGAATCTCAGCCGATGACGGCCAGATGTCACGCAGGAATACCGGATTGCCATCCTTGTCTTCGCCAAGAGGCTCCTTGGTCAGGTCTTTTGTAACCGTACCTGCAAGCGCGTGGGCAACAACCAGCGGCGGCGAAGCCAGATAGTTTGCCTGAACGTCAGGCGAAACACGGCCTTCAAAGTTACGGTTGCCGGAAAGGACGGCTGCCGCAATCAGACCTTTTTCATTGATGGTCTTGGAGATTGGAGCAGGCAAAGGACCGGAGTTACCGATACAGGTCGTGCAGCCGAAACCAACAAGGTTGAAACCAAGCGCATCCAGATCCTTCTGAAGACCAGCCGATTCAAGATAGGCGGCAACAACCTGAGAGCCGGGCGCAAGCGAGGTCTTGACCCAAGGCTTTGTCTTCAGACCCTTGGCAACAGCATTGCGTGCCAGAAGACCGGCAGCAATCAGCACACTCGGGTTCGAGGTGTTGGTACATGACGTAATCGCAGCAATTGCCACATCGCCATGGCCGAGATCATAGTCTTCACCTTCAACCGGATAGCGCGTGGTCTGGCCGGATGTCTTTTTGTATTCGGTTTCAAGCGAGGTTGCGAAACCCGATCCGATGTTTTCCAGTGCGATGCGGCCTTCAGGACGCTTCGGACCAGCCATCGATGGGACAACGTCACCCATGTCGAGTTCAAGAATGTCAGTGAACACTGGATCTTCTGATCCGGCTTCACGCCACATGCCCTGTGCACGCGAATAGGCCTCAACAAGCGCGATGCGGTCTTCTTCGCGACCGGTCGTGTTCATGTAGTTGAGCGTCTCTTTATCGATCGGGAAGAAGCCGCAAGTCGCACCATATTCCGGGCCCATATTTGCAATGGTCGCGCGATCAGCCAGCGTCATGTTTTCGAGGCCTTCGCCGAAGAATTCGACAAACTTGCCGACAACGCCCTTCTTGCGCAGCATTTGCGTAACGGTGAGTACGAGATCGGTTGCAGTCACGCCTTCTTTGACCTTGCCGGTCAGGCGGAAGCCGATGACTTCCGGCAGCAGCATGGAAACCGGCTGGCCGAGCATTGCGGCTTCCGCTTCAATGCCGCCAACACCCCAGCCAAGAACGCCAAGGCCATTGACCATGGTGGTGTGGGAATCGGTGCCGACGCAGGTATCCGGATAGGCGAGAGTCACGCCGTCTTCTTCTTTGGTCCAGACGGCCTGTGCCAGATATTCGAGGTTCACCTGATGGCAGATGCCGGTGCCCGGAGGAACAACACGGAAGTTCTTGAATGCCTGCTGGCCCCACTTGAGGAAGCGATAGCGTTCGCCATTGCGCTGATACTCGAGATCCACATTGGCCTTGAATGCATTGGGATTGCCAAATTCATCAACGATAACCGAGTGATCGATCACGAGATCGACAGGAACGAGCGGATTGATTTTCTCAGGGTCGCCGCCAAGCGCCTTGAGCCCGTCGCGCATGGCTGCAAGATCGACAACGGCTGGAACGCCGGTGAAGTCCTGCATCAATACGCGGGCAGGGCGATAAGCGATTTCAGCACCCGCTGAACCGCGATCTGTGAGCCATGCTGCAACGGCTTCGATATCCGACTTCTTGACGGAGCGGTCATCTTCAAAGCGCAACAGGTTCTCAAGCAGAACCTTCATGGAAAATGGAAGTTTGGAAATGCCCTTGAGACCGTTCTTTTCGGCTTCGGTCAAGCTGTAATAGACATAGTCCTTACCGTTAACGGTGAGGGTTTTGCGGCTTTTGAAACTATCGATGTTAGACACTTTAGTTCGTCCTCATGCTACTGGCCGGAAAACCAGGACGAACGCCTAAGCTTGCGTTTCAAGGACGCGCCAAGGTGCGGGTGCAGTCATTTCCGCTGTCCGTCCCGAAACCTGTGCTCTTGCAAGCGCCCAGTGTTTGAGATCGGCCAAAATTTGTTTCCACACCGACCGCTGGCATGGTAACTCTGATATAGGGAGTTTCTTATAACGATTCCAGACAGATTATCGTGAACGTCATCCCTTGCGGCAAAATGTTACGTTATCCCGGTCGGCTTTGTCAGGTTGACCCTAGGAGAGAATATGCGGCTTGGGGCCGAAAATCTGACGGGTGAACGTGGTGGCGAGACGATCTTCGCAAACCTCTCTTTTGAATTATTATCTGGCGAAGCACTGATTGTTACGGGTCCGAATGGTTCGGGAAAATCCACGCTGCTGCGGATCATCTGCGGATTGCTTGCGCCTGAATACGGCAAGATCACGCTCGTTGAAGCCCAAACCACGCTTCCCGTTCAGGCAGCGTCCCATTATCTCGGACACCAGAATGCAATGAAGCCCGCTTTGAGTGTGCGTGAAAATCTGCTGTTCTGGAAAAAGTTTAATGGAGCAGCGGCACTCGATATTGATGAAGCGCTGGAGGCGGTCGGTTTGCCAGGCGTTGAAAATCTGCCGTTTGGCTATCTTTCGACGGGTCAAAAGCGTCGCGTTTCCATCGCAAAACTGTTGATCAGCCACCGTCCGCTCTGGATTGTCGATGAGCCGACTGCTGGCCTTGATAAGGCATCCGAGGCGCGCTTCGCAGAACTGATGCGAAACCATATGCGTGACGGCGGCATGGTGATTGCAGCAACACATATTCCACTCGGCCTCGAAGGTGTAAAAACGCTCGACATGGCGCAATATTCGCCCGAGGTCGCGTGATGCTGGCACTGTTTCTGAGAGATTTGCGGTTGAGTTTCCGTGCTGGCGGCGGCGCGCTGATCGGCATCCTGTTCTTTCTGGCGGTGATTTCGGTGATGCCGTTTGGCGTCGGACCTGATCTTAATCTGCTATCGCGCATTGGCCCGGCCATGCTGTGGATCGGCGCTTTGCTGGCGACACTTCTTGGCCTCGACCGGCTGTTTCAGGCAGATCGCGATGATGGTTCACTCGATCTGCTGCTCATCGGCGCAGACCGGCACATGCTGGCTTTCACAGTTTTTGTGAAATGCTTTGCCCATTGGGTAGCGAGCGTTTTGCCGCTGGTGATAGCTTCGTCCTTGCTGGGACTCTTCATGAATATGGACGCGACGGCAACGGCCGCAACCACGCTCACACTTCTGGTTGGAACGCCTGCAATCGCCTTTATCGGCGCAGTGGGTGCCGCCCTTGCGGTCGCTCTTCCACGCGGCGGTTTGCTGGTTTCGGTGATCGTGTTGCCGCTAACCATTCCAGTGCTCATTTTCGGCGTGTCTGCTTCTTATGGCGCGACAGATGCTGTGGCACCTTTCTTTGCACCGTTTCTTATTCTCTGCGCACTGACTTTATTCTTTGCAGTTTTGGGGCCGATCGCTGCGGCAGCTGCACTAAAAACGTCAGCGGATTGAGCATGATCCCGAAAAGTGGGAACCGGTTTTTGGGCCAGATCATGCTCGGCAGAGTGTCGCAGTTGATTGCGGTCAATTGAACGGCTTAACGCGTCAGGTATAAGTGTAAGTCATGACGAATGAGATTGCGAAAACCACAAGCTGGCTTGATCTGGCAAACCCCACGCGCTTTCTTGGCTTTGCAGGCCGGATTCTGCCGTGGCTGGCTATCCTTTCAGCGCTATTTCTGGCTGCAGGGCTATATATGGTTTTCCTTTCGCCTGATGACTATCAGCAGGGGTTGACGGTCCGCATCATGTATATCCATGTGCCTTTCGCATGGCTTTCCATGATGTGCTATTCGATCATGGCAATCTCGGCGCTGGGTACACTGGTCTGGCGTCATCCGCTGGCCGATGTCTCCATTCGTGCAGCCGCGCCTTTGGGAGCGGTGTTCACAGCATTGGCACTTGCAACTGGCTCGCTCTGGGGCAAACCGATGTGGGGTACATGGTGGGTGTGGGACGCGCGCCTAACCTCCGTGTTTGTGCTGTTCCTGATGTATCTTGGCATTATCGCGTTGTCGCGCGCTATGGATGATCCGGCAAAAAGCGCCAAGCCGGTTGCTGTGCTTACACTGGTTGGCTTCATCAATATTCCGATCATCAAATTCTCGGTCGACTGGTGGAACACATTGCATCAGCCCGCTTCGGTGTTCCGCATGGATGGTCCGACCATTGACGGCTCCATGCTGCGCCCTCTTTTTGTGATGGCCATTGGTTTCACACTGCTGTTTTTGACCTTGCATATGATGGCCATGCGCAATGAAATCTGGCGTCGCCGCGTGGCAATGATGAAAAAGCTTGCCGCACGCAATGCAGATCGCAGCCGCCTGAAAAGAGAGCGCTCTGACGCGCAAGGGGAGGCTGTACAATGAGCCATTTTGCTTATGTGATGACGTCTTACGGGATTGCGGCAGCAGCCATTGCTATAACGATTGGCTGGATACTGATTGATCAGCGTATCCAGAAAAGCGAGCTGAAGCGGATTGAGGCGAAGGGCGTGCGCCGCCGTTCAGACAAAGCATCCGGTTCTGCACAATGACTGAAGCGACAAAGAAACGCGCAACCTGGGTTGCGCTGCTGCCGTTGATAATTTTCGTCGGTCTTGCTGCAATTTTTGCGGTGCAGCTTTTATCCGGCAAAGACAACACGACCATTCCGTCCGCACTGATCGGCAAGGATGCCCCACAAACCAATCTCCCGCCCGTGGAAGGTCTTTTGCAGGACGGCACACCTGTGCCGGGCCTTAACAGTGAAGACTTCAAGGGCAAGCTCACACTGGTCAATGTGTGGGGATCATGGTGCGTTCCATGTCGTCAGGAGCATCCGATGTTGATGGAAATCGCCAAGGACAAGCGCATCCGGGTGGTGGGCCTGAATTACAAGGATCAGCCCGAAAACGCTCGCCGTTTCTTGGGCGATCTCGGCAATCCATTTGCCGCAGTCGGCGCCGACCGCGCCGGACGCTCAGCTATTGAATGGGGCGTCTACGGCGTACCTGAAACCTTCCTCGTCAATGCCGAAGGAAAGATCGTCTACAAGCATGTCGGGCCATTCACGCCGGAGTCGGTCAAGAATGACCTGATGCCTGCGGTGGTAAAAGCATTAAATAATACGCATTAAATAAATTTGTATTTTGAAATTCTGTATTATGTAACAGTTTTATTGCGTTGATTTTTTATTATATTTCATTTTGTTATTTATAATAAAAAGGTCAATTGTTATGAATGTTTTCAAGTATGCGTTTACAATATTCTTTTTTTCGATGGCAGGTATGTCTTACGGATCTAATAATATTTATGGTTATTTTCCTCCAAACGATCACGGAAATTATATAAATTTGAATTATTTTTACAATACACAAGCTCCTGAGAGTAATTTACTTATTATTGAAAGTCGCTTTAAATTTGACAAAATTGACGTATCTCCACGTTGAACAAGGTTTGTTGCAACGCAGTTTTATCTATCTTCAAACTTGCCTGGTGTAAGTGGCGGAGGGGCGATGTATATGGGAGTAAATCCTACTCAGAAATCGCAAAACTACCCCGGTCAGGTTCACTTTTCCTACTTTGGAAATAGCGAAGGAACCACGATGAGTAAGAACTGTAACAAAGGCGCGGATAATGGCGATGGAATTTCTTGCGCAATTAATTTGCATACGAACGAAGGTTACACGTATAAATTGAATAGTATTGTTTGGGAAAATTCTCAATCAAATACAATTGTTACTGGTTTAGTCGAAGTTTTCGATGAGAAAGGGGTTAGTTTAGTTAAAAAAACAATTGGAGAGATTTCATTTCCTCAGGGTGGCTTACTGCTTTCGAGCCCTATCACGTGGGTCGAAGGAACAGCAGATCCTTGTGATCAAGTATCCGATACAAAAATTACATTTTATCCATTGAGTGTAAGGAATGTAAACGATAAGTTTGGTAACAAAGGAACTTATCAACTTGCTATGAAAGATCCAGTTAACAATGCATGCGGCGTAAAAACTTGGGCCGCGCCTGACGGTATTGGCACGACTATGGAATATCCTGCAACCCGATAACACGATCAGAAGTAAAGGGCTATCTTGCCCTTTACTTCACCTTTATTCAATCAGGCAGTTTCCGCACTGCACCCTTGGCAGCACTGGTTGCCATGGAAGCGTAGGCTTTCAGGGCCGTTGAAATCTTGCGCTTGCGCTGTTCCAGTGGCTTCCAGCCTGTTTCATTCTGCTCGGCACGGCGTTGGGCCAGCGTTGCATCATCAACAGCCAGATGGATCGTGCGGTTTGGAATATCGATATCGATGATATCGCCTTCACGCACCAGACCGATCGTGCCGCCTTCAGCTGCTTCCGGCGAAACGTGACCAATCGAAAGACCCGATGAGCCACCCGAGAAACGTCCGTCGGTGATCAGCGCGCAAGCCTTACCCAGACCCTTCGACTTGAGGTAGCTGGTCGGATAGAGCATTTCCTGCATACCTGGACCGCCACGCGGACCTTCATAGCGGATCAGCACAATGTCGCCAGCCTTGATCTTGCCGTTCAGAATGCCGAGCACGGCCGTGTCCTGGCTTTCAAAAATGCGGGCAGGGCCGGAGAATTTCAGGATGGAATCATCCACGCCTGCCGTCTTCACGATGCAGCCATCTTCTGCGAGATTGCCGTAAAGAACCGCCAGACCACCATCCTGACTAAACGCATGTTCTTTCGAGCGGATAACGCCCGTTTCACGGTTCGTATCAACGCTGTCAAAGCGGCGTTCCTGAGAGAAGGCCACCTGTGTGGGTACTCCGCCCGGTGCAGCCGAATAGAACTTATGCACCATTTCGCTGTTGGTACGGGTCACGTCCCAATGATCAAGCGCCTTGCCCATGCTTTCGCTGTGCACGGTTGGCAGGTCAGTATTGATCAGGCCTGCCTTGTCGAGCTGGCCGAGAATGCCCATGATGCCGCCGGCACGATGGACGTCTTCCATGTGAACTGTGTTGTTGGCGGGTGCGACCTTGCACAGAACCGGTACACGACGCGACAGGCGATCAATGTCCGCCATGGTAAAGTCGATTTCAGCTTCCTGTGCAGCAGCAAGAAGATGCAGAACCGTGTTGGTCGATCCGCCCATGGCAATATCGAGTGTCATGGCGTTTTCAAATGCCGGGAAGCTTGCGATCGAGCGTGGTAGCACGCTTTCATCGTTCTGCTCATAATAACGGCGCGCAAGATCGACAACCAGATGACCAGCTTCGACAAAGAGACGCTTGCGGTCGGCATGCGTTGCGAGCGTTGACCCGTTGCCCGGTAACGACAGACCAAGCGCTTCGGTCAGGCAGTTCATCGAGTTGGCTGTGAACATGCCTGAGCACGAACCGCAGGTCGGGCAGGCGGAGCGTTCAATCGCCTTGACTTGATCGTCTGTATAATGATCGTCAGCCGCTGCAACCATAGCATCCACGAGATCGAGCTTCTTGACCTGATCGTCCCAGATAACCTTACCGGCTTCCATCGGGCCGCCCGACACGAAAACCACCGGGATATTAAGACGCAGCGATGCCATCAGCATGCCGGGCGTGATCTTGTCACAGTTGGAAATGCAGACCATCGCATCGGCACAATGGGCATTGACCATATATTCGACCGAGTCGGCGATCAATTCACGCGATGGTAGCGAATAGAGCATGCCGTCATGGCCCATCGCGATACCGTCATCGACTGCAATGGTGTTGAATTCCTTGGCCACGCCACCCGCGCTTTCGATTTCGCGCGCGACAAGCTGGCCCAAGTCTTTCAGATGCACATGGCCCGGTACAAACTGCGTGAATGAGTTCACCACAGCAATAATCGGCTTGCCAAAATCCTCATCTTTCATGCCGGTGGCGCGCCATAGGCCGCGCGCGCCAGCCATATTGCGGCCGTGGGTGGTAGTACGCGAACGATAAGGAGGCATTTTCAAACCTTTTAGGAACTGTTCTAACTTTCAAGTCGGTATGACAGAACCTTTTCCGCAGAGCAAAGCGCAAATTGCCCCAGAGACTGCACTGGCGCACTATTTTGAAGGCACGTTGCATTCCACGGAAGATTCAGGCGCGCAATGAAAATTGCAGACACCGACGCAGTTAATCTAACATAAAATTGATATAATGCAAAAGATTTAAAGCTTTAAACGTAAGGAAATTTCTTAAAGCTCATTTGGTGCAAAGGCCATGGCATCATCGAGCAGCGCATTTGCGGTTTTCATCCGCTGTTCCGCAGCCAGACGAAACTCTTGCGGCAAGCGGTCAGGGTGGTTCTGTGCTGCAAAACTGCGTCTCAAGCGTTGTAGCTCAATACGCTTCATGTTGGAATGAAGACCGAGCTCTGCGCTTATCTGTGATGAGGACTGATGTTTCATACGCTGTGTGAGTTCGACATTTTGTTGATCGGGAGCGACAGCGTTATGGATAGTGTTTTCGACATCAAACAGATCAGGGCGCCCCGAAGATGCGTTCAAAGGATTCAAATCAGCTGCAAATATCGCTGAAGCACACCTTGCCTGGGTGTCACGTGATAACGCGTCCTCAATCTCAGCTGGCTCTGTCTGTTTAAGAACAGTCGCGAAGTCGGGAAAAAGACCACGCATTACAGACGTTGAGCCATTTGAGGTGATAAGGCCGACGCCAACGCACGCGTCAACACATATGGCGGTACTGGCTTATGAAAAACAGGTACTTCGGGATACCGCGACGAGAGATGTGGCGGAAATCCACCACCGGTGTGAATAACGACGAAAACGTTGCGGCTCTTCAACCTGTCAAGAATAGGTTCAAGATCACCGTCGGCCAAATTTACATCAAGAATTGCAGCATCAACATCTTGTTTGTTGATAAGATCAATTGCCTGTTTAACTGTGCCTACGGGGCCGACAACAGTGCCGTTGGCATCTTCCACAGTAGCGGCTACGTCAAGAGCGACGAAAATTTCGTCCTCAACGACCAGTATCCGCCTTTGTTCGAGATTGTCCATCGTCTTTCCAATGTCGCTTTCTGTTTAGTTTTCAGTAAACCCGTTTGCGCGGGCTATCACAGAAACAATGCGCAAGGACACAGGGAGGTTCCCTGAGCAAAAAGTATAACCCTTGAATGGTGAATCAAATCTTTACTGCGCGCGATGCTGACGATCTGTCATTTATACAAATCGCCAAAGCTTGCTTCGTAGCGCTAAAACGCTGTGAAGGTGAGTGTGGTGAGCGAGCGCACAATGTGCGGAATATTCAACACATTTTCATTGATGAACTTGCCGATATCGTCGCCTTCTTTCACATAAATTTTTGCCAGAAGATCATACTCTCCGCTGGTGGAATAAAGCTCTGATACGATCTCACGCTTATACAAAATATCTGCAACGTCATATGTCTTGCCAGGCGCGCATTGCAATTGCAGGAACACAGGTTTCATATTTCTTCCTTTCGCCAACGGCCAGCCAAGATCGACCAGCATTGTTGGCTCGTTATCTCGACTGGTTTCAAGCATGGCCATATAGCTTAAATTAAGTGCGTTTGATAGTTTTCAGCTTGCTGGTTGATTTACTGAATTGTGTTTTTAACCGATGAGAGAGATAAGATTTTATGGATGTCGAGATAAGAAAATAATTGATGCTTTATGTACTGCCAGCCGTTCTTATTGTTTTTTCATTGGCCTTTGTCATCGTTTGGGGCATCGATAGACGGCGCACTTATCTGTTGTGGTGCGCCCTGTGCTTTTCCTTCATCGGTTTAGCTATGCTTTCACAGCTGGTTGATATTCCGGCTGATGATGCCTTCAACACAATGTTGACAGCGACCATCTATGTCTTGGGTATCTTGGCAGGCGGACATGGTATTCTTCAGAGATCTGGCCTCCGCATTCCTTTTTGGTTCTGCAGTGCCAGTCTCGTTTGTATTTTTAGTGGCGTCGTCTATTTCCTATATGTCTCACCGAGCCTGATTGGCCGGGTATATGTTGTTAATTTTGGTCTTGCTTTCATGATCTTGACGATCGTGTGGTTTTTGAGACGTCTAATAAAGGGAACGACTGCCGATAGAGTGACGCTCGGCATGCTCCTCCTCGTTGCTTTACAGTTTTTCCCACGGACTTTGCTGACAGCTCATTCTGTTTCCGGTGAAACGGCAATCGATTTTGCCTTTACGCCGTTTTGGCAATGGACTGTATTTTCAACAGCAGTTGCATCGCTGATCGCCGGATTGGTGTTGTTCGCGGCCGTTGGTGCTGATCGCTTGAGCGAACTCGCGCATGAACGCGACAGTGATCCGCTAACAGGTCTGCTCAATCGTCGCGGGTTTGAAGAGCGTATGCGGGCGGCCGAGCGCAGCAATCTTTCCGGGTGGATTGTTGCTTGTGACATTGATCATTTTAAAACGATCAACGATCTCCATGGCCATGCAGTGGGCGATGCTGTGTTGAAAGAGTTTTCAGATATTCTTCAATCTTATTCTGGTGATCGCAATTTAACGGCGCGTATCGGAGGTGAAGAGTTTATTCTTTATCTCGACGATATGCCTTCCGATGAAGCCTTAGCTCTGGTGGAGACAATTCGCGAAACTGTGAATAATCGACAATTTGCGCGTTTGTCGGCAGATGAGCGTGTTACGTGTAGCTTCGGCGCTGCTAAGCTCGACAGTCAGGGGCATTTCTGGAAGACGGTCGAAGCGGCGGACAAGATTTTGTATGCTGCCAAGGAAGCAGGAAGGAACCGAACGTTCTTTGGACCATGATACTGTTTAATGTACTAAGTAATTTATTGATAAAAGTTTTTTCGATAACAATGATGTGAGTGTCGACGAAGACCCACAAAAATATGCTAGTATGGCGAACGCAAAATTCGTATCATTTTGAAGCAGTTCTCTGAGCGAATTTCGGGTTCGAAGCCATACTCGTAAACTTGTGAATCCCGTGTGGTTTACGGATTTGTAGCATACCCATTCAAAATTAAAAAAAGTGAGTTTCTTGGAGTCCAATGAATTTTCTATCCATCTTGTTTTCCCGTTTGACCGCGACAGGTCTTTTCTCTCTCTGCACTCTATCACTCGTCGTTTCTCTCAATGCTCCCTCTGTGGCAATGACTGCGCTCGAAAAAGCGCAGCTTGAGAAGCTTGATCCTTCAACACGTCTTGAGCAGCGCTGTGATGTCGAGGCAATGGAACAGATCAGCCGTGATGTGCGAAAGTTATCGGTCGATAAGGTGCTGGCTTATGCCTTTTCTGATCCGCTTACCGGTAAAAACTCTATCAAGGCCAATGGTGCAGCCTTCCGCAGTGGCGAGCATTGGTACAAGCTCGCATTTGTCTGCAAGACTGCTGATGATCATATCAGCATCACGTCCTTCGATTATGAAATTGGCGACGAAGTTCCACAGAATCAATGGGACAAGCATTACCTCGTCCCCTGATGAGATTTTATTCTTCATTATTGTCTGCGCGGCAGGCTGCGAGTATCGTCACTTCCTTCGCTGAATCATCAGCTTCAAGATGCGTTAAAACAGCCTTTCCGTCTTTTTCATTCCAGCGATAGCTGTCCTGTTCATCCATAGCGACATATTTTTTCAATGCATCGTGCCATTGCAGTGCAACCATTTTTCCCTCGGCATCGAGCACTGCAAAGGCTGGCTCTTCACCGGCATGGATATAGGTGACCGGAACGACGACACCGCGTTCACAAATATAGTCAGTTCTAAAAACTGAATCACGGCTGATCGTCTGGGCCAAAACGGGTCCGGCGGTCAGAAAAGCCGCACAAAATGCGATGATCATGTGTTGAATTTTACGTTTCATGATGACCTCTGCTGTCATGTGAGTTTTATGCCAGTCGCATTGTAATATGGCGATATTTTATTGTGGTTTAAGAAAGCCGTTTCACGGTTAAGCGCACAAGTACCGAAAACCAATAAAATTAAAATTTTCAATATTCTAATGGAACCGAAATCACGGTCGCCCGTTGTAAGTCTGCTGGTCATTAGATCGGCAGGGGCCCGGAAGAAATTTGCCCCCGCAATCCCAATCCGGGTCCCACTTTTTCAAGGTTGTAGTTCGATTTAAGAACACATTTCTCTTTCTTCATTCTATAAATGTTTCTTACCTCCACCCCCAACTATCGGGATGGATGGTTGGAAAATTATTCCTTACAGTCTAGTTTGATCGCTCAGAAATTTCGTACTGCGTTTGAATAACAGAATCCTTATGGCATCCTGTGAGACATGACCTCTGATATTCTTTGCGGAATGAAACGCGGAGAGGTGGACCCGAACATGTTGAAGAAAACATCAAAATTTTCATTCGCGCTTGCAGCTTTTGTTGGCACTGTGGCGCTTGCTGGCACCATTCAGGCCAGTCATGCCGATCAGACATTGCTGAACGTATCCTATGATCCTACACGAGAACTCTATAAGGATTATAATGCGGCCTTTGCCAAACATTGGAAAGACGAGACCGGCGAGACGGTCACGATACGGGCATCACACGGCGGCTCAGGCAAACAGGCCCGTTCCGTGATTGACGGTGTGAAGGCTGATGTGGTCACACTGGCACTGGAAAGCGATATTGACGCTATCGCCGAACATTCGGGCAAGATCGACAAGGATTGGCGCAAGCGGCTTCCTGATAATTCATCCCCTTACACGTCAACGATTGTTTTCCTTGTCCGCAAAGGCAATCCAAAAGGCCTCAAGGATTGGGGTGATCTGGTGAAGGATGGCGTCGAGGTTATCACGCCAAATCCTAAGACATCCGGCGGTGCGCGCTGGAATTATCTCGCGGCATGGGCATGGGCGCATAAAGAATATGGCGGCGATGAAGCCAAGATAAAGGAATATATCGGCGAACTCTTCCGTCATGTGCCGGTGCTTGATACGGGCGCACGCGGTTCCACCACGACCTTTGTGCAGCGTCAGTTGGGCGATGTGCTGCTGGCCTGGGAAAACGAAGCCTATCTTTCCGTTGCCGAATTTGGTGACGACGCCTTTGACATCGTCGTGCCGCCGCAATCCATTTTAGCAGAACCACCCGTGGCACTCGTTGACAAGAATGCTGATGCGAACGGGACGCGCAAGGTTGCAGAAGCTTATCTCGAATATCTCTATTCGCCGGAAGGCCAGGCGTTGGCTTCCAAGCATTTTTATCGCCCATCCAAGCCCGATGTTGTTCCTGCTGACCAGAAGCGTGAATTCCCGCAGTTGCAGCTTGTGACGATTGATGATCCAATCTTTGGCGGATGGGCTAAGGCGCAGCCCTATCATTTTGGTGACGGCGGAACATTCGATCAGATTTATAAGCCAGCAAAATAGGCAAGGTCAGTACGACCAATAAAAGGGAACATAACAATGTCTTCTCACCCTGCACCGGTCAGAGCAGGGTGGCATTTTAGAAAACCGAGCGTCATTCCGGGCTTTGGACTGACTCTCGGTTTTAGTGTCGCCTATTTGACTCTGCTTATTCTTATTCCGCTGGCAGCTTTGGTGCTGCGTTCCACTGATGTGGGCTTTGCAGGATTTTGGAAGATCGTGACGGATGCACGCACGGTGGCGGCGCTTGAAACAAGCTTCGGCACTGCTTTTATCGCAGCGCTGGTCAATGTGGTCTTTGGTGTCATTCTTGCATGGGTGCTGGTGCGCTATCGTTTTCCGGGGCGTCGGTTCATCGATGCCATTGTCGATATTCCCTTTGCACTCCCCACAGCCGTCGCTGGTATCGCGCTGGCCTCTATTTATGCGCCCAATGGCTGGATTGGCAGTCTGCTTGCGCCGTTTAATATAAAAATCGCCTTCTCTCGCGCTGGCATCGTCGTGGCACTGATCTTTATCGGTCTGCCATTCGTGGTACGCACTGTGCAGCCGATCATGGAAGAAATCAGCCGGGAGGTTGAAGAAGCGGCGGCCACTTTGGGCGCATCGCGCTTTCAGACCATCTGGCGCGTGCTGTTACCAAGCCTCCAGCCCGCCATTCTCACAGGCTTCGCACTGGCTTTTGCGCGTGGTGTTGGTGAATATGGTTCCGTCATTTTCATTGCCGGCAACACGCCTTATGTCTCCGAAATTACCCCGCTCCTGATTGTGATCCGACTGGAGGAATATGATTACGCGGGCGCAACCGCACTCGCGACTGTCATGCTGGCGCTGTCATTTGCCATGTTGCTGTTCATCAATCTGATCCAGTCGTGGACAAGAAAGAAGTACGGCTATGGCGTCTAACTCTTCCACGCGCAGCGCTGTGACCGAAAGTTTGCCGACGCGCATCATTCTCATCGGCATAGCCCTTCTGTTTCTTGCGCTTTTTCTGATCCTCCCAGTCATTGCTGTCTTTGTAGAGGCTTTCCGCAAAGGCACCGGCGAATATCTGGCGGCATTGGTTGAACCGGATGCGATTGCTGCGATTAAACTTACACTTCTGGTCGCCGTGATCTCCGTGCCGGTCAATCTGGTTTTTGGTGTCGCTGCTGCCTGGGCGATTGCCAAATTTGAGTTCAAGGGCAAGGCGCTTCTGACCACGCTGATTGATCTGCCATTTTCGATTTCGCCGGTGATTTCCGGTTTGGTGTTTGTGCTGCTTTTCGCGAGCCATGGCCTGATCGGCCCCTGGCTTGAAAGCCACAATATCCAAATTCTTTTTGCCGTCCCCGGAATTGTTCTGGCAACCTTGTTTGTAACATTTCCCTTTGTGGCACGCGAATTGATCCCGCTTATGCAGGAACAGGGCAGCGGTGATGAAGAAGCGGCCATTTCGCTGGGCGCGAATGGCTGGCAGACCTTTCGCTACGTTACCCTGCCCAATATCAAATGGGGCCTTCTCTACGGCGTCCTGCTTTGTAATGCGCGTGCGATGGGCGAATTTGGGGCGGTTTCGGTGGTGTCAGGGCATATTCGCGGTCTGACCAACACCATGCCGCTGCATGTCGAAATTCTCTATAACGAGTATAACTTCGTTGCGGCCTTTGCCGTGGCATCGCTGCTGGCCTTGCTGGCTCTCGTGACACTGGCGGTTAAAGCGTTTCTGGAGTTGCGCTATGGCGATGAACTGGCTGGCAGTAACGGGCATTAACACTTAGATTAGATACAAGAGAATAAGCCGCCCGGTTTTGTTGACCAGTGGCGGTAGGGGAAAGGATCTGGAATGGAAGTTCGTGTCGCCGGTGTGCGTAAAGAGTTTGCTCGCTTTCCGGCATTGCATAATGTTTCGCTTGATATTCGCTCATCCGAGTTGATTGCTTTGCTTGGACCGTCTGGCTCCGGCAAGACAACTTTGCTGCGCCTGATTGCTGGTCTGGAAAAGCCAACTGATGGCGCCATTTATTTTGGTGATGAAGATGCCTCGCACAAAAGCGTGCAGGAGCGGAATGTCGGTTTCGTGTTTCAGCATTATGCGCTGTTTCGCCATATGACGGTTGCCGACAATATCGGCTTTGGCCTTAAGGTTCGTCCAAGCCGCACGCGCCCCGAAAGTGCAGAAATCCGCCGCCGCGCGCTTGAGCTTCTTGATCTCGTGCAGCTCAAAGGCCTCGAAAACCGCTACCCGTCTCAGCTCTCTGGTGGTCAGCGTCAGCGCGTCGCTCTTGCCCGCGCCATGGCGATTGAGCCGAAGGTGTTGTTGCTCGATGAGCCTTTTGGCGCGCTTGATGCGCAGGTGCGCAAAGAGCTGCGCCGCTGGTTGCGCGAAATTCACGACAAGACCGGCCATACCACTGTTTTCGTGACGCATGATCAGGACGAAGCCCTTGAGCTGGCCGACCGGGTTGTTGTTATGAGCCAGGGGCGTATCGAGCAGATCGGCACGCCGGATGAGGTCTACGACAATCCGAACTCGCCGTTTGTTTACGGCTTCATAGGCGAATCGAGCACTTTGCCCGTGCGCATTGAGAATGGTGAAGTCTGGCTTGCAGATCGTAATATTGGCCTCAGGGTCGAGAACAAGGCTGACGGCGAAGCACAGCTTTTCTTCCGTCCGCATGAAGTTGAACTGCTTGATGGTTGCGGCGGTTGTATCGCTGGTACTGTGATTGCGAGCCGCAGATCAGGCGGCAAGCGCCGTGTCGAATTGGAAATCGGTGGTGCGCGAGAGCGGGTTGAAATTGAAATCCCTGCCGAACATCCTGCGTCGGAAAAAAGTCGCATCGCCTTTCGTCCGCGTTATTGGAAGGTTTTTGGCCGCGAAGACGCTGAAAATGCATCAAATGTACTCAATAAGGCTTCATAAATCTGCCGCGCAGCCGATTTATTCTCTCAAATCATCATCCGCATCCTGAAGGGGGTGCGGATGTTTTTGTATTTGGTACAGTCTTGCTCGTTCTCTAAGCATTGCTAAGAACTTAGACTCTGAGTGGTATTATTTTTATTTTCAGTATGTTAGAGTTGTGGAAACCGCATATTTCATAACGCAACATTACCAATGGGAAAGATTTGTGCGTTGCGATTTAACCGATTTGAATATCAGCACAATCCGTCGTCGTATTTTGGTCAAATGATACAGACATTCAGGGAACCGATTATGGATACTGTCGTTTTCTGAACTGAGCCTAGTATTCACCCGCCGTATTCAACTCATTTCCTCCCGAAAGGCTGTTAAGGCACATGCCGGAATTGTCTTCTTCGCCGTCAAATTCATCCATCGTCGATCGCAAGACTTCGGATCAAATTCCGCCAGAGCAACCTTCTCCTATACGAGCTCTTTATAAAAGCGACGATGAGCTGCGCGAACTCGCTGCATCTGTCGCGCGGGGGGATGAGCTGCCATTGCCCGGCTATCAGTCCTTCGAATTTGATGAGCGCTTGTCCGAAAACGGCAAGCTTATATTGCATGCCTATCGTTCGTCGGATGCGGCATCGCGCGCAGGCGAAACCATCACTCCGGCGGCACAATGGCTGCTCGATAACCACTATCAGGTGGATAAGACGGCGCAGCAAACCCGACGCGATTTGCCCCGTAAGTTTATCCGGCAGTTGCCGACCTATGCCGCACAGAAAAATATGCCGCGCATTTTTGCGCTCGCTTGGCTTTATGTCGCGCATACAGACAGTAATTTTTCGCTCAAATCGCTGACAGCGCTTGTGCAGGGGTTCCAGACGGTCGAGCCGCTCAAGATTGGTGAATTGTGGGCACTGCCATCGGCTGTGCGCTATTTCCTGATTGAGAATGTGCGCCGTTTGGCGCTGCGTGTTGATCGCGCACGCAATATGCGCAATCTCGCCAACACCGCAGCTGACCGCATTGTAACTGCTTCCGACGCGTCGGAACTGGAGACGGTTCTTGCGCAATATTCGCAGGCCGCCCGCGATAGCACTTTTGCTACGCATCTGCTTTATCGTCTGCGCAGCGCTTCCACCGATACTTCCGCTGCTTCCCTATGGCTTGAGCGCATCCTCGAGCAGGAAGGCAGCAACGCCGAAGATGCGATTGTCGAAGAACATGCCCGCCAGTCCACTGGCGGCGTCACGATGGGAAATGCGATCACAAGCCTCAAGCGCATTGACGATATTGACTGGGAAACATGGTTTGAAACAGTCAACGAAGTCGATGCGA
The DNA here is from genome assembly GCF_032190615.1 of Brucella pseudogrignonensis. NCBI lineage: Bacteria > Pseudomonadati > Pseudomonadota > Alphaproteobacteria > Hyphomicrobiales > Brucellaceae > Brucella > Brucella pseudogrignonensis. Next base: position 1,509,585 of record NZ_JAVLAT010000001.1, read on the forward strand.
TCCTGCGTGATCATAGCGATTTCGAACTGCTCGATTTCCGCTCGCGCAATGCCTATCGTGTAACGATTGAAAAGCTCGCTCGCTATTCGAACATGAGCGAAATCGACATCACCTGGGCAGCGCTCAAACTGGCGGAGCAGAGCAAGGTCGATGACGACCAGCCCGAAGGCAAAGGCTCTATCGCCTATTATCTGTCTGGAGATGGCCGCGAAGAACTTGAAAAAATTTGCGGCTATAAAGCGCCTTTCGGTACGAAAGCTCTTCGTTTTTATCGCGGTCTTGGCTTGCTGGGTCTGTTTGTGCCGACTGCGATCTTCACCGTTATCATTCTGGGAATCGTACATTACTGCATGATGAAGGCGGGCCTTTCGGCTGATCTGCGTACGCTTTTCACCCTGCTTGCACTGTTCCCGGCGATGGATGCCTCCTACTCGCTGTTCAACGCGCTTGTGCCGCGCTTCGTGGCACCGACGCGCCTTATCGGGTTTGAATATAAGGAAGGTCTGCCTGCCGAGGCGCGTACGCTCGTTGCCGTGCCGACTCTGATCACATCGCGTGATTCCATTGACGAGCAGATCCGCAATCTGGAAGTCCATTATCTGACCAATCCGCGTGGTGAGATTTATTTCGCCCTGGTGAGTGACTGGACAGATGCGAAGCAGGAAATCACGCCTGCTGACATGGAAATCTATGAATATGCGCGTGAAGAAATCGCCAAGCTCAACGAGCACTATACCGGCGATGATCAGCCGCGTTTCTTCCTGCTTCACCGCCGCCGCCTTTACAATGAGAAGCAGGGCTGCTGGATGGGCTGGGAGCGCAAGCGTGGCAAACTGCATGAGCTGAACCTTTTGCTGCGTGGCGATCAGGATACAAGCTATTTCCCAGCTGATGCACGTCTGCCAAAAGACATCAAATATGTGATGACGCTTGATGCTGATACGCGTCTGACACCGGAATCGGTCACCCATCTGGTCGGCAAGCTCAGCCATCCGCTGAACCGACCTGTTTTTGATGAGAAGACGGGCCGTGTTGTGCGCGGTTACGGTATTTTGCAGCCGCGCGTTACGCCATCACTCACGACCGGCGATGAAGCCTCGTTCCTCCAGCGCGTTTTTTCCGTCAATCGCGGTATCGACCCTTACGTCTTTGCTGTTTCGGATACGTATCAGGATCTGCTTGGCGAAGGCACTTTCACGGGTAAGGGTCTCTACGACATCGATGCTTTTGAAAGAGCGCTGAAAAATCGCGTTCCTGAAAATACACTTCTCAGCCATGATCTTCTCGAGGGCGGCTACGCCCGGGCGGCCCTTGTCAGCGACGTTGAAGTCGTTGAAGATTATCCGACTGGATATAATGTTGATGTTTCGCGCCACCATCGCTGGGCGCGTGGCGACTGGCAGCTTTTGCCGTGGCTGTTTTCGACACGCCGGGCTGTGAGCAACGTTACACGCTGGAAAATGATCGACAATCTGCGTCGTTCGCTCTCCCCTATTATGTGGTTGCTTGCATCTGTCGTTGGTTGGACCATTCTGCCGATCGGTGTCGCCGCTGTCTGGCAGGCATTTTTGATCCTCAGCATGTTTGTGGCGCCAACTTTGGGCATCGTCACCAACCTTATTCCGTCGAATATGGATTATTCGCTGAAAGGGCATGCGCAATCAGTCCTGACAGATATTGCGCTCGGGACAGCAGATGTTGCACTGCGGACCACCTTTATAGCCCATTCGGCATTTCTGATGGCTGACGCCATTGCACGCACGATCTATCGTCTTTTCGTCTCGCATCGCGATCTGCTGGAATGGAAAACAGCAGCGCAGGCGAAATCGTCGCCGGATACGTTGCTCTATTATTTCCAGCTCATGTGGCCTGCTATGGTCATTGCAGCTATTGCGCTTTTCATTCCGCTCGGTGCCGAAAGTCATGCAGCGCTTATCGCAGCGCCGTTTGCTGTTATCTGGTTTGCTTCGCCGCTGATTGCCTGGCTGGTCAGCCGTTCTGCGAAGCCGCAGGATACGCTCGAAGTTCTCTCCTCCGACAAGGCTGATCTGCGCCGCTATGCGCGTCGCACATGGCGCTATTTCGCTGAATTCGCCAATGAGGAAAACAACCATCTGCCGCCGGATAACTTTCAGGAGGACCCGGCACCGATCGTGGCACAGCGCACATCGCCCACCAATATCGGCGTCTATGTTTTGTCGGTCATCGCTGCGCGCGATTTCGGCTGGATCGGCTTTGACGAAACGCTTGAGCGCATCGAAAAGACTGTCACCACGCTTGAAAAGATGGAGAAATATCAGGGCCATCTCTACAACTGGTATGAAACAAATACGCTGACACCGATGCGTCCGCTCTATGTTTCTGCGGTTGATAGTGGCAATTTGGCTGGCCATCTTGTGACCCTTTCTTCGGCACTCGAAGAATGGGCGGAAGCGCCAAGCGTCTATGTGCAAGGCGATCTCGACGGCATTCTCGATGTGAATGACGTTCTTGAGGAAGCCATCGCACAGATTCCAGATGATCGCCGTATCCTGCGTCCGCTTCGTCGTCGTCTGGAAGAGCGGATTGCCAATTTCCGTCGCGCCGTTCGCACCATCAAAGAAGAGCCGGAAACCGCATCTTTCCGCACGATCAATCTGTCGCTTTTTGCGACCGATATTGTGCGCCTGATGGAAGAGCTCGACGGTGAGATTGAAACACCGGCAAGCGCTGAAGCCCGAGAATGGGCCAATATTCTCGTCGATACCTGCAAGGCGCACACGGACGATTCCGTTGGTGAACGCAACACAGACGATCTGCGTGAGCGTCTGCGCAATCTGGCAGGACGTTCGCGTCAGCTGGCATTCGACATGCAATTCGGCTTCCTTGAACGCAAGGAGCGTCGTCTTCTGTCCATCGGTTTCCGCGTACAGGAAAACGAACTGGACGAAAGCTGCTACGATCTTCTGGCTTCCGAAGCGCGTCTTGCAAGCCTGTTCGCCATCGCCAAGGGCGATGTTCCGGTTGAGCATTGGTTCAAACTCGGTCGCCTTCTGGTGCCCGTGGGCTGGAAAGGGGCTCTGCTCTCCTGGTCTGGCTCGATGTTTGAATATCTGATGCCACCGCTGGTCATGTCCGAGCCGCTTGGTTCGCTGCTTGATCAGACCAACAAGCTCGTGGTGCAGCGCCAGATCGATTATGCCACCTCGCGTGGTCTGCCATGGGGTATCTCGGAAGCTGCCTTCAATGCGCGTGACGCGCATATGAATTACCAGTATTCCAACTTTGGCGTGCCGGATCTCGGCCTCCAGCGTGGCCTGTCGCGCAATGCCGTTATCGCGCCTTATGCAAGCTTGCTTGCCGCGCAGTATCAGCCAGCCGCAGCCGTCGCGAACTTGAAGCGTCTGGCAAAGCTCGGTGCGCTGGGTCGCTATGGCTTCCACGATTCGGTAGACTTCACCCCATCGCGTGTGCGCGAAGGTGAAACCTGCGCGGTCGTGAAGAACTACTATGCTCACCACCACGGCATGTCGATTATCGCGGTCAACAACGTGATTTTCGAAGGCCGTATGCGTGAGCGTTTCCACTCCGACCCGGTGATCGAAGCAGCAGAACTGCTGTTGCAGGAAAAAGCACCGCGCGAAATCCCGATGATCTACGCCAAAACGGAAAATCCGATGCGTGTGGATTCGGGTGGCTTTGATGATGCCCCAATGCGGATCATTGATGAGCCATTCAAGGCACCGCGCACCACACATATGATGTCGAATGGCCAATATGCGCTCATGGTCACGGCCAATGGTTCCGGCTATAGCCGCTGGCACAATTGGGATATCACGCGTTTCCATGCCGATGCATCGGAAGATCTGCAAGGCAGTTTCCTGTTCCTGCGCGATATGGAAAGCGGCTACTGGTGGTCGGCGACCGGTGAACCAGTCCGCAACCCGGACGAAGAAACCAAGACTGTCTTCACCGAAGATAAGGCGGAGTTCTACAAGACCGCCGGTGATATCAAGACCGTTGTGGAAGTGATTGTGTCATCGCAATCCGATGGTGAAGGCCGCAGGCTCGACATCATCAACACGTCGGCGCGTGATCGCGTGATTGAAGTCACGTCCTATTCTGAACTGGTGCTGACCGACAGCGACAGCGATGCCGCTCACCCGGCATTTGCCAAGATGTTCGTTGAAACGGAAATCGCAGATAATGGCTCGACCATCTATGCGAAGCGTCGCAAACGTGCACCGTCCGACCCGGATATTCATGTCGCACATTTCGTTACAGATCTGTCCGGCTCAGTCCGTGAAACGGAGGTCGAAACCGACCGCCGTGCTTTCATCGGGCGTGGCCGTTCGCTGCGCGATGCGAGCGCCTTTGATGAAGGTGCAAAGTTCACTGGAAGTCAAGGTTGCGTACTCGATCCGATTGCATCTGTACGCACGCGTGTCCGCGTTCCTGCGCATAAGAAGGTCAGTCTGGTTTTCTGGACATTTGCGGGCGGTAGCCGCGACGCGGTGGAACATGCTGTTGCAACCCATCGTCATCCGGAAACTTTCGTTCGCGAATATTCGCTGTCATGGACGAGTTCGCAGGTGCAGCTTTACCATATCGGCATCAAGCCAGCGGAAGCAGCCGACTATCAGAAGGTTGCTGCCTATCTGCTCTATCCGGAGCGGACCATGCGTCAGCCGCCGGAAACCATCGCTGCGGGTCTTGGCAAACAGTCAGACCTCTGGCCGATGTCCATCTCGGGTGATTATCCGATTTTTGCACTGCGCATCGATAATGAAGCCGATCTCGACGTATTTCGTGGCGTCTTGCGCGCCCAGGAATACTGGCGCAGCAAGGGCCTCACGGTAGACGTTGTGGCGGTGAATGAACGCGCCTTCTCCTATGCGCAGGATACGCAACGCGCGATTGACTGGATCATCGAGGGCTTCCGCGCCCGTGGTGGTGGTCAGCCACATATTTTTGCTGTCCGTCGCGATCAGATGAGCGAGGAGAGCTATAATACGCTGCTTGCTTCCGCGCGTATCGTGATGCACGCCCAGAACGGCTCGCTTGCAGAACAGTTGCGCCGCAGTGAAGAACTGACCGTCGATCTGGCTGCGCGCGGCGATAGCAAGACTCCTGCCGTGCAGCAGGGGCTTGGCGCTGCCGGTCTTGCACCGGCGACAATCGAACGTGGCACCGAAGAACGCCGTCTGATTGCCAAGCCAAAGCCTGTTGTGCGTCCGGCACCAACCGGCGATGATCTCCAGTTCTGGAATGGGTACGGTGGTTTTGCACAGGATGGCAGCTATGTTGTGCGGATCAACAATCGCACGACCACGCCACATCCTTGGATCAACGTGATTGCCAATCCGAATTTCGGTTTCCATGTCTCGGCAGAAGGGTCAGCCTTCACCTGGGCAGGTAACAGCCGCGATTATCAGCTTACCCCTTGGGCGAATGATCCGGTCACAAATCGTCCGGGCGAAGCGATCTATATTCTCGACCGCGAAACCGGACGTAGCTTTGCGCCAACAGCAAGTGTGCTCCGTGATGAGGCCGTGACCTATGAAGCGCGTCACAGCCATGGCTACAGCACATTTGCTGCCCAGCATGGCGAACTGGCACTCGAACTCACCCATATTGTCGATGCTGAAAAGCCTGTGCGGCTTTCCCGTCTCACAATCACCAATAAGGGCCGTTCCAAGCGCAAGCTGCGTGCCTATGGCTATGTCGAATGGGTGCTGGGCAATGCCCGCGCCAAGAATGTGCCGTTCATCGTGCCTTCGCAGGATGAAGAACTGGGTGCACTCTTTGCAGGCAATCCATATCACCCGGACAAGTCTGGTCAGGTGGCTTTCTTTGCTGCGAGCGAAAAGCCACAATCTGTGACGGCTGATCGTGGCGAGTTTATCGGCTCGACCGGCTCGGTTGATCGTCCTGAAATCGTGCTGGCTGGCAAGACATTGTCCAACACGGTTGAAGCTGGTCGCGATCCGTGTGCGGCTCTGGCTATTGACGTAGAAGTGGGACCGGGCGAAAGCCGTGAAGTGGTGTTCCTGCTTGGTAATGCTGCCGATCAGCAGCAGGCAAAGGCGCTTGTCGCAGAAAGCCGCATGGCATCGTTTGAAGAAAAACTTGATGAGGCACGCAAACATTGGGAAGGCTTGTTCAATCGCGTACAGGTCAAGACACCCGATCCGGCATTCGATCTCCTGATTAATGGCTGGTTGCCCTATCAGGCGATTGCCTGCCGTATCTGGGCACGTGCAGCCTTCTATCAGGCCAGTGGTGCCTTTGGCTTCCGTGACCAGTTGCAGGATACGCTGTCGCTCCTGCTAATTGATCCTTCACTGGCTCGTGCGCAGATCCTTAATGCTGCTTCGCGTCAGTTCCCGGAAGGTGACGTGCAGCATTGGTGGCTGCCAGCAACTGGTGCCGGTGTTCGCACGCTGATCTCGGATGATGTGGTCTGGCTTGGTTATGGCACGTCGCTTTACGTGCAAACAACTGGCGATCATGCGATCCTTGATGAAAAGCTGGCGTTCCTGAAAGGCCGCTTGCTTGAAGAGGGTGAACATGACGCGTTCTTTGAGCCGGAAATTTCTGATCAAACCGTGAGCCTCTATGAGCATTGCGCGCTGGCGCTTGATCTTGCGATCAAACGCACTGGCAAGCATGGTCTGCCATTGATGCTCGGCGGCGACTGGAACGACGGCATGAATCTTGTTGGCGTGAAGGGCGAGGGCGAAAGCGTGTGGCTCGGCTGGTTCCTTGCTTACACATTGCGTCAGTTCATCCCGATTGCCGAATCCCGCAAGGATGCCCGCGCGCGAGCATGGGCTGACCATCTCGAAAGCCTGACCAAGGCGCTTGATCGCGATGGCTGGGATGGCGAATGGTATCGCCGCGGCTTCTTCGACAATGGTTCTCCACTTGGTTCAAAAGACAGCGACGAGTGCCAGATTGATGCGATTGCGCAATCGTGGAGCGTGTTGTCTGGCGTTGCCAATCCATCGCGTTCCGAGCAGGCCATGGCTTCGCTTGAAAAATACCTGCTCGATGATCAGGGTGAATTGCTGCGTCTCTTCACGCCGCCATTCGATAAAACAGTTCAGGAGCCGGGTTACATTAAGGGCTACCCGCCGGGCGTTCGCGAGAATGGCGGTCAATATACCCATGGTGCAACATGGGCCATTCTTGCACTCGCCCGTATGGGCAAGGCCAAGGAAGCATGGCGCCTGTTCTCGATGATAAGCCCGGTCAGCCACGGCCGCAATCCGGATGTCTATCGCGTTGAGCCTTACGTGATTGCAGCCGATATTTACTCGGTCGAGCCGCGTCGCGGACAGGGTGGCTGGACCTGGTACACGGGTTCCGCTGGCTGGTTCTATCGTGTGGCAACCGAAGGCATTCTTGGTGTGACCAAGCGCGGCGACCGTCTGCATCTTGATCCGGCCTTGCCGCCGGAGTGGGATGGCTATGAAGCAGAACTTCGCTTTGGTGCAGCGCTCTATCGTGTGAAGGTCGTTGTGGGTGGCGAAGAGAAGGGGATCAAGCTCAATGGTCTTAAGCTGGCCAATAGTGCCGAGGGTGTGCCGATTGAGCCTGACGGTGAACACGACATCATAGTAGAGCTTCCCAAATCTGAATGAAGCATTTAAAAAGGCGGGTGAAAAACCCGCCTTTCTTTCTGGCTGTAATCGCTTTGGGGGGATTATAGCCCATGCTCATGCAATGGAGGCCGCCATGGCCAAAACCGATATCGCGCGGCGCGTCTTTAACCACGCATGGAAGCTCGACCCGATTGTTCGCAGTCTGCTGGATACAGATTTCTACAAACTTCTGATGCTGCAGATGATCTGGGGGCTTTACCCCAAGGTGGACGCGACCTTCTCGCTGATCAATCGCACGACCTCTGTGCGCCTCGCAGACGAGATTGACGAAGGCGAGTTGCGCGCGCAGCTTGATCATGCGCGCACGCTTCGCTTTACCAAGAAAGAAATGATCTGGCTGGCGGGTAACAGCTTTTACGGTCGCAAGCAAATTTTCCAGCCCGAGTTTCTTAACTGGCTGCATGATTTCCAACTGCCGGAATATGATCTGCGCCGCAAGGACGGGCAGTATGAGCTGCATTTCCATGGTCCCTGGTCACACACCACCATGTGGGAAATTCCAGCACTCGCCATTATCAACGAACTTCGCTCGCGGGCGGCGATGAAAAACCTTGGGCCATTCTCGCTCGATGTTCTCTATGCGCGCGCTAAAGCCAAAATGTGGAGCAAGGTCGAGCGGCTGCGCGAATTGCCCGATCTCAAAATTTCCGATTTTGGCACCCGTCGCCGTCATTCGTTCCTGTGGCAGCGCTGGTGCGTTGAGGCGCTGAAAGAAGGCATTGGCGACGCCTTCACCGGCACAAGCAATGTGCTTCTTGCGATGGATAATGATTTGGAAGCGCTTGGCACCAATGCGCATGAATTGCCGATGGTGCTGGCAGCGCTTGCTAATACAGATGAAGAACTGCGCACAGCACCTTATCGCGTGTTGCAGGATTGGAACCGCTATTATGGCGGCAATCTTCTCATTGTTTTGCCCGATGCCTTTGGCACGGCTGCTTTCCTGCGCAATGCGCCGGACTGGGTTGCTGACTGGACAGGTTTCCGTCCTGATAGTGCGCCGCCGATTGAAGGTGGTGAACGGATTATCGAATGGTGGAAGTCGCGCGACAAAGACCCACGCGAAAAGCTGCTGATCTTCTCGGATGCGCTCGATGTCGATACGATTGAGGAAACCTATCGCCACTTTGAAGGCCGCGTGCGCATGAGCTTTGGCTGGGGCACCAACCTCACGAATGACTTTGCCGGATGCGCGCCGACAACGATCCATGGCCTTAAGGCCATATCGCTGGTTTGTAAGGTGATCGATGCCAATGGACGCCCGGCGGTCAAGCTTTCGGACAATCCGCAAAAGGCGACCGGCGATCCAAAAGAAGTGGAGCGCTATCTCAAATTCTTTGGTAATGAAGAGCGGGTGGAGCAGCTCGTCAAAGTCTAGAGCGCATCCCGAAAAGTGCGAAGCGGTTTTCGGAACAAGATGCGCGTTAAGACAAACAATTAAAACGCCGATCTGATTTAATCAGATCGGCGTTTTAATGAGCTGCGGTTTTACTATTCCATCAGGCGCGCTGTACCCGAAAGGCGGATTGATCCACCGCGTTCCAGACCGATATCTGCACGAAGATGACACGGTATTCCCATGTCTTCGCCCTGAAAGACTTCAATGGAGCCACCATGTGGCCAGCCCAGATCGCGTAAATAAGCTGCGAAAGCCGCAGTTGAAGCGCCGGTTGCAGGATCTTCATAGACGCCACCCGAGGCAAATGGATTGCGACTGTGGAAGCGTGTGGGCGTTTCGGCGTTTATCAGCAATATGGTTGTCCAGCCCTGACGGCTCATCAGAACGCGGCCGCGCTGCAAATCGTAATGCATGGCGGCAAGCTTTTCGCGTGAGCGCAAAGGCAGAACGATATGGTCGGCTCCGGCATGGATGAGTGCAGGCGGGATGCCCGGCACAAGATCATCTTTTTCATAATTGAAAAGCGCCAGCGCCTGTTCGATTTCCATATCGGTTGCAGCACGATTACGCGTTCCCGGTGATTGCAGGCTGGCGGCAAACAGCTCGCCTTCCTTGCGACCTTCCACGCTGATTTCGGTATTGTTAAGCTTCAGCGCAAAGCGTCCATCACCCTCACGCATTGCAAGTGCTGCACCCAGCGCAATTGTGGCATGGCCGCAGAACGGAATTTCCGTTTCCGGCGCAAAGTAGCGCACGCGAAAGCCTCCGGCTTCCGGCATGGCAAAGGCTGTTTCCGAAAAGCCAACATCCTTTGCAATTTTCTGCATGTCCTCGGCTGAGGGCATCTTCTCAGATATCATAACTCCGGCGGGATTACCGCCCTGATTGCCCTGCGAGAAGGCAGCTATACGCAAGACGTTCAATGATTGTCCCTCGCTTGAATTCGATTCTCTTTCGCCCTCGTCCAATAGAAGGCGCTAAATGATTGAGGTCAAGGGCAGGGACGTGTCCGTTCACACGCTAGTTCAATCTTTCATTTCCACCGCCCATGGCGGATTGGCTCCGGCGCGGGAAACCGTAACAGCTGCCGCTCGCACGCCGAGCGCGACGGCGGCATGGATCTGGTCTTCATCAAGACGTGCAACCGCTTCTTTGCTGAGAAGTCCCTGGTGATACAGGCTTGCGAGGATCCCCGCATTGACCGTATCGCCAGCGCCAACCGTATCTACCACATCGACTTTAACGCCGGGCACGCGAACAGTCGCCTTTGCCGTGTAGGCATCTGCACCATGGGGGCCTTTGGTGATGACAATCAGCTTTGGGCCACGTTCCAGCCAGCGTGATGCAATCTCGTCATGGCTCCCTTTTTCGCCAAACCAGTCCAGATCTTCATCGGAGAGCTTCACAATATCGGAAAGGGCAATCATGCGTTTCATCCGGGCAAGATGTTTTTCACGGTCCGCGATAAAGCTGGAGCGGATATTCGGATCCAGGAACATCACGCGGTTCTTGGCTTCCCGCGTCATCAACGCTTCATAGACACTCCCGCATGGCTCTGAAATCAGGCTGATGCAGCCAAAAAGCATGGCTTTGATCGCATCATTCATGGGCGGAATATCGCTTTCGGAGAGCATCCGCAGCGCTGTGTTCTCATCATAAAAGGCATAGCGGGCCTGTCCATCCACCAGTCGCACAAATGCGAGTGTCGTCGGGCGGTCCGAAATGGCGGAATAGGAATAATCGACGTTGGAGTGCGCAAGCGTGTCGCGCAGCACATCACCGAAAAAATCTGACGAAAGCCCGGAAAAGAAACCAGTCGGGACATTCAAACGACCAAGCGCAATAGCCGAATTGAAAACCGATCCACCGGCAAGTGGCAAAAAGGCTGTCTCGCCGGACGTTGTCTCGCGTGGCAGCATGTCAATCAGGGCTTCACCGCAGCATAGGATCATGGGTAAACTCGGCTGTTAAATCGATTGAAGAGTAAGATAAGCACAAAAGCGCGGTGTTATTCAACGCCGCGCTCTGGAAAATTATCACACGTGCTGGCCGCCATTGATATGAATTTCCGAACCCGTCACATAGGATGAAGCTTCGGAGCATAGATAATAGATTGTTTCTGCAACTTCTGAGGTTTTGCCAAGGCGACGCATCGGCAATTGCTCGACAAGCTTCTCTGTACCTGGTGACAGGATTGCAGTGTCGATTTCGCCGGGTGCAATCGCATTCACACGAATGCCATGCGGACCAAAATCCGAAGCCATTTCGCGGGTGAGCGCGGCAAGTGCTGCCTTTGAGGTGGCATAAGCGGTGCCAGCAAAAGGATGCACGCGGGATCCAGCAATGGAGGTCACATTGACGACCGAGCCTTGCGCGGATTCCAGTTCCTTGAACAGGCCGCGCGCCAGCATAATGGGCGCCATGAAATTCACCTGAAACACATCTCGCCACACGGCCATCGGTGTTTCAATCGAATTCAGCCGTTTTCCACCTTCTGCCTTTGGTGAAATACCGGCATTGTTGACGAGTGCATGCAATTTGCTGCCATTGGCCTCAAGGCGGCGACGGATTTCAGCAATGGCTTTGCCAACGTCTTCCTGATCCGCAAGATCAACCTTGATGTGATCTTCCGGTCCTGCGGGCCATGGACAGTTCTCAGCGAAATCCTGACGCGAACAGGTAATGACGCGCCAGCCAGCGCGTGAAAAACGTTTGACCGTTGCATGACCAATGCCACGGCTTGCCCCTGTCAACACAAGGGTTTTACGATCCAGGTCTGACTTGGGAGCATCAGACCGGGACGCATCGGTGTGGGAAGCTGTAGACATGAAAACCTCACTCTCAATCCTTGAATAGACTACAGCATCGGCCCAAAAATCGGAATCGATTTTTGGAAAGCACGATGCGTAATTTCAACAGCTTAGAGCGTCCTTTGTGCGCCCCGTTGGGCGCACGGCGCACTATACCGCTCAGGATTTCGAGCGGATTTAAACAAACAGGCAGTTAGCTGCTTCACTTGATCGCGATAAGGGCCGGTATTAACGGCCCTAAGAGAAGATCACTGCGAATTGCCCATGATGATATCGAGAAGCGTGGTTGAATCACGGTTCTGCTGCGGCTGCCCGCCAACATTTCCTGGAGGCAATGGTGCGCCATTGTCATTGACCGGATAATTGGCAGGTGTGCCGGGCTGCTGACCTTGCTGAACCGTATTACGGGCAGGGGAGTCGGGTGCTGGTGGCCAATAGCCATCATCGCCATTGCCAGCCAGTGGCTGTTCGCCATAGCCGCCTTGCGGAATCATACCCGGTTCATACGGATTGTTTGGATCGATGCCGTCGCTGCCGCCGGGGATGATGTTCTGAATGTCGTAATGGCCGGGAAGCTCGGCAACAGGCACGCCCTTGTGGGCTTCCTTCATAAAGGTTTTCCATGCGGCAACAGGCAATGTCGAGCCGAAGACGCGCTTCATACCCTTGCCGTCATCATTGCCGAACCAGACACCTGTGGTGAGATTGGCGGTGTAGCCAACAAACCATGCATCACGAAAATTCTGGCTGGTGCCGGTTTTGCCCGCGGCTGGCCAGCCGAAGGCGGCGCGTTTTGCCGTGCCGTCTTCCACTGTCCTGCGGAGCATCGCGTTCATCATGCCGACATTGCGTTCATCAATCACACGCGGGCCGATGCCATCCTGTCTTTGATAAAGAACTTTGCCGTCTGAATCGGTGATCCTTGTGATGAAATAGACCGGGGCCCGATAGCCGCCATTGGCGAATGGAACATAGGCATCAGTCAGTTCCAGAAGCGAGACTTCGGATGTGCCCAGTGCGAGCGAGGCATTGGGCTCCAGCTTCGACTGAACGCCGAGGCGATGGGCCGTGTCGATCACAGTCTGTGGGCCGACTTCCATCACGAGCTGTGCTGAAACGGAATTAAGCGAGTGGGACAATGCGGTCGCCAGCGTCACCTCACCCATATATTTGCCATTGTCGTTGCTTGGCGTCCATTTGCCAATCCGCACGGGCGCATCATTGCGTACAGAGTCCGGTGTGCGCCCCTGTTCCAGAGCCGTCAGATAAACGAAAGGCTTAAAAGATGATGCTGGCTGACGACGCGCATCGGTCACGCGATCAAACTGGCTGGCAGCATAATCATAACCACCAACCAATGCGCGTACTGCACCCGTACCATCGATCGAAACGAGCGCGCCCTGGCTCACATTCATCTTCTTGCCGTTTGCAGTAATTTGATCCTTGATCGCTTCTTCACCAGCACGCTGAAGGTTGAGATCGACAGTTGTTTCAACAGTGATGTCGGTTTTGGTCTCGCCGATGAGGGCCGGAATTTCGGCCACAACGCGGTCGGCAAAATAGTTTTCAGAACCCTGCCAGTAAGAGGCCGCACGTGCTGGTGGCTCGCTTTCCGCAATTGCCACCTGACGATCATCGATCATGCCTTCTTCACGCATGGCACCAAGCACAAGCTTGGCACGAGCGCTTGCTGCTTCCGGGTCGCGTGCGGGCGAGAGACGTGACGGTGCCTTGAGAAGACCGGCAAGGGTTGCCGCTTCCATCAGGTTCACATCCTTGGCCGACTTTCCGAAATAGCGGCGCGATGCGGCATCAACGCCGTAGGCACCCGACCCGAGATAAACGCGGTTGAGATACATCTCCAGTATCTGCTCTTTGGTGTATTTATGCTCAAGCCAGAGAGCGAGCATCACTTCCTGCACCTTGCGTTCCAGCGTACGGTCCGGTGAAAGGAACAGGTTCTTGGCAAGCTGCTGGGTCAGCGTTGATCCACCCTGCACGGCGCGGCCAGAGGTCACATTGGTCACAATTGCGCGCGCCAGACCAATTGGATCAATACCGAAATGTGACATGAAGCGGCGGTCTTCGATCGCCATGACGGCTTGCGGAATAAAAGGTGACATTTCATGCAGGCCCACTGCCTCACCGCCCGTTGTGCCACGATTGGCAATCAGATTGCCTCCGACATCAACGATACGCACATTTGGCGGACGATCGGGAATGCTCCAATCGGTCGTCGGTGGCATCTTGGCTGCGAAATAGACGAGCATACCGGCGAATGCGATCCCGCCCCAAAGGCCAAGCACCAGGCACCAGTAGAAGGCACGGCGAACGAAGCCAAAAAAGCCGCCGCGCTTTTTTGGCTTGCGGCGTGAACCACGCGGTTCGCGTTTCTCAGACTGCTTGCCGCTGCGCTGCGTTCTGGCCATGCGCTCCTCATCATCGACGCGAAACACGTCTTCTTCCTCTTCCTTTTTCGGCGCATTGCCGAAGGAAGGTTCGATACGTCCGTTTCTACCGTCTCGCGATGCCATATCTGCTTAAATCCACCCGCCTGCATATTTTTATGTTGTTTATCGCCTGAAGTGTAAATGCGGCAGTTTAAAGGGGAGTAAACTCAGCATTCACAAAAAAACAACGTTCCAACAGCGCAAAAAGAAAAGGCCCCGCAAATGCGAGGCCTTTCCAAAAAATGCTCTAATCAGATTAGAACTTGTATGCAACGCCGAGACGAATTTCGTTGGATTTGAACTTGTCACGAACAGTCGCGCTGTCGATTCCATCGCTGAATGTGAAGTCCTTACGACCGTAATCGGTGTAACGGTATTCGAGGCGAACAATTACGTTATCTGTTGCTGCATAATCAACGCCTGCACCAGCGGTCCAGCCGGTAAGGGTCTTGCTCTGCGAGCTGCTGAAGGCATCTGCATCGCCAGACGACGAAAGTGTATTCTTAACCTGACCGAAAGCTACACCACCAGCGATGTAAGGCAGGAAGCGATCAACTGCGTAACCAGCGCGGGCACGAACAGCACCCGACCAGCGCAGCTTGCTTTCGAGGCTGTCGGTTACAACGCCATCAGTTTCCGAGTAGCTGTCCTTGAGGTTGTTGTAGGTTACGTCACCGTCGATACCTAGAACAACGCTGTTGCCGAGATCGAAGTTGTAACCAGCATACAGACCACCGAGGAAGCCGTCTGGCTTGATGTTAATTGCACCAAATTCGCCGTCCTGGCTGAAACGCGACTTACCCCAGCCATAGCCAATCTGGCCACCGAGATATGCACCGTTCCATGTGAACGATGGTGCAACAACCACTGGAGCTGGTTCTTCGTAAACGATAGCATCAGCTGCCTGCGCGCCAGTTGCTGCAACAAGAGCTACGGTCGATGCGAGAAGAAGTGACTTGAGTTTCATAATAAACCTCATCAGGGGAAACGGGAAAATTCAATTCGTTGACCCTAATATAAGCGATCCCTCTTCAAAGTCTGTAGCAAGAAAGACACAGTCAGTTACTAGTCGCAAAAGTTGCGGTTTAGCGTGCGTTTACGCCAAAAAGCTGCTGCCTTTGGTTATCAAAGTATTAAATTTAGGACTTTAGCTGCCGAAAGTGAGGTTGCGAAAGCCATCTCGACGTTCGGTGGCGAGGTATTCTGATTGACGGAAATTACCCTATGTCTAGCGAACTGCACTGTTAGGCGATTTCGCCAGTAGATATTGATTGGGTTTTCACGACGTCATCATCGGCTTCAAACATGTGCGATGCGAGAATATCAATTTCATCGTTTCGCAGGAAGCAAAATACAGTTCGTAATTCTGTGTTAAGTTTCGAGATTTCTGAATCCAAGTGCTCCTTGTTTGGTGGTAAAGCATCTCGGGTAGGGCATTTCGGAAAAATAAAACCCACCCTAATATCACAATCTTACGGTGGGTGTTATTAGACTGGTCGAATAAGTTCGACTTAAAATTTGTATGCAACACCAAGGCGCAATTCATTCGTCTTGAATTCGTTTTTAAATTCGGTATTCGGGAGATAGAAACTATAATTTCCCTTGCCGTAGTCTGTATAGCGGTATTCCAGACGAAGAATGACGTTGTCGGTAGCTGCATAATCTATACCTGCGCCAGCAGTCCAACCTGTCAGGGTTTTGTTCTGGCCAGAATCGATTACAGAAGAACCAATTGCGTTTTTAATTTTTCCGAAAGCGACACCGCCAGCAATATACGGCATCAAACGATCAATCGCATAACCTGCGCGCGCACGAACGACTCCTGACAGGCGCATACGGCTTTCAAACGTTTCCGTGCCCTGCTTGGTTTCGGCGTTTAGATTATTATAGGTGACATCGCCGTCAATGCCGAGCACGACATTATTGCTCATGTCAAAATTGTAACCTGCATAAAGGCCACCAATAAAACCGCTTGGCTCAACTTTGTAGTAATTGTCCAGTGTAGATTTTGCCCAGCCATAGCCAACCTGGCCACCAATATATGCCCCGCCCCATGAAAATACCGGAGCGCTGATGACAGGAGCTGGCTCATGGTAGTTGATAGCATCAGCTGCATGGGCGCCCATTGCACCAACGAAAATGAAAGTCGATGCCAGAAAGATTGATTTAAGCTTCATGAAAAACCTCATCGGAGCAAAAAGAATAATCAAATACTGTTCTAGTTAGGCGTGTTTCTCGGGTTGTGTCTGTAGCAATAGGGTCACACTTAAGATTAAGTATTAAAAGTTGTATAAAAGACATTATTTTTTCTATTTTAAATTGTATTTCTGTATGGGTCATATCGCAATCCTGCGTCGCCCACCCAAACAGGATGTTCTTGCTGATGCGATTGCGATAAGCAGATGACCACGAAAACGGCGTTTGGAGCAAGAATGCGGGGCACGGACCGGACCTCAATGCGAATCGATTGGGTCGATATAGCCAAGGGGATCTGCATCATTTTTGTTGTCATGATGCATTCTACGCTGGGTGTGGAGAAGGCGGCGGATGCGCAAGGCTGGATGCATTATGTCGTCGCTTTTGCCAAGCCGTTTCGGATGCCGGACTTCTTTCTGATTTCCGGTCTGTTTTTGAGCCTCGTCATCGACCGGCCATGGCGGCGGTATCTCGACCGTAAGGTTGTGCATTTTCTCTATTTCTACATTCTCTGGCTGACGATCCAGTTTGCTTTCAAAGCACCGGGCATTGCCAGCGAGGCCGGAATTAGCGGTGTAATGGAAGCCTATCTCATGGCGTTTATTGAACCATTTGGCACGCTTTGGTTCATTTATATTTTGCCGGTTTTCTTTGTTGTGACGCGACTTTTGAAACGCGTGCCAGTCGGCGTGACTTTAGCTATGCTGGCAATTCTGGAAATCCTGCCTATCCATACGGGCTGGGTGATGATCGACGAATTCTGCGCGCGTTTCGTTTACTTCTTTGCAGGCTATGCCTTTGCGAAAGCGATTTTTCGCTTGGCAGACTGGTTGCGTCAACGCCCGCTTGTGGCGGTTGTTGGCCTTCTTATCTGGGGCTTTGTGGAATACAGGCTGGTCTTCATGCCCGTACCGGAAAGTCTTGCAACACTGATTACCCCTGCCGGTGATCTGCTGAATGGACGCGGGGCTGTGAGCGATCTGCCAATTATTGCGCTGGCTCTTGGTTTCGTGGGCGCATTGGCGATCATAGCGATTTCAGCGCTGATTAACCTCATGTCCGATAAAAACTGGCTGCATCGCGGTTTGAGCTGGCTGGGAGCCCATTCAATCGTCGTTTATCTGGCGTTCTTTTTGCCAATGGCGATTGCGCGAACTGTGCTGCTTAAAATTGACATCTTCGATGTCGGGACAGTTTCATTACTAACGACAGCAAGCGGCGTCATTGGGCCGGTTATTCTTTATGGGCTTATTCAATGGAGCGGCTATGGAAAATTCCTGTTTCGCCGTCCCGCATGGGCTTCTATCGAGCGCGAACCGGAAAAGAAAATGGCGGCTGACGCCGCCATTTAATAATTTACGCGTGAGCGAAAATATCCGTTTCAGGCCAGCCCATCAGATCAAGCTCTGAGCGGGTTGGCAGGAATTTGAAACAGGCTTCGGCTTGTTTGGTGCGGCCATCGCGCTCAAGGCGCTGTTCAAAAACTGCCTTCAAGCGATGCAGATAAAGAACGTCAGATGCCGCATATTCAAGCTGTGCCTGCGACAGAACCTCCGCCGCCCAATCCGATGATTGCTGCTGCTTGGAGATCGAAACCTCAAGTAACTCGCCGCAGATTTCCTTCAGACCGTGGCGATCCGTGTATGTGCGCGTCAGCTTGGATGCGATCTTGGTGCAGAACACCGGCTCCGGCATGGTGCCAAAGGCATGCGCCAAAACCGCAAGATCAAAGCGGCCAAAATGAAAGATTTTGGTTATCGCTTTGTCTTGCAAAAGCTTGACCAGATTAGGCGCTTCCTTCTGGCCAGCTTCAATCTGGATCACGTCTGCGGTGCCGTCGCCGGGCGAAATCTGCACCACGCAAAGCCGGTCGCGATGTGGGTTAAGGCCCAGCGTCTCGGTATCGATTGCAACCGAATCCACCTGATAATGCTCAAGGTTCGGCAGATCGTTTTTGTGAAAACGAATAGTCATTTAGTCTTCCTTACTTTGCGGCGATAGCCGCCATAATACGGGCCCAAGAGCGTTGACCTTTATGGAAAGACGTCAGCTCATATTTTTCATTGGGCGAATGAATGCGGTCGTCTTCAAGGCCGAAGCCAACAAGCAGCGATTCCATGCCAAGGAATTTGTCGAAATCACCGACAATCGGGATCGATCCGCCCATGGCGATCAGCACCGCTGGCTTTGGCCATTCATCTGAGAGTGCGTCTTTGGCTTTGGAAACCAGAGGTGAATCATAAGGCAGCTGAATGGCTGGCGAGCCACCATGCGGGTGGAACTCGACCGAACAATCGGCTGGCAGACGCTCTTCGACGAAAGCGCGGAAGGCTGCGCGGATTTTGACTGGATCCTGCTTATGCACGAGGCGGAATGAAACCTTAGCAGATGCTTCCGCTGCAATAACGGTCTTAAAGCCTTCGCCGGTGTAGCCGCCGATGATGCCGTTGACTTCGGCAGTCGGGCGCGCCCATGTCAGTTCGAGAACGCTGCGGCCTTTTTCGCCCGAAGGAACCGAGAGTCCAATCGGCCCAAGGAAGTTTTCAGCCGTGCGGCCAAGGCTTTCCCATGATTGCAAAATCTGTGACGGTGTTTCTTCCACACCTTCATAGAAACCCGGAACCGTAACGCGTCCGGTTTCATCATGAAGATCGGCAAGGATTTTGCTCAAAATATGGATCGGGTTGGCCGCGGCACCACCAAAGAAGCCCGAATGCAAATCGCGGTCAGCCGCCTTGATAACGATTTCTTCGCCAACCAGACCACGCAAACCGACGCTGATCGCTGGTGTTTCTTCATTCCACATGGCTGTGTCGCAAACCAGCGCCACATCAGCCTTTAGTTCCTGTTTATTGGCATCAAGGAATGGTTTGAGCGATGGTGAGCCGGATTCTTCTTCGCCTTCAAACAGCAAGGTTACTTTGACAGGCAGATTGCCGTTAACTGCCTTATAAGCGCGGCAGGCTTCAACAAAGGTCATCAGCTGACCCTTGTCGTCAGAGGTTCCGCGACCGGTCAGGATTTTGCGACCATTGCCAACGTCTTTGATAGCAGGTTCAAACGGATCGTTTTCCCACAGATTGAGCGGGTCAACCGGCTGCACATCATAATGGCCATAGAACAGGACATGCGGCGCATCAGCGGTGGCGCCGTCATGGTGGGCGACAACCATCGGATGGACCGGTGTGTCGCGCACGCTTGCGTCAAAACCAATGGACTTCAAATCCTCGACCAGCCATTCGGCAGCCTTACGGCAATCGGCTTTGTAAGCCGGATCGGTCGAAATCGACTTGATCCGTAAAAGATCGAACAGATGGTCGATACTCTTGTCGAGATTTGCGTCGAGATGATTGAGGACTTTATCGAGTGATTGCGCGGACATGGATATTTCCTGACGAGTCGTAATACTGCGCGCACAGTACAACTGCGAAGCTCAAGAAGAAACCCAGATTAGATCGCAAAACCGAGAGCAGAAAATGAATTGGCCGTCGTGGTGAGGGGGTTACCACAACGGCCATATCACTACACTCACAAACGACAGCCCGGAGAGGGGATTTAGGCTGTCGCTTACAACCGGTTTCCAACGGGGGACGGGTCAGAAAACCGGCGATCAACGTACTGTCGATGACCTAGAATTGGCCCTCCAACTGTGGCTATTCAAGGGCATTTTAGATTACAAATTCGTAACATAAACGTTATCGGATTGAGAGCTTAGCGTGAACAGGGGGTGAAAAAACTCACCTTTCAAGTGGACACTTGTTTCTCCTGACACAAGGCCGGTTTTCTTTATGCTTGGTTTCCTCTAATCCTAAGCCATGAAAAAAGGCGATCATCTCTTTCTCGTTGACGGCTCGGGTTATATTTTCCGCGCTTATCATGCCCTGCCACCGCTGACCCGTAAGTCGGATGGCTTGCCGGTGGGGGCCGTGTCTGGCTTCTGCAACATGCTGTGGAAGCTGTTGAAGGATGCGCGCAGTACCGATGTGGGTGTGGTGCCAACGCATTTTGCGGTCATTTTCGACTATTCGTCGCAGACTTTCCGCAAGGAAATCTACCCTGAATATAAGGCCAATCGTACCGCGCCGCCCGAAGACCTGATCCCGCAATTTGGCCTGATCCGTCAGGCAACCCGCGCTTTCAATCTGCCTTGCATCGAAAAAGAAGGCTTTGAGGCGGACGATCTGATCGCGACCTATGCCCGTATCGCGGCGGAAGCCGGCGGCGATGTCACCATCGTATCGTCTGACAAAGACCTGATGCAGCTCGTGACACCACAAGTGTCGATGTATGACGGTATGAAGGACAAACAGATTTCGATCCCGGAAGTGATCGAAAAATGGGGTGTACCGCCGGAAAAGATGATCGATCTGCAATCGCTGACCGGTGACAGCACCGATAATGTTCCGGGCATTCCCGGCATCGGCCCGAAGACCGCGGCGCAATTGCTGGAAGAGTTTGGCGATCTGGATACGCTGTTGGCACGCGCGTCCGAGATCAAACAGAACAAGCGCCGTGAAAACATCATCGCCTATGCCGATCAGACCAAGATCGCACGCGAACTCGTGACGCTGAAAGTCGATGTGCCGCTCGATGTTGATCTTGATGGTCTGGTGCTTGAACCGCAGAATGGTCCGAAACTCATAGGCTTCCTGAAAGCGCTGGATTTCACAACGCTGACGCGCCGCGTGGCGGAAGCAACCGACACGGATGCGTCGGCAGTTGAGCCTTGCCACATCGAAACCGAATGGGGAGCAGACGCGCACGGCCCGGACGTTGATGTGCCTGCAAAGCCAGAGGCTGCGACATCGTCGGAAACCGCAGCTTCGCCCTCCGCCGATACTGCGGAAGCAAGCGGCTACACGCCGAAAGCGCTTGCCGCAAAGCGTGCATCGGATGCTTTGGCGCAAAAAATCGACACGACGGCCTATACCTGCATTCGCGACATTGAAACGCTGAATAATTGGCTCGCGGAAGCTGTTGAGACGGGTCTGGTTGCTTTTGATACGGAAACCAATTCGCTTGATCCGATGCAGGCAGAGCTGATCGGCTTCTCGCTGGCGCTTGCGCCCGGTAAAGCCGCCTATATCCCGCTCCAGCATAAATCCGGTGCAGGTGATCTGCTCGGCGGCGGTATGGTTGAAGGTCAGATACCGCTCGATAAGGCGCTGGCGGCGTTGAAGAGCGTTCTTGAAGACGCATCCGTTCTCAAGATCGCGCAGAATATGAAATATGACTGGCTGGTCATGCGTCGTCATGGCATCAACACCGTCTCCTTTGATGATACGATGTTACTGTCCTATGTATTGGATGCCGGCATCGGCGGTCATGGCATGGACCCATTGTCCGAACGCTGGCTGGGACACACGCCCATCGCCTATAAAGAAGTGACTGGCAGCGGCAAAGGCGCCGTCACCTTCGATATGGTCGATCTTGATCGTGCAACGGCCTATGCCGCTGAAGACGCTGATGTGACATTGCGTCTCTGGCAGGTGCTGAAACCGCGTCTGGCGGCAGAAGGGCTCGCGTCGGTGTATGAGCGTCTTGAACGCCCGCTGGTTGATGTGCTTGCCCGCATGGAAGAACGCGGCGTCTCGGTTGATCGTCAGGTGCTCTCCCGCCTGTCGGGCGACCTTGCCCAGTCTGCGGCACGTTTCGAAGATGAAATTTACGAACTGGCTGGTGAAAAATTCAATATCGGTTCGCCCAAGCAGCTTGGCGATATTCTCTTTGGTAAAATGGGGCTTCCCGGCGCATCCAAGACCAAGACCGGCCAATGGTCGACCTCCGCGCAAGTGCTGGAAGATCTGGCTGCCGAAGGCTTGCCTCTGCCCCGCAAAATCGTTGATTGGCGTCAGCTGACCAAGCTCAAGTCCACCTATACCGATGCGCTGCCGGGTTATATTCATCCGCAGACGAAGCGCGTACACACATCTTACGCCATGGCTTCCACCTCAACCGGGCGCTTGTCTTCGTCTGAGCCGAATTTGCAGAACATTCCGGTGCGCACGAGCGAAGGCCGCAAGATTAGAACGGCTTTCATTGCAGAACCGGGCAACAAGTTGATCTCTGCCGATTATAGCCAGATCGAATTGCGTGTGCTGGCGCATGTCGCCGATATTCCGCAGCTGAAACAGGCTTTTGCCGATGGCATCGATATTCATGCCATGACGGCTTCTGAAATGTTTGGCGTACCTGTTGAAGGCATGCCGTCAGAGGTACGCCGCCGCGCCAAAGCGATCAACTTCGGTATCATTTACGGCATATCGGCTTTTGGTCTTGCCAATCAGCTGTCCATCCCGCGTGAAGAAGCAGGGCAATATATCCGTACCTATTTTGAGCGGTTTCCGGGCATCAAGGACTATATGGAAGCGACCAAGGCTTTTGCGCGCGAACATGGCTATGTCGAAACCATCTTCGGTCGTCGCGCGCATTATCCCGACATCAAAGCATCCAATCCGCAGGTTCGCGCCTTTAACGAACGTGCGGCAATCAATGCACCAATTCAGGGCTCCGCAGCTGATGTCATTCGCCGCGCCATGATCCGTATGGAGAAGGCGCTGGCAGATGAGAAGCTCGCCGCCCGTATGTTGTTGCAGGTGCATGACGAATTGATCTTTGAAGTGCCTGAAAACGAGGTCGAAAAGACGATCCCTGTTGTCCGTCATGTGATGGAAAATGCAGCCATGCCAGCCGTGTCGCTTTCCGTGCCATTACAGGTCGACGCGCGTGCAGCGCATAACTGGGATGAGGCGCATTGAGGGCTTAAGCGGTTGACGTTTTAAGCCCGAGCCTATAGGTAGACGCTAATTATGGTGCTTCGGTAGTCGTCAGGAGAGTTGTGAACAAAAAGCTTCACAACCGATGGGTATGCGGCTTGTGAAGCTTTTTTGAAAGTCACTCATGTCCCTACCTGACACAATCGCTCCGGCACTTTCCGGAGCATTAGCCGCTCGCGGTTACAATACACTCACCGCTGTTCAGAATGCCGTTTTGGCTCCTGAAACACTTCATGGCGATTTGCTTGTTTCTGCGCAGACAGGCTCCGGCAAGACTGTTGCTTTTGGCCTTTCCATGGCATCGACCATTCTTGGCGACGAACTGCGTTTTGATCGTGCGCAAAATCCATTTGCGATGATTATCGCACCAACGCGCGAACTTGCTTTGCAGGTTCGCCGTGAACTTGAATGGCTTTATGCCGATACGGGCGCGGTGATTGCTTCTTGCGTTGGTGGTATGGATATTCGTTCCGAGCGCCGTGTGCTTGAACGTGGATCGCATATCGTTGTTGGCACGCCGGGTCGTCTGCGCGATCATATTTCGCGCCGTGCGCTTGATATGTCGGAACTGCGCGTTGTCGTGCTCGATGAAGCTGACGAAATGCTCGATATGGGTTTTCGCGAGGACCTCGAATTCATTCTTGGTGAAGCACCGGAAGATCGCCGCACATTGATGTTCTCGGCAACCGTGCCAAAGCCGATTGCACAGCTTGCAAAGCGTTTCC
Source organism: Brucella pseudogrignonensis (assembly GCF_032190615.1). Taxonomy (NCBI): domain Bacteria; kingdom Pseudomonadati; phylum Pseudomonadota; class Alphaproteobacteria; order Hyphomicrobiales; family Brucellaceae; genus Brucella; species Brucella pseudogrignonensis. Next base: position 1,533,587 of record NZ_JAVLAT010000001.1, read on the forward strand.
AAAAAGACGCGCTGCGCATTACTGCTGCTGGCGAAGCTGGTCAGCATGCCGATATTGATTATTTTGCTATGCCGGTTCCGCCACAGGAACGCGATCATGCAATCATCAACACCCTGCTTTATTACGATGCGCAGAACTCGATCATTTTCTGCTCGACGCGTGAAGCTGTAAAGCACATGGCAAGCCGCCTGTCGAACCGCGGTTTTGCAGTTGTGGCGCTGTCGGGTGAATTGAGCCAGGCCGAGCGTAACAATGCGCTTCAGTCGATGCGCGATGGACGTGCCCGCGTTTGCGTTGCGACCGACGTTGCTGCACGCGGTATCGATCTGCCAAATCTTGATCTGGTTATCCATGCCGATCTGCCGAACAATCCTGAAACCATGCTGCACCGTTCGGGCCGTACAGGTCGTGCGGGCCGCAAGGGCACTTGCGTTCTGGTCGTTCCGTTCTCGCGCCGTCGTAGTGCCGAGCGTCTTCTGAGCCTTGCAAAGCTTGATGCGCAGACTGTTCCTGCTCCGGGTATTGCTGCCGTTCAGGCCAAGAACAATGAACGTATTCTCAATGGTGAAGCTTTCAGCCAGCCGATTGATGAAGAACATCAGGATCTGTTGAAGGCGCTGACCGAGCGTTATACGCCGGAACAGATCGCGAGCGCTTTCCTCAATCGCGAACTCTCAGCATTGCCTGCTGCGGAAGATATTTCTGACGCGCCTGTTCATCCGATTTCCAGCAAGAAGCCGCGTGAGCGTTCAGAGCGTGGTGATCGCCCGGAACGGGGCGAACGTCGTGACCGTGGCGAGCCGGGTGAGCGTTTCGACCGTAATTCTTCATTTGATGGCGTATGGTTCTCGGTTTCTGCCGGTCGTAAGCACCGCGCCGATCCAAAATGGCTTCTGCCGCTCATCTGCAAGGCAGGTGACGTATCGAAGCGTGACGTCGGTTCGATCAAGATTTTCGATAATGAAACGCGTTTCGAAATCACCGCAGCCAAGGCTGATGAATTCCGTCGTTCGGTTGAAGAACGCGGGACCGGCGAAAAGGGTCTGGTGATCCGCACTGCAGTTGCAGGCGCTGGTGGCGATGCTGCTCCGCGTGAAGGCAAGCGCGATTTCAAGCCACGCGGCGACAAGCCAAGAAGCGATTTCCGTGATGGCAATCGTGACAACGCTAAGGGCAGCTGGTCGAAGCCGAAAGGCGACTTCAAGAAAGATGGTTTCAAGAAGGACGGCAAGAAATTCGGTGATGGGGGCTTCAGCAAGAAGCGTCGCGGCGAATAAGATAATCCCATAAAAAGAAAAGCCCGGTATGAAACCGGGCTTTTCTTTTAGATATGATACTTCCCGAAGAGCAGAGGCGCGCTTCGGGAAGTATATTTTAAACGTCCAGATTGGCGACGCTCAGGGCGTTTTCCTGAATAAATTCGCGGCGCGGTTCAACTTCATCGCCCATCAGGCGCGAGAACAGCGAATCTGCATCGGTCGCATCATTGACCTTGACCTGCAGCAACGAACGCACATTCGGATCAAGCGTTGTTTCCCAAAGCTGTTCGGCATTCATTTCGCCCAAGCCTTTATAACGCTGTAGCGTCAGGCCCTTGCGACCTGTCGCAAAAATCGCGTCAAGCAGCGCCATTGGACCGGAAAGCGTATCGCTCTTGTCCTTGCGGCGCAGCACAGGCGGCTCTGCAAAGACTTCGGCAATGCGCGAGGCAACGCGGTCGATCTGTCTGGCATCGGCAGAACCAAGCAGCGCCATATCGAGAATGGCAACATCTTTCACACCGCGAACCATGCGCTCGAAACGATAGCCGCCGTCGTCTGTCACGTGTGCAGTCCAGCCGCGCTCGGTTTCTTCCGAAATCATGTCGAGACGCTTGGCAACCGTTGCAGCGGATGCCTGCGCCGTCGCATCATTCGCGGTGGAACCAGGGTTAAGCAGTCCAGCAATTGCCGCCTGCTCAACAATACGGCGATCATAACGTGTATGTAGGCCACCCAAAAGCTGACGCAGCGTGCGGGCATCCTCAACGACAGACCGAAGATCCGGTCCGGCGCGCACTTCTCCGCTTGCCATTTCAAGAGCCGCTTCTTCAAGGCCGGTTTCGATGAGAAAGTCTTCGAATGCAGCTTCGTTCTTGATATATTGTGATGACTTGCCGCGAGACACCTTATAGAGGGGTGGCTGTGCAATATAAATATGACCGCGCTCGATCAGTTCCGGCATCTGGCGGAAGAAGAAGGTCAACAGCAATGTGCGAATATGCGCACCGTCGACGTCAGCATCCGTCATGATGATGATCTTGTGATAGCGCAGCTTGTCAGGATTGAAGCCGTGCGATTCATCCTTGCCGATCGACGTGCCGAGCGCTGTGATCAGTGTACCGACCTGATCGGACGAGATCATACGGTCAAAACGAACGCGCTCCACATTGAGAATCTTACCGCGCAGCGGCAGAATGGCCTGGTTTTGGCGCGAACGACCGCTCTTGGCGGAGCCACCAGCAGAGTCACCCTCGACGATGAAGATTTCTGATTTCGCCGGATCGCGTTCCTGACAGTCCGCCAGCTTGCCGGGAAGCGACGTCACGCTCAGATTGCTCTTGCGGGTGATGTCGCGTGCCTTGCGCGCTGCTTCACGCGCGGCAGCAGCCTGAATGACCTTTTCAACAATGGTCTTGCCGCCTGCCGGATGTTCTTCCAGCCATGTCGAAAGCGCTTCATTGACGAGACTTTCAACAACTGGACGCACTTCCGAAGAAACCAGCTTGTCTTTCGTCTGCGACGAGAACTTTGGATCAGGAACCTTGACTGAAAGAACAGCCGTCAGACCTTCACGGCAATCATCGCCAGTGAGACTGACTTTTTCCTTCTTGGTCATGCCCGATGCATCGGCATAGCCTGTTACCTGACGCGTCAGCGCGCCACGGAAACCGGCCAGATGCGTACCGCCATCGCGCTGCGGAATGTTGTTGGTGAAGCACAGCACCTTTTCGTGGTAGGAATCATTCCACCACATAGCGACTTCAACGGTCATGCCGTCTTTTTCGCTCTTGATATAGATCGGTGTTTCCAGAAGCGACTTCTTGCTCTGATCGATATATTTTACGAATTCGACAACACCGCCATCATAATGCAGTTCATGCTCTTTGATGTCGGCATGGCGGCGATCGCTCAGCTTGATGCGCACACCGGAATTGAGAAACGCCAGTTCGCGCAGGCGACGCTCCAGCGTGTCGTAATCGAATTCCACCATGGAGAAGGTTTCAGGCGAAGGCAGGAAGCTGACTTCCGTGCCGGTATCGCTGCCTGCATCACCAACCACCGCAAGCGGAGCATCGGCCACGCCATGCGTGAAGGTCATTTCGTGTATTTTGCCAGCCCGACGCACTTTAAGCCTGAGCCAGATCGACAGTGCGTTCACAACAGAAACGCCCACACCATGCAGACCACCGGAAACCTTATAGGAATTCTGGTCGAACTTACCGCCGGCGTGCAGCTGGGTCATGATGACTTCAGCAGCCGAAACGCCTTCTTCCTTATGGATATCGGTCGGAATGCCGCGACCATTATCGGTCACGGTGCAGGAGCCGTCGGCATTGAGCGTCACAGTGACAAGTGTCGCATGGCCCGCCAGCGCTTCGTCAATTGCGTTGTCGACGACTTCATAAACCATGTGATGCAGGCCAGAGCCGTCATCCGTATCGCCGATATACATGCCCGGACGCTTGCGAACTGCGTCGAGGCCTTTCAGAACACGAATGGAATCCGCACCATATTCGGCAGGGGCTTCAGAATTCATCTCTGGAGTCTCGGTCATGAAAATCTTTCGCAAATGTGCCGCGAATGCAGCCTTAAATCCTGCTGCTTATCCAGCATAAAAACTCATGTCGAATCACTCGACAAACATGGCTTTAATATAGGCGTTAACGGTGATTTTTCCAAATTTTAAGGCCAAAATTGCCGGGGATTGCGCTCAATTCGCTTCAGATGATGATAGGCGATTATTGGTACTCTTTGGAACTGCCACAATTGGCGCTTATATTGGTTTCCAGCAGGGGCGTTCTCGATAACGAGGAGCACTTTATGGACATTACAACGGCAATAAATGAAGCCGCGCAACCATTCATCCCACCGGCACCGCGTCCGCGCGAAAAGCCGGTTGGACGCTTCGAGATGATGCGGGTGGTTTATAAAAATCCGCTCGAATTGTGGGGCGAGCCTTCGTACAATGAGCCATGGGTTTCCGTAAGTTGGCTTGGCATCAAAACCATCATTGCCAATGATCCCGGTCTCATCCGTCATGTGCTGGTCGATAATGCCGCAAACTACCCGATGTCCGCCATTCGCCAGCGGGTTTTGCGCCCCCTTTTGCGCGATGGATTGCTGACCGCTGAGGGCCAAGTCTGGAAGCGGTCGCGCAAGGCCATGGCACCCGTGTTCACGCCGCGCCATATCGGTGGCTTTGCGAGCGCCATGCGAAACCGGTCGCTGCAGTTTGTCGAGCGATACAAGACCAATGGTCTCATCACCGATGTCGCCCACGACATGACGCTGCTCACCTATGATATTCTCGCGGAAACGCTGTTCTCTGGTGAGATCGCCGGTGATCCCAATGATTTTGCGCGCCAGATCGACAAGCTTTTTGAAACCATGGGCCGCGTCGATCCATTTGATCTTCTTGGCTTGCCGGACTGGCTGCCACGCTTTACGCGCCTTCGCGGTAACCAGTCGCTCGGCTTCTTCCGAGAACTGGTATCTGATACCATTGCCTTGCGAAAGTCGCGAATGGAGAGAGGCGAAGACGTCCCCAATGATTTTCTGACCTTGCTTTTGCGCGCCGAAGGGCCCGACGGTTTGAGCCGCGGCGAGATCGAAGATAACATCATCACCTTTATCGGTGCGGGGCATGAGACAACAGCCCGTGCGCTGGGCTGGACACTCTATCTGTTGGCCAAAGCACCACAGGAGCGCGAACGGGTTGAGGCCGAGATCGATGCGTTCTTTGCGGGAGGCGGACATGACCTGCCGCCGCAGGAATGGTTGGCAAAACTGCCTTTCACGCGTGCCGCTTTTGAGGAAGCGATGCGGCTTTATCCGCCGGCACCGTCAATCAATCGCGAGGCGGCCACGGATGACACCTATGGCGATCTGAAAATCGCGAAGGGGACGGCTGTTCTGGTCATGCCTTGGGTGATTCATCGTCACAGGCTTTATTGGGATCAGCCGGATGCTTTCATGCCGGAACGCTTCTGGCCCGAAAATCGCGACAAGCTCGACCGCTTTCAATATCTGCCCTTTGGTGCTGGTCCGCGTGTCTGCATTGGTGCGAGTTTCGCGCTTCAGGAAGCGGTGATTGCGCTTGCAACCTTGCTTGATGGCCGTCGCTTTGACGTGTTGGAAACCACAAAGCCATGGCCAGTGCAGAAACTCACCACCCAGCCGCAGGGCGGCCTGCCGATGAAAGTTACGAAACGCTAATCGATTGCTGCACCAATGGCGATCCGGGCAAGACGTGGATATTCGGGGTCGGCCAGATTGCTGATGGTTTCAAGCTCGATAGGGCTGTACCATGCAAGCTCAGAATGTTCATCGCAGACATTGCGCGGTTCACCAACCGCTCCAAGCTGTGACTTGAAAAATATGGCAGATGGAATCGCCATAGAGATCAGGTTTTTTCTCATCAATTGCGCCGATCTCACGGAACTTGATCGGGCGAATGCCGAGTTCTTCGCCCATCTCCCGAACCAGCGCCTCTTCCAGTGTTTCACTGGGTTCGACATGGCCACCGGGCGTGTCCCAATGATTCGGCCACGCTTTTTTCCATGGCGAGCGAAGTCCCATCAGGACTTTTTTGTCAGCATTCACCAGCAATGCGCCGACCGTGACAACTTTCTTCTTCTTCGCCATGTTGATCCTTCAACAGCTTTATCTGCTAAGACGTTCCGCATGCCATTTGAGATGATCATCCATGAAGGATGAGATGAAGAAATAGGAATGGTCATAGCCTTCGCGCATGTTGAGCGTGAGCGGGATTCCAGCCTTGCGGCAAGCCTCATCCAGCAGCCAGGGACACAGGCCTTCCTCAAGGAACACATCGGCTTCGCCTTGATCAACCAGAAATTCTGAAAAGCGTGCACCATCCTCAATCAGCAGCGTCGCGTCATAGGCACGCCATGCGCGCTCTTCAGAACCGAGATATTTTTCCAGCGCAGGCTTTGACCAGTCGGCTGTAGAGGGCTGCACAATCGGTGCGAAAGCCGATGCCGATTTGAAACGATCAGGGTTTTTAAGCGCGATGGTCAATGCACCATGTCCACCCATGGAGTGGCCAGTGATGGCCTGACGCGACATATCAAGTGGAAACTCAACCGCCACCAGATCGGTCAGTTCCTTGGTGATGTAGCTATACATCTGATAGTTTTTGGCGAAGGGCTCCTGCGTCGCATCGAGATAGAAGCCGGCACCTTTGCCGAATTTCCAGTTTTGCGGCTCGTCTGGCACGTCATCACCACGGGGGCTGGTGTCAGGACAAATAACGGCAATTCCCAATTCTGCGGCGATTTGCCGATATTCGCCCTTGTCCATTACATTCTGATGCGTGCAGGTCAGGCCGGAAAGATACCACAGCACAGGCACCGGACCATCCTTCGCCTGCGGTGGCAGGAATACGGCGAATGTCATTTCGCATTGAGTGATCTCGCTCTTATGGCGATAGACGCCCTGCGTTCCACCAAAGCATTTTGCGGTCGAAATCGTTTCCATGAGAGTTCCTGCTGTTTATCCGCTGCCGAGTGCGACCACGACATTCACTGTTGCCGCAACAAGGACCGTATTGAAAAAGAATGACACAACGCTGTGCAGAAGCGTTACTTTGCGCATTGCGGTGGTCGTAACATTGGTGTCGGACGTCTGTGCCGTCATGCCGATGACGAACGCATAATAGGTAAAATCCCATCCTGAAGGCGCTGGGGTTTCAGGAAAAGCAAAGCCGCCAGAATGTTTGCTCACATGAGCGGTATCTTTTCCCGCAGGTTCGGTTGGCTGCCAGTACAGATGGGCATAATGAATGGCAGTCATCATATGGATGGTGAACCAGCCGAGCGGAACAGATGTGAGGGTCACAACCAGTGAAAACAGATCAGCTGCTGGCTTCTGATTGATCAGAACGAACAGCGAGACAATTGCAACGACAACCGTGGCAAAGGTCACCAGAAAAATGATCCATATCGGTTCATCTGCAGTCGCCGCATGTTTCTTGAGATATGCTGCGCTCAGTCTTGGCATGGCCGTCAGAGCAAGCGCCAGATACAGCGCGAAAAAACAATTGGCTCCAATGACCGGGGCAAGTGGGCTTTTAAGAAGCCAGGCGATGATGAAAGCTGTTACGCCGCCAATCGCTGCGAGATAAAACGACATATGACGACGCAGCAAAAACATCACGCGGCGCTTTCTTGCGGTTCTAACCGCATATCGACATGCGGAATGCCATCTTCGAGATATTCGTCCGAAATCGCAACAAAGCCGAACGAGCCATAGAATTTCTGCAAGTGGCTCTGTCCGCCAAGTTCGATGGCAATGCCCGGAAAGCGGTTTTGAGCAAAGGCGACCGCCTCTTTCATGAGACGCTGACCAAGCTTGTAACCACGATAATCGGCTGCCACGACAACACGGCCGATCTTCACCGGCTTACCATCCTGTTCTGGTGACAGAACCCGCAAACTTGCCGCGAGTTCCGCACCATCGAGAAGGCGCAGATGAAATGCGTCATAATCCTTGCCGTCGATTTCGGGGTAAGGGCAATTCTGCTCCACCACGAAAACATCCACGCGCAGCTTCAGCATCGCATAAAGCGCGCGTGGGGTGAGATTATCGAGTTCATCCCAATGGGAGATGAAAAGCTTTTCGCTCATCAGTAGACAATCACCGAGCGGATCGATTTGCCTTCATGCATCAGATCGAAAGCGGTGTTGATTTCATCCAGCGGCATGGTGTGGGTGATCAGGCTGTCGATGTCGATCTTGCCTTCCATGTACCAGTCGACGATCTTCGGCACGTCGGTACGACCGCGCGCGCCGCCAAAAGCTGTGCCTTTCCAGACGCGTCCCGTGACGAGCTGGAATGGACGTGTGGCTATTTCCTTGCCTGCTTCAGCAACCCCGATGATGATCGATTCACCCCAGCCACGATGGCAGCATTCCAGCGCCTGACGCATCACATCGGTGTTGCCGGTGGCATCAAAGGAATAATCCGCACCGCCATCGGTCAGATCCTGAATGGCCTGCACAACCTTGTCATTGCCGATTTCGCGCGGGTTGATGAAGTCGGTCATGCCGAACTTCTTTGCCATTTCCACCTTGGATGGATTGATGTCGACGCCGATGATCTTGTCCGCGCCAACCATGCGTGCGCCCTGAATGACATTAAGACCAATGCCGCCCAGACCAAACACCACGACATTGGAGCCCGGACGAACCTTAGCCGTATAAATAACCGCGCCAATGCCGGTGGTCACGCCGCAGCCGATATAGCAGATCTTGTCGAAAGGCGCGTCTTCGCGGACCTTGGCGACAGCGATTTCTGGCAGAACGGTGAAGTTCGAGAAGGTCGAGCAGCCCATATAATGGAACACTTCGCCGCCATCGCACGAAAAGCGCGAGGTTTTGTCAGGCATCAGACCCTGACCCTGCGTAGCGCGGATCGAGGTGCAGAGGTTTGAACGCTGTGACAGGCAGGTTTTGCACTGGCGACATTCCGGCGTGTAAAGCGGGATCACATGATCGCCCGGCTTCACGGAAGTCACGCCTGCGCCCACTTCACGCACAATGCCTGCACCTTCATGGCCGAGAATGGCCGGGAATTTGCCTTCTGAATCAAGGCCGGAAAGCGTGTAGGCATCGGTGTGGCAAACGCCGGTCGCCATGATTTCGACCAGCACTTCACCGGCGCGTGGACCGCCGATTTCAACGGTTTCGATGGTGAGCGGCTTTTTTGCCTCCCAGGCAACGGCTGCGCGTGACTTCATGACGATATTCCCTTCAATTTCAGTGTTCGTTTATGCGCCTATTTCAGATAGGTGCGCAAAATCCGCATGATTTCGTCGATCTCTGCATCGGGATCTGCCACAGCATCGCGCGCTATCGTCTCACGAGCTTGGCCGAATGTCTCGCGAAAATGGCTTTCCAGCACTTCCGCCATCAATCCATTGGCAGCCCCGCGCAACGCCGCAATCTGCTGCAAGAGTGCAGCACATTCCGTGCCTGCTTCCACCGCGCGCTCCAGCGCCTCGGCCTGGCCTTTGATGCGGCGCAGGCGCGTCAAAGCGCGCTTTTTGTCTTCCGGTGAATGCGGCATGGAATCTCCCGATTTTCACGAAGCCTATATACTATAGGGGAGTATGTCAATTGCTCCGGAAATGCCTTTTGCGAGAATGGTTTTCTCCGCAATTGGCGTGGCCCGAATCTTAAGCCTCAAGCTTGAGATGCAGCAGCGGATAGGGGCGTCCCTGATCATCCGTTTCCGAGCGACCTGTCTCAACAAAGCCCACATGGCGATAAAAGCCCACGCCTTGCGTGTTCTGCTCATTCACGTCGACGGTCAGAGTGCCCCGCTTTTTCGCGTGCGCAATCATATGTTTGCCAATACCCTTGCCGCGCTGATCAGGCGAAATGAACAGGCTGTCGATATTGTTATCGGTCATGCCCATGAAGCCAACCGGCTTACCGTCATCCTCAATGACATCGACTTCTACATTCGGCAGATATTGCTCACCGACCAGCTTTTCGAGCTCGATGAAATCTTCGCGGCTTAGAAAGTCATGCGTTGCCAGCACGCTTGCGCGCCAGATGGCAGTGAGGGCGGGGGCATCCGCCGGTTTAGATTTTCGGATATGGATCATCATCGTTCCTTGTGGGATAAGCACCAAAGCAACGCCTTTATAATACGGAATTTCATTTGACGAGTCTGCCCGATCTTCCCGTTACCCGCATTCTGCCGCAGCTTGATACCGCCTTTGCCTCCCACGCAAGTGCAGTTCTGGTTGCCCCTCCCGGCGCGGGGAAGACGACGCTGGTGCCACTGCATTTTCTGGATGCTGGCTGGCGCGGCGACGGCATGATTGTGCTGCTCGAACCACGTCGTCTCGCCGCCCGCGCTGCCGCGCGCCGCATGGCGCAGTTGCTCGGCGAAGAGCCAGGCGAAACAATCGGCTATCGTATGCGCCTTGAAAGCAAGGTCTCGGCCAAGACCAAAATCCTCGTCGTCACTGAAGGCGTTTTCGCGCGGATGATCCTTGATGATCCTGATCTCAAGGGCATCGCCGCTGTTCTGTTCGATGAGTTTCATGAGCGCAGCCTCGATGCCGATTTTGGTCTGGCGCTGGCGCTCGATGTGCAGGCCGCTCTGCGTGACGACCTCAAGATACTCGTCATGTCGGCAACACTGGATGGTGCGCGGGTGGCCTCACTTTTGGGCGATGCGCCCATTATCGAAAGCGAAGGCCGGACTTTTCCCGTCGATATTCGCCACCGCGAGCGCAAGCCTGACGAACGCATCGAAGATGCTATGGTGAAAGCCATTCGCGAAGCGCTGGCGGATGAAACCGGCAGCATCCTTGCCTTTCTTCCCGGTCAGGGCGAGATTGAACGAACGGCTGGAATTCTGGAAAAGTTTCTGCCTGCCAATATCATTCTGGCCCCACTTTATGGCGCGATGGAAGGCCGTGATCAGGACGCGGCAATCAAGCCAGCGCCCGCAGGTCATCGCAAGGTTGTGCTGGCAACATCGATTGCCGAGACTTCCATCACGATCGATGGCGTTCGGGTTGTGATTGATAGCGGCCTTGCCCGCCTGCCAAAATACGAACCCGCCACCGGCCTGACCCGCCTTGAAACCGTGCGTACTTCGCGTGCAAGTGCTGATCAGCGCGCTGGTCGTGCCGGTCGTACCGAGCCGGGCATCGCCATCCGTCTCTGGCATCCGGGACAAACGGCCTCGCTGCCCGCTTTCTCGCCGCCTGAAATTCTGGAAGCTGACCTCTCCGGCCTCGTGCTCGATGCGGCTGCATGGGGCGTGACTGATCCGGCAACATTGTCTTTGCTCGACACGCCACCATTGCCCGCGCTCAAAGAAGCCAAGGCATTGCTTAGCCGGCTTGGTGCACTTGATGAGGCTGGACGCCTGACCGCAGATGGTGAGGCGATGCGCTCACTGGCCCTGCCTGCACGCTTGGCGCATATGGTGGCGGAAGCGGGCAAACGCGGCGAGGCTTTGCGGGCGGCAGAGCTTGCCGTTCTTCTAACCGAGCGCGGTCTTGGCGGTAATGAAACCGACCTCGACACGCGCATGTCGCGGTTTCGCAATGATCGTTCTGATCGTGCGCAACGCGCCAAAGGGCTGGCGAAACGTCTGGCTGCTAATGTGCTGAGCAAAGGTGAAGCTGCCGGTTCCAGTGTTGGCCGAATGTTGATTGATGCCTATCCAGACCGCATCGCGAAGGCGCGCGGCCAAACCGGGCAATTCCTGTTGGCCAATGGCCGTGGCGGTGAGGTCGATCCGGCTATCAGCCTGAGCCGTGCGCAATGGCTGGTGGTGGCCGATATGTCGGGCAAAGCTGGCCGCGCCCGCGTGCTCTCTGCGGCTGAAGTCTCTGAAACCGAAATCCGTGCCGCACTTGGTACGAAGATAGAAAGCGGAAGACAGGTTGTCTACGACGCGGAAAAGAACGCACTGCGCGCCCGCGAGGCCGTGCGCATCGGTGCAATCGCTTTGTCGGAAAAGCCGCTTGCCGCCCCTTCCGGTGTGAGCGCCGATGAAGGCGTGATCGCTGCGGTGCGCGAACATGGACTGCAAATCCTGCCATGGGGCAAAGAGGCTGAAATCCTGCGCCGTCGTCTTGGCTGGCTTTATCGTGGCCTCGGTGATCCGTGGCCGTCTATGGATGATGACAATCTCATTGAGCGTCTTGATGAGTGGCTTTTGCCATTTCTTACGGGTGAAGCGCAGCTTAACCGTATCCCGGCCCATGCGCTTAAAAATGGCCTGATGAGCCTTGTGCCTTTTGATATGCAGCGAAGCGTTGATAAACTGGCGCCAACACATTTTACCGTTCCGACCGGCTCGAATATTCCGATCCGCTATGATGCTGAGGAACCAGTCCTCGCGGTGCGTGTGCAGGAGCTATTCGGCCTTGGTATCCATCCGGCCATTGCCAATGGCAAGGTTCCGCTTTTGCTGGAACTGCTTTCGCCTGCCCACCGCCCGATCCAGATCACGCGTGATCTGCCGGGCTTCTGGCAAGGTTCATGGGCTGATGTGCGCACCGATATGCGTGGGCGTTATCCGCGTCATGTCTGGCCGGAAGATCCCGCGAATGCGCAAGCTACCAGCCGCGCCAAGCCACGCGGAACCTGACGCCGATCAGGAATGCAGAACGACATGGACTTCGTCCTGATCGTGGATGTTGAGATTGTCGCGGATGTGCTTGTCCGAGATCAGCTCAATGCAGTCGTGCATATGCGATCCGATGCGCCGGAAAATCCATACATTCATAGAGCGGGAATGTGCGTGAAGCGTCGCACGCCATGCCTGTCCAATGCCGCGGCGCGGCTTGAAAAGCTTACGGCGGAGGCTGTTGTTCAGAATTTCATGCTGCGGGATGACGATACTCGGCGGTACGAGGCCGCGATCCAGCGCTTTTAGCTGCTTGCGACGGCTTTGCAGAATGGATGGATATTGCATGATCTGCACATTCAGAGAACCCGATGCAAAGCGAACTGGCCAATCTTTGGGTGAATTATCCAGTTGCTGTTTTCCTGGAATCACGAGCTCGGAATGTTTTCCAAGCCCGGACGATATCTTCCCCCTGAAGACAATCATGCTGCGCCCTCCATCCTTTTGCAGATCGTCCCGTTATAAATCTTTCATAAAATTGACACAATTGCTTATCGTTGAAATTCAAATAAATGTGAATAATTATAATAAGATCGTGTAAGAATGTAGATGATATTAATGTCATTGTAGGATGCAATTATCTTTATTAAAAAAATTAAATTTGATATTATATTGTTTATAAAGAATGGTGGAATGTAAATTTATTAATGTTTTTCTTAAATCTATAAGGACCACATGTGCTGTTCTGTAGATAGTAGTATGTATCCATTTTCATCTACATTTAGATACTTTCCATCGGACTTAATGTAGAAATGATTTTGAGCGATCCGTTCAAAACTAAAAAATATCTTTTTGATTTTTTCTGCTTCGGTATCGCAACCAACTACCCCATTCTTTTTTCCATGAGATATGGCTATGGCGCGGGTTCCAGACGCGAAGGGAGCGAAGAGAAACCCACCATTCTCCAATGAATCTGTGTTCCATATAAATAATACGTTTGGAGTAGATGAAATTTCCTCTTCACTTATAGTGAATAAAGCTGTTTCACCATTGTCAACAACCTTTGAGAACGTTACAAGTATTTGATTTGTTGGTATTGATTTAATGTATAGTTTCATAATTTTGTTTCCAGTGATCGTATTTGACTAATCATTTATAAGAAATCGGATTTTTGTTTATTAGGCATTGTGATTTTCCAGTAAGGCGATAAACGCTTTATGTGAGCCGTTTTGACGCAGCTTGTCTTAATTTGCGAAACGCTTGATGAGGTCTTAATGCACGCAGAGTTCGATAATCGCGCTTCCAATCTTTCACGCAGACCGCGCCTCACCACATTGGTGCGCCTGCGCTGGCTGGCCATTGCAGGGCAGACGGCAGCCGTCATGTTTGTGGCGCTTTATCTGCAATTTAGCTTCTCGATCAGTATTTGCCTTGCGTTAATCTCAGCTTCCGCATGGCTCAATCTCTATCTCGCCTTTCATTTTCCAAACAATCATCGTCTCAATCCGTCCGCCGCCAGTATCGTGTTGGCCTTCGATGTTCTGCAACTGGCAGGATTACTGTATTTAACGGGTGGCGTGCAGAATCCTTTCATCATTCTGATGATCGCGCCGGTTATCATCTCTGCGACTTCACTTTCAGTCCGGCACACGCTGGGGCTAGCCTTGCTGGCCGTGTTCTGTACTTCGTTTTTGATATTCTATCACCGCCCATTGCCATGGTATCCGGGTGAGACGCTGGTACTGCCATTTCTCTTTGTGGCAGGCATTTGGTGCGCGATTGTTTCGGCGCTCGGTTTCACCGGTGTCTATGCCTATCGTATTGCGGAAGAAACGCGTCAGCTGGGCGATGCCCTGACCGCGACCGAACTGATTTTGCAGCGCGAACAGCACCTGACCGCGCTTGATGGGCTTGCCGCTGCTGCTGCGCACGAGCTTGGCACGCCGCTCGCCACCATCACGCTGGTGGTTAAAGAAATGCAGCGCACTTATTCAAAAAAGGCGGATAGCGATCCTGCACTGGCAGAAGATATTGCGCTGTTGCAATCCCAGGCCGCGCGGTGTCGGGAAATCCTGCAACGTCTGACCAGCCTTTCTTCGGAAAACGAAGAGCATATGTCACGCTTGCCGTTCTCCTCACTGATCGAAGAGGTGATCGCGCCGCATCGCAACTTTGGTGTCGCGCTTGATGTTTCCAAGCTTGATGGGCCCAAGCCTGAACCTGTTGTACGGCGCAATCCGGGTTTGCTTTACGGCCTTGGTAATCTGATTGAAAACGCCGTTGATTTTGCGCGCAATGAGGTCAACGTGACATGGGGTTGGACGGACACCAATGTCACTGTTCTCATCCAGGATGATGGTGAAGGTTTCAAACCAGAGATTCTTGACCGAATCGGTGAACCTTATATGAGCAGCCGTGATGGCAGTCAGAATGGCGGCGGTGGGCTTGGTCTGGGACTTTTTATCGCAAAAACCTTGCTTGAACGCTCTGGTGCACAAATCAGTTTCAAAAATCGCAAAAATCCTGGCCAGGGAGCCGAGGTGAAGGTCGTTTGGCCACGTTCTGCTTTCGCTCTAAGTTGATGAATATGCTGGATAATCCATCTTTCGCTATCGAAAGAATTGGCGAGCAATAAAGGGTCCATCTAAAATCATTTTTATATGGAAAACCTAAAAAAGACTTTGCGAAAACAACAGTTTGCCTTGTTTCTATTTGTCAATTTTTTGCAAGGATTGCTTCAACAATTCAATGGCTATTTGACTTTTTGACGCAGGGGTATCAATAAAGGAACAAAAATACAGGCAGGAAGCACCCCATGGAAGACTTGAAGCAGGAAGACACCGAAGCCATTGGCAACGATCCAACCCTTCTTCTGGTTGATGATGATAAGCCTTTCTTGCAGCGCCTTGCTCGCGCCATGGAAGGTCGGGGCTTTCAGGTGACAACTGCGGAATCCGTTGAAGAAGGCATTGCGGCTGCAAAAGCTGCGGCACCTGCTTATGCTGTGGTTGATATGCGCTTGGGTGACGGAAACGGGCTTGATGTGATCGAAGCCATCCGCACACGCCGCACCGATACGCGTGCGATTGTGCTCACCGGCTATGGAAATATTGCAACTGCGGTGAACGCCGTAAAGCTTGGCGCTATTGATTATCTTTCCAAGCCTGCCGATGCGGATGAAGTGTTTGCTGCTTTGACCCGACGTCCGGGAGAAAAGGTTGCACCACCAGAAAATCCGATGTCGGCTGATCGTGTTCGTTGGGAACATATCCAGCGCGTCTATGAGATGTGCGAGCGCAATGTTTCCGAAACCGCGCGTCGTCTCAATATGCACCGCCGTACTTTGCAGCGCATTCTGGCAAAGCGCGCGCCTCGTTAATCAATATCGGTCTCCGGCACGTCTACACCTGCAAGCTCTGCCAGCGTTAGCCGCGCAGCACCTGCTCTGGCAAAGCGCAACATCAGCGCTTTGCGCGATGCACCGGAAAGTTTGTGTTCCGGTGCATCGCGCAGAATTTCTGCGCCATAGCCATCCGATAAAATGAAGCCGCAATCCTGCGGGAAGATTTCCCTTGGCACCGAAGGATGTGTCGCAAAAAACAGCCGGTCACAGTAAGCTCGATAGTCTGGCCACTTTCGGTCAGCCTTCCAGTCTTCAAGGGAAGATTTGATTTCCACGATCCATATTTCGCTTTTGCGACCGACGGCAATCAGGTCTGCGCGTCTGCCGGACGCCAGAGACAATTCCGGCAAAGTTGCCAGCCCCATTTCCAGAAACAGACGCTGGACGCCGCGACGGACAAGCATCGCATTTTCGGATTGTCTTCCGTCCGAAAGTGGATGCGTTTTATGGGGAATCACGATGGGCATACATGCACTTTAACGCCCAAAAACCGCATATTTCAAACGAATAAGCCTGAAAACCTGCGGCATTCCAGTGTTGAGAATTTGGAAAAGACGGCGGAAAAATGGCATAATCATGGATTTTTCAATTTACGGTTAACGGCTGGTTAATATTCCTTCGTCAAGCTTGCGGGGGAAATGAGCGATTCGCTCCTGACGATGGACCATCTCACTCTGGGAGAAATTTATGAAGTTTCGCGCCTTGCAGCTGACGGCAGCTCTTCTTCTTGGTGGCGCCCTTGCTGGCTGCTCCACAGTTGGCGGCACGTTCTATACAGCGTCCTATTCTTCTGTCACGGATGCCGGTTATACGATCCCCGCAATTCCAAATGAGAAAATTCCGCAGCAATATCGCCGTCAGATCGTCAAGTATCAGACCAGCGAAGCGCCGGGCACAATCATCGTCGAAACCGGCGAAAAGTTCCTCTATCTCGTGCTCCCGGACGGCAAGGCCATGCGCTATGGCATCGGCGTTGGTCGTGAAGGCTTCGGCTGGAATGGTACTGCACGTGTTGCGATGAAGCGTGAATGGCCGACATGGACACCGCCTGCACCGATGATTAAGCGCCAGCCGGAATTGGCGAAATATCGCAACGGTATGGGGCCGGGCCTCAAGAACCCGCTCGGCGCACGCGCACTTTATCTTTACAATAAAGGCGGCGACACTGGCTATCGCATTCACGGAACACCAGAGTGGTGGTCGATTGGGAAGGCTATGTCGTCGGGCTGCGTTCGCATGATGAATCAGGATATTCTTGATCTTTACGAGCGCGCCGAGCAGGGCGCCAAGGTTATCGTCCGATAATAGCAGATATGAAAAAGGCCGCTGAAAAGCGGCCTTTTTTTGAATTCAGTTCAGATTAAATTTGCTCAACCTGCTGAACTTCCGGCACGAAATGGCGTAGAAGATTCTGAATGCCGTGCTTGAGCGTCGCGGTCGATGATGGGCAGCCAGAACAGGCACCCTTCATATGCAGAAACACGGTGCCGTTTTCGAAACCGCGGAATGTGATGTCGCCCCCGTCCTGCGCCACAGCTGGGCGGACGCGGGTTTCAATCAGTTCCTTGATGGTTTCAACGATTTCCACATCGGCTTCATCAAAAAATTCTTCTTCACCGTGCTCGTCGCCTGCGCCAGCTGCAGCGTTGCCTGCCATGACATCGGCGCCTGACATGAAATGTTCCATGATCGTGCCGAGGATTGCTGGCTTGAGGTGCTGCCACTCGCCGTCATCCTTGGTTACTGTAATAAAATCAAAACCAAAGAAGACGCCGGTCACGCCGGGAACGGCGAAAAGCTTGGCCGCAAGCGGTGATGTATTACCCGCACTCGCCGCATCGCGGAAATCAGCTGTACCTTCAGGCATCACGACCTTGCCGGGCAGAAACTTGAGGGTTGCCGGGTTGGGCGTAGTCTCGGTCTGGATGAACATGTCCGTTCTCCGCTTTCAATATCAGAAATTTTTCGTAAGCATGGATACGCGTGCAGGCTGGTTTTGCCAAGAACGGTCCTACATAATCTGTCATCAATATAGGGTGATTATGTCACCGCATCAATGTCTTCATCTGAAAGGCCGGATGGAATCACGGTCACGGGGATCTGAAACTGGGCGCGGTTGGCCAGAGATTGCACGAGAGGGCCGGGACCTTCATTGCCCGATCCTGCTGCCAGAACCAGAATGGCAATATCCTGATCTTCTTCGATAAGACTCGGTAGTTCTTCGGTTATACGGCCTTCACGAATGATCAGTTCTGGTTCAATGCCCTGTTCTTCGCGCACTTTTGCGGCGAATTTCTCGAGCGTAGAACGGGCACGTTCCTCAGCTTCAGCACGCATGATCTCGCCAACGCCGAGAATTTGCTGGAAGTCTGAATTGTCGATGACAAAGAGCATCACGAGAGCGCCACTTGTGTTTTTTGCACGGCGCGCGGCATAGGTAACGGCGCGCCAGCATTCCGGCGTCTCGTCAATCACGGCAAGAAACTTGCGTCGGTGGCCGGCTTCCCGGCTAAGTCGTTTTGATACCATGGCGATAATGTGGCATTGCAAAGCGCTACCCGCAAGCGGGTAGCGCTGTAATTTAAAGAGGACTTGCTGAGATTTTGCCTATGGCGTGCCGAAAATTGTGATCAACGAGCACCGGCGCGCAGAGGATCGCAGTTTGCAGGCTTACAGAGCCGGAATATCGGCGGGTCTAGTCTTGGAGCCAGCCGATAATATCCCGCACATGGCGCATATTGGTTTCGGCAATCGCACTTGCACGCTCGCCACCATCTTTCAAAACGTTGTCGATATGGGCAGGATCAGCCACCAGACGGCGCATTTCGTGGGTGATCGGCGAGAGTTTTGAAACAGCCAGATCAGCAAGGGCTGCCTTGAATTCGGAGAACTGGCGTCCGCCAAATTCAGCCAGAATGTCTTCCTTCGATTTTGACGAAAGGGCTGCATAGATGCCGACGAGATTGTCGGCTTCCGGGCGACCTGTGAGGCCATCAAGTTCCGTTGGCAGACCGTCCGAATCGGTTTTCGCCTTGCGGATCTTTTTGTTGATGGTGTCTTCGTCATCGATCAGGTTGATGCGCGACAGGTCCGACGGGTCGGATTTCGACATTTTCTTGGTGCCGTCACGCAGCGACATGATACGCATGGCCGGACCCGAAATCATCGGTTCGGTCAGCGGGAAGAAGCCAGAAACCTGTTCATCTCCCACCTGCATGTCGACGCCGATGCCAAGCGAGGCAATACGGTCGGAATAGTCGTTGTTGAACTTCTGCGCGATATCGCGTGTCAGTTCGAGATGCTGTTTCTGGTCTTCACCCACAGGCACATGCGTTGCGCGATAAAGCAGAATGTCGGCAGCCATCAGGCTTGGATAAGCGAAGAGACCAAGCGATGCATTTTCACGGTCTTTGCCAGCCTTGTCCTTGAACTGCGTCATGCGGCTCATCCAGCCGATGCGCGCCACGCAGTTGAACACCCAGGCAAGCTCGGCATGCTGGCGCACGCGGCTCTGGTTGAACACGATGCTACGCTTGGGGTCGATACCCGCAGCCAGAAACGCTGCCGTCACTTCGCGGGTCGACTGGATCAGTTCGGCCGGATCAGGTGAGACGGTCAGCGCATGCATGTCTACAACACAGTAGATACATTCCTGCGTCTCCTGAACCTCGACCCACCGCTTGATGGCACCCAGATAATTACCGAGGTGAAGGTTTCCGGTCGGTTGAACGCCGGAGAAGACAAGCGGTTTGAACGTGCTCATGATTATATCCTGATGTTGGCCTTCGCCGGTGGAGAGCGAAGGTGTTTGATGACTTGCCTTTTCGCAGAGCCACAATCCGCTTTCAAGGAGAATTATGTGTCTGTACCGGCTTCCTTCTTCGTGCCACCGCGCTTGATGCCTCGTCGGATCATCGCCGTGTTCGCGCCACCAAGCCCAAAGGCCAGCGCAAAATAGACGACCATCGCCGCTATAACCATGGCCGCAAGAGTTCCGGCGCGTACGCCAAATGACGACGCTGATGAAAGCTCATGCGCAAAATAGCCGATGGCAAAATGAATGCCAGCCGCCATCACGCCGGCTGCAATCAGCAATCGCGGAATACGGGTGAGCAGCGGAATATCATTGCCCCAATGACCACGCTTTATCAGCATTGCAAAGAGCAATGCGGCATTGATCCAGCCCGCTGTGATCTCTGCAATGGCGATGCCGGTTGGTCCCATACGCGGAAACAGCGTGAGGGCGAGGGTTATATTCATCGCAACCGAAATGGCTGCAAAGATCATGGGTGTGCGGGTGTCTTCGCGCGCAAAGAAACCCGGAAGAAACGCTTTGATCAGCACATAAGCTGGCAAGCCGATGCCATAAATCGCCAGAATGCTTGAAACAACAAGTGTTGATTCTGCACTGAACTGTCCGCGTTCAAACAACAGTCGGACAATCGGTTCTGACATGACGAGAAGGGCCGCCGCAGCCGGAAGTGTGAGAAACAGCGTGAACTCAACCGATCGATTTTGCAGGTTAGAAGCTTCCTTCATGTGCCCGCCGCGCAAAGCACGCGACAATTCCGGCAGAAGCACGGTCGCAACCGCAATCCCCACTACGCCGAGAGGCAGTTGGTATATCCGGTCGGCATAAACAAGCGAGGAAACTGCACCCTCCATGCCCGAGGCGATATTGGTGTTGATCAGCAGATTGATCTGCGTGATGCCACCAGTAATTGCGGCTGGAAATGCGAGAACAAGCAGACGTTTGACGCCGGGCGTCAGGCGCGGGCGCCGGAACCCGATTTTGATACCTGCGACGCGGACATCGATCCAGACGATGGCGAGCTGCACCAGACCTGCCGCCATTACGCCCCATGACAGCGCATAGCCGACGGCGAGCGCGTCATATCCCTGCCACCAGCTGAAGGCGAGAACCGCAATGAGGATGATGTTGAGAAAGACCGGCGCTATGGCTGCCGCGAAATAGCGATGCAGCGAATTGAGCATTCCGGCCATCATCGATGCCAGCGACATACAGGCAAGATAGGGGAACATGATCACGGCGAGCCGCACGGTATTGTCAAATTTCACCGGGTCATCAGTAAAGCCCGGCGCAATGACTGTGCGCACGATAAACGGCATGGAGAGTTCCATGGCAATCGTGATGAACATCAGCACTGTGAAGAGGACGCCGAACACCTCTTCCGAAAAGCGACGCGCGCCGTCTATGCCATTGTTCTCGATTTCTTTTGCAAACAGCGGCACGAAGGCAGCGTTGAACGCGCCTTCGGCAAACAGTCTGCGGAACGTGTTTGGGAACCGGAAGGCCGCATTGAACGCATCCGCGACTGGCCCTGTGCCGAGTGCCGCTGCCATAAACATTTCACGCGTGAAACCGAATATACGGCTCATCAGCGTGCCAGAGGCAACGGTTGCGAACTTTTTGACCAAACTCATTCGATTAAAATACCTATATTATGCTGCTGCACGGCCATTGGTCTTAGCGGTATTTTCGCCACTAAGAACGGCAGTAAGTTTGCGTCTGATATTGCCCTGCCGCGTTGCGTTTGAAATTTTGTGGCCGACGAGATCAGTAACATAGAAGCTGTCGATCACCTTTTCCCCGAACGTGGTGATATGCGCCGAAGCAATATCCAGTGACAAGTCAGAAATAAGGCCCGTCAATTCTGACAAAAGGCCGGGGCGATCAAGCCCCTCCACTTCAATCACGGTGAATTTGTCGGAAAGTGTGTTGTTTATTTCCACACGCGGCTCGACTTTGAATGCCTTTGCGCCGCGTTTTGGCTTTGTTCGTTTGGCCAAAACATCGGGCAGATGCGCTTTGCCGGACAGCACATCCTCAATCACCTTGCCCACACGTTCGGCACGGCGGCGTTCGTCTTCGTCGGTGTCAAACTCGCGGCTGATCAGAATTGTATCAAGCGCGCGTCCATCGCCGGTTGTGAAAATCTGCGCATCAACAATATTGCCGCCAGCGGCAGCACACGCGCCGGTGATGATCGATAAAAGGCGCGGATGATCCGGCGCAAGAACGGTGATTTCCGTGACTGCTTCAAATGTATGCGGCTTGGCCATGGTAGCCAGCGCACGATCGTTGCGGTCCGCTTCGCGGATGAAATGCGCGTGGCGCACCTGATCATCAAGGCTGACCGTGAGGAAATAATTGGTGTAATGCAGGCCAAGATAGGCGTTGCGTTCGGCTTCTGACCAGTCACTCAATTTTTCGGCCAGCGCTGCGCGTGCCTGCCTGTCGCGATCTGCACGCGGAAGTTTTGAGAAGCCACCCGTAAGAACCAATTCGGTTTCAAAGAACAGCGTGCGCAGCAGCTGGCCTTTCCAGCCGTTCCAAACACCGGGACCCACACCCTTGATATCGCAGACCGTCAGGATCAGCAGAAGCTTCAGCCGTTCCATCGTCTGAACCGTATCGGCGAAATCGACAATCGTTTTGCGATCATTGAGATCGCGTGACTGCGCAATCATGCTCATGGTCAGGTGTTCGCGCACCAGCCATTCGACGGTTTCAGTTTCGGATTTAGAAAGGCCGAAGCGCGGGCAAAGTTTTTTGGCAATGCGTGCGCCGGCAATCGAATGATCCTCGGGGCGTCCCTTGGCAATATCATGGAGCAGCATTGCCACATAAAGAAGATTACGGTCGCGTTTGAGTGTGGAAATCAGTTGATTTGCAAGCGGATGCTCGTTTTCGAGATCGCCATGCTCAATCTCGGAAAGCACGGCAATGCAGCGCAGCAGATGCTCATCGACAGTGTAATGATGATACATGTTGAACTGCATCATCGCGACGATCTTGCCAAAATCCGGGATAAATTTGCCCAGCACGCCCGATTCATTCATCCGCCTGAGAATGAGTTCGGGATTGCGCGGCGAGGTCAGAACTTCGAGAAACAGCCTGTTGGCTTCCGGATTCTCACGCAGGTCCGCATTGATGAGTTTCAGCGAGCGCGTGAGCTGTTGCATGGCATCGGGATGAAATTCCAGCCCGAGCTTATCGGCCAGATGGAAGATGCGGATAATGTTGACCGGATCGCGTTTGAACACATCAGCATCGGCAATATTGATGCGATGATTTTCAGAGATAAAATCGTTTGTACCAGCGAGCTTGCGCTTGCGGTTGGAAAAGGTCAGGAAGATGCGATTAAAGCCCGGAACATGCTTGGCCTGCTGTTCTTCGAGCGCCGCACAAAGAATGCGCGTGAGATCGCCCACGTCTTTTGCCACGAGGAAATAATGCTTCATGAAGCGTTCGACATAGTTCTGGCCGGGATGGGCGGTATAGCCGAGACGCTGCGCGATTTCCGGCTGAATGTCGAAGGAGAGGCGTTCTTCTGCCTTCAGCGTTGCAAAATGCATATGGCAGCGCACGGCCCAGAGAAAATCTTCCGCCTTGTTGAAAAGCCTCAGCTCCGCGCGTGACAACACGCCGAGCTTGACGAGTTCTTCCTTGCTTTTGACGCGGTAGAAATATTTGGCGATCCAGAACAGCGTATGCAGATCACGCTGACCGCCTTTGCCTTCCTTGACATTCGGCTCGACCAGATAGCGGGTTTCACCTGCCTTACGATGACGGTTATCACGCTCGGCAAGCTTGGCCTGAATGAATTCTGGGCCGGTATCCTTGACGACTTCTTCGTCAAAACGTGTGACGAGAGAGCTGAAAAGATCGCGATTGCCGATGATAAAACGCGCATCCAGAATGGCGGTGCGGATGGTCATATCTTCGCGCGAAAGGCGAATGCATTCGTCGATATTGCGCGTGGAATGGCCGACTTTCAGCCCCATATCCCACAGCATATAGAGCATATATTCCGCAACCTGCTCACCCCACGGCGTCTGCTTGTAGGGAAGCAGAAACAGAAGGTCGATATCAGACCCCGGCGCAAGTCCGCCGCGCCCATAGCCCCCCACAGCCACAATCGCCATGTTCTCTGCTTTGGATGGGTTGAGTGCCGGATAGACTTTTGTGCTGGTGAATTCAAAAAGCGCGCTGATCAGCGTGTCCATCAGATAAGAAAGACGCCTAGCACAAAGCGTGCCACCACCATCCTTCATCAGCATGTTTTCGGCGTTGCCCCGACCGCGTACGAGCGCATCTTTGAGCGCATGCAAAACCACTTTGCGAACGGGGAGGCTTTGGTAGCTTTCGTCAGCTGAGTCCGCGAGCTCGTTAATCTTGCGACGCAATGCGTCTGGATTGACGATGTCTTCAAGCTTCAGGTCGTGTGCGCTCATTCGGCTCGTGTGTCCGGCTTGCCATAGCGCCGTGCGTCCGATTGGACGCACAAAAGACGCTATGCATTGTTGAATTTACCTCGCGTGCTTTGCAAAGCACGAGACGTAAGAGGAAACTGACAGAACTATCCTATAGCCGGTTTTAAATTGTATGAATATTCAAAAGAAAAGGCCGGGGATTGCCCGGCCTTTATTATTCCAATTGGTTTGTTCAGTTGCCAGCATTATAGGCGGCAATGGCCGCCATATTGACGATATCGGTATCTTTGGCGCCGATGCTGACGATCTGCGCTGGTTTATCGAGACCAACGAGTAGCGGGCCGATAATCGTCGCGCCGCCCAGTTCCTGAAGCATATTGGCTGCAATCGATGCCGAGTGATTGTCAGGCGTGACGATGACATTGGCCGGACCGGACAGGCGGATGAAAGGATACCGTTCCATCAACTTCGGGTTCAGCGCCACGTCAACACTCATCTCGCCGTCAAATTCGAAATCGACATGACGCGTATTGAGGATGCGCACGGCTTCCTGAATACGCGTTGCGCTTTCGCCGCCCATATGGCCGAAGGTCGAAAATGCGGTGAGTGCAACACGCGGCACATAGCCCATCCGGCGTGCCATGCCTGCGGCTTCAACAGCGATATCGGCAAGTTCTTCGGCCGTTGGCTTTTCGTGCACGGCAGTATCCGCGATGAACACAGTGCGGCCACGGCAGAGCGCAATGGAAACACCCACCAGACGATGACCCGGCTTTGAATCAATCACACGGCGCACATCTTCAAGGCCTGTTGCATAGTTACGGGTGATCCCCGTCACCATGCCATCTGCATCGCCAAGGGCAACCATACACGCCGCAAAATGATTGCGGTCATTGTTGATCAGGCGATGGCAATCGCGTGTCAGATAGCCTTTGCGCTGGAGTTTTTCGTAAAGGTAATCCGCATAGACCGAATTGCGGCTTGAAAGACGCGCATTGATCACTTCAATGCCCGGACGGTTGAGGTCAAGGCCAGCTTCCTTGGCGGTTTCAGCCACACGTTCTTCTCGGCCCACAAGGATCGCCGTACCAAGGCCCTGATTGACGTAGGAAACGGCAGCACGCATCGTTGGCTCTTCTTCGCCTTCGGCAAAGACAATGCGCTTTGGCTGACGGCGCACGCGCTCATAAATGCCGCGCAGCGTGGAGGCAATTGGATCGCGACGGGCGAGCAGTTCCTGCTTATAGCCCTCAATATCTTCAATCACGCGCCCGGCGACCCCGGTTTCAATCGCCGCTTTTGCAACAGCTGCCGAAACGGTTGCCAGCAAACGCGGATCGAACGGAACGGGAATGATATATTGCGGACCAAAACGCGGACGGCTGCCCTGATAGGCGGCAACCACATCATCCGGCACGTCTTCGCGTGCCAGTTCCGCAATCGCATGGACGGCTGCAATCTTCATCTCGTCATTGATCGTGGTGGCACGCACATCGAGTGCGCCACGGAAAATATACGGGAAACCGAGAACATTGTTGACCTGATTTGGATAATCCGAACGGCCTGTGGCGACAATGGCATCGTCACGCACTTCGGCCACGTCTTCCGGTGTCACTTCCGGGTCCGGATTGGCCATGGCGAAGATGATCGGATTGGGTGCCATCGAGCGCACCATTTCCTTGGTCAGAGCGCCCTTTGCCGAAACGCCGAAGAAAATGTCTGCATCTTTCATCGCGTCTTCAAGCGTGCGCTTGGACGTTTTGATAGCATGGGCCGACTTCCACTGGTTCATACCTTCTTCACGGCCCTGATAGACGACGCCTTTGGTGTCACAGAGGGTGACGTTTTCGGACGGAAAGCCGATGGCCTTGATCAGCTCAATACAGGCAATGCCTGCCGAGCCGGCGCCATTGCAGACGAGCTTGGTATTCTTGATGTCGCGGCCCGTCAGTTGCAGCGCATTGATCATGCCTGCTGCGGCAATGATGGCTGTGCCATGTTGGTCATCGTGGAAAACCGGAATATCCATCACTTCGCGCAAGCGCTGTTCGATGATGAAGCAATCCGGTGCCTTGATGTCTTCGAGATTGATGCCGCCGAAGGATGGGCCGAGATAGCGCACGGCATTGATGAATTCATCAATGTTTGTCGTATCGACTTCCAGATCGATGGAATCCACATCCGCAAAGCGCTTGAAGAGGACGGCCTTGCCTTCCATGACGGGCTTTGAAGCCAGTGCGCCCAGATTGCCAAGACCAAGAATGGCGGTGCCGTTGGAAATGACCGCAACCAGATTGCCCTTGGCCGTATAATCATAAGCCGTGGCAGGGTTTTCGGCGATTGCCTTGACGGGTACTGCGACGCCTGGCGAATAGGCCAGAGACAGGTCGCGCTGCGTGGTCATTGGTTTGGTGGGATTGATTTCCAGCTTGCCCGGGCGACCGTGAGCGTGAAAGTCGAGCGCTTCCTTCTCACTGGCTGTGGGTGTGCGTTCTGGCGTGTTGCCCTTCGGCGTCGAGACTGGCATGTTCCCTCCGGTTTCTTCTGCGGGACGATTTCGATAACGCCAGTCCGCGGGAGTGTAAACAACGCATTTTGGAATAGATATTGATCCGAAAAAGCATGATATCGATATTATTATGTCTTTAAATGGATTTAAATCGCAATAAATGAAGGTTTGGCATGGAAGCGAAGGTCGAAGAAGAACAGTTGGAAGCGGATGAAAATAACACGCAGGAAACCGTTGTTCGCCTCACGCCCATGATGGAACAGTATATTGAGATCAAAGCTGCGAATGTTGATTCGCTGCTTTTCTATCGTATGGGCGACTTTTACGAGCTGTTCTTCGACGATGCGGTTGAAGCCTCCAAAGCGCTGGGCATCACGTTGACCAAGCGTGGCAAGCACCTCGGTGACGATATTCCGATGTGCGGCGTGCCGGTTCATGCTTCCGATGACTATCTGCAAAGACTGATCGCCAAAGGCTATCGCGTTGCGGTGTGTGAACAGATTGAAGACCCGGCGGAAGCCAAGAAACGCGGCTCGAAATCGGTGGTCCGCCGCGATGTGATCCGGCTGGTAACCCCCGGTACCATCACCGAAGAAAAGCTGCTTGATCCATCCGAAGCCAATTATCTGATGGCGCTGGGCCGTACCAAAGGCGACGGCGCGTTGGCGCTCGCATGGATCGATATTTCGACAGGCACGTTCCGCGTTTCGGAAACGAGCGAAGACCGGCTTTTTGCCGATGTTGCGCGGGTGGACCCGCGTGAGTTGATCGTGGCGGATACGGCTTTTCACGATGCTGATCTGCGTCCGACGTTTGATCTTATCGGCAAGGCGGTTATCCCGCAGCCTGCAACCCTCTTTGACAGTGCGGCTGCTGAAAATCGCATTCAGCGCTATTTCAATGTGGCGACGCTGGATGGTTTCGGGCAGTTCAGCCGCTCCGAGCTTTCCGCCATTTCCGGTGCCATTGCCTATATTGAAAAGACGCAGATTGCCGAGCGTCCGCCGCTGATGCGACCTGAACGCGAGCAGGAAGGTGGCACGATTTTCATCGACCCTGCCACCCGTGCAAGCCTTGAAATGGCCCGCACCATGTCGGGCAATCGCGAGGGGAGCTTGCTCAAAGCTATTGACCGCACGGTCACAGGCGGGGGAGCGCGTCTTCTTGCCGAGCGTCTGACGGCTCCTCTGACCGATCCCAAGGCGATTGCGGAGCGTCTTGATGCTGTTTCATGGTTTTTAAGCGAACAATCAATTTGTGAAGCAATTCGACTGGAGCTTAAAGGCGTACCGGATATGCCGCGCGCGCTTTCGCGTTTGGCGGTTGGTCGTGGTGGTCCGCGTGATTTGGGTGCCTTGCAGCGGGGTTTTGAAGCCTCCAACGGCATCGCTTCTATACTTGAAGGCACAATTCTGCCCGATGAATTGGCTGCAGCGCGTGAAGCCATTGAGACATTGCCGGTGAGCTTTGCGGCCCATATCGACCGCGCACTTGCCGACGAAATGCCGCTGTTAAAGCGCGATGGCGGCTTCGTGCGCGAGGGCTACAACACAGAACTCGATGAAATGCGCGCGCTGCGTGATCAGTCGCGGCGTGTCATTGCTGGACTTCAAGCCGACTATATCGAGGAAACCGGCATTAAAACGCTGAAAATCAAGCATAATAATGTACTTGGTTACTTCATTGAAGTGACGGCCAATAATTCCGGCACCATGACCGATACGGTCGAAGCCAAAGGCCGTTTCATCCATCGTCAGACCATGGCCAATGCCATGCGTTTTACGACCACCGAACTGGCCGAACTGGAAAGCAAAATCGCCAATGCGGCTGATCGGGCGCTTTCCATCGAGCTTGCAATCTTTGAAGAACTGACTGCCGAAGCAGTCAGCCATGCCGATAGCATCCGTGCTGCTGCTGCAGCACTTTCTGTTTTCGATGTGTCTGCTTCACTCGCAGTGCTTGCCGATGAGCAGGGCTATTGCCGTCCGCTGGTCGATGACAGTCTGTCTTTCAACATCGTCGCTGGCCGTCATCCGGTGGTGGAGCAGGCGCTGCGCCGTCAGGCTGCCAATCCGTTTGTGGCCAATGATTGCGATCTCTCACCGCAATCAGATGGCGGAAATGGAGCAATCTGGTTGCTGACTGGCCCGAATATGGGCGGTAAATCGACCTTCCTGCGCCAGAATGCGCTGATTGCGATAATGGCGCAGATGGGGTCGTTTGTGCCTGCGGGTTCTGCGCAGATCGGCGTAGTGGACCGCTTATTCAGCCGGGTTGGTGCATCGGATGATCTGGCGCGAGGCCGTTCGACCTTCATGGTGGAAATGGTTGAAACTGCCGCCATTCTCAATCAGGCGGGCGAGCGTTCGCTGGTCATTCTCGATGAGATTGGTCGCGGTACGGCAACCTTTGACGGGCTTTCGATTGCCTGGGCGGCGGTTGAATATTTGCACGAGAAGAACCGCTGCCGCGCATTGTTCGCAACCCACTTCCATGAAATGACGGCACTTTCTGAAAAGCTCGACCGGCTGTCGAATGTCACCATGCGGGTGAAGGAATGGGACAATGATGTCGTGTTCCTGCATGAAGTGGCAAAGGGGGCGGCGGACCGTTCTTATGGCGTGCAGGTTGCGCGTCTTGCTGGGCTTCCCGAAGCTGTCGTCAACCGTGCACGCGATGTTTTGCATCAGCTCGAAGCCGGTGAAACATCGGGCAAGGCTGACAAACTGATCGATGATCTGCCGCTGTTTTCAGTCGTGCTGAAACAGGAAAAGCCAAAGCCGCAAGCGAGTGCAAAAGACAGCGAGTTGTCCAAGGCTGTGGCTGACATCAGCCCGGATGAGCTGACGCCGCGTGAAGCGCTTGAGCTGATTTATAAGCTCAAAGAATTGGCGGGCAGAGCGTAAAATCAAAAAGGCGAAGCTGGTGCTTCGCCTTTTTATTTATACAAAACGATTGGCATCCGCACCGTAATAGGTGATGTAACGGCTGGAAATGCGCTCAATCGGCAGGATGATGAAAACATCCGTTGTGCCAAAAGCTTCATCAATTACTGCGCCATCGCCGATCATCGCACCAAGACGCAAGTAGCCTTTCACCAGTGGCGGCATCGAGAACAGTGCAACCTTGGTGTTGATAGCTTCCTTCGGCATTAAATCCATTGGCTGATAGCGATGTGGCAGCGCGCGCACATCCCAATCAGGCGTTGCACGGCAATTCTGATGCAGGAACGACAGTCCCAGCGCATGTGCAGCTGGCACGGCTCCATGGAACGATGCACAGCCAAACATCACATCAATCGAATGACGACGGCAATAGGCCCATGCACCCTGCCAGAGCAGCTCAACGGTACGCTTGGAGCGGTATTCCGCTTTAACGCAGGACCGGCCAAGCTCGAGAAGTCTCAAATCAGGGCGCGAAAGCGCGAGACGCTGCACGTCATATTCATCTGCCGAATAAAAACCGAGCGCTTTTTCGGCCTGTTCGCTGCGCATCAGGCGATAGGTGCCAACGATCTGCTGGTGTTCAGGGACAGGAAGGGCAGTGTCATAAACAAGAAGATGATCGCAAATGGCGTCGAAGCGGTCTGCATCTCTCAGTTCAACTTCTTCAATGCTTTCCTTGCGGGCACCCATTTCTTCGAAGAAGACGCGAAAGCGCAACTCCTGCGCCGCTTCTATGGCATCGCGGGAGTTGGCCAGCCGAACTTCAAGCGAACCGATGCGTCCCAGAACAATGGGATCGCCATTGGTTGCGAAGAGTGCCTGCTGTGCTTCTATACCCGACATGATCGTATCATCGATGATTTGCTGGCTCATTCCAAGCAGAGTTGACATGATGATTCGCTCCTGATCCTGTTATTCACGCATTCCTGAATGGCTTGCTGCGGTAAAGGATGATTTGTTTCATACCCGCCATAGCAATAAGCATTGAGTGCTACGCGAGGATGACAGAAGCGTGTCACCAATGTGTCAAATGGTTTGAACCGAACTTATCCCCTTCAAAAAACTGTTAAATTTGAATTCAAACTAAGCGAAAGCCCCTGTGCAATCAAGACTTTCGCTTGGGCTGCAAAAAACAACCAACAAAAATGGTTAGCGTGCTGCTTTTTCGCGCCGCCATCCAAGAAATTCTTCCAGAATGATCAGTGCCGCACCGATGGTGATAAAAGTGTCCGCCAGATTGAAAACAGCAAAAGACCATGTCGGCAGATGGAAGAGGATGTAATCGACCACATAGCCGTGCATGACACGGTCGATCAGATTGCCAATCGCACCGCCCACAACAAGCGCAAAGCCATAGCGCGCAAAGATGCGATTGGATGGATTGGTCCACCAGAGATAGAGCACGAAAACAATGACGGCTGCGGTAATTGCGACCAGTCCCCAGTCGTGTAGCCATGCCAGCATCGAGAATGCGATGCCTTCATTATGCGTGCGAAACAGCGCAAGAAACGGCAGAATATCAATCTGCTCGTGATAACCCATCCGGGTTTCAACGAGATATTTGACGCCCTGATCGATCAGAACCGCAAAGAAGACAACGAAAAACGATGACAGGACGGCGTGGCGCTTCATCCGCTAGTTCTTTCATCAAGGGTGAGGGCATCGCGGCGAATTTCATAGAGCATGACGCCAGTTGCAATCGCCAGATTGAGCGAATCAGCCCGGCCCGCCTGCGGAATACGCGCAAGCTTGTCACAGCTTTCTGCCAGATTGTCCGGCAGTCCCTGCTGTTCATTGCCCATCATCAGAATGACCGGCTTTTTGGCATAAGGGATCGTGCGATAATCGACAGCACCTTTCAGATGCGTGCCCACAAGAAGCCCTGAAAAGCCTTTGCGCCAGTTGAGAAACTCGGATTCCGTTGTCTTATAAAGCGGCATCGAGAACACCGAGCCCATGGTGGCGCGCACGGTTTCCAGCGAATAAGGATCGGTGGTGTCGCC
Organism: Brucella pseudogrignonensis; assembly: GCF_032190615.1. Classification (NCBI taxonomy): domain Bacteria; kingdom Pseudomonadati; phylum Pseudomonadota; class Alphaproteobacteria; order Hyphomicrobiales; family Brucellaceae; genus Brucella; species Brucella pseudogrignonensis. Next base: position 1,565,071 of record NZ_JAVLAT010000001.1, read on the forward strand.
AATCAGGATGATGCCCTTGGCACCAACCGCGTCGGCGGTTCGGATAACAGTGCCAAGATTGCCGGGATCACGCACACGATCAAGTGCGATGTAAACATCATTGCCTTTTGGCTTGAGGCTTGCAAGCTGCTGATATTGCTGCTCGAAAACGCCAACCACCATCTGCGGATTATCGCGGCGTGTGATGGCAGCCATGATCTTTTCAGTCACTTCCAGCACCAGTCCGCCTTTGGCAAATGTGCGGGCTGCAACTTGCTCAACCATCTTGTTGCCCTTGCCCGATTTGGCAAAAACAAGCGTCTTGATGCGCCAGTCCTGCTCAAAGGCATCAATGACGAGCTTCAAGCCTTCGGCCAGAAACACGCCCTGCTGGTCGCGAAACTTTTTCAGCGCGAGCGAGCGCAGATCTTTGACAATCGGATTTGTCAGGCTTGTGACTTCTTTTACCTGACCGACGCGTTGGCCTGAATGCTGGCCCGAATGTGAATTGCCGCTTTTGGAAAAATCGTCGTCTCGGCTCATTTTGCTACCCAGCGGCTGAACATGGAGGTGGAAAGCGCACGCTTTGAGGCACGTTCGCGAAGAATAAGTTCGCCCGATTCGACCGTTCCGCCAAGCCCGGTGAAGCGGTCGCGGACCAGTTCATGAATGGCAAAAAAGGAAGCGCGGATCGAATAGGCGGTCAGAATGACGGCCAAAGCTTTTGGCGAAAGGATCGCACGGCAGGTATCGACCATTGCAGGCAGATGTTCGAACAACTGCCAGACTTCACCGTTCGGACCACGGCCATAAGCGGGCGGATCAAGCAGGATGATGTCATAGGTGCTGCCGCGGCGCTCTTCGCGCTGCACGAATTTCATAGCATCTTCGCAGATCCAGCGGATTGGCTTGTCCGATAGTCCGGCCATGTCCTGATTTTCGCGTGCCCAGACGATTGCTTTCTTCGATGCATCGACATGGGTGACTTCAGCGCCAGCGCGTGCAGCGACAAGCGAAGCTACACCTGTGTAACCAAACAGATTAAGCACTTTTACAGTGCGGCCCGACTTGGCTGCATCACGGATAAGCTTGTCCATATAGGACCAGTGTGCGGCCTGTTCCGGGAACACGCCGACATGACGGAACGATGTGAAACGGCCATGAAATGAAATGCCGTCATGCTGCATCGGCCATGTTTCGCCGAGTTGCTCACCAATCGGCAGCTTTGGAAATGCCCAGCGGCCCATGCCTTCTTCATCGGTATTGCCGGTAAAGACTGCGTCGGCTTTGTCCCATTCGCATTTGTCGAGGCTTGGAAGCCAGATGGCCTGACCTTCCGGGCGGATGATGCGATAGGGGCCGTATTGTTCGAGCTTGAGACCATCGCCGCTATCAAGCAGCGCATAATCATCTGATGGCTCAGTTTCCAGAATGACAGGTGCGCGTTCGCCGGGAAGCTCGCCTTGATACGCTTTGATTTCGCGCGCAGGGCTGGCTGCAACGTGCTTTTCTTCAGCGGGCTTAACAGGTGCCTTAGCGAATTGCGGGCGTGGCTTTTTAAAGAACGTGCCCTTGTCGTCAGGCTTGTTCCCTTGTCTTGAAGCCGAACGCGGTTCTTCATGCTTTGCGCGGCCTGAACCGCGCTGCTCTTTACCGCCTGTTGGCTTTCGGCCTTTTCCTTTTGGCGCCTTCACCCGAAACTCCGTTTATTATTTTGGGTTTAGGTAGGGCAAATGCTGCCGGAACGAAAGTGAAAAAACGAAAAGCCGCAATCAGACCTTGGTGAGAGTGTTAGACGCGTGGCGTTTTTCGGCTGATTCGGCGCGTTCGAGAAGCTGTGAGGCTTCTTTTTTATAATAGCGACCACGACGGCGGTGCTTGCCTTGCGTCAGCCAAGTCACGGCAGCACCAATCAACGCGCCAACGATGAGCGCGCCAAACAGCCATATAAACAGCGGCGCCTGATAGGTCAGTGCTGGATTTCCGGGATTGAACGGATCAATTGTCAGGCCAATCGTTTGACGATTGGCCACCGACAAGGCGATCAAGATGATCGCTAGCGGCACAAGAATGACAATTGTTATGACGCGCTTTGCCACCATGACAGATCAGATGGCGCCGTTGAGACGGTCGCGCAGTTCCTTACCCGTCTTGAAGAACGGAACCCACTTTTCTTCGACGTCCACCGTGTCGCCGGTGCGTGGATTGCGACCGCTACGCGCTGGCCGGTTTTTCACTGAGAATGCGCCAAAGCCGCGAAGCTCAACGCGATTGCCTTCAGCAAGGGCGGTTGTGATCTCATCAAAAACCGCTCCAACGATGTTTTCAACATCGCGCTGGAAAAGATGCGGATTACGGCTGGCGATAATCTGAACGAGTTCTGATTTGATCACGGCTTTTAACCCCTGTGGTTATGGTGTCCAACAAACGGACTCAATTATTTGCCGGGTTGTTGCCCGGCTTTCCGTCAACGTGCCAAACGGAGAGAAGTCCGTCAAGGAAGATACGATCTTTAGCGATTTCATTAAGTAATCCATTGGCTTCCTGAGGCAAGCCCAGAAGTTTTGCGCCAGCATGAATAATGAGATCGCGCAGCGAAAATCCGGTGTCTGCGCTGACCGGCTTCCATTCAAGTTTCGGCAGATCTTTGGAAATGCCTTTGCTTGTCAGCCAATCAATCGCTTCCTGCTCTCCGCCCAACCCGTCAATCAGCTTTTTCTCCAGCGCCTGACGGCCCGTGAAAACTGCACCATTGGCGAGCGCCAGCGCTTCTTCATGTGTGAAAGAGCGGCGTTCCTGCACAATGCCGACAAACCAGTCATAGGAATCCATGATCATGCTGCGGATCATGGCTTTGGCTTCTTCGCTTGCCGGGCTGAAATAGTTCGGCTCTGCTTTGAGAGGAGAAGACTTGATAGCCTCAACCTTCACCCCAATTGTATCAAGCAGTTTTGACAGATCGGGATACTGGAACAACACACCTATCGAGCCGACAATTGAGGTTTGATGCGCAATAATATGGTCTGAGCCAGCGGCAATCATATAGCCGGCAGAAGCCGCAAGTGTACCAACTTGGGTGACGACTGGCTTGTTTTTGGCGATTCTGCGCACGGCCTCATAAATTGTTTCGCCACCAACGGTGGTGCCGCCGGGAGAATCAAGAATGAGGATTACGGCTTTCACATTGTCGTCATCGGCAATCTTGTTCAGACGCTTGAGAAGCTCTTCATTCTCAAAAATAGTGCCTTCGATGCGCACTTTCGCAACATGCGGCGTGGCAAAATTTGTTCCGCGCATGGAATAGGAGGCGATGCCAGCGATCAATAGAGCCAGCAGAAGGAGAAACGCCACGCGCCAGACAGTCAATTTACGGCGTAACTTGCGTCTTTCGATCAGGGCTTCGGCATCTTGAGCCATTCGGTTGGTCCATTCATTCAACAAACACGATAAATAATAATTGATGCCTTTTATTATATGGTTCGCAATTGGGGAAGGTGGCGCGCTTCCCTTGTGCTCGGACTGGAGACTATAAACAAATTTAGTTTTATGTTAACAAGGAATTGATCAGGCTATCAGTTAGTTCTGAAAAGACCAGAATATGTGGTTTTTCCAGTGTCTATGCCTGTTTTGCATGGCAGGTGCGTTGTTTTGTGGTCTGTAACAGGCTTGAGTAGCAGGCTATTCAACCCCAAATAAGTCATATTGAGCCGAAATAGCATTCGACGAAAGATGTTGATCCTAAGATTTTCGTAACCAGTTGAGCAATAAAGCGAGCTCAAAGGCTGACGAAAAGCCTGAAACGATTGAAAGAGACTATGAGCGTTGACACACCACATATACATGTTTCGCGAGGAGCTGCCGCGGCAGTTTCTGAAAGCGCGGGCATGCGTTTTGGCGCGTCTGAAAAGGCAGCCTCAATTTTTCGTGCTGCCCAACGTCATTCGGTCCGCGTGCGTGTGCTCAAGATTGCTTTGCCTGTTGCTGCTGTCGCGCTTGGCGCAGTCTTTTCCTGGTATACATTTCTCGCGACGCCTGCCACGCCTGTAAAGGTCGAAGTGAACAATGGTGGCGAGAGCGGTAAGCTTGTTATGACTAATCCGCAGCTTAATGGTTATACGAAGGATAATCGCCCTTACTCAATGGTTGCTTCAAAAGCTGTGCAGGATGCCAAGAATAGCGGTTCGATTGCGCTGGAGGGCATTTCTGCAGAGCTACCGGTTGGCGAAAAGGGCAACGCGAAGATTGAAGCTGCATCCGGTGTTTACGATAATGCAAATGGTCGTTTGCAACTTGATAAGGATTTTACTGTTACCACTGATGAAGGCTTACACGCCGTCATGCGTAACGCAGATGTCAATCTCAAAACTGGGCAAGTGAAAACCGACAAGCCTGTTGATATCCGCAATGGTAATACGCAGATAAGTGCTGATACTATGCAGATCAAAGAGAGCGGCAAGGTACTCATCTTTGAAAACAAAGTGCGTGTAGTGATTGACGGTGATGCAGTTTCAGGTGACAAAACGCCCGAAAGTGATCACGCGGGTTAGTTTCCAAAAAACAAGCGCACATTCGTGGCGCGTTTTTGGAGAATTGTGATCCGGGTTTTGCGCAGTCAGATATTTTATCTGGCTGCGTTAAGTTTAAGATCAGGGCCTATGAATTATGGTCTGATGTATGGTTTTGAAAGGTTGATCGACTTTTCAGAACGGTTTAAGCGTCAGACAGTTATGAATTGCGCTGGACCTGATCCCGAGGTGGGTCTTTAGGGGAAGTAAAGCGATGGAACGCGAGACGGGCACGATGAAAAAGAGCTTGAAGACCCGCACGTTGCGGATGGGATTTGCGGCTTTGGCGCTCGGTCTTGTTGTTGTATCCGGTGTAGCGTCGGCTCAGGAGGGCCAGCAGGTTCCCTTCGGTAGCCTCAAGCTCTCTGATGGCAAAAACCCTATAAAGATTGATGCCGACAAACTTGAAATGCTCGACAAAGAAGGCAAGGCTATTTTCACAGGCAATGTTGCTGTGATGCAGGGCGATGCGCTTTTAAAATCCGGCAAGATGATCGTCTTTTATAACAAGGATGCACAGGGTGAGGGCGGTAAGCCCGCTGGTGGTACTGCCGGCCTGAGCGGTTCTGGCATTGATCGCCTCGAAATCAGCGGCAAGGTTTATTTGAAATCCGGTACGCAGGTCGCGACGGGTGATACCGGCACTTATGACGGTAAAAGTCAGGTCATGGTTTTGCAGGGACAGAAAGTTGTCCTTACTGACGGCGATAATGTCGCTACCGGTTGCAAGCTGACGGCCAATATGGGCACCGGCAAGGCTTTCCTTGAAAGCTGTAAGGGTCAGAGCAAGGGTCGCGTTTCGATCATTATGTCGCCCAAGGATCAACAGCAGGGCGGCGCTGCGCCCAAATCGAATTAACCGGAGCGCACGTGGGATTGTTCTGGAATAAGAAAGCCGACGAGCCGCAGGCCGTTTCTGAAAGTGCTACACCTTCATCTGCTGTGGACGGTATGATGCCTGCACAGCCGGGTAAAGAAACACGCCTCAAGGGTACTCTGGTGGCGCGTGGGCTTTGCAAGAGCTACCGCGGACGTCAGGTCGTCAACGGCGTGTCTTTTGGTGTTCGCGCTGGTGAAGCTGTCGGCATTCTTGGCCCGAACGGTGCCGGTAAGACGACGTGCTTCTATATGGTGACCGGCCTTGTTCCGGCAGATGCCGGTTCAATCGAGATTGATGGCTTCGATGTAACGTCGATGCCAATGTATCGTCGTTCGCGCCTCGGCATTGGCTATTTGCCTCAGGAAGCATCGATCTTCCGCGGTCTTTCGGTCGAAAATAATATCAAAGCCGTGCTGGAAGTGGTCGAAAAGGACCGCAAAAAGCGCGCGATGGAACTCGATGCTCTTCTGGAAGAGTTTCATATTTCGCATCTGCGCAAAGCTGCTGCAATTTCGCTGTCGGGTGGTGAACGCCGCCGTCTCGAAATTGCCCGTGCTCTTGCGTCGCGCCCGAACTTTATGTTGCTCGATGAGCCTTTTGCGGGTGTTGACCCGATCGCGGTTTCCGATATTCAGCAGCTCGTGCGCCATTTGACCAGCCGTGGCATTGGCGTTCTGATCACCGACCACAATGTGCGCGAAACACTCGGCCTGATTGACCGTGCTTATATTATCCATGCGGGTCAGGTGCTGACCCATGGGCGCCCGGCAGAAATCGTCGCAAATCCTGACGTGCGCAGGCTCTATCTCGGCGATCAGTTTACGCTTTGATTCTTCCGCGTTTCCACAAGCATGTGGAAACCGCTTCCCTCCTTCCTGTGTATGACGCGACAACTGCCTCAGCAGTCGCGTCATTTTTGCGACTATTTTCCTCTTTTCTCGAAAAAACGCACATTCAGAATTGACAAGCAAGGTTCATACCAGTTTTGATGAACTGCACGCTTTAATTGAAAACAATTCAGGAACATGTTGCGTGCCAGCTCAATTGCCGTTCGGGAAACGGGGGGATTACGCACCGCATGGCTCTGTCGCCAAAGCTTGATTTTCGTCAGTCGCAATCGCTGGTGATGACACCGCAGTTGATGCAGTCCATCAAGCTGTTGCAAATGACGCATATTGAGCTGGAACAATTTATCGACATTGAGATCGAGAAAAATCCGCTTCTGGACAGAATAGAAGCTGCAAACGACGATTTTGCAGAGCCTGAAACTGCGAGCGATAGCGCAGACTCATCGGATGCTTCATCCGATGAAGACTGGTTTAAGACTGACAGCGTGGCCGACGCGCAGAATCTTTCATCGACCTTTGACAGCTCGTTAGAAAATATTTTTCCAGATGATCCCGGCCGCTCCGATGATGCGGGGTCCATGCTTGATCCGCAGTGGAAAACTTCCGGTGGGGATAGTGGAGGCGCAGGCGGCAGCTATGATATTGATCAGCTTACCGCGAGCCGCCCGTCTTTGAATGAGCATGTTGCTGAGCAGATTGCCCTCTCATTCAGCAATCCAGCTGATCGTTTTATCGCCACAGCGCTGGCCGATGCACTCGATGAAAGCGGTTATTTGCGCGCCGACACATCGTTGCTCGCGCAAAACCTCGGCGTTGAGACCGAACATGTTGAGTGCGTGTTGCATGCGGTGCAAGGTTTTGATCCGGCGGGCATTTTTGCACGCGATCTGCGCGAATGTCTGGCGATCCAGCTTCGGCTGAAAGATCGATATGATCCAGCAATGGCGGCTTTGATCGATAATCTTGAGCTGCTGGCGCGGCGGGATTTCGCTTCGCTCAAGAAGCTTTGTGGTGTCGATCAGTCTGATCTTCTCGATATGTTGAGTGAAATAAGGGCACTTGATCCTAAGCCCGGCACACAGTTTGAGGTCTCGGTTGCTGATGTGATTACACCTGATGTGCTGGTGTCGCCGACAAGTGATGGGGGGTGGGCAATTGAGCTTAACCCTGATGCGATGCCGCGCTTGATCGTTAATAACGAATATTATGCCGAAGTCAGCCCTTCCGTGAAGGCGGACGAAAAAGCATTTCTGTCTGATTGCATGCAGTCCGCAAGCTGGCTGGTGCGCAGCCTTGATCAGCGTGCGCGAACGATTCTGAAAGTCACACAGGAAATCGTGCGTCAGCAGGATGGCTTTCTTCGCGATGGGGTCACGCATCTCAAACCTCTGAATCTGCGCACTGTTGCCGATGCAGTCGGTATGCATGAATCAACCATCAGCCGCGTGACGGCCAATAAGTTCATGGCAACCACGCGTGGCGTGTTTGAGTTGCGCTATTTTTTCAATGCATCCATTGCTTCTTCAGAGGGGGGTGATGCCCATTCATCCGAAAGCGTGCGTCATCGTATCCGTCAGATGATTGATGCAGAAAAGCCTGATGACGTGCTTTCCGATGATGCAATTGTTGATGCGTTGAAAAAAGACGGAGTGGATATCGCACGCCGTACAGTCGCAAAATACAGGGAAGCGATGAATATTGCCTCATCGGTTCAACGCAGGCGTGAGAAAAAAGCCAGATTATCCGCAAGATGATCAAGGGTATTCGTAGCTGATCAGAATGAAGTACGCTTTTGGTAACGTTATGGAATCGTTCTGGAACTTCCATAATCACTAGAATCTGGCTTTATTTAAATTTGCTTTTTCCTAATAGACCGGGCGCATTACATAAGAAGTGACCAACAGAGGCCGCGATTGACAATTGACGTTTCAGTCAATAGAAGCCCGGCTCGCATAACGATATGCACCTGCAATAGCCGGATTTCCGGTGTTGACCGTTTAAACGAAAGGCAAGGTAATATTTCGGGAAACGCTTCTGCGTTTTCTGCGTTACATAAAAGAACGATGTGCAGTGAGCCATCCCTGATGATGAATGGGGAAATTACTCGAATAGCCTTGAAAATGAGCCCATTCTGGAAAGCAAGGCCTGCTTATCTGGAATATGTGAAACGAGGCTAAAATAAGCACAGGACGAAAAGCAAAATTGATGCTGGTTCGCTTTGCGCTTCGCTCACCATGTGGTTAGACTACGTCCTGTTGTGTAACGCAAATGAGGTGTACCAAATGACTCTGCGTGTATCTGGAAAGCATATGGACGTCGGCGAAGCTTTTACGACTCGGATCGTTGACCGGGTTAATGATGCGGTCGGCAAGTATTTTGATCATGGCTTTTCCGGGCAGGTAACGGTCACCAAGTCCGGATCGCGCTACAGCGCAGATTGCACTTTGCATCTTGATAGTGGTGCCACTCTTCAGAGCACCGGAGATGCACAGGACCCGCAACTGGCGTTCGATGCGGCGGCTGACAAGATTGAAACCCGGTTGCGCCGTTACAAGCGCCGGCTGAAATCGCGTCCTGCCACTGCACCAAATGCGATCTATGATGATGTGGCATATCGTGTTATGGCACCGCTGTCGGAAGAAGAGGAGGACCTTCCGGTGGATTACGCGCCAACTATTGTTGCGGAATCGTCTGTTGCTCTTCGCACCCTCTCGGTCGCGTCGGCAGTTGTGGAACTTGACCTGATTGAAAACCCGGTTCTGGTGTTCCGCAATGCAGGCAATGATGAAGTTAATATCGTCTACCGTCGTGCGGACGGAAACATTGGCTGGGTTGATCCGTCAACGGTAACCCGCCAGTCCGCGCCACGCGCCTGACGGCAAACCTGAAGCGCACGCAGTGGATGCTGTCGTGCGCTTCCCTAAACCGGGCCTTAAATGGCTTGATTGAAGAAGGAACGGAGAGAATGGATCTTAGTGATCTGATTCAGCCAGGGGCGATTATCCCTGCGTTGAAAGCCAGCTCCAAAAAGCAGCTTTTGCAGATTTTATCTGAAAAGGCTGCGGAACTGACCGGTCTCCCTGAGCGTGAAGTTTTTGAAACAATTCTCCAGCGCGAACGCCTTGGTTCGACTGGCGTTGGTAATGGTATCGCCATTCCACACGGTAAGCTGGCGAGTATTGATAAGATTGCCGGAATTTTTGCGCGCCTTGAAACGCCAGTGGATTTTGAAGCACTGGACGATCAGCCTGTTGATCTCGTTTTCCTGCTTTTGGCACCGGAAAACGCGGGCGCTGACCACCTGAAAGCCCTGTCCCGCATCGCACGTATGTTGCGCGATGCCGATACAGTGGCCAAGCTGCGCGGCACACATGACGCGCAGGCGCTTTATTCATTTCTTAAAGCACAGCCAGCCACCAGCGCGGCCTGAGTTTGACGAATCTTGAATTTAAAAAAACCGCCGTTCCGGGAGAACGGCGGTTTTCTTATAACTAAAGTTGCCGCTTCGGCAGGTCTACTGCAAAGTGACTGTCCGCAGTTCGTGTTCCTGTGCCCCCTGAAGAGCTGTGGCTCGGACATCGGAGAGCACAATCGGCTCACCGCTCGCGCCAAACAGCGCCCAAATTTCTAAACCCGGAGCAATCGGTGGCAGCGCAGGGAAAGAGCGGGAGAGGTCGTCGGACCTGATCTTGCGCACATAGGCCAGTTCGCCTTCACCCAGATGCGCGAATTCACGATCAGTAAGAATATGTCTGTTCATCATCGTAGCCTCCGTTCTAGCGGCATATCATTTGCGATCATGGCGCTTAAGAGCTTAATAATTCTTTATAGCGGTCTTAGCATGAATCCAGTCTGAACCGGATTCAGTCTTTCACTGCTATATGAATACGTTTGATCAGCCGTTCTGGTTCAGGTCTATCAAGATCAATCGCCAGTAGACCGTTTTTCAGATCGCATGCCACAACCCGCATTCCGTCCGCCAAAACGAACACGCGCTGAAACTGTCGGGCAGCGATGCCGCGGTGCAGAAATTCGCGTTCGGTGTCGTCGGTCTGGCGTCCGCGGATAACAAGCTGGTTGTCTTCCGTCATGACTTCGAGATCGTCGCTGGCAAAGCCCGCAACCGCCAGCGTGATACGCAGGCGTTCAGAACCGGTCTCGCCGCGCAGGCGCTCGATATTATAGGGCGGGTAGCCTTCGCCGGATTTGGCAATTCGTTCCAGCGTCTTTTCCATCGTGTCGAATCCGAGCAGTAACGGGCTCGAAAACGGTGTCATTCGTGTCATTGCATCAGTCCTTATTGAAGCGACCGTTATGGAAAGCACCCTTGCGGCGTATCTTTCACTCAACTGATATGGCTTGTGAAAAGCCCGACTTCAAGAGCCGAATTTCGATTCCTTTCCTCAGTCTATCTTTAGATCGTAAATCAGTGATGCTGGAGGAAAAAGCTGGCAAAAGATGTGGAGAGCCTATCTTCTGGCCTGTGCCAGTGCATCACGAAAAGCGGTTGCGAAGCTTTCACGATCATCGGGATTGAGAAAACCACCAATAGGGACACGCTTCTCGCGGCTTTCGACATGCATCGACGTGATACCGAATTCTGGTTTGCGGGCAATCCTGAACCGCGACCAGAAGGGGTGAAACTCATGCGCAATCATTTTGCCGGAAGGCTCATATTTGCGGATATGTAGCGCTAAACGGGAGACGGATATTTCTTCCCGTGCATTGGCTGATCGATAGTTCCAGCGAAAGGCCAAATAAATTGCCAGCACATCCAGGCCGAAAAATCCGATGATTGGCCAAGCGCCGATTGACCAGAACAGGATACACACAAAAAGCCAGCATAGGATCAGCGCGCTCATCAGCACGCGAAAACCTGTTCGCCCCAGCGAGCAATAGGGCGTCAGCAGTGCACTGAAAATTGGTCTGTCAAAATTATCCGGATTTGCGCCGTCTGGATGTTGCATGGGGTCGACGTCCTGTGGGGGCTGCGTCAAGCTGCTAAGTTTTTTCCAAAGCCAAGTGCCAGTATAGAGACAAAATGGAAAACGCCAAAATCAAATCCCCCGTGAATGTTGCAACACCCGCTCGTCGTCCGCGCCGGGTGGCTGGCACGCTTTATACGGCGGATGAGATTCATGAGATTTTCCGTCGCTTTTCGATATTGCGACCTGAGCCGAAGGGCGAACTTGAGCATGTGAACGCTTTCACGCTGCTGGTGGCGGTGGTTTTGTCGGCACAGGCAACTGATGCTGGGGTCAACAAAGCGACCCGTGCACTTTTTGCGATTGCCGACACGCCGCAAAAGATGCTTGCGCTGGGCGAGGAGGCGGTCGGCAAATATATCCGCACAATTGGACTTTGGCGCAACAAGGCTAAAAACGTTATTCTTTTGTCAGAAGCACTGATCCGCGAGCATGGTGGTGAAGTGCCGGATGATCTCGATGCTCTGGTGAAATTACCAGGCGTTGGCCGCAAGACGGCCAATGTGGTTTTGAGTATGGCGTTTGGGCATTCCACCATGGCTGTCGATACGCATGTTTTACGTATCGGCAATCGCATGGGGCTTGCACCAGGAAAAACGCCGGAGGCTGTGGAAGCCATTCTGATGCGGGTGATCCCAAAGGAATATCTGTTCCACGCGCATCACTGGCTCATTCTGCATGGGCGCTATACGTGCAAAGCGCGTAAGCCAGAATGCGAGAAATGCGTCGTCGCCGATATTTGTAAATATCCGGGCAAAACCTGCGATGTTCCGGCAGCGCTTATTCCGCTACCGCCGCAGTTTTAGAACTTCACGCTGCGAAATCGCTTTGTGGAGATGAATCATCATCGCAGCCGCAAAGAGCGGTGTGAGCAGATTGACAATCGGGATTGCCAAGAAGCCAGCAATCACAAGTCCTGCGGCAAATATCGTGACACTATATTGCGAGCGTAGCGCCTTCGCTTCTGCTTCTGAGCGATAGCGCATGGCAGCAAATTCAAAAAATTCCCGGCTAAGCAAATAGGCGTTGATCACAAAAAAGGCGATCAGATTGATCCCCGGTATGAACAGCAAAAACAGCGCTATGATATTGCCGAGGATGACAACGCCTAAAAATTTGAGCGATGCTACGATGGAGCGCCCAAGTGGTAAGGCTGTTCCTTTAGGCTCGCCCGGATAATCCTCGCTCTCGACTACATCGGCAACGTCATCGAGAAAAATACCCGCCACTAGCGCTGTGACGGGCGCAATCATCAGCGCGAGCACGAGTGCGAGTCCCAAGCCTGCAACGATAGCGGCCACAATTCCAAGCCAGCCAGCCCATCCGGGCATACCGGGCAGGATCTGCTCCATCCACGGCCATGCGAAGGTAAAAAATAATTGACGAATTGCGACCCATAGACCGATCAGCAGCACGAGCGTCAGACCGAGCGTTTTCCACAAAACTGAGCGGAATTCCGGTGTAGGAAGACGTTTTAGAGCTTTTAATGCCGCTTCAAGGATCATTTTTTGTCCACTTTTCGCAATCTCATGACGTAAAAATAGGAAAGCGCAATGCGCTGCACAATATCCCAAACCCACAGTCCAAAAGTCTAAGTGGGTGGTCAAAGCACCGACAAAGCGTTAAACCGACCCCGATATTTCTGCCGCCAGCTTCGTCACTAAGTGACTGATGAAAACTGGCAGCTGATCAAAGGGGAGTCCAGACCAGCTCATGGCTACATTCGACGTACTTTGCATTGGCAATGCCATTGTCGATATTATTTCGCGCACCGACGATGCATTTCTTGAAACAAATGGCATCATCAAAGGCGCCATGAACCTGATTGATGGCGATCGGGCAGAACTGCTTTATAGCCGCATCAACGGTCAGGTTACGGAAATGTCGGGCGGAAGCGCAGGCAATACGGCTGCGGGCATTGCAAGCCTTGGCGGGCGATCTGCCTATTTTGGCAAGGTCGCTACAGATCATCTTGGCCGGGTTTTTGCGCATGACATTCGCGCACAGGGTGTTGCTTTCGATACACGCCCACTTGAAAAAGGGAGTCCAACCGCGCGTTCGATGATTTTCGTAACCGGCGACGGCGAGCGTTCGATGAACACCTATCTTGGTGCCTGTGTTGAACTCGGGCCGGAAGACGTAGAGAGTTCCAAAGTTTCTGATGCACGCGTCACCTATTTTGAAGGCTACCTCTGGGATCCGCCACGCGCCAAGGAAGCAATCGTTCTCGCTTCCAAGATTGCGCATGAACATGGCCGCAAGGTCGCGATGACCCTTTCTGATCCGTTCTGTGTTGATCGCTATCGTGAAGAATTTCTTGATCTGATGCGCAGCCGCACGGTCGATATTGTTTTTGCCAATGAAGACGAAGCCAAGTCGCTGTATCAGACAAAGACGCTTGATGAAGCAATCGAAGCGATCCGCAAGGATTGTGAATTGTCGATTGTCACACGATCTGAAAAAGGCGCGGTCGTTGTAACGCCCGAGCAGACAATTGAAGTGCCTGCTATCGAGATTGAAGAACTGATTGATACCACCGGCGCTGGCGATCTCTATGCCGCAGGATTCCTTTATGGCTATACGAAGGATCGTTCGCTCGAGGATTGCGCACGTCTTGGTTCACTCGCGGCTGGCATGATTATCCAGCAGATGGGGCCGCGTCCGCTGATTGACCTCAAGGCTGTGGCAACACAGGCCAAGCTCATTTAATCAGGGTACAATCCGGTCGCGCTTGAGCTCTTCCTCGGTGCGACCGGGACGACTTTTATAAACGGGCAGGTTCCAGCCGAAATAAAGCGCACCGCCACGCACGACGAAGGCAGTCAGTGCGGATGCAATTCCGGCATAAATGGGATCGATTCCGAACCGCTCCAGCAAGACATAAAGACATGCACCGGCAAGGGCCGCACTCACATAGATTTCACGCCGCATCAGTACGGATGGTTCACCCGCGACCATATCGCGCAAAATACCGCCAAGTGTTGCGGTGAAGATGCCGGTGACAATGGCAACCGATGGTCCGAAACCGAGTGTCAGGCCTTTTGCTGCGCCAACGACCGTATAGGCGGACATGCCGATAGCATCAAACCAGAGCAGCAGCCGGTAGCGCGATTCAACCAGATGCGCTGTAAAATAAACGAAGATTGCGGCTGAAGTTCCTGCCAGCAGATAAAACGGCTCGATCACCCAGAAAACCGGTGCGCCAAGAAGCAGATCACGGATGGTTCCTCCACCGATGCCGGTTATATTTGCAAGGAAGATGAAGCCGATAATGTCAAGCTGACGGCGCGAGGCGGCAAGCGCCCCAGTAGCCGCGAAGACAAAAACGCCTGCAAAATTTGCAAAATCAAAGACCGTCACGCGCTGGCCTCCCGGCTTCTTTGGAGCCAATATTCGAGAAATAAACACAAAAAGAAAGAGCGGCGAGGCGTCTCGCTGCTCTTTCTCCGATGTTTAAAATGAAGTGCCTGTTTATTCGGCGTTTCCTTCAGGTGCCGCATCGGCAGCAACCTTTGGTCCACCCTTGGAAACGCCAACCATCGCAGGCCGCAGCACGCGATCACCAATCGCAAAGCCCGCCTGAACAACCTGAACAACGGTGTTGTTTGGAAGCTCCGGATTCGGAACTTCAAACATCGCCTGATGGAAGTTTGGATCGAACTTCTGGCCTTCAGGATCGAGCTTCGTTACGCCGTGGCGTTCCAATGCCTGCAGCATCGCGCGCTCGGTCATTTCCACGCCTTCGGCGAGTGATTTCAGATTTGCGTCACTTTCCAGTGCATCCGCAGGGATCGCATCCTGTGCGCGGCGCAAATTGTCGGACACCAACAGCATGTCACGGGCAAAATTGGTAACTGCATAGCTGCGTGCGTCCTGCACATCGCGCTGTGTGCGCTTGCGCAGGTTTTCCATTTCAGCAACCAGACGCAACATCTGGTCTTTCAGTTCTGCATTGTCTGCCTCAAGCGCAGCAATGGTGTTGGCAGCGAGGTTCTCCGCGTCAACATTCTCTTCTTCGACCTCAGCGCGCGCTTCCGCTTTGCGGCTTTTCAGAAAATCGTCGGCAGCACGCTTCAGCGCATCACGATCACGAGGATTGTTGATATCGCGCTGCTCAAGATCGGGGGTTTCCGGTGTGTTTTTTTCATCAGCCATTTTGTGTCTTCCGTCTTGAAGTGTGTTTGAGCCGGATATCGAGTTTCGCGGCGCTAAAATCAAGGTCTAATTTGTTAGCCTTGTTAAGTCTTACAACTTAACGCAACAATCGCGATACAATTTGCGCTGTGTAATCGACCATCGGCACGATGCGCGCATAGTTAAGTCGGGTCGGGCCGATCACGCCAAGCGCACCAACAACGCGCTGTTCACTATCGCGATAGGGCGCCACTACCAGAGAAGAGCCTGAGAGAGAGAACAATTTGTTTTCCGAACCGATAAAGATTCGCACGCCCGAACCCGATTCAGCCAGATCAAGCAGCTGAATCATGCCGTCTTTTGTTTCGAGATCATCAAACAGATGACGCAGGCGTTCAATATCTTCCTGAGCATGAATGTTCTCAAGCAGATTGGCGCGGCCACGAACAATCAAACGCGCGGGTTGGTCAGACCCCGCGCCACTCCAGACGGCGATGCCTTGCTCCACCAGTTCTTGTGAAAGCTGATCGAGTTCCTGTCTGGTTTCTTGCGAAAGCTTTTCGAGTTCCGATTTTGCTTCCGAAAGCGTATGCCCGTGAATATGCGCATTGAGAAAGTTCGATGCTTCCACCAACTGCGACGCAGAAATTCCGACTGGCAGATTGATAACGCGGTTTTCCACATCGCCATTCTGCATGACGAGAACTGCCAATGCGCGGGTGGGTTCAAGACGCACAAATTCGATATGCTTGAGCGCACCCTCTGTTTTGGTGGCAAGCACAAGGCCCGCGCCGCGCGACAGGCCAGACAGAACCTGGCTGGCTTCTGTCAAAACGCTTTCGACCGAATTGTTCATCCCCGCCGAGCGCACCTGTGCTTCAATCGATGTGCGTTCATCAGCGCGCAGATCGCCCACTTCCATAAAAGCATCGACGAAGAAACGAAGCCCTATCTGCGTTGGCAGACGCCCGGCAGAAATATGCGGAGCATAAATGAGACCGAGTTGCTCCAGATCGCTCATCACATTGCGGATGGTCGCAGGGGAAAGACTGTGCGGCAACAGGCGCGATAGATTGCGGGAGCCGACCGGATCACCATCATTGAGATAGCTGTCAACAATCAGTCGGAAAATATCGCGTGACCGCTGGTCGAGCGAATTAAGCAGCTGATGTTCCGGTGATTTGATCATGGTCTTAGAGCGAAGCCTCTGAATTGCATGCTATAAATATAAGCGCACAACCCAAGGCGTCAAAGGCTTTGCGCCAATAATGACAGTTCTCTCAACATCTCTCTTGAAGGATCATGCGAAATTCCTTTCCATTCCTGCACGACAAGCCTAAAAAGCCGCAACGAAAAACGAATTGAGGAAATACAATGCGTCCATCCAAGCGCGCTGCTGATGAAATGCGTGCCGTCTCTTTCGAGCGCGGCGTCTCCAAACATGCAGAAGGCTCATGCCTCGTAAAGTTCGGTGACACCCACGTTCTTTGCACCGCAAGCTTAGAGGAAAAGGTTCCGGGCTGGATGCGCAATTCCGGCAAAGGCTGGGTCACAGCGGAGTATGGCATGCTGCCACGCTCGACCGGCGACCGTATGCGCCGCGAAGCAGCAGCCGGCAAGCAGGGTGGCCGCACGCAGGAAATCCAGCGTCTGATCGGCCGCTCGCTGCGCGCTGTCGTCGACCTTCAGGCATTGGGCGAATACCAGATCACGGTTGACTGCGATGTCATTCAGGCTGATGGCGGTACACGGACGGCTGCGATTACCGGTGGTTTTGTCGCCTTGCATGATTGCCTGCGCTGGATGGAAGCACGTCAGATGATCCGCATCGAAAAAGTGCTCAAAGACCATATCGCGGCCATTTCGTGCGGTATCTATGAAGGCCAGCCTGTGCTTGATCTTGACTATGCTGAAGATTCGGCTGCTGAAACCGACAGCAATTTCGTGATGACCGGCAAGGGCGGCATTGTCGAAATTCAGGGCACGGCTGAAGGTGCGCCATTCTCGGAAGAAGAGTTTGCGGCTCTCATGAAGCTTGCCCGCAGCGGCATTCAACAGCTCGTCGAGTTGCAGAAGGCAGCATTTGCCTGATAGTTTGGGGCTTCTCCTGTTTGTGAGAGGCTAGACGATGCAGGCAACCCGCATTCTTGAAACCGCGCTCTATGTTCGTGATGTTGCTGAAGCGATTGCGTTTTATCGCGACATTATCGGGCTTGAGCCGGTGGGCAAGGTGAGCGAACGCAATGCATTCTTCCGCTGTGGTGACGGCATCTTGCTGTTGTTCAAAGCGGAAGAAACGCTAAAACCACCTCTGCCGGGGTCGCTGCCGGTGCCACCACATGGGGCTGCGGGTCCGGGACATATATGTTTTGCTGCCTCACATCATGAAATCGATGATTGGCGCAGCTATCTCGAAAAGCACAACATTGCTATCGAGGCCGGTTTCGAATGGCCGAATGGTGCGCGTTCGATTTATTTTCGCGATCCTTCTGGCAACTCGCTGGAATTCGCCGAGCCGAAACTTTGGAGTTAAAGCATGATCCCGAAAAGTGGGTATCGGTTTTCGGATAAGATCACGCGTAAAAAGGTAGAACTGAAATGAGACACCTTGAAAAAGGCAAACTGATCGTCGCATCGCACAATGCAGGAAAGTTGCGTGAGTTCGATGGACTGATTGCGCCCTTTGGCTTTGAGGTCAGTTTTGTTGCGGCTCTTGGCTTGCCGGAACCGGAAGAAACCGGAACGACTTTCGAGGAAAACGCTTACATCAAAGCATTCGCTGCTGCGAAGGCAACCGGCCTGCCATCTCTGTCTGATGATTCCGGCCTGATGGTTGATGCACTGGACGGCGATCCGGGCGTTTACACGGCTGACTGGGCGGAGACCGAAGACGGCACGCGTGATTTTAATATGGCGATGCAGAAGGTTGAAGATCTTTTGCAGGAAAAGGGTGCAACCACACCGGACCAGCGTAAGGCGCGTTTTGTTTCGGTCATCTGCCTTGCATGGCCGGATGGCGAAGCTCAATATTATCGCGGTGAAGTGGAAGGCACGCTGATCTGGCCTCCGCGCGGCGATATTGGTTTTGGCTATGACCCGGTTTTCAAGCCGGAAGGCTACGAAAAGACCTTTGGTGAAATGACTGCTGATGAAAAGCATGGCTGGAAGCCGGGCGATGCGTCCGCACTTTCGCATCGTGCACGTGCTTTCAAGCTGTTTGCTGAAAAGGCGCTTGGTGTTGTTTCGGATGAGCTCGAATGAACCATCACTTTTCTCCATCCGCTGATATTTTGCCGATTGCACGCGCGGACGGAGAAACCGCGTTTGGTGTTTATGTGCATTGGCCGTTTTGTTTGGCCAAATGCCCCTATTGCGACTTCAACAGCCATGTACGTCATCAACCGGTTGATCAGGATCGCTTTGCGGCCGCCTTTAATCGCGAGATGGACACACTGCGCGCCCGCACAGGTTCGCGTACTGTCACGAGTATCTTTTTGGGCGGCGGCACGCCATCGCTCATGCAGCCTTCGACGGTTGGCAGTCTGCTGGATGGCATTGCCGCGCGCTGGTCGGTTGCTCCTGATATTGAAGTGACGCTGGAAGCCAACCCGACAAGCGTGGAAGCAGATCGTTTTCGCGGCTATCGCGCGGCGGGTGTTAATCGCGTCTCGCTCGGCATTCAGGCGCTGAACGCCCCTGATCTGCGTCGTCTCGGACGCATGCATTCGGTCGATGAGGCCAAGGCCGCAATCCGGCTGGCGCGTGAGATTTTCCCACGGTTATCGTTTGATTTGATCTATGCGCGGCCCAACCAGACGATTGAGGCATGGCGCGAAGAGCTGAAAGAAGCCATTGATCTGGCTGCCGATCATCTATCGCTCTATCAATTGACGATTGAGGAAGGCACGCAGTTCTATAATCTCTGGAAGGCTGGAAAGTTGACTACGCCAGAGCCGGATCATGCTGCGGCTCTTTATGAAGAGACGCAGAAGATCACGGCAGAACACGGCCTGCCTGCCTATGAGATTTCAAATCATGCTGTGCCGGGACGCGAGTCCCAGCACAATCTGGTTTACTGGCGTTATGGGCAATATGTTGGCATCGGTCCCGGTGCGCATGGGCGTTTTGTCGAGAACGGCACGCGCACGGTTACAATGACCGAAAAGCATCCCGAAACATGGCTCGAAAAGGTCGAGACCAACGGTCACGGCATCATTGAAGAAGAATATCTCAATGGCAATCAGGAAGGCGATGAGTTCCTGATGATGGGGCTGCGGCTGCGCGAAGGCATCGATCTTGCGCGTTATCAGCGGCTGACGGGACATGATATTGATCGCAAGCGCCTTGAACGGCTGATTGCATCAGGCATGATTGAAAAGATGGATGGTACTTTCATCCGTGCAACGCCGGATGGTTCGCTGGTGCTTGATGCACTCGTGGCCGATCTGGCTGCTTAGCGCATGTCGCGGAAAAGTGGGAACCGGTTTCCCGATAACGACATGCGAAAAGAAGGAATTTAGATGAGCGAATTTTTGGACGAGCAGAAACGCGAATTTGTTGTCGGTGGCACCGCCCAGCGTGCGCGCCCAATTGAACCCGCGCTCTATATCGTCTCGACACCTATCGGCAATCTTGGCGACATGACGCTGCGCGGGCTGGAAGTGCTGGCAAGTGCCGACATTGTTGCCTGTGAAGATACCCGCGTGACCCGTGTCTTGCTGGATCGCTACGGCATTGCGCGCCGCCCGATCAGCTATCACGAGCATAATGCTGCCGAAGCAGGCGCAAAGCTGATTGCAGCCTTGCAGGCTGGCAAGAGCGTGGCGCTGGTTTCCGATGCTGGAACGCCGCTTGTGTCCGATCCCGGTTTCCGGCTTGTGGGTGAAGCGCGTGAGGCAGGTATTCGCGTAGTGCCGGTTCCGGGCGCTTCCGCACTTCTTGCAGCCCTTGCTGCTTCCGGGCTTCCGACTGATGCTTTCATGTTCTGCGGCTTTCTGCCGGTCAAACACGGCCAGAAAACCTCCAAGCTCGAAAGCCTCAAGAATATCGACGCAACGCTGGTGTTCTATGAATCACCCAATCGTGCCGCCGCGACGCTTGCCGATATGGCTGATGTGTTTGGCGATGCGCGTGAAGCAGCGCTTTGCCGCGAACTGACAAAGGCCTATGAAACTATTGTCACCGCCACTCTGGGCGAGTTGAAAAAGCAATTTGATGGCGAAGATCGTATTCGCGGTGAGGTCGTGCTGCTCGTTGGACCACCAACAGGCGAGGCTGGACCGCAGAGCGAAGAAGACATCGACAAGCTGCTGCTTTCACTCTCGCAGGAATTGTCTCCATCCAAGGCGGCAGGCGAGGCCGCAAAGATGACCGGCGGGCAAAAGTCAGTGCTCTATCAGCGTCTGATGCAGTTGAAGGCGCAAGGTTGATGAGTGATTTCCGCGAGAAAAAGCGACTTGCTTTCTTTCGCGGACACAGCGCTGAACGTCTGGCGGCTTTCGCGCTGATGCTCAAAGGTTATCGTATCGTCGCGCGCCGCTATCGCACACGGCTAGGAGAAATCGATCTCATTGCCCGACGCGGCAATCTCATTCTTATTGTTGAAGTGAAAGCGCGGACCAGTGTGGAAGCGGCACATCTGGCCGTCACCCCGCAAGCCATGCGGCGGATCGAGGCGGCGGCGGATATGTGGCTGCAACGCCAAACGGATTACGCACAATTATCACTGCGCTTTGATCTCGTGGCTGTCTTACCACGACGCTGGCCAAAGCATGTGCCAGCATTTTTTACGTCGGGCAATTATAGCTAGTTGATTGATAATCCTACAAAAATTATGGGATATAATTTGAGGCAAACAGGAATTATAATCCTCAAAATACCTTTTTAGAGGAAAAGTGATGCTCCGCGCGATTTGCGCGCGCAAGCCCGTTTCTTATAAATTTTGACCAGCCCGGGGATAATACCAGCAGCTCTAAAAAGGATACTGCTGTGGCTCTCGCGTCCCAACGACTTCTTGCTGATTTTCCTGCCTTCTTCCGTGTTTCGGGAGAGGTGGTGGTTATTGTTGGCGGTGGCGAAGAAGCGCTTAACAAGGCGCGGCTCGTGGCACAGACGTCAGCTCGTTTGCGCATCGTTGCGGAAGAGTTTGAGCCAGCCTTGGCGAGCTTCATCGAAAGCCATGGTGCAGAGCAAATCCGGCAAGCTTTTGAATCAAAACATCTTGAAGGTGCGAAGCTGGTTTTTGTTGCGACCGGCGATGAACAGACCGATCGCGCAATTGCAGCGATAGCCAAAGCGCATAAGATTCCTGTCAATGTTGTTGATCGTCCTGCACTCTGCGATTTCCTGACACCGGCTATCGTTAACCGTGCACCGATTGCAATTGCCATTGGCACGGAAGGTTCGGCGCCTGTGCTAGCACAGATGGTGCGGGCGCGTATTGATGCGGCTTTCTCACCACGTCTTGGTGAGCTTGCACATTATGCCGAAAGCTGGCGCGCGCATGTTGAAAAGCTGCTTCCAAAGGGCTTGGCGCGCCGCAGCTTCTGGCGCGGGTTTTTCTCCGGCGCCGTTGCGCGGGCTGTTGAAAACGATGACCGCGAGGAAGCCGATAGAGCAGCAAATGCATTAATTGCAGAGCCGCAGAATGCTGCCGGTTATGTCTGGCTGGTTGGCGCTGGTCCGGGTGCAGAAGATCTGCTGACCCTGCGTGCGCATCGTGTGCTGATGGAAGCCGATGTGATTGTGCATGACGCGCTGGTGCCAGAAGGCGTTATCGCCATGGGTCGCCGCGATGCGGAGCGTCTTTCGGTCGGCAAGCGCAAGGGATGCCATTCCAAAAGCCAGAACGAGATCAACGATCTCCTCGTCAGCCTTGGTCGCGAAGGCAAGCGCGTGGTGCGTCTGAAAGCGGGCGATCCGCTGGTCTTTGGCCGTGCGGGCGAAGAAATGGCGGCGCTGCGGTCGGCGGGTATCGGTTTTGAAATCGTGCCGGGCATCACCTCTGCTTTCGCTGCCGCAGCCGATATGGAACTGCCGCTGACACTGCGCGGCGTGGCGTCCTCGCTGGTGTTCACCACTGGCCACGACATGGCAGGCGATGTCTTGCCGGGCTGGGCCAAGCTTGCCGTCTCGGGCGCAACAATCGCCGTCTATATGGGCTCAAGTGTTGCTGCATCCGTTGCAAGCCGTCTGATTTCTGCGGGACTGCATGAAGATACGGCTGTCGCGGTTGTTGAAAATGCCAGCCGCAAGGACAAGCAGCTGTTTCATGGAACATTGAAAGATCTGCCATCGCTGGAAGAGCGCAAAGAGCTTGCGGGTCCGGTCATGGTCATCATCGGCGATGCTGTTGCAGGTGCCGCTATCGATAAAGCGCAAGCGCTGGCGGTTCGTCCCGTTGCAGTCGCCGCTTAAATCAGGGGTTGGAAAAATGGTTGTAAAAGTTCTCACCGCAAACCGGCTCATTGATGGTCAGGCCGTGTGGCTTGGCGCTGATGGTTCATGGCAGGAAACGATTGATGGCGCGCTGGTTGCCCGTCATGCGGAAGCCGTTAGCGCTCTCGAAAATGCTGGCAAGGTTGCTGCCAAAGCCAACCTGGTTGTCGATGTGAATGTGATTGATGTCGAAGAGCGTGACGAAGGGCTCTATCCCATTCGCCTGCGCGAGCGCATCCGGCTCTCCGGCCCCACCATCGTTACGCTTGGTCAACCGCATGGCTCCCAAAAGTGGGAACCGGTTTTGGGATAAAGCCATGCGTGAAAAAAGCCTGAAGCAAGCCTCCTGATCTGGATATCGGAAATTACCATGTATCGTTATGATGAATTTGACCGCGATTTTGTTGCGGCCCGCGTTGCACAGTTCAAGGATCAGGTTGAGCGCCGCCTTTCGGGTGAAATGACGGAAGACCAGTTCAAGCCGTTGCGCTTGATGAATGGCCTTTATCTGCAATTGCACGCCTATATGCTGCGTGTCGCAATCCCTTACGGCACATTGTCGAGCCGCCAGTTGCGCAGGCTTGGCTCTATTGCGCGCGAGTATGACCGCGGTTTTGCGCATTTCACAACGCGCCAAAATGTTCAGTATAACTGGCCAGCACTAAAAGACGTGCCACGCATTCTTGAAGAACTGGCCGAAGTCGAAATGCACGCCATTCAGACTTCGGGCAACTGCATTCGCAATGTGACCGCTGATCACTTTGCAGGGGCGGCCGCTGATGAAGTGGCCGATCCGCGCCCGCTGGCAGAAATTCTGCGTCAGTGGTCGTCGCTGCATCCCGAGTTTTCTTATCTGCCGCGCAAATTCAAGATTGCGATTGTTGGCTCAGAGCATGATCGTGCGGCCATTCAGGTGCATGATATCGGTTTGCAGCTGAAAAAGAACGAAGCAGGCGAGCTAGGCCTTGCTGTCTATATTGGCGGCGGGCAGGGGCGCACGCCGATGGTCGCCAAAAAAATCCGCGACTTCCTGCCGCTTGAGGACATGCTGACCTATGTGACAGCGATTGTCCGCGTTTATAATCTCCATGGACGCCGCGATAATAAATACAAAGCGCGTATTAAAATCCTCTTGCATGAAACTGGCATTGAGCCGCTGGTGCAGGAGATTGACGCTGAGTGGGAACAGATCCGTTACAGCGATCTGCAACTGCCGCAGCGCGATATTGATGCGATTGAAAGCTATTTCCGTATGCCGGATTTGCCGCAGCGTCCCGAAGGCTGGGAAATTCTGGCTGTCACGCAGAAGGCTGATGCCGATTTTGCCGCCTGGACGCAGCGCAATGTGACGCCGCACAAGAACCCGGATTATGCGGTCGTGACGATCTCGCTCAAACCCATTGGCGGTATTCCGGGCGATGCGAGTGCTGAACAGATGGAATTGGTAGCGGATATTGCGCAAACCTATTCTTCTGATGAAATCCGCGTCAGCCATGAGCAGAATCTGGTTCTGCCGCATGTGGCCAAGGCCGATCTTCCGGCGGTCTATGACCTGCTTCAATCGGACGGACTGGTGACGGCCAATGCGGGTCTGATCACTGATATTATCGCATGCCCCGGCCTTGATTATTGCGCGCTTGCCAATGCGCGTTCGATCCCGGTCGCGCAGCGCATTTCTGAACGCTTTGGCAATCAGCAGCGCCAGCTGGAAATTGGCGATCTCAAGATCAAAATTTCCGGCTGCATCAATGCCTGCGGCCATCACCATGTCGGTCACATTGGTATTCTTGGTGTCGAAAAGAAGGGTGAAGAACTCTACCAGATCACGCTTGGCGGTTCGGCGGATGAATATACATCCATCGGCGACATTACTGGACGCGGCTTTTCGTCAGAAGAAGTGGTTGATGCCATAGAAACGGTGGTCGATACCTATCTTGGCTTGCGTGAGCATGCGGATGAAAGTTTCATTGCTGCCTATCGCCGGGTGGGTATGGAGCCTTTCAAAAGGGCACTTTATGGCGAGGTGAACCGTGCAGCCTGACGCCGATGAACGCGCAGCCGCGCAGGCGCGGCTGTTGGAGGGAAATCATGGCGCGTCCTCTCCGCAGGACGTGATTGCGCTCAGCACCCATGAACTCTTTGATGGCCAGATTGCAGTCGTTTCGTCCTTTGGTGCTGAATCGGCTGTCCTGCTGCACATGATTTCGGAGATTGATCCGGCAACGCCGGTTCTGTTTCTTGATACAGGCAAGCATTTCCGCGCGACGCTCGATTATCGGCATGATCTTGTGGACCGGCTGGGGCTTCTCGACGTGCAGGATATTTTGCCACTTGCGGACAGCGTGAAAGCGGATGATCCGTTTGGTGCTTTGTCGATGACCGACAAGGATCGCTGCTGCTTTATCCGCAAGGTTGAGCCGATGGCGCGAGCTGTTTCTCCTTATCGTGCATGGATGACCGGTCGGAAGCAGTTTCAGGCATCGACCCGCAATGCATTGCCGGTTTTTGAATCGGTCGGCCCACGCATTCGCATCAATCCGCTGGCGCGGATGAGCGCGGATGACTTGCGAAACTACGCGCAAAAACATGATCTGCCTGTCCATCCACTGACGGTGCAGGGCTACCGTTCAATTGGCTGCATGCCTTGTACGCGACCCGTGAGCGAGGGTGAAGACCAGCGCGCCGGGCGCTGGTCGGGATCGGAAAAGACCGAATGCGGCATCCATCTGAGCGGACTTGCTGATAGTCTAAAAAATCATGGAGCTTTGGACCGGAAATGAGTGAAACAAAACTTTGGTCCGAGCAGGGCTTTCGTGAAGACGATTATATTTTTGGCGATGATCTCGAAACCGCAGGTGACGCGCCCGCGATCATCATTCCGCTGGCTGTCTGGTTGGGGCTTGATGAGGAGCTGCGCCGCGCCTCCAATCGCCGTATCGGTGTTTCGGTGACGCCGGGTGAGAAAATTGATCCGCTGTTGGATCATCTCGAAAACCTGCCAGTCATTGCTTTGGAGTTTCCGGCCTTCAATGATGGTCGCTCCTATTCTAAGGCCGAGGTTCTGCGTCGTGCGGGTTTTGTGGGCGAGCTGCGGGCGACGGGGGATGTGCTGATTGATCAGGCGGCACTGATGCTGCGCACAGGTTTTGACAGCCTGCAAGTGACCAACAAACTCGCGCAATCGCGCCTTGGCGAGCAGCGTCTTGTCGATACGCCCGGCTATTATCAACCCGGCCGTGGTTCGGTTCAGCAGGAAGGCGGGTTCGCCTGGCGGCGGGTAAAGGCCGTCTAAATATTGCTTTTAGGTATTTAGCTGTTTTGCTTCGATGGATGATAGGGTAGATACGCCGCATCAATCATTGGAGACAAGACGTGATCCGCCACATTGTTTTCTTCAGCGTCAAGCCCGATCAGGACATCGATGTCGTCCGCAAGGGCTTGGAGCAGTTGGGTACTATTCCTTATTCCGACGTGTTTGAAGTTCTGCCGAATTCCAAGGTCGACCCGATGGGCAACGCGATTGATCTTGTGGTCTATGCTGAGTTCAAGGACGAAGAAGCGCTGTTCGCATACAAAAACCATCCCACCTATGATGCGTCCACCCAGTATGTGCGCCCGATGCGTGAATTGCGTTTTTCCGCAGATGTCGTGACCGACAAAAGCTAATCAGCCTCCGGTGGAGCCTGCAACGGTAATCCACCAAACAAGTCGGGCTCCGCTGACGTTCTCGCACGTTCAATATTCAGCAGCCGCAACTTGGTGGCTGTACCACCCGCCGCCGAAAAACCTCCAACCTTGCCATTGGAACCCAAGACCCGATGGCAAGGCACGATGATCGGAAACGGGTTTTTCCCCAGTGCATAGCCCACTGCCTGCGAAAGGCTGACATCGCCAAGCCTGCGTGCGATTGCGCCATAGGTGATTGTCTCGCCCGCTTTTAAAGCGAGAAGGATTTCATAGACTTTCCGGTTGAGTTCCGGCAACGGATCAAGCGCAAGCGGTGTTTGCGAAAAATCTGGATTTCCACCCTCGAGAAGCGCGCGAACCTTATCAATCGCTGCGCTAACATAGGCGGGCGGCGCGGCTTCGTTCGCGTTTGAAAAGCGTGATCGCAGACGATAACGTGTTTCGCTTTCATCTAGGTCGCCGATTTCCACACCGATAATCTTGTCGGTGTGCCATGCAATCCCGCAAGGGCCGATAGGCGTTTCGAATATGTTGATACCAGTCGAATCCATAAACAGCGATATAGCATAATTCGCAACAATTGCTGCGGATGGTGTTGCGAAATGGTTGAAGAACGCAGCAAATAGTGATTGTGTGGAAACAACCGCCATGGGCATGACGAGGATTCATGTCTTTAAATGGCCAAATGACAGAGCGATACCTTCCGGAGCATGTTGCATGTGATCGGAACGAGGAAGTTTAAATGGACGATTACGAACGCTATGCCACAGGGCTGATGATCGTTTTTGGTGCGCTGATTGTCGGCGCGCTAATGGCAGCCAATCTTTACCATGGTGATAAGCCCGGATTTCTTTTTGCGCTGGGTGCAGCGGTGGTGGGCTGGTTTTCTGCTTTTGCCGTACTTTTCGACAAGCCTCGCGTCTATGGCGTGATGATCGCCGTGGCTATCGGCTTGGTCGCAGCCTCCATCGGCGCTTTCGTCACCTGATCTTTGACATAAATATTCTTATGAAAAGCCCCGGTTTTCCGGGGCTTTTTGCTTAAATATAAGGCGAGTAGCACTGGCGACGCGGGCCGTAATTAGGCTGGAATGTATTGTCGTAAGCCCGGTATGACCGATAGCGATTATAGCACCAGCGCACATGCGCATTCCCGCCTCCCCGGTAGACAGGTCCAGGGCGATAGCGCGGTGGGTGATGACGATAGCGTGGCGGCGGGCCCCAATTCCGATGGTGTGGTCGGTAGTGCCTGTAGCCATCGCGATAACGCGGCGGATGGTGGCGCCAGCCGCCCCGGTCTCCACGATAGTCGTAATATTGAACAGTCTCGATCGGAGCCTGTGCATCCTGGCTGACGGTGGCTGCCAGACGGGGGACTGGCTGTGCCGCATCGGCGCTTGCAGTGACGGCAGGCACGCCTAGGCCAAGTGATAGACACGCCGCGAAAAAGGAAGATGCTAATTTCTTCATTGGGGTCTCCCTATCTGAATTCTTATCTCAACGTCCCTCGTGCGATTTTGATCCTGCATTGTGGCGTGCCGGTGGCTTTGAAAGCTCACTTTTTCTTCAAACCAGCAATAGTTTAGTGAAAACGCGCGCTGCGATTAATCGAGTGGCGTCAGAATTGACATAAAGATATGTTTATGTCATTAAATCGACTTTGTGCGCTGTGCGCTCGTCTAGAGCGTCCCAGCGTGTATTCAATAAAGCAATCCAGGCATCGTCTTTTCAGAAAGTCCTTTGCGGATTTCGGGCTCTGCTGTAGCGATGAAGCGTATCAGAACACAGGCGGTAATCCCCTATGACGTCTTCCCTCGATAATCTTTTTGGTTCAACGGCAGTCAAGCCAGACGGTTCGGAAGTGCTCGCAGCACTCACCAAAGCCGCAAGTGAACGGATTCTGATTCTTGACGGTGCTATGGGGACGCAGATTCAAGGCTTGGGCTTTCACGAAGAGCATTTTCGCGGTGAGCGTTTCGGTTCCTGCGATTGCCAGCTTCAGGGCAACAACGACCTTTTGACGCTCACCCAGCCAAAGGCAATTGAAGAAATTCATTATGCCTATGCTATGGCCGGAGCTGACATTCTCGAAACCAACACATTCTCGTCGACGACGATTGCGCAGGCGGATTACGGCATGGAAGATGCCGTTTATGAGCTCAACCGTGATGGCGCGCGCTTGGCTCGTCGCGCAGCCATCCGCGCGCAGCAGAAAGATGGTCGTCGCCGTTTTGTTGCCGGCGCACTTGGCCCAACAAACCGTACCGCTTCGCTGTCGCCGGATGTCAACAATCCCGGTTATCGTGCCGTCACCTTCGATGATCTGCGCATTGCCTATGCCGACCAGATCCGTGGTCTGATCGATGGTGGCGCCGACATTATTCTCATCGAGACGATCTTCGATACGCTGAACGCCAAGGCAGCTGTCTTTGCGGCTGAAGAAGTGTTCATTGAGAAGGGCGTGCATCTGCCGGTGATGATTTCCGGCACGATCACCGATCTTTCGGGCCGCACACTTTCCGGTCAGACCCCAACGGCGTTCTGGTATTCACTGCGCCATGCTAAGCCTTTCACCATCGGGTTGAATTGCGCGCTCGGTGCCAATGCAATGCGCGAACATTTGGCCGAAATCGCTGGTATTGCCGATACATTTGTCTGCGCCTATCCCAATGCTGGCCTTCCAAATGAATTTGGCCAGTATGACGAAAGCCCGGAAGCCATGGCAGCTCAGATTGAGGATTTCGCGCGCGAAGGTCTCGTCAATGTGGTCGGCGGCTGCTGCGGTTCGACGCCAGAACATATCCGTGCGATAGCAGCTGCTGTTGCCAAGCATCCACCGCGCAAGCCCGTCAAGGTGCCGCCGCTGATGCGTCTGTCGGGTCTTGAGCCTTTCACGCTGACCAAGGATATTCCTTTCGTCAATGTCGGCGAACGCACCAATGTCACGGGTTCCGCGCGTTTCCGTAAGCTCATTAAGGCTGGTGATTATTCGACAGCGCTGGATGTGGCGCGTGATCAGGTGGAAAATGGCGCACAGATCATCGACATCAACATGGATGAAGGTCTGATCGACAGCCAGAAGATCATGGTTGAATATCTCAACCTGATCGCGGCAGAGCCGGATATTGCGCGCGTTCCGGTGATGATCGACAGCTCGAAGTGGGATGTGATCGAAGCTGGCCTGAAATGTGTTCAGGGCAAGCCGATCGTCAACTCGATTTCGCTCAAAGAAGGCGAAGAAGCCTTCCTGCATCATGCGCGGCTGGTGCGTGCCTATGGTGCGGCGGTTGTCATCATGGCATTTGACGAAACGGGGCAAGCGGACACGGAAGAGCGCAAGGTCGAAATCTGTACCCGCGCTTACAAGATCCTGACCGAGCAGGTTGGCTTCCCGCCGGAAGACATCATCTTCGATCCGAACGTCTTTGCCGTCGCAACGGGCATTGACGAGCACAATAATTATGGCGTCGATTTCATCGAAGCCACGCGCAGGATCACCCAAACACTGCCGCACGTCCATATTTCGGGTGGGGTCTCAAATCTGTCCTTCTCGTTCCGCGGCAACGAGCCGGTGCGTGAGGCGATGCACGCTGTCTTCCTCTATCATGCCATTCAGGTTGGTATGGATATGGGTATCGTCAATGCCGGGCAGTTGGCGGTCTATGACACGATTGATCCGGAACTGCGCGAAGCCTGCGAAGATGTGGTACTGAACCGTCGCGATGATGCGACCGAACGGTTGCTCGAAATTGCAGAACGTTTCCGGGACAGCGGCACCAAAGAAGCGAAAGCGCAGGATTTAAGCTGGCGCGAATGGCCGGTTGAAAAGCGCCTTGAACATGCGCTGGTCAACGGTATTACCGAATATATCGAAGCCGACACGGAAGAAGCCCGTCAAGCGGCAGCACGTCCGCTGCATGTTATTGAAGGCCCGTTGATGGCCGGTATGAATGTGGTCGGCGATCTGTTTGGCTCGGGCAAGATGTTCCTGCCGCAAGTGGTCAAGTCTGCCCGTGTGATGAAACAGGCTGTGGCGGTGCTTCTGCCCTATATGGAAGAAGAAAAGCGCCTGAGCGGTGGTGAAGGTCGCCAGAGTGCCGGTAAGGTGCTGATGGCAACCGTGAAGGGCGACGTACACGACATCGGCAAGAACATTGTCGGCGTGGTGCTGGCTTGCAACAATTACGAGATCATTGATCTTGGCGTGATGGTGCCAGCGCAAAAAATTCTGGATACGGCGAAGGCCGAAAATGTCGATGTCATCGGCCTTTCAGGCCTTATCACCCCGTCGCTCGACGAGATGGTGCATGTGGCGGCTGAAATGGAGCGTGAAGGCTTTAACGTGCCGCTTCTGATCGGTGGTGCGACGACCAGCCGTGTGCATACGGCTGTGAAAATTCATCCACGCTATGAGAAGGGGCAGGCGGTCTATGTGATCGATGCCAGTCGCGCCGTGGGTGTTGTTTCAAATCTGTTGTCGCCTGAAAACAAGGGCGCTTATGTCGAGGGCATTCGTGAGGAATATGCCAAGGTTGCGGCAGCGCATGCCCGCAACGAGGCAGAAAAGAAGCGTCTGCCCCTGGCTCGCGCGCGCGAAAACGCCCACAAGTTGGACTGGGACGCCTACACACCGCCAAAGCCAACATTTCTTGGCACAAAGACCTTTGAGAACTATGATCTGGCCGAGATTGCGCGTTACATCGACTGGACGCCCTTCTTCCAGACATGGGAGATGAAGGGGCGCTATCCAGCCATTCTCGAAGATGAAAAGCAGGGCGAAGCAGCACGCCAGCTCTGGGCGGATGCACAGGCCATGCTTGCGAAGATCATCGAAGAAAAGTGGTTTGCGCCGCGTGGCATAATTGGTTTCTGGCCTGCCAATACCGTGGGCGACGATATTCGTCTCTTCACCGATGAAAGCCGCAAGGAAGAACTCGCTACCTTTTTCACCTTGCGCCAGCAGTTGTCGAAGCGTGATGGTCGCCCGAATGTCGCTATGTCGGATTTCGTGGCACCAGCCGATAGCGGCAAACAGGACTATGTTGGCGGCTTTGTCGTCACCGCAGGTATTGAGGAAGTGGCAATTGCCGAACGCTTTGAGCGCGCAAATGACGATTACTCATCCATTCTCGTGAAGGCACTGGCTGACCGCTTCGCTGAAGCCTTTGCTGAACTAATGCATCAGCGCGTGCGCAACGAGTTCTGGGGCTATGCGCCGGGCGAAGAGCTTTCAAACGATGATCTGATCCACGAGCGTTATGCCGGTATCCGTCCGGCACCGGGCTATCCGGCGCAGCCTGATCACACCGAAAAGAAGACCTTGTTCGAGCTTCTGGATGCAACAGCGCAAACCGGCGTCGAACTGACGGAAAGCTATTCCATGTGGCCGGGCTCGTCGGTGTCTGGCCTTTATATCGGCCATCCCGAAAGCTATTATTTCGGCGTTGCCAAGGTCGAGCGTGATCAGGTCGAAGATTACGCGAACCGCAAGGGCATGAGCGTGGAGGAAGTTGAACGCTGGCTTGGGCCAGTTCTCAATTATATTCCCGGTCAGGCACCGGAGCCGGTTGAAGCTGCTGCATAACCGTAGCGCATCTGAAAATCATAAGCCCCGCATTGCGGGGCTTATTTATTTAATTTTACTTAATTTTTATCTAGCTGAAATAAGTATTATTTTTATAAAAAATATGAAAATATTGAAATCAATATGTGTAGATGACCTGTAAATCATATGGTATATAATACAGGTGGCTCACGGTCTTGTGGTCGATAATAAAAATTCGGGTTCCGGCGCCATAGAATCCTAAAAAATTAGTATTTGTTTGTCTGGTCGGTTCAATCGACACAGAATGTGTCTGTTTATCCAAATTTTATCGAATTATCTGGTTCATCGAAACAATATTGGGATTCAAGTTATGCAATGGGAAGATTTTTACGAGACCATCCAATCATCCGATAATGCCGAAACCCTGTTCGAGCAGATTAAGACCTATGCCGCAAAACTTGGATTTGCCTATGTGTCTTATTCCATGTGTGTCCCGTCGCTGGATAGTGTATCGCGCTGGATACGCTTTGAGACCACGCCTGATGCTTGGCAGAAACAATATGCGGCGAAGAAATATGTCGAAATCGACCCTGTCGTGCGGGGCGGAATAAACAGCATTGAACCGCTCGTTTGGTCGCAGAAGCTTTTTGTCGAGACGCCCCAGATATGGGCAGATGCGCAGGGTTTCGGGCTTCGTGTCGGGATCTCTCAGCCATGCTGGGCTGCACAAGGGGTCTTTGGCATTCTCACATTTTTGCGTGACAAGCCTGCTTTATCAGAAGGTGAAATCTCGATGCTGCGTCGCCAGATGCAGATTGTGACCAATCTCTTGCACCTCGCCATGTATGAACATCTTAATGTTCCAAAAATCAACTGCGTATCAGAAGTGAATCTGACTGCACGCGAGCGTGAAATCCTGCGTTGGACAAGCGAAGGCAAAACCGCCGAGATTATTGGAACCATCCTCAGCATTTCAACGCGCACTGTGAATTTCCATATTAGCAATGTTCTCACCAAACTTGTTGCCGTCAACAAGGTACAGGCCGTCGCCAAAGCGCGTACATTTGGCCTTCTCTAACGACGTTTGATCCTTTGGCGGTTTGGCCCGAAGGACATTTTACTCCTTAAAAATCGGCTTAATACCACAAATTTAGTAGTATTTTCCGCAGCTTGGCTAAAAATTGCACTTTTCGATCTGGCGCAAGTTTGTTTCCGTTATCGCGTCAAAACAGGCACGTTTTCGCTTAACCCCGTCACAATACGCGATAGCATACTTTTCCTTTTGCTCTGTCTTTCACGACAATGCGCGGAGAGTGGTTTTCCAACGCCTGCGCCGGATCAAACCTCCCGTCATTATTCTTTTCGAGCTGGTTTCCGGGAGAAACAGACGTGCATCACGCATCCCTGAGCAAGAACCTGACGCATCTTGAGCGTCTGGAAGCAGAAGCAATTCACATTTTCCGCGAGGTTGCCGCGACTTTCGAAAACCCGGTCATGCTCTATTCGGTGGGCAAAGATTCCTCAGTCATGCTGCATCTGGCGATGAAAGCATTCTATCCGGCTCCGCCGCCATTCCCGTTTCTGCATGTCGATACGACCTGGAAATTCCGCGAGATGATCGAGTTTCGCGATGCCCAGGCCCGCGAAAAGGGTTTTGAGCTGCTGGTTCATATCAATGAGGACGGCGTACGCGATGGCGTTGGTCCATTCACGCATGGCTCAAACGTCCATACCCATGTCATGAAGACAGTGGGTTTGCGGCAGGCGCTCGATAAATATAAGTTTGATGCCGCTTTCGGTGGTGCACGCAGAGATGAGGAAAAATCCCGCGCAAAAGAGCGCATTTTTTCGTTCCGCAACGCGCAGCATGGCTGGGACCCAAAGAACCAGCGTCCTGAAATGTGGAAGGTCTATAATACCCGCGTTGCAGCTGGTGAATCGATCCGCGTCTTCCCGCTCTCGAATTGGACCGAGTTGGATATCTGGCAGTATATCCTTCAGGAAAACATCCCGATTGTACCGCTTTATTTTGCAGCGCCTCGTCCGGTAGTCGAGCGCGACGGCATGTTGATCAAACTCGATGATGACCGCATGACGTTGCGTCCCGGTGAGAAGGTTGATGAGCGGATGGTGCGTTTTCGCACGCTTGGCTGCTATCCGTTGACGGGTGCAATTGAATCCAGTGCCACCAATCTCTCCGATATTGTCGAAGAAATGTTGATCGCCCGCACCTCCGAGCGTCAGGGCCGCGCCATTGATCGCGATGAAGCCGGTTCGATGGAAAAGAAGAAGCGGGAGGGCTATTTCTGATGAACGCCCTATTGAAACCCTCTGTAACAAGTGCCGCCGTCAGCGATTTTCTCGTTGATCAGGAGCGTAAGACTCTGCTCCGCTTTTTGACTTGCGGTTCGGTCGATGACGGAAAGTCCACGCTGATCGGGCGTCTTCTCTATGACACCAAACTGATCTTTGAGGATCAACTTGCGACGCTGAAGAACGACAGCCGCAAATTTGGCACCACGGATGACGATTTTGATTTCGCGCTGCTGGTCGATGGCCTTGAAGCCGAACGCGAGCAAGGCATCACCATCGATGTGGCCTATCGCTTCTTTTCAACGCCGCGTCGTAAATTTATCGTGGCCGACACACCAGGCCACGCGCAATATACGCGCAACATGGCAACAGGCGCTTCGACGGCTGATCTAGCAGTGGTGCTAATCGATGCGCGGCAGGGTGTTCTGACGCAGACTCGCCGCCATAGCTTCATCGCTTCGCTTTTGGGTATCCGGCACATTGTCGTGGCCGTCAACAAGATCGATCTGGTTGATTTTTCGCAAGATGTTTTTGATCGTATTGTTGCTGACTATATGAGCTTTGCCAAAGACTTGGGCTTCGCCAGCATTCAGACAATCCCGCTTTCTGCGCGGTTCGGCGATAATGTCAGCAGCCTTTCACCGCGTATCGGCTGGTATGAAGGCCCTTATCTGCTGGAACATCTGGAAACAGTGCGTCTTGATACGGATAGTATCGGCAAGCCATTTCGCTTTCCGGTGCAATATGTGAACCGGCCAAATCTCGATTTCCGTGGCTTCTCCGGCACTGTTGCCTCAGGGTCGATTGCAGAAGGCGATACGGTTGTTGTCGCAAAATCAGGCAAGCAATCGAAGGTGAAACGCATCGCCGCCTATGACGGCGACCTGGCCCGCGCAACCGAAGGGCAGGCGGTGACGCTCGTTCTTGAAGACGAGATTGAAGTCTCTCGTGGCAATATGCTGGTGGGTACAGAGGCGCGGCCAGAAGTGGCGGATCGCTTTAGCGCCAATATCGTCTGGTTTGGTGAAGAAGCTTTGCAGCCGGGGCGTTCTTATCTGCTGCGCACTGAAACAGATCAGACGCCGGTGACGATCAGCGAGATCAAATACCGCACCGACGTTAATACATTTGCGCGCGAAGAAGCGACACGGCTTGATCTCAATGAAGTTGGTGTTTGCCATCTTCAGACAGCGGACCAGATTGTTTTCGATTCCTATTCGGACAATCGCGTGACCGGCGCTTTCGTGCTGATTGATCGTCTCACCAATGCGACGGTTGGCGCCGGTATGATTGATAGCGCATTGCGTCAGGCAACCAATGTGCATTTGCAGGCTTTTGACCTCGACAAACAGGCACGTGCATCGCAAAAATTCCAGAAGCCGGCTGTGCTCTGGTTCACGGGCTTGTCCGCTTCGGGAAAATCTACCATCGCCAACCGGCTCGAACAGCGACTTCATGCGCTTGGCAAGCACACCTACCTGCTGGATGGCGATAATGTCCGGCATGGCCTTAACAGCGATCTTGGTTTCTCGGATCAAGACCGCGCCGAGAATATCCGCCGCGTAGGCGAGGTAGCAGGTCTTATGGCCGATGCCGGGTTGATCACGCTGGTCTCGTTCATTTCGCCATTCCGATCTGAACGCGACCGCGTGCGGTCGCGTTTGCCGGAGGGTGAATTCATCGAAATCTTCGTTGATACGCCGATTGAGGAATGCATGGCGCGTGATCCAAAGGGGCTTTATGCGCAGGCACTGCGTGGTGAGATCAAGGCGTTTACCGGCATTGATTCGCCCTATGAAGCACCGCATTCCCCGGAAGTGCATCTTCACACCGCCGGGCGTGACATTGACGAACTCGTCGCGGAAGTAGAAAAGTATCTGGCCGAGCGCGGTGTTATCGGCAGTTATGGCAGTGATTCCTGGTCGATTTGAGACATGACAGCAGTAGCCTTTCCGAAAACTGATTCCGACAGCAAAGCTTTGCTCGCTGCACTGGAGAATGCTGCGCTTGAGGCTGGTCGTGTTATCATCAAGCATTATACGCAAGGATGCGCAGTTCATTCCAAGAAAGATCAGTCGCCAGTAACCGAAGCTGATCACGCGGCTGAGGCGATTATTCTTGCGGCCCTTGCGTCGTTTGCGCCCGATATTCCGGTTGTGGCTGAGGAGGAGGCTGCCGCAGGTCGACTGCCAGCGCAATTGGGCCGACGTTTTTTTCTGATTGATCCGCTGGATGGGACGCGGGAATTTCTGCTGCGCAATGGCGATTTTACGGTGAATATTGCGCTGATTGAGGACGGAGTGCCTGTTTTGGGGCTGGTCTATGCGCCTGTGCGCAACCTACTTTATGTGGGCAGTCGTGACGGTGCGCAGGAAGTGACAACATCTGCCGACCATCAAATCATAAGCAGGCGTGCGATTACAGCTCGCATTGCACCAGATGAAAAGACCGTGGTGTGCAGCCGCTCTCATTTGACGCTAGAAACCGAGCAATTTCTGAAAAACAATCACAGTGGCAAATGTGTTTCGGTGGGGTCGTCGCTGAAATTCTGCATGATCGCGCGTGGCGATGCCGATCTTTATCCACGCTTTGGCCCGACAATGGAGTGGGATACGGCAGCGGGCGACGCGGTGTTGCGTGCAGCCGGTGGCATGACAACGACTTTTGACGGAAAGTCGATGATCTATGGTGCGCGTTCTGATGGAAGCGTGAAAGGCTTCGCCAACCCGGATTTTGTGGCTTTTGGGGCGGGAGAAGCGCCAGTTTTCAACTAAATAAGCCAGCTCATTATGCCGTTGAAAAAAATAGCTGAAAAAAAGCTGTTGCATCCCCTTGCAGGTTCAAAAGAGCGGCGCTATAAGCCGCTCACAGCAAGACGAAAGAGTCTCGCTGATATGGATACGGAGTGTAGCGCAGTCTGGTAGCGCATCTGGTTTGGGACCAGAGGGTCGGGAGTTCGAATCTCTCCACTCCGACCATTTTCCCCTCAAATAATGCTTAAATAGATTTGTCGAAAACTGACATGCGCATGAACGCGCCGTCATATTCGGCAATTTGCACCAATCTTTGCCGGTCGAGAATTTCAACTCTGTAAGATTTGAAGACCACCAGCCCTTCTTCACGCAACTCTCTCATCATGCGGTTGAGATGGATAGGGGTTAGACCCAGAGCATCGGCAAGCTGATATTGCGTAAGCGGACAGTAAAATGAATCCGGTTCGCCCATACCGCAGGATTTCACACGGTCGGACAATTCCAGCAGGAAATGCGCTGTGCGAACAAAAGCGCTGCGGCAGCCAACATTGGTTAAATGCTCAACAAGCATGGCGCGTTGTCTGGACAGCATCTCGATGAAGAGTAAGCCCAATCGGGGTGTTTGTTTGATTGTTTGTTCCAGCGACGCCAGCGGGATTTCGTAAATAGACATAGGCGTCAGTGTTTTAATCGTATTGTAGCTGTATCCGCCAGCAGTTCTTAATCCAACAAAGTCGCATCGCATTGGAAAATCGATAATCTGGCGCTCTCCACTGGAAAGATCGCGATAAACGCAGCCCCAGCCCGTGCGTACCATATGAATGCTGCGGATCGATGCACCTTGATCGATGATAATTGCATCAGCTGGGTAGCTGTTCTCGGAAATTGCCAGGGCCTGCATGGCCTCTTTTTCGCGCGAATCCAGCTTGGCAAGAATTGGAGGCGATTCCAATAAGTTGACCAAGCCGTCGATCAGTAAAGCAGTGGTGTGTTGGTTCCCACTATGCATTCGCTGCCCATGCTCAACGAAAGTTATAGAATTTATAACTTTCTGTTCCCGAAGTCGTTCTTATGGCGAGCACATTTTTTTATAAACCGCTAACATAAGTTAATGACACGTTTATTTGCTGGTATCAATATTTAGACCAGTCTTCAGCGGGGTTGGCAATGAAAATCCCAATAAAGTGCCGAAGTTTTTATCGTAACTAGTGTTTTGTATCGAGTAAAAACATGAGTAGTAGAGGAAACTAAGCAATGCTTCAAATAAGAGAGCCTCACTTATGGGCAGCATCCGATGGTAGTCGTGAGGGTGCTTTTACTTCTTTCGGGGAAAAAAAAGAGAGTGAAGAAATTGCAACGGGTTTATCTGTTCAGGATGAGCCTCATCTTATGCTCCTCTGTAAAAGTAACCTTGAACGGGAATGTCTTTTTAACGGACTGATGATGAATGGTCTGAAACTTCCCGTTGTCAGTTATGCCGCGGCCTACAAAAATATGCCGCTGAACGGCGCCATTGTTGTGCTTATGCATATCGGCTCTAAACGTCTTGCCGACCCGTTTTTTTCGGATGAAGTAGAGTCTGCCGTAAAAGCTTGGCATCCTATACCCGTGGTGTTGCTGGCAGAGCGTGAAGAGTGGTCACAGGTTTTGCGTGCAATGGAAATCGGTGTGCGTGGCTATATTCCGACATCGGTTGATGTTCGCATTTGCGTAGAAGCTATTCATCTTGCGCTCGCTGGTGGCATGTATGTGCCGGCCTCCATGCTAATGAAACCGCCGTCTGAGGAAATGACGGACGATGTGCTGGGCGAGTTGCTGACTATGCGTGAGATAGAGGTCGTTCATGCAATCAGAGTCGGTAAATCCAACAAAATTATCGCATTCGAGCTGGGAATGAGTGAAGGCACGGTCAAAGCTCATGTCCATAACATCATGCGAAAGATCGGCGCTGCCAATCGCACGGAGGTCGCTTGCAAATTACACCAGATGTACGGCAACAAGTTCGGCGAGGAATGAAGTCGGTAGCAAGATACAGTATTAATTCCGAAAACCAAGAAGCGTCGCCTGATAGTGGCAGACGACACTTCTTGGTTTTTTGCACCTCTGTTGAGTGATATTCTTTAAGAATGATATCGGTGTAGGGGCAGATTTTCACCTGCCCCTACAGAATGAGAGTGGGTATCCTTTGAGGGGCTCTCATTCTTTGCTTTGTGGAAGCCTGTCGAATATTCTTCCATCTTTATTTTTTGTGCTGGAAAAACTCTCTGTCGAGCTTTTGCGGTTTTCGTTTTTTCTCAACAGGTAACCGCTCCAGTTCCAGTTCATTTGATTTTTGTTAGCGTCGAAGGCTGATACTGCCGGATGATCCGCCGGATGTGGTGCCGAAGGCTGTGCCTGCCGAACTCCCGCCAAGAAAGCCTGTCCCAGATTGTGCCATGGCAGCGGACTGACCGCCTGAGCCCGAGGTGAAATAGCCGGAGCCTATTCCTGTGCTGCCGCCATAATGTCCGACCTTGCCGCCAATGCCGACGACTGTGCCCTTGCCTTCGGCCCAGCCGGTTGTCGCTGCCTGACCAGCTGCGGTAGAGCCAGCGCCGAACGCAAACCCGCCGGTAACAGCTGAACCCGCACCACTGGCACCGCCAAAACTGCCATTCCAGTTTACTGTTTGCGCGGCAGCTGGCAGAGCGCCTGCCGCAAGAAGTGCGATAGAAGCGATTATGATTTTCTGCATGATGAGATGTCCTCCGCGTGTTGAATGAGTTCTCAATCCGATTTCGGTAGGCATATCCGAACGATACACCCCGCTGCCCATCCGCATTCGGCCGTGCTGCATGTGTAAGGGGCTATATCGTAGGGTTGCCGGCCCAAGACTTCTCTGAAAGCCTTTTTGGGCCGGGCATATGTGCTGATGATCACATCAGAGGGCGCGAGCAGTACCAAGCCTGTCCTTTGCTTGCCGTACTGCGTAGAACACATCCCTTCGCGCGCAGCTGATCCGAACTCAGCCCGAGTGCTTTGGCAGAATACGTCCGCTTGGCCGTCATCGGTTGTGATGATGCAGTCCTCGTGTGGGCGCTGGCTGGAATTGCCGCGGGTTCCTCACTTGATACAGATGCAAAAAGCGGGGCCTGTTTTGCCGGACGCGGCGCTGCTTGTGTGCTCGCAAGCCCCTGAGAAGGGCAAACAACGCCTGTCGCGTTGAGCGATGCTCTGACTTCTTTGTTAAGACAAATCAGATCAAGTGCCGCTCTGTTTTGCCCCATGCCGAGAAGTGCTGCGGCATAAGCACGGCGGTTGCATTCGCGCATTTCGTAGGTGCTGCCAAAGCCGAGACCCCAGCCTGTTGCACCCACACCAACGCTCGTTGAACCCGCACATGAATGAACCCCTGCTGCAACAAGTCCTGGTGCAAAAGCCGGCACCGTGGTTTTGATTTTATCTGGCGAGTTTCCGCCCCCGCCGATAGAAATCGCAGTTGCTCCGGCTTGTGATGATGAATTTGTGTTGTTGTCTACGTTTACTGTTTGAGCAAATGCACTGCTTCCGATAAGAAAAAGTGCGCAGGAAGTCAAAATGATACCCAATTTAGACATAGCTAACCCCTTCCGTTAAGAAGATTTATTTCAGATTGACTGCTATGATAAAGGCGCGTCTTATCATTTATATTTAAATCCTTTTTATGAAAAAGAGGATTTATTGAATAATATTTAAATTATCGATCCGGGAAACATGTTTGTTTGGCTTAATTCTATTCGGAAGGTGTAGGAGTTCTCAAAAATCGTGAGGCTTTTTGCTATCTTTTGAACGGTATTTTTCGGAAATAAAAAACTTTAGGATTTGAAATAAACTGACGTTTATTTGGCGATACCTCTAAGGAGGGACAGAGAGGGTGAGTTTCTGCCTGTTTTGTCATCAGGTGGTTGCTTTCTTTTGCAAAACAGCGAAATTACGAATTGATTGTTAGTATAATTCCATACCGGGAACACCATGCAGCTTACCCCTCGTCACAATGCAATTTTGGATATCGCGCGCCGACAGGGGCAGGTTCTGGTGGATGATCTGGCGGTTGCTTTCGATGTCACGCCACAGACAGTGCGCAAGGATCTCAATGATCTCTGCAAGGCGCGTTTGCTGCGTCGTATCCATGGCGGTGCGCTCTATCCTTCGGGCGTGGAGAATATGGAATATGAAGCGCGGCGTCGGATAGCAGCCCATGAGAAGGAACTGATCGGGCGTGCGGCAGCCGAAATGATTCCCGATGGTGCGTCGCTTTTCATCAATATCGGCACGACCACAGAGGCCGTCAGTCATGCGCTGATTGATCATAACAACCTGATGGTCATCACCAACAATATCAATGTTGCCAATACGCTGCGGGTTTATCCCGAAATCGAAGTGGTGATTGCTGGCGGCGTGGTGCGCGCTTCCGATGGTGGCATTGTGGGTGAGGCGGCGGTGGATTTTATCCGTCAATTCAAGGTTGATTATGCAATCATCGGTGCATCGGCGATGGATGCAGATGGTGCATTGCTCGATTTTGATTTCCGCGAAGTGAAAGTCGCACACGCAATCATCGCCAACGCGCGTCATGTCATTCTGGTGAGCGACTCAACCAAGCTGGAACGCACGGCACCTGTGCGCCTTGGGCATATATCCCAAGTGCATACGTTTATCACCGATCACTGTCCGTCGCAGCAGTTGCGCGATTTATGCCGTGAAAATGAGGTTGAGTTGATTGAAACAGCCCGGCTTAACGCTTCCGAAGAGAAAGAATTGTAGTTTCGTTTCATTTTCGTTTTGCTTTCGTATTAAATAAATTATATTCGTTTTGGTGGTTGAAGATGATCTTCAGGGTTCACCATGGCGCAGCATGAAATATTCGACATTTTCGTAATCGGTGGCGGCATTAATGGCTGCGGCATTGCACGCGATGCGGTTGGCCGCGGTTTTTCCGTCGGTCTTGCCGAGATGAACGACCTCGCCAGTGGCACGTCCTCGCGTGCGACCAAGCTCATTCATGGTGGGCTGCGCTATCTGGAGCATTATGAGTTTCGTCTGGTGCGCGAAGCACTGATGGAGCGCGAAGTGCTCTGGGCCAATGCGCCGCATCTGATCCATCCGATGCGTTTTGTGCTGCCTTTTCATAAGGGCGGTGTGCGTCCAGCTTGGCTTTTACGCCTTGGTCTGTTTCTTTACGATCATCTGGGTGGCCGCAAAATGCTGCCTGCTACGCGCACGCTCGATATGCGCACAGATCCTTCGAGTGCACCGCTTAAGCCGCTTTTTACCAAGGCTTTCGAATACTCGGATTGCTGGGTGGATGATGCGCGTTTTACCACGCTCACAGCGCGTGATGCTGCTGATCGCGGTGCGATGATCCGCACGCGCACCAAGGTTGTCTCTGCACGTCGTGACCATGAAGCGTGGACGGTTACGCTCGAAAACATCGATACAGGTCTGCGGGAAGAGTTTCGTGCGCGTTTGTTGATCAATGCAGCCGGACCGTGGGCAGACAAGGTGCTGGAAGGCGTCGAAGGCGATCGGCAGCTGCATAATGTGCGGCTGGTGCAGGGCAGCCATATCATAGTGCGCCAAAAATTCTCTGATCCGCGTTCCTATTTCTTCCAGAACAATGACGGGCGCATCATTTTCGCAATCCCTTACGAGGATGATTTCACGCTGATCGGCACCACGGATCAGGATTATAAAGGTGATCCGGCGAAAGTTGCGATCAGCGATCAGGAAACCGATTATCTCTGTGCTGCCGCCAGCGAATATTTTCGCGAACCGGTGTGCAGGGAAGATATTGTCTGGACCTATTCCGGCGTCCGCCCGCTTTATGATGATGGTGCCAGCAAAGCGCAGGAAGCAACGCGTGATTATGTGCTCAAAGAAGATGCGCCGCAAGGCGTGGCACCGCTGATCAATGTGTTCGGCGGCAAGCTGACCACAGCACGTAGACTGGCCGAACATATGCTGGAAAAGATCGAGCATCACTTGGGTAAGAAAGGTGCTCCTTGGACCCACGCCGCGTCTCTGCCGGGTGGTGATTTCGAAGCGACGGCTTTTGATCGTGAATTGGAAAAGCTGAAAGCCGATTATCCGTTTTTGTCAGCGATCCATGCCCGCCGTCTGTTCAAGCTTTACGGAACGCGCGCGCGCATTTTGCTTGGCAATTCCAAGTCTCTTGCCGAGCTTGGCCAGCATTTTGGTGCCGATCTCTATGAGGCGGAAGTCCGCTATCTCATGGAGCATGAATGGGCGCATACGGCTGAAGATATCCTCTGGCGCCGGACCAAACTTGGCCTGCGGATGAATGCGATGGAAGTCGCAGCGCTTGAGACTTTCGTCGAACCTGCGAAAGTCGTGTAACGGGTCGCTTGCAACCCGTCCGATAAAAAGTCATTATCCTTCCAGAGCATAATCCGACCGGAGTGAAACGAGGATCGATAAGATTATGCTTAAGGTAAAAAGAGTTAGAGCGCCGATCTGATAAAATCAGATCGAACGCGCTCTAATAGGCGGTTTCCAGCCTTTCTGGGAGGAAAACATGGGTGCACCGCAAGACAGGATTCATGCTGAGCGTATTCAGTCCGCAATCGATACGGGCGGCGCAGCGCGGTCTGCACTTGTCGCCTCGTGGCGACGGTCTTCCCGCCTCTATGGTCTTGATCCTGCGGAAGTGGGCTCTGTTCAAACGCTTTCCGATCATGAATTGCGCACGGCCCGCCAACGTATGGAACGTGTCATCAATATTGCTCAAGCCAGCATGGACCGCCTTTATATGGCTGTCGGTGGTGTTGGCTGCTGCGTCCTTCTTGCTGATAGCGATGGCGTGCCGGTCGAGCGCCGCGGTGCTGCCGGCGATGACGATACGTTCTACGATTGGGGGTTGTGGACGGGAGCCGTTTGGAGCGAAGCCGTTGAAGGCACCAATGGTATTGGCACTTGCATTGCCGAGCAGCGCGCGCTGACGATCCATCGCGATCAGCATTTTCACACCCGCAATATCGGACTTTCCTGCACGGTTGCGCCCATTCACGATCATCAGGGGCGGCTCGTGGCAGCGCTTGATGTCTCGTCCTGCCGCAGTGATCTGACAGAAGCCTTCGTGCAATTGATTTCGGTTGCTGTCATCGACGCCGCACGGCGGATTGAGGCTGAGAATTTCCGTCAGGCGTTCCCGGATGCGCGCATCATGCTTGCGCCGAGTGCTGACAGAACAGGTGGCGCGTTGATTGCTGTCGATAAAGACGATTTGGTGATTGGTGCAACCCGTGCGGCTCGTCTCTCGCTGGATCTGACCGATGATGCTCTTTCGACTGCATTGCCTGCCGCTGATCTTCTTGGCTGGAACGCTGATCCGCGTGAAGATATGGCAGAGTCTGAGCGCAGCGTCATTCTGCGCGCCATAGCACGTGCCGAAGGCAATGTCTCCTCTGCGGCGAAGCTTCTTGGCATCAGTCGTGCAACGCTTCATCGCAAGCTTAATCGCCTCAAAATCATAAGACCCAATTAGTTTTTGAATTGTGTCGCATTATTGAGACACATTGATGCAGCATATTATCCAGCGCTGGATGACTCCTCCCAAGAGCCGCGCCACATTGTATCTGAAACGCCGTAGGAGCGGCGTTGAATTTCGGGAGGAATACCATGAACAAGGTTGAATTTCATCGCTCTGTGAAGCCTGAATTTGCCAAACGGTATGGCAATTTCATCGGCGGCAAATGGGTTGAGCCCAAGTCTG
Source organism: Brucella pseudogrignonensis (assembly GCF_032190615.1). Taxonomy (NCBI): domain Bacteria; kingdom Pseudomonadati; phylum Pseudomonadota; class Alphaproteobacteria; order Hyphomicrobiales; family Brucellaceae; genus Brucella; species Brucella pseudogrignonensis. The sequence continues at coordinate 1,609,946 of NZ_JAVLAT010000001.1, forward strand.
GCCGTTATTTCGAAAATACGTCTCCAGTCAACGGACAAGTGCTCTGCGAAGTCGCTCGCTCCGATGCAGCGGATGTCGATGCAGCCCTAGACGCAGCACATGCAGCGAAAGAAGCCTGGGGCAAGACCAGCCCGGCTGAACGCGCTGTGATCCTCAACAAGATCGCAGATCGGATCGAAGCAAACCTGCCAAAGCTAGCGGCGGCAGAAACATGGGATAACGGTAAACCGATCCGCGAAACCACAAACGCCGATCTGCCGTTGGCCATTGACCATTTCCGCTATTTTGCTGGCGCAATCCGTGCGCAAGAAGGCGGCATTTCTGAAATCGATCATGATACCGTTGCCTATCATTTCCACGAGCCGCTTGGCGTGGTCGGCCAGATTATTCCATGGAATTTTCCGCTGCTGATGGCTGTATGGAAGCTCGCACCAGCCCTCGCTGCCGGGAACTGCGTGGTGCTGAAGCCCGCAGAACAGACACCGGCTTCGATCCTTGTGTTGATGGAGATCATTGGCGATCTGTTGCCTGCCGGTGTGCTTAATGTGGTCAATGGCTTTGGTCTTGAAGCAGGCAAGCCGCTGGCATCAAGCCCGCGCATTGCCAAGATCGCGTTCACAGGTGAAACGACAACCGGTCGTCTCATCATGCAATATGCCAGCCAGAACCTTATTCCGGTCACGCTGGAACTCGGCGGCAAGTCGCCCAATATCTTTTTCTCGGACGTAACAGCCGAAGATGACGACTATTTTGACAAAGCGATTGAAGGCTTCGTCATGTTCGCGCTCAATCAGGGTGAAGTCTGTACCTGTCCGAGCCGTGCGCTGATCCATGAAAAGATTTATGATAAGTTCATGGAACGCGCGCTGAAGCGTGTTGAAGCCATCGTTCAGGGTGATCCGCTTGATCCGGCAACCATGATCGGTGCGCAGGCGTCCAGCGAACAGCTCGAAAAGATCCTCAGCTATATCGATATAGGCAAGCAGGAAGGCGCGGAAGTGCTAACCGGCGGCGGGCGTAATGAACTGGCAGGCGATCTTGCGGGTGGCTATTACGTCAAGCCCACTGTGTTCAAGGGCAACAACAAGATGCGGATTTTCCAGGAGGAAATCTTCGGCCCTGTTGTTTCTGTCACCACCTTTAAGGATGACGCAGAAGCGCTCGCGATTGCCAATGACACGCTTTACGGTCTTGGTGCTGGTGTCTGGACGCGTGACGGCACACGCGCCTATCGCTTTGGTCGCGCTATTCAGGCAGGCCGCGTCTGGACGAACTGCTACCACGCCTATCCGGCCCATGCGGCTTTCGGCGGTTACAAGCAGTCGGGTATCGGTCGCGAAAACCACCTCAAGATGCTCGATCATTACCAGCAGACCAAGAACATGCTGGTGAGCTACAGCCCGAAGAAGCTTGGCTTCTTCTAAAAAGAGAAAGCGGCCTGTTGCCTTGGAGCTTCGGGCCGCTAATTCATTTTTCACCGCGACTTCAATTTTGATCTGTATGAGGTCGCTTTCCCAGCCTGTTTCCTCCCAGGAAAGGGTCGGGTCGGCAGGCCTTGGTTGCCTTGCCAATCCGACCCATGACAGCGCATCCAACCAAATACCAAATAATGTTTGGTAACCATGCGCGACAAACAGAAGGATGTTTTCGTAATGGCTAAGACAATGAAAGCTGCCGTGGTTCGCGAATTCGGCAAACCATTGACCATTGATGAAGTTCCGATTCCGGTGCCGGGCGATGGCCAGATTCAGGTGGCAATTCAGGCGTCCGGTGTATGCCATACTGATCTTCATGCCGCCGAAGGTGACTGGCCCGTCAAGCCCAATCCGCCCTTTATTCCCGGACATGAGGGCGTTGGTTTCGTGTCTGCGGTTGGCAAAGGCGTCAAGCATGTGAAGGAAGGCGATCGCGTCGGCATTCCGTGGCTTTACACCGCTTGCGGTCATTGCGTGCATTGTCTGGGTGGTTGGGAAACGCTTTGCGAAGAGCAGCTCAATACCGGATATTCGGTGAATGGCGGCTTTGCAGATTATGTTGTCGCCGATCCGAATTTCGTCGGACATCTTCCGAAAAATATCGAATTCAATGAGATTGCGCCCGTTCTCTGCGCAGGCGTGACGGTTTACAAGGGCCTCAAGGTTACAGACACAAAGCCAGGCGACTGGGTTGTGATTTCCGGTATTGGTGGGCTCGGCCACATGGCCGTGCAATATGCAAAGGCCATGGGCCTCAATGTTGCAGCTGTCGATATCGACGATAAGAAACTTGATCTGGCCCGCAAGCTCGGTGCGACTGTGACGGTTAATGCCAAGACGCACAATGATCCGGCAGCCTATATCAAGAAAGAAACAGATGGCGGCGCGCAGGGCGTGCTTGTGACGGCTGTTTCACCGAAAGCCTTTGAACAGGCCATCGGCATGGCCGCACGTGGTGGAACGATTGCACTCAACGGCCTTCCCGCTGGCGAATTTCCGTTGTCGATCTTCAATATGGTGCTGAACGGCGTCACCGTGCGCGGCTCCATTGTGGGCACGCGTCTTGATTTGCAGGAGTCGATTGATTTTGCCGCAGACGGTAAGGTCAAGGCGACGATCCGCACTGACAAGATAGACAATATCAATGCGATCTTTGACGAAATGCGCGCAGGTCAGATTGAAGGCCGCGTCGTGATGGACCTGACGCAGTAATGCTGCGATATTAAAGCATGTCTCCCAAAAGTGGGAACCGGTTTTTGGGCAAAAGACATGCGCAGATACAAAGAAGTAAAGCCGCCGTAGCGATGCGGCGGCTTTGTTAGAGCATAGTCCGACCTTCGTTCAACGAGGGTCGATAAGATTATGCTTCAAGTAAAAGACTGTAGAGCGCCGATCTGATTTGATCATATCGAAACGCGCCCTAAGGGAGGAGGAACCATGCCGCAAGACTCTCAACTAGAGCAGGTCACTGCCACCGATGCAGCGCTGGAACTGATCGCCGAGTTGCAGGCTGAATATGGTCCGATCATGTTTCATCAGTCGGGCGGCTGTTGTGATGGATCATCGCCGATGTGCTATCCGCAGGGCGACTTTCTGCTGTCTGATGCCGATGTCAAGCTGGGCGAGATTGGCGGCGCGCCATTTTATATCAGTGGTTCACAATACGAAGCCTGGAAACATACAGAACTTATCATCGATGTCGTGCCGGGGCGCGGTGGTATGTTCTCGCTCGATAATGGTCGTGAAAAGCGCTTTCTCACGCGTTCCAAGATATGCTCGATTTAGCGCTTTGCGTTGATCTGCAAAGCAGATACTAAATTGGCCATATCACTGGGGAGAGTGCATAACGGCCATGGCCGCATCCAATAAGAGAGCAACGATCCACGATGTGGCGCGTCTTGCAGGCGTTTCAATCAAGACAGTTTCGCGGGTCTATAATGACGAACCCAATGTCCGCGATACGATCCGCGAAAAGGTTAAACTGGCAGGCGCTGAATTGCGCTATCGTCCCAATGCCGCGGCGCGTAATCTGGTTGAGCGCCGCTCGCATCTGATTGGGCTATTCTTTGAGAATCCGAGTCAGAGCTATGTGACCGAATTACAGATTGGTGCACTGGATCGGTTGCGTGGCACACGTTACCGGCTCTTGATCTTCCCGGTTGAAAATCGCGATGATATTCGTGGCTCATTGATTGAAACTGCCCACGCTTCGGGACTTGATGGAATTATCGTAACGCCGCCTATGTCGGATGATCCTGAAATTTTGCAGGAACTGATTGCATCTGCAATGCCCTTCACCCGCGTGGCTGGTGATTTTGGCGTGCATCCGACGGACAGTGTTGCCATTGATGACGAGAAAGCCGCCTGCCATTTGATGCAATATTTGCTCGATCTGGGGCACCGTAAGATTGCAATCGTCATTGGCGATCTGACGCATCGCTCGGCACAGCTGCGTCTTGAAGGCTATCGCAAGATGCTGGATCAGGCTGGCATCGCTCACAATCCCGATTACGAATTTGAAGGTGGCTTCAGTTTTGCAAGTGGGTTGGAAGCTGGCCGTAAACTCTTGTCGTTGAAGAACAGACCCACTGCGATTTTTGCCTCTAATGATGATATGGCGGCAGCCGTTCTGCAAATTGCCTATGATCATAAGATCGACGTGCCAAATGAGCTGACCATTGTTGGCTTTGATGATAGTGCGATTTCGAGCATGGTCTCGCCGCAAATCACTACGGTTCATCAGCCAATCCGCGAAATGACCTATGATGCGGTCGATATGTTGCTCAGCCAGATAGAAACGGGCGAGGCATCGCCTTCGCGGCATATCGATTACAAGCTGATTATTCGCCAATCATCGGGCAAAGTTTTCAAATAAAATGGGCCGGTTTCCCGGCCCACTTTTTATGGCAAATCAAGACCTTTGGTCAGTTCCAAGGCCTGCCGTTCGAACATACGGCGATAGATGCCATCAGGCTTCCGGATAAGCGCATCGTGATCGCCTTCTTCGACGATATTGCCTCTGTCAAAAACCAACAGCCGATCCAGCGCACGGACCGTTGAAAGCCTATGTGCAATGACAAGTGTGGTACGACCGATCATCAGCCGTTCCATTGCCTGCTGGATCAGTACTTCTGATTCTGAATCAAGGCTTGATGTTGCCTCGTCCAGAATAAGAATTGGTGCATCAGCCAGAAATGCACGGGCAATTGCGACACGCTGACGTTCACCACCCGAAAGCTTCACACCGCGTTCACCGACAAGCGTTGCATAGCCCTTTGGCAGACGCATGATGAAATCATGCGCGCTGGCAAGCATTGCCGCATGCTCGATCTGGGCTTGTGTTGCACCGGGGCGAGCATAGGCGATGTTTTCAGCCAGCGTGCGGTGAAACAGGATTGGCTCCTGTTGCACGATAGCAATCTGCGATCGGAGTGATGCCTGAGTGACTTCGGCAATGTTCTGTCCATCGATTTTGATCGCGCCGCCACTCACATCGTAGAGACGCTGGATCAGCTTGACGAAAGTCGTCTTGCCCGAACCTGAATGGCCGACCAGACCGACCCGCTCACCAGCCTCAATCCTGACCGAAAAGTCACGATAAAGCGCCGTGTCGTGGCTGCCATAATGGAAGGTGACGTTCTCAAACGTGATCTCGCCATTTCCGATCTGGATTGCACCTGCGCCGGGCTTGTCTGCGATGCCATAAGGCTCCGCTTCGATCTGCACCAGTTCTTCCATGTCGTTGACCGAACGTTGCAGATTGCGGATATGCATGCCCACATCACGCAAATAACCCTGCAACATGAAGAAGGCGGTCAGAACGAAGGTAATGTCACCGGCAGTTGCCTGGCCCTGGCTCCAGAGATAAAGCGCAAAGCCAATCACCACACCGCGCATGATGAGCAGGTTTGCACCCTGAATGAAACCATTGAGCGTACCGATCAGCCACGTCCGGCGCGTGCGCGAGCACCACTTGGTGACTACCTTGGCAAGACGTCCATCTTCGCGTGTTTCAGCACCGAATGCTTTCACAACGGCATTGCACGAAATGGCATCGGCCAAAGCGCCGCCCATGCGCGTGTCCCAGCTGTTAGCAAGTGTTGCGGCAGGCGCAACAAAGCCGAGTGAAATCACAATCGTGCAGACGATAAACAGCACAGAGCCGATGGCAACCAGAACGCCCATCATCGGCCAATACCAAGCGAGAAGCGCGACAGAGCCGAGCAACATCAGGATGGACGGCAGCAGCGCAAGCAGCAGCGTGTCGTTGAGCAGATCAAGCGCCCACATGCCGCGCGAGACCTTACGCACGGTCGATCCGGCGAAGGCATTGGCATGCCAGTCGGTCGAAAAGCGTTGAAGCTTGTGAAACGCACTCGATGCCATGCCGCTCATGATCTTCAGCGTGAAATCCGTGATGACATAGAAGGTAAGCTGACGCGTGATCAGCGCCAATGCGCCCAGTGCAAGCAGGATGATCAGCGCGTGAATGGCAGCATCCCATGCGCTATCCTGCCCGACCGAAAGCGCATCGACCAGCTTTCCTGAGTAGAGCGGTGTGAGGACGTCTGCGGCCGTTGCAAGCAGCATGCTGATAATGATCAGCGTCAGCCGCAGAGGCTGACATCGCCAGTGACTGAATGTGTAGCCGAGGACCTTGCGGAATACAGGCCCCCGGAAATTGATACGAAACCGAGTCATATGAATAATACCAGCCCGTATGAAAACGGATTCTGGTTCCTTTAAATTCATCTTCAGCAAAAAGTGCGGTGCGGTTTTGCGCCGACAAATGCGTGAAAACGAAGACAAAACAAACAGCTGAAAATAGCTGCGGCAAATTTGGAAGTGTTTAGGAATATGCCCTTTTGGGGAGGGCGGTCAGGCCTTAGCCTGCAACACGGGCCAAGAACTTAAAGCTTGGAAGCGCCCGCATTAACACCGGGCACCGACGGAAATGGATAGGATCGCATCTCATACCTCTTGCCAGTGTTTCAGATGTCTGCACAATAAATGAGCAAAAGCATTTGCCAAGTGGCAAAATGCAGAAATTTAATTTCAATCTATTGAGTGTGGCAAAAATGCTGTCTTACAGTTTTTTAGGCCATGCTGCCAGCTTGCGCGAAAAATGCGAGATGGTTGCATGTAAAAGCATGGTGAAGGCTGCCAGCACAAACAGGCTTGCGAACATCAGATCGACCTTGGCACGACCATTGGCGAGCAGCATCAAGTAGCCAAGCCCGCGCGACGCACCCACCCATTCGCCCACGACTGCACCAATGGGTGCATAGACGGCAGCAAGGCTTAACCCTGAAGCGAGCGAGGGGAAAGCTGCGGGAATGCGCACACGAAACAGAATTTGCGGGCGTTTTGCGCCGAGATTTTCAGCGGCATCCACCAGTGTCTGATCCGTCCTTTGCATTCCATCAAGGAAAGTGGAAGCGACCGGAAAAAAGATCATCAGAATGGTGACGGCAATTTTCGACGCCGGTCCATAACCGAGCCAGAGTGTTAAGATCGGAGCGAGCGCAAATATCGGGATCGCCTGAGAGAACACCATCATTGGCATGACAAGCCTTTGTGCCAATGGTGACATCATCAGCCCGATGGCTGTGAGTACCCCAATCGCAGAGCCCAGAAACAGCCCGCCCAGCACTTCTCCAAACGTGACGACTGCATTATCCGCAATCAGTTGCGCATTGCTGATGAGCGATTGCACCACATCGAGCGGACCCGGCAGGATGAAGCGCGGCATCTGCCAGATGCTCACCACAGCCTGCCAAAGTGCCAGCACAGCAAACGCCGACAGAAACCCGTCGGCGATGCGTTTTTTGCGCGAACGAGGAGCGATGTTCGTCATGCTCCTTTAAGGCCTCCCTTTAGGCCCATTGACCAGAAGTTCGCTTCAAGCCTGCTTGCCGTTGCAAAAATCTGGCAGAGCTTTGGCCAGCGCGGGCTGCTCTCGAAATCTGGTCCGATGCGGGCTTTTGCGGCCTGATCAAAAAGCTTGCCAACGGTGTGGCACATCTCTTGGTAGTCCGCGCCCGCATAGGTGTTGATCCACTCCTGATAGGGTGTGCCGGTATGGGCAGTGGCTGCGAGATTGACCCCGATTTCGCCATAGCCATGCGCGCAGGGAACAAGGGCTGTCAGCAGGTCGAGAAAATCGCCCGCTTGCCCGCAATCGAGCACATAGCGCGTATAGGCGAGATTTTCCGGCTCTTCTTTTGTGTTGTAAAGATCATCTTCGGTGATGCCTTCGCGTGCGCAGATGCCCACATGCAGCGGCAGTTCCGTGACAGTCAGCCCATGCATGATTTCGGCGCAAAGTCGCGTTTCCTGCAAGCTGCCTGCCTTCACGACACCCAGCGCAAAGGCGCGGGCATAGTGATGCAGATAGACGTAGTCCTGCCTGAGATAATGCAGGAATGCCGATTTCGGCAGCGTGCCATCGCCCAGTCCGCGGACGAACGCATGATCGATATAGGGATTCCAGTCATCAAGCGTCGCCGCACGCAGGCGGGTGAATAATTCGGATGAATAAAGCGTGTCACTCATGACTTATTGCCTCCCGCGTTGACGTCGATTGCAAATTTCTCGACAGGCAGGATCGAAGGCACGAGACCGTTTTCCTTGAGATAGGTCTCGTAACGGCTCCAGCGTCCATAATCGAGGCTGGCAGGGGCGCGTGAGAAACGGGCAACCGTATCTTTCCATGCAAGCTGGTTCAGCTCGTCTTTGAGTTCAGAACTATAAGACGCGAACAGGTCGTAGCTTTGCTCTGGATGATTGACGATATATTGCGCGGCTTTTTCGGTGGCTGCCAGAAAGCGCGAAATCCGTTCTTTTTCGTTCGCATCCAGCTTGTTTGAGTTGGCGACATAAACGAGCTCGTCATAGACCGGCACGCCTTCCTCTTCGACGAAGAAACATTTGCCCGCAACCCCTTCAACCGTCATCTGGTTGAGTTCGATATTGCGATAGGCACCCATTACTGCGTCAACCTGTTTCGACATCAAAGCGGGTGAAAGGGAGAAATTCACATTGATGAGTTCGACATCTGAAAGCTTTATGTCGTGGTTTTTGAGAATGGTGCCAAGCAGCGTTTCTTCAACACCAGCGACTGATAAGCCGATCTTCTTGCCTTTGAGATCGGCAATCGAATTGACCGAGCCATCATCACGCACCATCAGGCAATTAAGCGGGGAATCGACCAGAGTGCCGACGCGGATCAGCGGAATATCGGCATGAACATCGAGATGCACCTGCTGCTGATAGGAAATTGCCAGATCAGCCCGTCCAGCCGCAACCATTTTGGGTGGCACGGATGCGTCTGCAGGGGCGATGATTTCGAGATCGAGACCGGCATCCTTGAAGTAGCCGAGCTTGTCGGCCACGATGATCGGCCCATGATCCGGGTTCACATACCAGTCGAGTATGAGTTTGAATTTATCATTCGCCTGAGCTGCCTGAGCTGATATCAGGGCAAACGAAGCCGTGGCGCTGAAAAGCGCAGCAAAAATCAGTTTTTTCAATGTTTCCTCCTGAAACTAAATTACATAGGCACGCGTCATGTCGATCCATTGGCGCACGCGGCCTTCGGGATCGGGATTAAGAGTGATGTCAGTGACGACAGACACAATGTCAGCTCCGGCTTTAAAGACGCCCGGCGCGCGCTCCACATTCATGCCGCCAATGCCAACGAGCGGAATAGCGCCAAGTGTGGCTTTCCATTGGGTGACGCGGTCCAATCCTTGTTCATGCCATTTCATCTTTTTGAGAATGGTCGGATAGACAGGGCCGAGCGCGATATAGGCTGGCTTTAGCGCAAGAGCGCGATCCAGTTCGGCCTCATCATGGCTGGATACACCGAGTTTAACGCCGCTCTCGCGAATTGCATCAAGATCGGCTTCATCAAGGTCTTCCTGACCGAGATGGATAAAGTCGCAGCCTTCCTCAATTGCCAGTTTCCAGTAGTCATTGATGATGAGCTGGCAATCATATCGGGCGCAAATTGCGCGGGCTGCGCGGATTTCTGCGCGCAGTTCAGCGTCGTTCTTATCCTTGATGCGCAGTTGCATGAGTTTGATGCCAAGCGGCACCAAGCGCTCACACCAGCTGGCGCTGTCAAAGATCGGGTAGAACGGATCAAGGGCCATTACAAAAATGCCTTTCCGATGAGGGGAGTGGAGGGGGTTGCCATGTCGCGGGCTTCAATCGGATCGGCTTCATAGGCGATGCGACCAGCCTCAACAGCGAGCGCAAATGCGCGGGCAATAGCGTCTGGATCACCCGCTTTGGCAACCGCGGTGTTGATCAGCACGGCATCAAAACCCAGTTCCATGGCACTTGCAGCGTGCGATGGGACGCCAATACCGGCATCCACGACCAGTGGAATATCGGGGAAATGCGCGCGCATGGTTTTAAGCGCATAAGGATTGTTGAGGCCGCGACCTGAGCCAATCGGCGCACCCCATGGCATCAGCACTTGGCAGCCTGCCTCAATCAGTTTTTCGGCCACCACCAGATCGTCATTCATATAGGGAAAGACGTCAAAGCCTTCATCGCAGAGAATACGGGCGGCTTCGACCAGCCCGAAAGGATCGGGCTGCAATGTGTCGTGATCGCCGATGACTTCAAGCTTGATCCAGTTTGTGCCGAAAATCTCACGCGCCATTTTTGCCGTTGTCACCGCTTCGCGTGCGGTATGGCACCCGGCAGTGTTGGGCAAAACCGAAACACCGAGCTCTTTGATCAGTGTCCAGAAGTTCTGACCGGCACGCATGTTTCCGCTCTCGCGTCGCAGCGAAACCGTCACGATTTCCGTCTTTGACGAGCGGACGCTGTCAGCAAGGATGGCGGGAGATGGATATTGTGCCGTTCCCAAGAGCAGGCGGCTTTCAAAGGTTTTTCCGTAAAATTCCAGCATCTTAACCTCCCTGCATGGGTGCGAGCACTTCGATACGGTCGCCGTCTTGGATCAATGTTTCCTCGCGCTCGCTGCCTGTAATGAATTCGCCATTGAGCGCGGTAGCGACGACAGCCTCATCCAGTTCGATTTCTGTAAGCAGGGCCAAGAGATTGGTGCTCGTGGTCTCAAAGACCTCGCCGTTAAGAACAATGGTCATGCCAGTTCCTCTAAAAATTCAGGTTGTTGTTCGGCCTCGGTTGCTGCCGCAACCGCCATGCGCGCAACCGCAGGCGAGAGCAGAAAGCCGTGCCGGTAAAGCCCGTTGATATAGATGGTTTGGCCGCGTTTACGCACACGCGGCAGATTGTCGGGGAAGGCGGGGCGGGCATCGACGCCGGTTTCCAGAATTTCCGCCTCGCCAAATGCCGGATGCAGCGCGTAAGCAGCACTCAGCATTTCCAATGTCGAGCGAACGCTGATGCCGCCTCTTTCATCGCTTTCGATCATGGTTGCACCAATCATGTGGATGCCGTCGCCGCGCGGCACGATGTAGAGTGGAATGCGCGGATGCAGAAGGCGCACAGGGCGCGAAAGATTGATGTCGCGGGAGCGAACCACCAGCATTTCGCCCTTCACACCGCGCAGATCCTGCAACTGATCGCGTGCTGCAAGGCCGCGTGCATCGACGGTGATATCGGTATCGATATTTACGTCTTTCGCATCCTGCCCGAGATGAAAGACGACGCCTTTCATTTGCAGGTTTTCAGCAAGTTCGATCAGCGTCTTGCGCGGATCAAGGTGGCCTTCCTCGGCAAAGAAAAGCCCCTGCCGAAAACGGCCTGCAAGGTCCGGCTCCAGCGCATCAATGTGTTCGGAATCAATTGTTTCAAAGGCTTCCGTGCGACGGGCGAAGCGGCGCAATTCAGTCGCATCGCGTGTGTGTGAAATGACGAGCGTGCCCTTGCGGTTGACGGTTGAAACATGCCGTTCCCACCAGCCAATCGCCTCTTGTCCCAGCCTGACGACGGGTTCTTCCGCACTTTCGCCTTCGCACCATGGGGCCAGCATTCCGCCAGCAAACCACGAGCAACTGTCGGAGCCAATTGCCTTGCTTTGGGCGATCACGGTGACAGCATGGCCCTGATCATTGAATTCTGCGGCACAGGTAAGACCTGCAACACCCGCGCCGATGATGGTGACGCGCATTATGCAATCTTCCACAAGGCGTGGAAGTGATGCACGGGGCCGTGCCCGCTTCCGACCTGCAATGTGTTAGCGGAGCGGATGGCCGCTTGCAGATATGTGTGCGCTTCACGAAGGGCTTGTTCCAGCGAAAGGCCTTTGCCAAGTCCCGCCGCAATTGCGGATGAAAGCGTACAGCCGGTGCCATGGGTATTTTGCGTATCGATACGTGGCGCTGTCAGCGCAAGAGTTGGAAATTTATCGCTGATGAGGAGATCGGTACAGATGTTGCCATCGGCGTGTCCGCCTTTCATCAGCACGGCCTCAGCGCCAAGCTTGAGGAGTGCGCGCCCCTGTTCTTCAGCCTCGCCATCGGTGCACGCAACTGCACAATCGAGCAGGCAGGCTGCCTCTGGTCTATTCGGCGTCAGAAGGCTTGCAAGCGGAATCAGTTTGTCACGCAATGTCGAGATTGCGGCTTCGCTTAAAAGCCTGTCGCCAGATTTCGCCACCATCACCGGATCAAGAACCACCGGTCCCGAGAAATCGACGAGTCCTCTGGCGATTGCCTGAATGGTTTCCGGCACCGACACCATGCCGATTTTTACCGCTGCGACATTGAGATCGCTGAAGACGGTATCAATCTGTGCTGAAACGACTTCGGAAGGAATATCGTGGACTGCCGTGACCGCTAATGTGTTCTGCGCCGTGATCGCCGTAATGACGCTCGCACCATAGACGTTCAGTGCTGAAAAGGTTTTGAGGTCGGCCTGAATGCCAGCGCCACCGCCGCTGTCCGAGCCTGCAATCGTTACGCAAATCGGCACTGACGCAGCATGGCTGGCGGTTATGTTGGTTCGGGAGAGGCTTCGTCTTAAGTCCATCATGTCGTCTCTCATTCCGAACGGAAAATTGAGACGTCATGAACTTGTTTTTTGGGTTTTACCCCACGGAGGATAGATTCCTCCTTGTTCGCGACGCGCCAAACTCCGTTCCCTACGCAGGTATTACCCGGATCAGGTTCAATGGGTTAACGCGATCAGCGTCTCTCAGCCTTTTGTGTCGCAAGATAGGATGGAAAACCGCAATGCACTTTTCCTGACCTTGCTCCGAAGGCACCCCAACGAATTTTGTGCTTTAGGCATAGGCCGGAACGAAGAGCCGGTCAAGCGGTGCCGATTATTACAATTTGCGAATAAATTTATATTCTCCGCAAGTTTGTATATAATTTCTTTAAGGGGCATGCATTAATCCAGCTTGGAAAAGCTTCGTCCTGCTACAGACGAGTTATCTGATTCTTGGGGCATGGTCCTTTTTTTAAGGCATGAAATATTGGGTCAGGATCAGGCTGATGAGGGGACAATGATGAGGGATCGGAAAGCCGGTCAGGCTCATTCGGATGATGCGCGGGTGCGCACGTCCGATGCGGATTTTCGCATTCTGTTTACAACTCATCCCACACCGATGTGGGTGTACGATCCCGATACATTGCGTTTCATCGTCATGAACGAAGCAGCCCACGCGCTTTATGGCTATTCGGCTGATGAAGTGCAGGGTATGACGGTACTCGATATTCGTCCACAAACCGAGCGTGACCGTATGTCGATAGCGGTTCGCGACCGGAGTGATCTTGAGCGCCCTGAACGCTGGAAGCATCTGAAAGCCAATGATCAGACGATTGATGTTTTGACCTATGGCCGTGAGGTTGTGTTCGATGGCCGGATGGCCATATTGGCAATTGTGCGGGATATGACCGAGCTTGACGAGGCGAATCGTCAGGCCAGTCATGCGCAGACATTGCTCGATAGCCTCATCAACAATATGCCGCTTGGTGTCTTCGTCAAGGATATGCAGGACGGGGGGCGTTACCTGCTCTATAATCAGGCTGCATCAACCATCAGCGGCCACAAGATCGATCATGTTGTCGGTTCAGTGGATACGCAAATCTTTCCGGCTGAAGAAGCCAGGCTTCTGACCCAGCAAGACAGCATTGCAATGCGTCGCGGCAGCGTTTTGACAATCGAGCGCGATATTCGCTGCGCAGACGGAACACCGCGCATATTGCGGATCATCAAGCGTTCCATTCCACCGATAGAAGGCGATGAATCGCGCTATCTCATCGGGCTTGTTGAGGATATAACCGAGCGTCGTTTGATTGAGCAGCGCATGACGCATATTGCAATGCACGACAATCTCACGGACTTGCCGAACCGGGCTTACTTCTCTCAGCATATTGAAGCCGTGCTGAAAAAACGTGAAAGCGCACTGGCTTTTGCGCTTTTCTATCTCGATATTGATCACTTCAAAAACATCAATGACAGCCGCGGGCACCAGATCGGGGATCGCCTGCTGCAACAGGTTGCAAAGCGTCTTAAAACCATTGCTTGCGATCATTTTCTGGCGCGTTTGGGTGGTGATGAGTTTGCGATCATTTATCGCTGCGCTGCCGTTTCTCAGATCGCGATGTTTGCCGATCAGCTTCTTTCCCTATTTCAGGATCCGTTCGATCTTGGCGATACGCTGGAATTTGTCTCATGCAGTATCGGGATCGCGCAGGCGCCATTGCATGGCGATGATCTTGACGTGCTGATGCGCAATGTTGATCTGGCGCTTTACGCTGCCAAGGCTGATGGCCGGCGCACTTTCCGCTTTTATCAGCATTCACTGCGACTGGCTGTTGAGAAACGTCATGCCATGACCACGGATTTGCGGCTGGCTTTGACGGAACAGCAGTTCGAGCTGCATTACCAGCCAATTTTCAATCTTCAAACCGGCCACATTTCTGGCTTTGAGGCTTTGTTACGCTGGCGTCATCCCGTGCTTGGCATGGTCTCGCCGGTTGAATTCATTCCAATTGCCGAAGAGGCCGGGCTCATTGGACCGATCGGCGACTGGGTGTTGAAACACGCCTGCCTTGAAGCGGCTTCGTGGCCGCATGGCATCAAGGTCTCGGTTAATCTATCGCCCGTGCAGTTCCAGCAGACGGCTCTTCTTGATTCAGTCACCGATGCACTGGCTGTCGCGTCCTTGTCGCCTGACCGGTTGGAACTCGAAATCACGGAATCGGTCTTCCTGCAAAACAGCAAACATAATATCGAATTGCTGTTCGAGTTGCGGCGTCTGGGCGTCCGGATTGCTATGGATGATTTCGGCACAGGCTATTCATCACTGAGCTATCTGCGTTCGTTCCCCTTTGACAAAATCAAGGTGGATCGCAGTTTCGTTTCGGGCATTGAAGCCGATACGCGTGATCTCGCAATTATTCAGGCCGTCGCCACACTGGGAGCCGGTTTTCGGATTGTAACGACAGCAGAAGGTGTGGAAACAAAGCAGCAGCTTAACTGCCTGCGCGAACAGAATTTTTGCGAGGTGCAAGGCTTTTTAATGGGACGCCCCATGCCTGCTGCCGATGTGCCGGAATTCATTCGCACACGATGCGGTTCAATTCTTGAGATAATCGAGCCGGATAGCGCAATGGCCGTTTGATAACGCTTGACCTTCCAACGGTGGGAAGGACTATCTATCATGCAACTCATAAGATTGCTCGTCGAAAAGAGCGAAGTAGCATCTGGCCAAAAGTCGGAACCGATTTTTGGAAAGCAGGAGCGCTTTAGAAGGGATTGCCATGAACAAGCCTGTAAAATCCGACGCCACAAGTTTTGCCATTCCTGTTGAAGGTATGAGTTGCGCGTCCTGCGTATCATCGGTTGAAAAGGCAGTGTCAAAAGTTCCGGGCGTGGACAAAGTCTCCGTCAACCTCGCAACAGAACGCGCTGACGTCACCTTCAAGTCTGCACCTGATATGCCTGCTGTGATCGATGCAATTCGCAAAGCTGGCTATGATGTGCCGTCGGGCAGTGCCGATCTCGCCATTGAGGGTATGAGCTGCGCGTCTTGTGTGAGCAATGTCGAAAAAGCTTTAAGCGCGGTTCCGGGCGTTTCTCGTGCCAGCGTCAATCTCGCGACTGAGCGCGCGCATGTTGAGCTTGCAGGGCAGGTCGCAGTTGGTGATCTGATAAAAGCGGTTGAAAAGGCGGGCTACGAGGCGCGTTCGCTTGATGAGACACGCAGTGATGCCAAGCAGGAAACACAATCAGACAAGCGCGACGCGGAAGCGGTTGAGCTGAAAAAGAATGTCATTCTGGCAGCCGTTCTCACGCTTCCCGTGTTCATTCTGGAAATGGGCTCGCATCTCATTCCCGCTGTGCACATGTTTGTCATGGAAACAATCGGGATGCAGAACAGCTGGTATTTCCAGTTTGTGCTGACAACACTTGTCTTGTTTGGTCCGGGCATGCGCTTTTTCAAAAAAGGCATTCCCGCTCTGCTGCGTGCCGCCCCCGATATGAATTCGCTGGTTGTTGTTGGCACAACGGCTGCATGGGGCTTTTCGGTTGTTGCTACCTTCTGGCCCGACATTCTTCCCGATGGCACCGTCAACGTCTATTTCGAGGCCGCAGCCGTTATCGTGACGCTGATCCTGATTGGCCGTTATCTGGAGGCACGTGCCAAGGGGCGGACTTCGGCGGCAATCAGCCGTCTTGTCGGCCTGCAGGCAAAGTCAGCACGCGTCATGCGCAATGGTCAAGCAGTTGATGTGCCGCTTGAAGAGGTTCGCGCGGGCGACATTGTGCAGGTCCGCCCGGGTGAGAAAGTCCCCGTTGATGGCGACGTGATTGAAGGCTCATCCTATGTGGATGAATCGATGATTACCGGCGAGCCCGTGCCTGTTTCGAAGGAAGCCGGTGCGGAAGTGGTTGGTGGGACGATCAACAAGACGGGTGCTTTTACCTTCCGCGCAACCAAGGTTGGCCGCGATATGGTCATCTCGCAGATTGTGCGGATGGTTGAAGATGCGCAGGCCGACAAGCTGCCCATTCAGGCCAAGGTTGATAAGGTCACGGGCTGGTTCGTGCCCGCGGTTCTGGGTGCTGCACTCATCACCTTTATTGCATGGCTTTTAATCGGCGGTACGGCGATGATGGGCTACGCGCTGGTGAATGCGATTGCTGTCGTTATTATTGCCTGCCCATGTGCGATGGGACTTGCAACACCGACTTCAATCATGGTCGGCACAGGTCGCGCTGCCGAATTTGGCGTGTTGTTCCGCCGTGGTGATGCGCTGCAAACCTTGCGCGATGCATCGGTGATTGCGGTCGATAAGACGGGCACACTCACACAGGGCAAACCCGCTCTGGCACATTTTGCTGTCGTTGATGGTATCGACAAGGACGAAGCACTGGCGCTCATCGCTGCTGTCGAAGCCCGTTCAGAGCATCCGATTGCCGATGCGATTGTGACGGCTGCAAAGGAAAAGAACCTCAAACTTGCCGATGTTTCGGCTTTCGAATCCGTTCCGGGTTTCGGGCTCAAAGCCAATATTTCGGGTCGAGAAGTCGCTATTGGTGCAGATCGTTACATGGCAAAGCTTGGCCTCGATGTGGCAGTCTTTGCGGATGATGCAAGCCGCTTTGGCGATGAAGGGCAGACACCACTTTATGCGGCAATCGATGGTAAACTGGCTGCAATCATTACAGTAGCCGATCCAATGAAAGAGACCACACCTGCCGCCATTGCTGCCATGCATGAGCAGGGCTTGAAGGTTGCGATGATCACTGGTGATAACCGCCGTACAGCGCAGGCCATTGCCAAACGCCTTGGTATCGATGAAGTGGTTGCGGAAGTGCTGCCGGATGGCAAGGTTGAGGCCTTGAAACGCTTGTCAGCGGGCGGAAAACGCATTGCCTTTGTGGGCGACGGTATCAATGATGCACCAGCTTTGGCTTCCGCCGATGTGGGTATTGCGATTGGCACCGGAACGGATATTGCGATCGAGAGCGCCGATGTGGTGCTGATGTCGGGCGATCTGCGCGGCGTGGTTAATGCGATTGCCATCTCAAAAGCCACGATCCGCAATATCAGCGAAAACCTGTTTTGGGCTTTTGCCTATAACGTCGCGCTGATCCCTGTTGCAGCCGGCATTCTATACCCTGTGACCGGCACCCTTCTCTCGCCAGTATTGGCGGCGGGTGCTATGGCGCTTTCGAGCATTTTCGTGCTGAGCAACGCACTGCGGCTGAAAAGCTTCACGAGTCCCCTGGCTTGATCATTCAGCCGTATCGGCAATCCAGCGGGCTGCAGATACGGCTTTGATTCTTTTGCATAGTCACGACTGGATTTTTCATTTTGCCGCCTATTTGTTTGGGCAGGCAGTGTTGTGTTGTTTGCAAAGCCGTTTGCAACAATATTTCCACCAAACTCGGGAACGCCTCGATTTTTCTCTTTCCGTGCAGCTGTGCCAGCCGCATTGCAATGCACGGCAAGGTCATAGTCACTACTCGAAGGGGGTAATGTCTTGCTTGTTTCTCTCACGGCTATTTTGCTTTTATTGATTGGTGTTGGACTAGGTGCCGCGGGCACCTATCTTGTCACGCTGGGCGGCAGCTGGTTCTTCGTCATCGCTGCCATCGGCTTTCTACTGACAGCCTTTTTCCTCTTCAAAAGAAGTGCAGTTGCGCTCTGGGTTTACGCGCTCGTCATTCTTGGTTCGCTTGGTTGGGCTGTGTCAGAAGTTGGCTTCGACTGGTGGGGCCTGGGATCGACCGGCGGCGTAATCGTTCTTCTCGGCCTGTGGCTGTTGACCCCGTGGATCAGAAAGCCGCTCAATGGCGGCGGTTTGCCACTGACCGTTGCCACGCTGGCCGCTCTGGTTGTCGCGGGTTATTCGATGACGCAGGATCCTTGGAATATTTCGGGCGATCTGCCAACCGAAAAGGTGGCTGCATCTCCTGATCTGGGTGGCAATGTCCCCGATGGCGAATGGCATCAATATGGTCGCACGCCTTATGGGCAGCGTTATTCCCCGCTGACGCAAATCACACCGGAAAATGTCTCCAAGCTTCAGGTCGCATGGCAATATCAGACCGGTGATGTGAAGCAGCCGGAAGATGTCGGTGAAACGACCTATCAGGTGACGCCGCTGAAAATTGGCGATTCGCTTTATCTTTGTACACCGCATAACTGGGCTATTGCGCTCGATGCGGCAACGGGTAAGGAAAAGTGGAAGTTTGACCCAAAGGTCGGCTTTAACACCGATCGGCAGCACCAGACTTGCCGTGGTGTCAGTTACTGGAAGGACACCGCAGCAACGGCTGGTGCCAAATGTTCAGAACGGGTCTATCTGCCAACCTCGGATGCTCGCCTGATCGCGCTCGATACGCAGACAGGCGAAATCTGCACCGATTTTGCCAATGGTGGCACGCTCGATCTTGGCCATGGCATGAAATATAACCCGGCTGGTTATTATTACTCAACTTCGCCACCGGCGGTCGTCGGAGACAAGATCATTGTCGGCGGGGCAGTCAATGATAACTATTCGACTGAAGAGCAGTCGGGCGTTATTCGCGCCTTTGATATCCGCACTGGCGATTTGCTGTGGAACTGGGATTCTGGCAATCCGGATGTCACGACACCGCTGCCTGAAGGCGAGCACTACACGACCAATTCGCCAAACAGCTGGTCTGTTTTCAGTGTTGATGAAGGACTCGGCCTGGTCTTCATTCCGCTCGGCAATCAGGTTCCTGATCAGCTCGGCATGAACCGCAGCGATAATGTTGAGAAATATTCTTCCTCCATCGTAGCACTTGACGTAAACACCGGACAGCCCAAATGGGTGCGCCAGACCGTACACCACGATCTATGGGACATGGATGTGCCTGCACAGCCTGTTCTTCTGGACATTAATGGTGTGCCTGCGCTGGTTGGACCAACCAAGCAGGGCGATATTTATGTGCTTGATCGCCGGACGGGCGAGCCGATTATTCCGGTTCGTGAAATCCCCGCACCGACGGGTGCAATCCCCGAAGATCACACATCGCCGACGCAGCCGATTTCTGATCTGACATTCAGTCCCGCACCACTGACTGAAAGCAGCATGTGGGGCGTAACCCTGTTTGATCAGCTGGCATGTCGTATCGCTTTCCGCAAGCATTTCTATGAAGGCCGATACACGCCACCTTCGTTGAAGGGGACGATTGTCTATCCGGGCAATTTCGGTGTCTTCAACTGGGGTAGCGTGGCGGTCGATCCTGTTCGTCAGGTTATGTTCGGCATGCCAACCTATTTGGCTTTCACATCGCAACTTGTTCCGCGTGCCGATATCCCGCCACGTGGTCAGGATGAGAAGGGCAGCGAGCAGGGTCTGAACCGCAATGACGGCGCACCTTATGGTGTGTTCATGGGGCCATTCGTCAGCCCGCTTGGCATTCCTTGCCAGACACCGCCATGGGGCTTTGTCGCGGGTGTGGATCTGCGCACAGGCAAAATCGCCTATAAGCATCGCAATGGTACGATTGAAGACATGGCCCCTGTTCCGCTGCCGCTCAAAGTTGGCGTTCCGGGCATCGGTGGTCCAATGATCACCGCTGGTGGCGTTGTGTTCCTTGGTGCAGCGGTGGATGATTATCTGCGCGCTTATGACCTCACCAATGGCAAGGTGCTTTGGCAGGCACGCCTGCCTGCGGGCGGTCAGTCTACACCGATGACCTATACGGTTGGTGATCAGCAGTTCGTGCTGATGGTGGCCGGTGGTCATGGCTCGGTGGGCACCAAGCCCGGCGATTATGTAATCGCCTATACGCTGCCGAAATAAAGCGAACAGTAATAAAAAACGCCGGGACGTTCCCGGCGTTTTTTATGAGTGTGGATTAGATTTTGCCGTGCAGCAACTCGCCCTTTCGCGGCGATGAAGAATGATCTTTATTATTCGCAAGCTCATGAATGATGGGGCAGTCAGGGCGATTGTCGCCATGGCAATTATGGGCGAGATGGCGCAGCGTGTCAGCCATGTTCTGCAATTGCTTCATTTTCGCTTCGAGGTCTTTGACGTGTTGAAGTGCAACCTTCTTCACATCCGATGACGCCCGATTGCGATCACGCCAGAGCGTGAGCAGTGCCTTAATCTGTTCAACCTGAAAGCCAAGGTCTCGGCTGGAACGGATGAAACGCAGCGTTTCGACATCTTTTTGGGTGTAAACGCGATAGCCGGAACTAGTCCTGTCGGCAGCCTCGATAAGCCCGATGGTCTCATAATGGCGAATCATTTTCGCCGATATGCCTGATGCGGTTGCTGCCTGGCCGATATTCATGCCGTTCCTCTCAAACTATGAGCTTCGGATATAGGAACGAGACATATTCATTCAAAGAGGTTTCCGCCGGAAAATCCGGCGAAAACGGAAGCTTTTGCTCGACTCTTAAGGCCTTAGAGCGATCGTTGTGCGCCCAAGAGGGCGCATGGCGCTCTGGTTAAGCCGTAAAATCGCTCTGGGTGCCGTGTGCTTCAATGGCCTGTGCAAGTCGTTGCAGGGCGTGCACATAAGCGGCAGAGCGGACAGAAACCTTGTGCTCTTTCGCGTGGTTCCAGATTGCGCGCCCTTCACGTTCCATGATGGTCTTCAGGCGCTCATGAATTTCTTCCAGCGTCCAATAATACCCCTGACGATTTTGGACCCATTCGAAATAGGAAACCGTGACACCACCAGCATTCGCCAGAATGTCTGGCAGAACGACGACGCCGTTCTTTGCGAGGATTTCGTCAGCTTCTGGCGTCACAGGGCCATTGGCCAGTTCGACAATCAGCTTTGCATTAATAGACGCGGCATTGTTGGCATGGATCATGTTTTCCATGGCGCTTGGCACCAGAACATCGCATTCAGCTGCGATCAACTGATCCGGCGTGATCGCTTCATGACCATTCTTGCCAGCGGTGGAAACAACCGACTTGTTCTGTGCTTTGGCCTCCAGAAGCGCATCGAGATCAAGACCGTTTGCGCAGTAAACCGCGCCGGACGAATCCGAGACGGCAACAATCTTGTGACCATCGCTTGCCATCAGCTTTGCGATGAACTGGCCGGCATTGCCGAAGCCCTGAACCGTGACGCGAAGCGTTGAGGCAAGTCCGAGATCTTCCGCGAGATGACGCACGAGATAAAAGCCGCCACGTGCCGTCGCATCATTTCGGCCGAGCGAGCCGCCGAGCGCCAGAGGCTTGCCTGTGATAACAGCAGGCGAAGACTGGCCAACGATCTGCGAATATTCGTCTGCCATCCAGCCCATGATCATGGAGTTGGTATAGACGTCCGGTGCGGGAATGTCGCGATCCGGGCCAATAATGCCGGAGAAAGCTTGAATGTAAGCGCGCGAAAGGCGCTCAAGCTCAGCCTTGGAAAGCTGGCGTGGGTCAACCTGAATAGCACCCTTGCCGCCGCCATAAGGCAGATTCATAACGGCACATTTGAAAGTCATCCAGAAAGCGAGCGTTTCAACTTCTTCAGCTGTTGCTTCCGGATGGTAGCGAATGCCGCCTTTGGTTGGTCCGCGCGTGTCGTCATAACGGCAGCGCCATGCAAGAAAGGATTTGCGCGATCCGTCATCCATACGGATCATCAAGCGCACTTTCATGGTTTCACGGGCGTATTTGAGTTTTTCGATAACATCCGGGTCAATATTGATGTGGCTTGCGGCCTCGTCCAGACGAACGAGTGCGCTTTCGAGTAGATTCTCCTTAGTCATCAAATCACCTTTCTTGCTTTTGCCCCTCTTTAAACAGGGGTTTATGAACGCTTGAGTAGCGCCTCACGCAATAAAAGGAAAGAGAAAAGGACAACAATATTGTCCTATTTGGCAGCTATGTTTTGGATCTTTTCTAATATTACTTGATGCTAATATTTTATCTGTAAGGCAGCTTGACCGATCGTGAACGTGATGTCGCGAAATGGTGGCCGTGTCGTATTTATGACGTCTTATGACGCAAGCCTGCTTTCTATTATCCGCCTGAATCAATACAAATATGGTCAAAGGTTTTTCATGCGCCACAGAAGAGCATGAACCGTAAGACTGGTGGTTTGTATATGTCCCGCTTTTCGCTCGCTTCTATCGTTGGCAACGCGCTGACCGGCAACAAGAACTGGAAGCCCCAATGGCCGAATGCCGAACCCAAGGCCGAATATGATGTGATCATCGTTGGCGCCGGAGGGCATGGTCTGGGCGCTGCCTACTATCTGGCCAAGGAACATGGCATCACCAATGTCGCGGTGATTGAAAAAGGCTGGCTTGGCGGCGGCAATACCGGGCGTAACACGACCATCATCCGCTCCAACTATCTCTATGATGAGAGCGCGCATCTCTACGAACATGCGATGAAGCTGTGGGAAGGGCTGAGCCAGGACCTTAATTACAATGTCATGTTTTCGCAGCGCGGCGTGATGATGCTGGCGCATACGGTGCATGATGTGCAGAGCTTCAAGCGTCATATCCATGCCAACCGTCTCAATGGTATCGACAATGAATGGCTGACCAAAGAGCAGGCGAAGGAATATTGCCCGCCGCTCGATATTTCAGCCAATGCGCGTTATCCGGTTGTTGGTGCCACCTTGCAGCGGCGCGGCGGCGTGGCCCGTCACGATGCGGTTGCATGGGGCTATGCACGCGGTGCGACGGAGCGCGGCGTTGATATCATCCAGAATTGTCCGGTGACGGCTATCCGCCGCGATGCATCAGGTCGCGTGACCGGTGTTGATACGCCACGCGGTTTTATCAAGGCGAAGAAGGTGGCGGTGTCTGCTGCTGGCAGCACATCCATTGTCATGGATACGGCAGGCGTTCGTATGCCGCTTGAAAGTTACCCGCTACAGGCGCTTGTGTCCGAGCCGGTCAAGCCGATCTTCCCTTGCGTGGTCATGTCCAACACGGTTCATGCCTATATCAGCCAGTCCGACAAGGGCGAGCTGGTGATCGGCTCGGGTACTGACCAGTATGTGTCTTACAGCCAGCGTGGTGGCCTGCCGCTGATCGAGCATACGCTTGCGGCCATTTGCGAAGTTTTCCCGATTTTCACCCGTATGCGAATGCTGCGCAAATGGGGCGGCATCGTTGACGTCACGCCGGATCGTTCACCGATCATTGGCAAGACGCCGGTTCCGGGCCTGTTTGTGAATTGCGGCTGGGGCACGGGCGGTTTCAAGGCGACACCGGGTTCAGCGCATGTCTTTGCGCATACGATTGCCCGCGACGAACCACATTGGATCAACGCGCCGTTCACGCTGGAACGCTTCACCACGGGCCGCCTGATCGACGAAGCGGCTGCCGCCGCTGTGGCTCACTAAGGAAATAGGGGAAACAACAAATGCTTCTTATCCGTTGCCCTTATTGCGAGATGGAACGTCCAGAGCTTGAATTCGCCTATGCGGGCGAAGCGCATATTGCGCGTCCAGCCGATCCGTCGACGCTTTCCGATGATGAATGGCGTGATTTCCTCTTCACGCGCTCTAATCCACGCGGCACCCATTTTGAGCGCTGGCGGCATATCAATGGCTGCGGGCGCTTCTTCAATGCGGTGCGCGACACGGTGAGCGACAAGTTTGTCACCACCTACAAGGCCGGTGAACCCCGTCCTGCTTTGGCAGAAACTCCGGCTGCGGAGACGAAATAATGACCGATATGCGTATTCACAACAAAGGCCGTATTAACAAGGCCAAGTCCGTGCGGTTCAGCTTCAACGGCAAGACCTATTCCGGTTTTGAAGGCGATACACTGGCCTCCGCTTTGCTGGCCAATGGTGAACATCTGGCCGGTCGTTCGTTTAAATATCATCGTCCGCGCGGCATTCTTTCTGCCGGTTCCGAAGAGCCAAATGCGCTGATGGGGGTCTCGCGTGGACCGGGCCGCTATGAGCCGAACACCCGCGCAACGGTGCTGGAACTCTATGATGGTCTCAAGGCTGAAACCCAGAACCATTGGCCATCGCTCAAGCACGATGTCGGCGCGATCAATGATGCGCTCTACATGTTCTTCTCGGCAGGCTTTTACTACAAGACCTTCATGTGGCCGAAAAGCTTTTGGAACAAGGTCTACGAGCCTTTCATCCGTGGCGCTGCCGGTCTCGGCAAGTCGCCATCCGAGCCAGACCCGGACACCTATGCCAGCCGCTATGCGTTCTGTGATGTACTGGTTGCCGGTGGCGGACCTGCTGGTCTGGCTGCTGCTTTAGAGGCTGCAAAGAGTGGTGCGAAGGTTATTTTCGTTGACGAACAGGCTGAATTTGGCGGCTCGCTTCTGTCGGAACCAGAGCCGGTCATCAATGGTCGTTCTAGCTGGGACTGGCTCAATGAAACGATAGAAGCGCTCAAAGCCAATCCGAATGTCACGCTTTTGCCGCGCACAACGGCCATTGGCTATTATCATCAGAACATGGTCGGCCTTTGTGAGCGCCTGACGGATCATCAGGCAAAGCCCGGCACCAATGCGCCGCGTGAACGCATGTGGCGCGTGCGCGCAAAGCAAGTGGTGCTGGCGCAGGGCGCGATTGAAAAGCCGCTGGTCTTTGCAGGCAATGACCGTCCCGGCGTGATGCTGGCTTCCGCTGCGCGCACCTATCTCAATCGCTATGGCGTTAAGGTCGGTAATCAGGCTGTCGTCGTCACTTCGCATGACAGCGCATGGCTTGCGGCTTTTGATCTCGCGGTCGCAGGCGTAAAAATTCCGGCCATCATCGATGTGCGTTCAAGCGTTGCCGATAGCCTTATCAACCGCGCCAAAATGCTCGGCATTGAAACGCTGACCGGCTGGACTGTGACAGACACCGGCGGGCGCCATCGCGTGTCGTCGGTTCGCGCTAATCCGGTTTCTAACGGATCGGTCGGTGCTGCGCGCACGATTGCCTGCGATGTGCTGCTGATGTCTGGCGGCTGGAATCCGAGCGTGCATCTGTTCTCGCACACGAAAGGCTCTCTCGTATGGGATGAGGCGCGTCAGATCTATTTGCCGGGCGAACGAACCGAGGAAAGCCGCTGTGCTGGTGCAGGCAATGGTAATTTCGATTTGCAGGCCGCTCTTCGTGAGGGTGCACAAGCGGGTGCCGCTGCGGCCTCGGATGCCGGGCATAACGCCAAAGCATCTGAATATGCGGTTGCCGGTGATTTCATCTGCGACGGCGTAAGCTGTCGCGAACTGCCGACCGATCGCGATCCGGGCAAGGCCAAGGCTTTCATCGACTTCCAGAACGACGTGACCGCCAAGGATATTCGTCTGGCTGTGCGCGAGGGTTTCCACTCTATCGAGCACGTCAAACGCTATACCACCAATGGCATGGCGACCGATCAGGGCAAAACCTCGAACATCAATGGTCTGGCTGTTGCCGCCGACGCACTCAAGCGGCCAACGCCGCAGGTTGGTCTTACAACGTTCCGTCCGCCTTATACGCCGACGACTTTTGGTGCATTCTGCGGTTATAATCGTGGAAAGCTGTTTGATGTCACGCGCAAGACGCCAATTGATAGCTGGGCCGAGCAGCATGGCGCCGCTTTTGAGCCGGTTTCGCTGTGGCGTCGCGCATGGTATTTTCCGAAAACCGGCGAAGACATGCATCAGGCCGTGGCACGTGAATGTCGTGCTACACGTGAATCATTGGGCATGTTCGATGCCTCTACACTCGGCAAGATCGAAGTGGTCGGCCCGGATGCAGCGGAATTCATGAACCGCATGTACACCAACCCATGGACAAAGCTTGGTGTCGGGCGCTGCCGTTATGGTCTGTTGCTTGGAGAAGATGGCTTCATCCGCGATGACGGTGTTGTCGGTCGTCTGACGCAGGATCGTTTCCATGTGACGACCACAACCGGCGGTGCCGCGCGTGTTCTCAATATGATGGAAGACTATCTGCAGACCGAGTGGCCGGACCTGAAAGTGCGGCTGACCTCGACCACCGAACAGTGGGCCGTGGTCGCAATCAATGGCCCGAATGCGCGTAAGCTCATCGAGCCAATGGTTGAAGGTCTGGATATTTCTGACGAAGCTTTCCCGCATATGTCGGTTGCGGAATGCAAATTCCTGGGCGTTCCAGCGCGTCTCTTCCGCATGAGCTTTACCGGCGAGCTGGGCTATGAAATCAACGTGCCCGCCCGTTACGGTCTGTCGCTGTGGAAGGCGCTTTATGAGGCCGGTCGGCAATATGATATCACGCCTTACGGCACCGAAACCATGCACGTTCTGCGCGCGGAAAAAGGCTATATCATTGTCGGTCAGGATACGGACGGCACAGTAACGCCTGATGATGCAAGCCTTGGCTGGGCCGTCGGCAAGCAGAAGCCGGATTTCGTCGGCAAGCGTTCGCTGGCCCGTCCGGATATGCTGAAGAAGGATCGCAAACATCTGGTTGGTCTTTTGACCAACGATCCGAAGCTGGTGCTGGAAGAAGGTGCGCAGATCGTTGCCGATCCGAAGCAAGCCGTGCCAATGACCATGCTTGGCCATGTCACTTCATCTTATTGGAGCGAGGCGCTGGGCCGGTCTATTGCCATGGCCGTGGTCTCTGGCGGCAAGGATCGGTTGGGTGAAACGCTGTATATGCCGATGCCGGATGGCAGCGTGCATGAGGCTGTGGTTTCGGGCATGGTTTTCTATGACCCTGAAGGTAAGAAGCTGAACGGTAACGGATAAGGATTGAACCATGCTTGTTGAAACCAAACCTTATTCGAACCGCAAGGTCGTCATTCCCGGTCGTCTGGAAATCCACGCAGCCGATGACGCTGCCCGCTTTGTCCTACGCATTGAACCGGAAAAAATTGCACTGGCTGAAAAGGCATTGAGCGCAAAAATCCCGGCGAAGATTGGCGATCTTGTTCGCACAGGTGACATTGCCGTTGCCTGTCTTGGACCCGATGAATGGTTTATCTGGGCCGACGAAAGCAAGGGCATCGCCATCACGCAGGCTTTCGCGAAACTTTATGAAACTGAACCGCATAGCCTGACAGAAGTCAGTCACCGCGAAACCGGCATTGATATTTCCGGCCCGCAAGCAGAATGGTTATTGAATGCCGCTTCGCCGCTTGATCTTTCGCAGATGAAGGCTCCGGGTGCCGCTCGCACGATCTTTGATCACGCCCAGATTATTTTGTTGAAATGGGATGCCGATCATTATCGTATCGAAGTTTGGAATTCATTCGCTGATCATGTCTGGACATTGCTGGAGCAGGTCAGCGTTGAGGTCTGATAGTCAACTCATTTTCTTAGAAAACGCCGCCCCACCGGGCGGCGTTTTTGCGTTAGAGCGCATCCCGAAAACTGTGAAACGGTTTTCGGAAAAACATGCGCGTCAAAATAAGAGATTAGAGCGTCAATCTGATCAAATCAGATTGAAATGCGCTCTAATACACCAATTTCAGCCTTGCCTTCTATAAATCCATATGTGAAGACTATATTCACATAAGAAATTCATGAGGAGGGAATTTCCCGATGTCGGAAAGCGAACTGCCGCTGAGCGGGCTTGTCGTTGTCGATATGAGCCAGTTTCTGTCGGGGCCTTATTGCTCGTTGCGTTTGATGGATCTTGGTGCACGCGTCATCAAGATTGAACGGCCTGATGGTGGCGATCTTTCGCGTAGGCTTTATCTCAGCGACACGGAAATCGGCGGCGATTCCACGATTTTTCATGCGATCAATCGCGGCAAGGACAGCCTCGCCATTGATCTCAAAAATCCTGACGATCTGGCGGCGTTGAAGAAGCTTCTCACACAGGCTGATGTGCTGATCCAGAATTTTCGCCCTGGTGTCATCAAGCGTCTTGGTCTTGATTATGAGGCCGCCAAAGAGATTAATCCACGTCTCGTCTATGCATCGATCAGTGGTTACGGTGAAGAGGGGCCATGGGTCGGGCGTCCGGGACAGGACTTGCTCGCACAGGCGCGTTCGGGCCTCATGTGGTTGAACGGTGATGAGGGTCAGGGACCAGTGCCTTTCGGTCTGGCAGTTGCGGATATGCTGGCAGGAGCTGCGGCCGCTCAGGGCATCCTTGCAGCGCTCGTGCGCCGTGGCATCACCAATAAAGGCTCTCATGTCGAAACCAGCCTTCTTGAAGCGCTGGTTGATTTCCAGTTTGAAGTGCTGACCACGCATTTGAACGACGGCCGTCGTCTGCCAAAGCGTTCCGAGTTCCGCAGTGCGCACGCCTATCTCGCAGCACCCTATGGTGTCTATCCGGCGGCGGATGGTTATCTCGCAATCGCCATGATGCCGATCGCGAAGCTGGCACCACTGCTTGAAACAGATACGCTTGCGCCTTTCATGGCCGATGCGAAACTGGCTTTTGCCAAGCGCGATGAGATCAAGCGGCTGATTGCCGCGCGCATTGCCGAGAAAACTGTCGATGAATGGCTTGCCATTCTGGAACCGGCTGATATCTGGTGCGCGCGCGTTCTCAACTGGGAAGAACTGCTTGCAAGCGAAGGTTTTTCAACCCTCGACATGCTCCAGACGGTGACGCGTGAAGATGATGTTTCCATCACCACTACCCGTTCCCCATTGCGCATCAACGGACAGCGCCCGAAGGTGGCTCGTGCAGCACCACGCATTGGCGAGAACAGCAAAGAAATTCGCGAGGAGTTCGGTCTATGAGCACGATCAAGCTGAAAGGCATGACCTGGAGCCACCCGCGCGGCTATGATCCGATGGTTGCCGGGGCCGAGCAGTGGCTCGCGGACACGGGTGTTGAGATCGAATGGGAAAAGCGGTCGCTACAGGATTTCGAGACATTTCCAGTTGAGGAACTGGCACGCAATTTCGATATGATTGTGATTGACCATCCGCATGTGGGCCAGATCACCAAGGAGGGCTGTCTGCTGCCGCTTGATGTGGCGGGCCGCGAAACAGAATTGAAAAAGCTTGCCGATGGCTCTGTGGGGCAGTCTTTCCCAAGTTATAACTGGCAGGGGCGGCAATGGGCGTTTCCGCTCGATGCGGCAACACAGGTTCAAGCATGGCGTCCTGACCTGATGGACAACCCAGCAACCTCATGGGGCGAGGTGCTGCGTCTGGCGCGCGCCGGGAAAGTTCTGCTGCCACTGCGCTCGCCGCATTCGCTGATGTGCTTTTATACACTGGTTGCCAATGCCGGAACACCATGTTCGGTGGAAGGCGAGCTGATTTCGGTTGAAGATGGCTCACAAGCTTTCGAGCAACTGCGCGAGATTGCCTCGCTGGTAAAGCCAGAATGTTTTGGCATGGACCCGATCGCAGTGTTTGAGGAAATGGCAAAGTCCGATTCCGAGATTGCTTGTTCACCACTGATTTATGGCTATGTGAATTATGCCATGCCGGGTTTCCGTGATCGCCTGATCCGTTTTGCGGATATTCCCGCGGGTGCGGCGGGCGTTGCGGGTTCCGCATTGGGTGGCACCGGCATTGCAGTTTCTGCCTTCAGCAAGCATCCTGAAGCAGCAATTGATTTCGCCTACTGGATCGCCAGTGGGGCCTTGCAGAAAGGGCTTTACGCGGCTTCCAACGGCCAGCCCGGACATGCGGATGCGTGGGAAGACGATACCGTAAACAATGCAACTTCAGGCTTTTATCGCGATACGCGCGCGACCCTTGAAGGTGCATGGGTACGTCCGCGCCATGACGGCTATATGTCGTTTCAGGAAGCAGCTTCAGAACGGATCAACAAGGGCTTGCTGGACAAGGAGAAGGCGGAGGTCGTCGTCGCCGATCTTAACCGGCTTTTCCGCGAAAGCTTCTGATCAATACTGTTTGGCTGGCGGTTAATCCGCCAGCCTTTCGGTTTAAATCTTCCAGATGCGCTGCGCATTGTCCGCAAGAAGCAGCGCCTTTTCGTCTTCGCTGCATCCTTTAAGCAGCGCATGGGTTGTCGCCACCCATGTCGAAAGCCCGGCATCAACATTGCTTGCAAGTGTACAAACCGGCCAGTCACTGCCCCACACAATCCGCTCCCAGCCGAAGGAATGGATCACATGCTCGACATAGGGGCGCAGCGTTTCAACAGTCCAGCTTTCAGCGTCGGCATAGGCAACCACACCCGAAATCTTCGCTACGACGTTGTCGCGTTTTGAAATCTCGGTAATGCCGCGTTGCCAGTTTTCCAGAGCGCCTGATTTAATATCGGGAACGCCGCAATGATCGAGAACGAATTGCAGGTCCGGCGCGAGGTCGGCGAGTGCTACCGCTTTGTTGATCTGGTGCGGCAGCGTGCAAAGATCAAAGGTCAGGCCCGTGCCTTGCAAACGTCTGATATTTTCCCGGAACAATGCGCCCTCAGAAACGTCATCCGGCACCACATGTAGCACACGGCGAAAGCCCTTCACGAAAGGATTGCCCAAGCTCTGTTCGAGATAGTCAGCAAAGCCCGGTTCTTCCGGGCGACATGAGGCTATTGCACCTTTGATAAAGCCGCCGTTGGCAGTTGCTATCCTCTGTACATGATCAGTCTCGGTCTGAATATTATCGGCCGAAACATCCACTTCCATGTGCAATGCGGCTTTGATCCCGCAGCGCTCGGCCTGCTGTCTGTAGGTCTGAAAAAGGAAGTCGCGGTTAAGCGCCGGAACATCGCTTAGCCATGGATAATTGAGCGCGCTTTTGTCGATCAGGTGCAGATGGGTATCGATAATCATAAAAAACTCTCCTCCGATGTCATACTTTCAAAAAAGAAGAGAGTTTTCAAATAAGAATTATCAATCTTGATTAATCTGTTGTTCCAATATCGGACCCAACCAGCTTTGAGAGGTCCTTGACGGTCTTTTGCAACAGGCTAATGGTCTGTGTGATGTCGGGTGCGGAGGCTGAATTGACGAGCGTCACATAAGGGCAGGTCAGCGCTGCAATGCAGGACCCGTCAGGGCCGAGAATCGGCGCTGAAAGGTTATAGACGCCGGCGACCTGCGCACTGGGCATCATTTCATAGCCGCGCTCACGGATCTGGTCGAGCCGCTCATAGAAGCTATCATCGAGATTGCCACTTTCGCCATGTTTGACATATTCAGCAATCATCATCTTGCGCTCCTCCGGTGAGCGGAAGGCCAGCAAAGTGTGGCCGGAACCCGTATCAAACAGGCTGATATGCGAACCGACGCGGATCGAAATCCCCCAGTAATCCGGGGCTTCTTGCTGTGCAATCACCACGACAGAGCCCCGGTCAAACACAGCAAGCTGGTTGGCCTGTTTCGAGCGGTCGGCAAGTTCACGCATGAAGGGCGTGGCGAAAGACGCCAGTCTGCGCACCGGCGCATGAAGATGCGCAAGGCCGAACAGTTTTAGGGTCAGCGAATAACGGTCGCCTTCAAGCTTGGTCACGTAACCGCGCTTCACCAATCGGTCGAGCATGCGGTAAAACTCATTTGGGCTACGGTCGAGATATTTGGCGATCTCGGCCTGACTCAAGCCGCCATCGACGCTGGCCAGCAGTTCGAGAATATCCAGCCCTTTGTCCAAAGCAGGTGCGCGGTAGCGATCGTCTGTTTCCAAGTTCTGTCCCCTTATGAATATCTCATTTTATATGCGAATACCGTCGACGATGAAAGACGGGATCAAATCGAATGCGCCTTGACCGATTGTGAATATTATGTTTGCATATAAATATAGAATTCACAATTGGGGGCGGATATGGGAGTGTCCGTCATTGAGGAGGAAAGCATGAGGAATTTTACGACATCTGTGCTGGCGGGCTCAGTTCTGCTGGCGACAGGGATGATTTCTGCGGGGGCTGCAGATCTTCCGGGTAAATTTGAAGGCGTGACAATCAACGCCAAGCTGATCGGCGGTCAGCAGTATGAGGCGCTCTATTCGCGCATTGCTGAATGGGAAAAAGCGACCGGTGCGAAGGTCAATATTCTCTCCAAGAAAAACCACTTCGAGCTGGATAAGGAAATCAAGTCGGACATTGCTTCGCGTTCTATCAACTGGTGCGTCGGTTCGAACCACTCCTCATTTGCCCCACAATATCCCGACCTTTATGCAGATCTGACCGCTCTGCTGCCAAAAGAGGAACTGGAAGGTTTTGTTCCGTCCACGATCAAAGCTTCCACGCTCAACGATAAGCTGGTCATGCTGCCGCGTGCGCAGTTCGACGTGTCAGCGCTCTATTATCAAAAGAGTCTCTACGAAGACGATGCGAAGAAGGCAGCGTTTAAGGAAAAATACGGTTACGATCTCGCGCCGCCTAAGACCTGGAAGGAAGTATCCGATCAGGCTGTGTTCTTTGCTGATCCGCCGAATTTCTACGGCACGCAGTTTGCAGGTAAGGAAGAAGCCATCAATGGCCGTTTCTATGAAATGCTGGTCGCTGAAGGCGGCGAATATCTGGACGGCGAAGGCAAGCCAGCTTTCAATTCGGAAGCCGGTGTGCGAGCGCTCGACTGGTTTGTAAATCTTTACAAGGACAAGGCTGTTCCTGCTGGTACAACCAATTATCTATGGGATGAGCTGGGCGCTGGTTTTGCGTCGGGCACCATCGCGCTCAATCTCGACTGGCCAGGCTGGGCGACCTACTTCAACGATCCAAAGTCGTCGAAGGTTGCTGGCAATGTCGGTGTGGTTGTTGCGCCTGAAGGATCCGCTGGCAAGCGCACCGGCTGGTCAGGCCATCATGGTTTTTCGGTAACAGAATCCTGTGACAACAAGGACGCGGCTGCATCGCTCGTCTGGTTCCTGACCAACGAGGATTCGCAGAAGCAGGAATCGGCTGCCGGAACGCTGCCGACCCGTACCGCTGTTTGGGAGTACGTGGTCGAACAGGCAGCTTCCGATCCTTATAAGAAGGAAGTGCTTAAGGTGTTCCAAGAAACGGCAAAGACCGCATTCCCGGTTCCACAGACGCCTTCGTGGATCGAGATTTCCAACGCGGTCTATCCTGAACTTCAGGCGGCAATTTTGGGTGACAAGACCTCGCAGCAGGCCCTTGATGATGCAGCCAAGAAGGCAACGCTGATCCTTGAGGACGCAGGCGAGCTCTGATTTTGCCGCATCATATTATGGCCCGCCTTTGGGAAACCGATTGGCGGGCCGTTTTGACAGGGTTTCTCGCTGCTCCACTGCCTCGGAAGAACA
The DNA here is from genome assembly GCF_032190615.1 of Brucella pseudogrignonensis. Classification (NCBI taxonomy): domain Bacteria; kingdom Pseudomonadati; phylum Pseudomonadota; class Alphaproteobacteria; order Hyphomicrobiales; family Brucellaceae; genus Brucella; species Brucella pseudogrignonensis. The sequence continues at coordinate 1,643,399 of NZ_JAVLAT010000001.1, forward strand.
ATGTTTAAACGTATTTCCCCGCCGGTTCTGCTTTTGCTTCCGGCCTTCATCATTCTCGCAGCGGTGGTTCTGTTTCCCCTCGCGCTTTCGCTTTATTCGAGCTTCACGCCATTCCGGCTGACGCGCCCTGACAGTCTGTTTACCTTCATCGGTCTGCGCAATTATCAGCGCATCATGACCGACTGGGTGTTCTGGGCTGCATTCATTCGCACGGTTGTGTTCCTCACCATCGCGCTTAATCTGGAAATGCTGCTCGGCCTAGGGCTGGCGCTGCTCATCAACAAGGCCACCCATGGCCAGCGCGTTTTGCGCACGCTGATGATGTTCCCGATGATGTTTTCGCCGGTTCTCGTCGGCTTCCAGTTCAAGTTCATGTTCAACGACAATATCGGTCTTGTGAACAATGCACTGCAATCGCTCGGTATTACCAGCCAGGCTATTCCGTGGCTGATCGATGGCAATCTGGCGCTGATTGCCATCATGCTGGCAGAAGTGTGGATGTCGACTTCCGTATTTGCGATCCTTATTCTGGGTGGTCTTCTGTCGATGCCGCAGGATCCGGTTGAGGCCGCGCGCGTTGATGGTTGCACGCCATGGCAGACGTTCCGCTATGTCATCTGGCCTTATCTGATGCCATTTGCTTTCATCGCGATGACCATTCGTTCGCTTGATGTGGCGCGCGCTTATGACATCGTGAAGATCATGACCGATGGTGGCCCGGCACGACGAACTGAGCTGATCTGGACGCTGGTGGGACGCACCGCCTATTCGGATGCGCAGATGGGACTTGCCAATGCCATGGCCTATGTCGCGATCCTGCTCTCGATCCTCTTCACCGTAATGTTCTTCCGCAAGCTTGCAGCCGCACGCGCGCAAATCGGAGCGGAGTGGTAATCATGGCTTCCAAAACACTCTCTAATGATCAGCATCGCCTGCTGCGTCGCGTCAAGAAAGTCGCGTACCTCATTGGCCTGTTTCTGGCGATGGCAATCATCTGCCTGCCCGGTTTGTGGATCGTTTTGTCCTCGCTGCGTCCGCCGGTTGAAATCATGGCAAAGCCGCCGGTCTGGATACCGCAGGAAATCACGCTTGATGCTTATTATGCGATGTTTTCTGGTGCTGGCGGCGGCGGCATTCCGGTCTGGGATTATTTCCGCAACTCGCTGATTATCTCGGTCACCTCCACCATCATCGCGCTGATTGTCGGTGTTTCGGGTGGCTATGCCTTTGCGCGCTTCCGTTTCTGGGGCAAGTCAACAACCTTTCTTGGCCTCATGTTGACGCGCTCGGTGCCGGGCATTGCGCTTTCGTTGCCGCTCTTCATGCTCTATTCGCGCATTGGCATCATCGACACGCATTTCGGCCTGATCGTCACCTACGTGGCGCTCAATGTGCCGTTTACGATCTGGCTGATTGACGGCTTTTTTCGTCAGGTGCCGAAGGATCTGGCGGAAGCAGCACAGATTGACGGCTGTACGCGCTGGCAGGCTTTCTGGCAGGTGGAATTTCCGCTGGCCGGTCCCGGCATTGCGACCGCAGGCATCTTCGCCTTCCTCACGTCCTGGAACGAATATGCGCTGGCTTCCCAGCTTACACGCTCGGTCAATTCCAAGACCCTTCCAGTCGGTCTTCTCGATTACACCGCTGAATTCACCATCGACTGGCGTGGCATGTGCGCGCTGGCGGTCGTGATGATTATTCCGGCGCTGACCCTCACATTCATCGTTCAGAAGCATCTTGTTGCTGGTCTGACGTTCGGCGCGGTTAAAGGTTGATAGTACAATGGCTCAGCTTTCCATTAAAAATCTCGTTAAGCGTTATGGCACTGTTGAAGTGGTGCATGGCATCAATCTCGAAATCGCCGACAAAGAATTTGTAGCGCTTGTTGGCCCGTCCGGCTGTGGCAAGTCCACGACGCTGCGCATGATCGCAGGTCTTGAGAGCATTTCCGATGGTGCGCTCGAAATCGGCGGCAAAGTGGTCAACGATCTGCCGCCGCGTGATCGAAACATCTCCATGGTGTTCCAGTCCTATGCGCTTTATCCGCATATGTCGGTGCGTGAAAATATGGGCTTCTCGCTCAAGATCGCCAAACAGCCACAGGCGGAAATTGACCGCCGCGTTAATGAAGCCTCTGCCATTCTTGGCCTCGAAGCCTTGATGGAACGTCGTCCGGCACAGCTTTCGGGCGGTCAGCGCCAGCGCGTTGCTATGGGCCGCGCTATTGTACGCAACCCGGAAGTGTTTTTGTTCGACGAACCGCTTTCCAACCTCGATGCGAAGCTGCGCACGCAGATGCGCACGGAGATCAAGAAGCTTCATGCCAAGGTGCAGTCAACCGTGGTTTATGTGACGCATGATCAGGTTGAGGCCATGACACTGGCCGACCGCATCGTCATCATGCGCGATGGCCATATTGAGCAGGTGGGCACACCGGATGAAGTGTTCAAGCGTCCAGCCACGCAGTTTGTTGCGGGCTTTATTGGCTCGCCGCCGATGAATATGGCCGAGGCAACCGTTCAAGGCGCGGAACTGGTCTTCGCCAATGATCAGCGCTTGCCGGTGCCACAGCAGTTTAAAGCGAATGTTACCGACGGCGCGAAAGTCACATTTGGTTTGCGCCCCGACGATCTTTTCCCGACTGGCCACGGCCTGTCGTCGGGTGATGCCGGAACATCGTACGAGCAGGATTTGCGCGTATCGATCACCGAGCCGCTTGGCAATGAAACGCTGGTCTTTGTCGAATTTGCGGGCAAGGAATGGGTGGCGCGTATGCTCAACCCGCGGTACCTTAATTCCGGTGAAGTGATTTCCATGCATTTTGATCTGTCGCAGGCGCATCTGTTTGATGCGGCGAGCGGCAAGAGCTTGGCGGTTTAATCATGGCACGGATTGAAAAAGTCGAACTGCGCATGGTTGACCTTCCGCCGAAGGTCAAACGCACCGATGCGATCCAGAGCTTTGTCAGTCAGGAAACACCAATCGTCACCATCACCGACAGCGATGGGGCGGTGGGTACGGGCTATAGCTATACCATCGGCACCGGCGGCTCGTCCGTCATTCGTCTGTTGAACGACCATCTGGTACCGCTGATCATCGATGAGGATGCGGATTGCATTGAGGCGATCTGGCGCAAGCTCGAATTTGCGACCCACGCCACAACCATTGGCGCGATTACCGCTTTGGCGTTGGCTGCAATCGATACGGCCCTCTGGGATCTGCGTGCGAAGAAACAGAACCTGCCGCTGTGGAAGCTTGCAGGTGGTGCCAAAGATCGCTGTCCGCTTTACACGACCGAAGGCGGCTGGCTGCATATCGAGAAAGAAGCACTGGTCGAGGATGCATTGCAGGCCAAGGCCAAGGGTTTTTCCGGCTCGAAGGTCAAGATCGGCAAGCCGCATGGTTCGGAAGATTATGCACGTCTTTCGGCTGTTCGTGCAGCCGTGGGTGACGGCTTTGAAATCATGACCGACTGCAATCAGGGCTTTAGCGTGGATGAAGCGATCCGCCGTGCCGAGCGCCTCAAAGAACTCGATCTTGCATGGATCGAAGAACCACTTCCGGCCGATGATCTGGACGGCCATATCCGCCTGACCCGTTCCACCCCGACACCGATTGCGGTGGGTGAATCGATCTATTCGATCCGCCATTTCCGCGAATATATGCAGAAGGGCGCTTGCTCCATCGTGCAGGTGGATGTGGCGCGTATCGGTGGCATCACGCCATGGCTGAAAGTGGCGCACGCTGCTGAAGCCTTCGACATGCCGGTCTGCCCGCACTTCCTGATGGAGCTGCATGTCAGCCTCACCTGTGCCGTGCAAAACGGGCGCTACGTCGAATATATTCCGCAGCTTGATGACCTGACCACCAAGGGCATGGAAATTCGCGATGGCCACGCCATTGCGCCGTCCGAACCGGGTATTGGCATTTCGTGGGATTGGGATGCCGTGCGCGCGCGGTCGGTTGCCGAATTCACCCGCGAGATCGTGAGGTCGTAATGACGCAGCGCCAGAAGCAAAGAATGGGCATGGTTATCGGGCTAAAGCCTGAGAAGATCGCAGAATATAAGAAGCTGCACGCGAGTGTCTGGCCAGAAATTCTTGCGCTCATCTCGGAATGCAACATCACCAATTACACGATTTTTCTCAAAGAGCCGGAAAACCTGCTGTTTGGCACATGGGACTATGTCGGCACCGACTTTGATGCCGATATGAAGAAGATGGCTGCAAGTCCTAAAAATCAGGAATGGTGGTCTGTTTGTATGCCATGCCAGATGCCGCTCGAAACCCGCAAAGAGGGTGAGTGGTGGGCGATGATGGAGGAGGTGTTCCATCATGACTGAGGTCTTTGATCCGAAAACCCTGCGCCAGTGGTGGGCTAAGCCTGCTAAACCAAAACCAATCGTGATTTTCGGCGCAGGCAGCATTGTCGGCGATGCGCATCTGCCAGCCTATAAAAAGGGCAGCTTTCCGGTTGCGGGCATTTTCGATCCCAATTTCGAGAAAGCCTCAGCGCTTGCCGACAAATGGGGCGTGAAGGCTTTCGCAAATCTTGAAGAAGCACTTGCCGTGGAAGGCGCGATCTTCGATCTGGCAACGCCGCCCTCAGCCCATGCTTCGATCCTGTCGCAACTGCCGGAAGGTGCAGCGGTCCTCATTCAGAAGCCGATGGGCAGTGACTTGGATAGCGCAACGGAAATCTTGAAAGTCTGCCGTGCGCGCAATCTCAAAGCTGCGGTGAATTTCCAGCTTCGTTTCGCGCCGATGATGTTGGCACTTTACGATGCCGTTGATACGGGCTTGCTTGGCGAAGTGGTGGATTTCGACGCATGGCTGGCGCTTGCGACCCCTTGGGGTCTGTGGCCGTTCCTCAAAGGTCTGCCGCGTATTGAGATCGCCATGCATTCAATCCATTATCTGGATTTTGTGCGCGGTCTGCTCGGCAATCCGCAAGGCGTTCACGCTAAGACGCTCGGCCATCCGAACCACGAAGTCGCACAGACCCGCACAGCCGCAATCCTCGATTATGGCAACCGCGTGCGTTGCTCTTTGTCGATCAATCACGACCATGATTTTGGCCGCAAATTTCAGGCCTGCGAATTCCGCATTTGCGGGACTGAGGGTGCGGCCTATGTGAAACTCGGCGTCAATCTCGACTATCCACGCGGCGAACCGGACGAGCTTTGGATCAAGCCAAAAGGCGGCGACGATTGGGTGCAGGTAGAGCTTCAAGGCGCTTGGTTCCCGGACGCATTCTTAAACCGCATGGCGCAGTTGCAGCGCTTCGCCACTGGTGAAGATGCGGAGCTGATCGGCTCGGTCGAAGATGCATGGCACACCATGGCACTGGTTGAAGCGGCCTATCAGTCGAGCGCTGCGCCTGCGACGCCGCTTGCTGCAAAACCGGAGTTTTGATCATGTCTGAACAGGTAATCTATTTTGAAGATTATGAGCTTGAGGCTCAGCGCATAACCTATGGCCGCACGATCACCGAAACCGATTTCGTGGTTCATGCCGGTCATACGGGCGATTTCTTTCCGCACCACATGGATGCGGAATTTGCAAAAACTCTGCCTGGTGGTCAGCGCATTGCGCATGGCACGATGGTCTTTGCAATCGGCGTCGGCCTGACTGCGACGCTTATTAACCCTGTTGCGTTTTCCTATGGCTATGACCGCCTTCGGTTCGTGCGTCCGGTGCATATTGGCGATACGATCCGCACGCGCGTGACGATCAGTGCAAAGGAAGACGACCCGAAGCGGGCAAATATGGGCCGCGTGACCGAGCGGTGCGAAGTGCTTAATCAGCGGGATGAAGTGGTGCTTGCTTGCGACCACATCCTGCTTGTTGAACGGAAGGCATGACTATGACGATACGATTTGATGGAAAAACCGCACTCATCACAGCGGCTGCTCAGGGCATTGGCCGTGCGAGTGCGCTGGCATTTGCGGAAGCGGGTGCCAAGGTCTATGCGACCGACATCAACGAGAGCGCTCTCAAGGAACTCGAGGGCGTTTCGGGAATCATCACCCGTAAGCTCAACGTGCTTGATGATGCAGCCGTGAAGGCACTTGTTGCCGAGATTGGTCAGGTCGATATCCTGTTCAACTGCGCGGGCGTCGTCCATGGCGGCTCGATTTTGGAAATGAAGGACGAAGACCTCGACTTCGCGATCAATCTCAACATCAAGGCGATGATCCGCACCATTCAGGCCGTGCTGCCGGGCATGTTGGAGCGCAAGGATGGCGCCATCGTCAATATGGCGTCCGTTGCTTCGAGCGTCAAAGGCGTACCGAACCGCTTTGCCTATGGCGTCACCAAGGCAGCTGTCATTGGACTCACCAAGGCGGTTGCTGCCGACTATGTTGCCAAGGGTATCCGCTGCAACGCCATTTGCCCCGGTACGGTTGAAAGTCCGTCGCTGCAGGATCGCCTGCGTGCGCAGGGCGATTATGAAGAGCAGCGCGCGGCTTTCATCGCGCGTCAGCCTATTGGCCGTATCGGTCAGCCGGAAGAAATTGCCGATCTCGCAGTCTATCTCGCAGGTGCGACTTACACCACCGGTCAGGCCTACAACATCGACGGTGGCTGGACCATTTAGGGTGGCCGATATTCAGTCTCTGGCGGCCTGCAAATGGCGTTTTTCTACGCTTGCCTAGGCTCATGTACCTTTAAGTACACTCCGCTCCGGTTCTCGAAAAATACCATTTTCGGCACACCATAACCAGAATCTCAACCAGCCTTAGGCGCCCTATTGTTACCAATTCAGCATCCCCACAAGGAGTAAACTTATGAAATTTCTTCGCTATGGCGAAACGGGTCAGGAAAAGCCAGGCCTTCTCGATGCAGACGGAAATATCCGTGATCTTTCCGCCCATGTCAGCGATCTGTCAGGTGCGGTTCTCAGCCCTGAAACTCTTGCTAAGCTTGGTTCGCTCGATGTGAATGCACTGCCGAAGGTCGAAGGCAACCCGCGCCTCGGCCCTTGCGTTGCAGGCACCGGCAAGTTCATCTGCATCGGCCTCAACTATGCTGACCACGCAGCAGAATCCGGCATGGCTGTTCCGCCAGAACCAGTTATCTTCATGAAGGCAACTTCGGCCATCGTAGGTCCGAATGATGATCTGCTCATCCCGCGCGGTTCGGAAAAGACCGACTGGGAAGTCGAACTCGGCATCGTTATCGGCAAGACTGCGAAATACGTTTCTGAAGAGGATGCGCTTGATTATGTCGCTGGCTATTGCACGCTGCATGACGTCTCAGAACGCGCTTTCCAGATCGAACGTGCTGGTCAGTGGACCAAGGGCAAATCCTGCGACACGTTCGGCCCAACTGGCCCATGGCTGGTGACGAAGGACGAAGTTGCTGATCCGCAAAACCTCAAAATGTGGCTCACCGTCAACGGTGAAACCATGCAGGACGGCTCGACCAAGACCATGGTCTATGGCGTGCGTCATCTGGTTTCCTACCTGTCGCAGTTCATGTCGTTGCAGCCGGGTGACATCATCTCCACTGGCACGCCTCCCGGTGTTGGCATGGGCATGAAACCACCGCGCTACCTCAAGGCTGGTGACGTTGTCGAACTCGGCATCGAAGGTCTCGGCACACAGAAGCAGAACGTGCGCGCTGACGTTTAATTCTTTTGAACATGCTCCCTGAACCCGTTTCGCGGGAAGGGAGCATGCTCTGATCACGGATAAATTATGACGAAAATCACTGATCTGCGCGTCTTCGATCTCCGCTTCCCGACTTCACAAAGTCTGGACGGCTCTGACGCAATGAACCCGGACCCGGATTACTCGGCAGCTTATGTCATCCTCGATACGGATGACGAGGCACTGAAAGGCCATGGCCTCACCTTCACCATTGGTCGCGGCAATGATATCTGCTGTCAGGCCATTCTCGCCATGCGCCATCTGGTTGTCGGCTCCTCGATGGATGATTTCCTCGCGGCCCCCGGCAAGTTCTGGCGTTACCTGACTGGCGATAGCCAGCTGCGCTGGATCGGCCCGGACAAGGGCGCGATGCATCTCGCCACCGGTGCCGTCGTCAACGCCTTCTGGGACCTCGCTGCAAAGCAGGTGGGAAAGCCCGTCTGGCGGCTCGTGGCCGATATGTCGCCGGAAGAAATTGCCGATATCGTCGATTATCGCTATCTCACCGATGCGCTGACGCGCGATGAAGCGATTGAGATTCTGCGCAAAGCAGAGAGCGGCAAGGCTGAGCGTATCGCGAAGCTAGAAGCTACCGGCTATCCTTGCTACACGACCTCGGCGGGCTGGCTGGGCTATGACGACGACAAGCTGCGTCGTCTGTGTCAGGAAGCGATTGATGAAGGCTTCAACCACATCAAGATGAAGGTTGGCCGCGACCTCGAAGACGATATTCGCCGTCTTACCATCGCGCGCGAAGTGATCGGCCCGGATCGGTATCTGATGATCGATGCCAATCAGGTCTGGGAAGTCGATCAGGCGATCGAGTGGGTCAACAAGCTTGCTTTCTCGAAGCCCTTCTTTATCGAAGAACCAACCAGCCCGGATGATGTTGCAGGTCATCGCAAAATCCGCGAAGCCATTGGCGACGTGAAGGTTGCGACCGGCGAAATGTGCCAGAACCGCATCATGTTCAAGCAGTTTATCGCCGAAGGCGCCATCGACATCGTGCAGATCGACAGCTGTCGTATGGGTGGTTTGAATGAAGTTCTGGCCGTATTGCTGATTGCTGCAAAATACAACAAGCCGGTCTGGCCACATGCAGGCGGTGTTGGCCTGTGTGAATATGTGCAGCATCTATCCATGATCGATTATGTTGCCGTTTCCGGCACCATGGATGGTCGTGTCATCGAATATGTCGATCATCTTCACGAGCATTTCATCGAGCCGTGCATTATCAAGGATGCGGCTTATATGCCGCCATCGCTGCCGGGCTTCTCGATTGAAATGAAACCACAGTCGATTGCGGAATATACGTTCAAGTCGTGATCCTGTTCTTGGATGATCAAGGCCGCGCTGTCGAAGATATTTCGCAGCACGGCCTTGCCTTTTTTTATTTTTCTCTAGTCGCGCTAAGACCGGACTAACCCGCATTTTTAAGTTCTATTTTTATTATTGATCGCTTACGAATAGTCTGTTCCTCGCAAGACTGCGGAATGTGATTTGGAAAAAGGGGTCATGATGAAAAAGGCAATTTGGGCGCTTGGTGTGTCTGTTCTTCTTGCAACCGCCACTTCTGGTTATGCGCAGGTGAGTGCAGAAGTTGGTGTGCTTTCCTGCGATGTTTCTGCGGGCATTGGCCTGATCATTGAACAGAAGCAGAAGGTCAGCTGCACACTTTCCAACGGCAATGGCCTGTCACAGCAATACAAGGGTTCTATCGATCAATATGGTCTGGAGCTTGGTGAAACCACTGGCGGCCAGATGACATGGACTGTTCTGGCTGCAACGACCACCGTCGAACCGGGCGCACTGGCCGGGACCTATGCCGGCGCTGAAGCAGATGCAAGCCTTGGCCTCGGTGCAGGTGTGCAGGTTTTGGTTGGCGGAACTGGTCAGGCATTCACACTTCAGCCGCTTGCTGTAGACACCGAAAAGGGTACTGCGCTGTCAGCTGGTGTTGAAACGCTGACGCTGGAATATGTTAAGCAGTAAGCTTGTATTTTCTAAAAGACAAAAGCGCGTCAGATCAATGGCGCGCTTTTATATAAGCGCAACCCGAAAAGTTGGAAACGGCTTTCGGACAAAGTTGCGCTTAAGAATGGACGATAAAGAAAGCAGCTCATCAGAGCGCCAGCCGGAAGCACGAAAGCGCCTGCAATGCGCCCGGCAGTGATTTCACGAATAGCCATATCCGTTCGGTTGTGCGTGACGGTTTTAATCAGGGCTTCAGCAATACAACGAATCAGGCCCATTGCGCTGTGCACGGGATAGCAAGCAGGCGAACCGGATAGGCTTGGTGCGGCAATAAGGGGTCGGCTTCGGCGCCGTCCCCTTTTATCACTGGATCATAGGGCCAATGTTGAAGGGCTAACGTGATGTTTTGCCGCATATGGAGTGGTTATGCCCCCGAACTTCGTTATAAAATAGATGAAGTGAAAAGCATCGGATCGACCGCTGATCAGGGATACGTCGTGACGCTCCCATGACATTTGCATCTCATCAAGAAGCTCTTCAAAAGAGTGAGAAGGTGTTGCGGACCAAAAGCTCGCTATGCCGCCTGGTCTCAATGCATTTATAACAGTTGATAGCCCTTCTTTTGCATAGATTGCATCATTTTCATTTCTGACCAGAAAATCCGGTCCATTATCTGTATCCATCAAGATGAGATCAAAGCTTGAGCGACTTGCTTTCAGCGTTTGCATAACGTCGGCAACTTCGATGTTTACACGAGGGTCATTGAGCGGAAAATTCGCCAGATGGCCAATATTATGACGGTTCCAATCGACGATTTCAGGTACGAATTCGCACACTGTCACGCTTGTTCGTGCGGTGAGCATGTCTAAAGCTGCTCTCAGTGTGAAACCCATACCTAGGCCGCCGATCAAAACATTCTTAGGCGATGTATCCAATAATCGGATTGAACGCTCCGCCAGAACCGTTTCTGACTGGAAGTTTATATTCGACATGAGTTCGAGGCCGTTGTACCGGATTTCGAAAATATCATCCCGTTGACGCAATAAGATCTCGTCGCCAGCAATGTTGCTGGCCCGAGCAAGCTCAGTCCAGATAGCCATGATAAATCCCAACCATGGAACTACCTTAAAAAGGTAGAACTTCGATAATTCAGGGTGATTGGTTTTTGGGGTCGCTGGCCGCTTAGCGGTGCAGCAACCCGATGGCATCGTCTGAGCGAGCATCCATCATCAAAGGAAAGACGGACTGATTGTTCGAGATCGCAGACAACATTAATCTGTTCTGAAATTTTGTCGTCATGAGCTCATAAATCCCGTAGCAGGTCTACGTCCAATGGGCTCACACGTAGGAAATAGCTGGAACGAATGCAACCACTTGTTTATTGCGCTGCCGAAGTCATGGCCTTTCCAACGTGTCTAAGCAATTGCTGGAAGAGGGGCATCCTGTATGATGCTTTATTAAGGCCCTGATTCTTATGAACTCCTTCACATTGAACCGATGTAACGCGGGTATCTCACTCAAGCAACCGATACCCAAAAACGTCAAACACCAGGGAGCAATATTTTTCAACATACAAAATATTGATTTTTTTAAAAGCGATGGTGCCCGGAGACGGATTTGAACCGCCGACACGCGGATTTTCAATCCGCTGCTCTACCAACTGAGCTATCCGGGCATCCTGCAGGCGATTTCTCACCGTGTGGCGGTGTTGGTGTCCGCCGGAAGTGGGTGCGTTATAGCATTAAATTTCGCGCTGTCCAGCACCCTATCGCACTTTTTATAATATTTCTTATAAACACGCTAAAGCACCGTTTTGATTGTGGAAATTATAGCATGTCTCCCAAAAGTGGGGACCGGTTTTGGGATAGAGACATGCTTAAAAAACAAAAGGCTAATGCGTGTTGTTTGATTAAGACAAAATGCAACGCGCATTAGACACAAGAAAACGTCAGTTGTCGTTTTCTTCCTCTTCTTCAATCGTTTTTCCTGGAATGACATAGCTTCCCGAAAGCCAGCGATTGAGATCGATGCTTTTACAGCGCGGCGAGCAGAACGGATAAGAATCACGCGTCGATGGCTTGCTGCATTCAGGGCAGGGGCGTGTCGGACGCAACGGTGTGACACGTGCGTCCGGTGCTGTCGATATGTCTTTCTTGTCGCTCATAGAAATTTCAGACCTTGCCGCTTTCCCAGTTTGCATAAACCGGATAGTCACCGTCAGCCAGCAGGCTTACAACTTCCTGAAGCGGCAGCCCGACAACATTGGTGTAAGAGCCAACCAGCTTGACCACAAAGCTGCCAGCAAGGCCCTGAATGGCATAGCCACCAGCTTTGCCGCGCCATTCGCCGGAAGCGAGATAGGCATCCATTTGTTTGCGTGTCAGGCGCTCGAAACGCAAACGCGTTTCAACAAGCGTCTGGCGCAAATTGCCATTGGGCAAGATCAGGCAGACGCCGGTAAAAACCTTATGTGTGCGCCCCGACAGAAGACGCAGACATTCCCGCGCTTCGTCCGTGATTTCTGCTTTGGGCAGAATACGGCGACCAACCGCGACAACCGTATCAGCTGCCAGCACAAAAGCTTTGGCGAAATTTTCATCGCCCTGCAATTGTTCCTGTGCAGCCTTTGCCTTCTCGCGCGCAAGACGACGCGCGAGCGAACGCGGATGTTCGCTACGCTCAGGCGTCTCGTCAATATCAGCCGGCTGAATATGATCCGGCTCAATGCCGACTTGCCCCAGAAGCTCAATCCTGCGGGGAGAGCCGGAGGCAAGAACCAGCTTATGTTGCGCGCTCATAGACACCAGTTTTCCTGAAAAGCGAAGTGAGGCTTACTTGAAGCGGTAGGTAATACGGCCCTTGGTCAGGTCGTAAGGGGTCATTTCAACCAGAACCTTGTCGCCTGCGAGAACGCGGATGCGGTTTTTGCGCATACGGCCAGCAGTGTGAGCAATAATTTCGTGGTCGTTTTCGAGCTTTACGCGGAACATTGCATTTGGCAGCAGTTCCGTAACAACACCTGGAAACTCTAGGACTTCTTCTTTCGGCATACGATACCTATTTCTTTCTACGATAAATTGGCCTGAAACCGGGCCATAGCTTTAAATTTGGCCGGAACCTATATGATTAGACGGCATTTGTGAACAACGGAATTGGATTAGGCTGTGAGGCTGTTAATTTGGGGCCAAACGCTGCGTAATTTGGCGCTTTAGCCGGTCGCGCACATCACGATAAGCATCCATGATCTGCTCGCGGCTGCCTGTCACAAGCGTTGGGTCAGGTGTGGGCCAATATTCCACATCAACTGAGAAACCACGCATTTTTTCAAGCACTGTATGATGTGCAAGCGGGGTCAGTGTAATGATCAGGTCGAAATAACCATCTGCCAGTTCTTCCAGCCCGCGTGGTTGACGGTCATCAAGCGACAAGCCTTCTTCAACAAGCACAGCATCAACAAAGGGATCGCGCTCGCCGCGCTGCACGCCGGCGGAAGCAATGAACATATTGGATGGCAACAGTTTTCTGGCAAGAAGTTCGGCAATGGGTGAGCGTATCGCATTCTTTCCGCAGACAAAAAGCACAGAGGTTGGCCGTTTGGCGGCTTTCACTTCTTCTGATGGTGCAGTCACGTCCTCAATCGGCATCAAGGATCAGCCCCGCCAGTGCAGCACGCAAACAAGCGTGAAAAGACGCCGTGCGGTGGTGAAATCGACTTCGATTTTGCCGTTCAAACGGGTTTGCAGAACTTGCGATCCTTCATTATGCAAGCCACGTCGTCCCATATCGATGGCTTCGATCTTGCTGGGGCTGGCGGAGCGGATCGCTTCATAATAGCTTTCGCAGACCATGAAATAATCGCGCACCACGCGGCGCAGAGGCGTCAGCGACAGAATGTGAGTCGCAACAGTGTCGTCGTTTTCGCGCATGATCGAAAAAATCAGGCGTGATTCCATCAGCGACAGTTTGAGCTTGTAGGGACCGCCCACATCGTCGCCGACCGGGTAGAATGTGTTTTCCTCAACCAGATCAAAAATCGCGACCGCGCGTTCATGCTCGACATCAGGCGTCGAGCGTCCGATGGACTCATCCAGCTCGATGTCGATCAATCGGGCATTAGGAACGCCAGCGGTCATGATTCCTCATAGATTAAGCCGAATGGCGACGGATTGTGCGTGAGCATCAAGGCCTTCGGCACGGGCAATTTCAATGGCAGCCGGTCCGAGTGCGCGCAGCTGATCGGGGCCGAGCTTCAGAAGCGAGGTGCGCTTCATGTAATCCAGAACCGACAGGCCTGACGAGAACCGTGCCGAACGTGCCGTTGGCAAAACGTGGTTGCAGCCGCCGACATAATCGCCGATCACTTCTGGCGTATAAGCGCCGATAAACACTGAACCAGCATTGCGAATTTTTGGCAAAAGCGCTTCCGGGTCAGCGGTGGCGATTTCAAGATGTTCAGCAGCAATCCGATTGGCCAGCGGAATGGCCGCTTCAAAATCATCGACCAGAATGACTGCACCAAAATCGCGCCAGCTTGCGGCGGCTGTTTCAGCACGCGGCAAAGTTTTGAGCTGACGTTCGACGGCTTCTTCGACAGCCTTTGCGAAGGCCTCGTCATTGGTCATCAGGATCGATTGCGCAGCCGTGTCGTGTTCGGCCTGTGCTAGAATGTCTGCGGCCAGCCAGTCTGGATTGTTGTCCTTGTCGGCAATCACCAGCACTTCCGATGGTCCGGCGATCATGTCGATGCCGACCGTGCCAAACACGATGCGTTTGGCTGCGGCCACGAAAGCGTTGCCGGGGCCAACAATCTTTGCAACCGGGGCAATGGTCTCTGTGCCATAGGCGAGTGCCGCAACAGCTTGCGCACCGCCAACACGATAGATTTCCGAAACACCGGCCAGACGTGCTGCCACCAGAACCAGCGGGTTCAGCTTGCCATCGGGCGAGGGGACAACCATCACGATGCGCTCGCAGCCTGCAACCTTTGCTGGCACGGCATTCATCAGCACCGAGCTTGGATAACTTGCCGTGCCGCCCGGAACATAAAGCCCGACCGCTTCGATTGCCGTCCAGCGCGAACCGAGTTCCACACCAAGTGCATCGGTGTAGCGGTCGTCTTTTGGCAGCTGACGCGCGTGGTGCTTTTCAATGCGCTCATGGGCGAGCTTCAGTGCCTCGATGGTCGAGGCTGGTGCCTCTTCAAAAGCCGCATCGATTTCAGCTTCCGTCACACGAATGCCGGTCTTCTTCAGATCAATGCGATCAAAACGCTGCGAATATTCAATCAGTGCAGCATCGCCTTCGCGGCGCACACGATCAACGATGTCGCGCGCAGCACGATCAACATCTTCCGAAACTTCGCGCTTGCCTGTGAGGAAAGCTGCAAACGTCTGTTCAAAATCAGGATCGTTTTGTCTGAGCGTCGTGGCCACGCTGGTATTCCTTTAATTATCAGTCATTTTCAGTCTGGGCAAAGCCCCTATGGTCAAAGCGGCAATCAGGCTTCGTGTTTTGGCACGGAGGCTGTTTCCCATGCTGGACCAAGATCTGTTAGCTGCGCTTCAATGCATTCTACATCGAGACGGATAGCGGCATTTGCCGAGAAAGTCAGTTCCAAAGTTCCGGCTGGTGCTTCGCCTGCGATAAAGCGGATAGCCAGCAGCGAAAGAACTTCTTCGGTTTTCTGCCGGTCAACGCCGCTGCCTTTCACCGCCGTAACGCGATTAAAATGCAAAGCGGTGCGGCGACGCTGATATTGCGGCTTGCGGAACAGCTTTGGCTTGGCTTTTTCCCACGCGAAACGGTTGAGCGTGAGGACAAAGCGCTTATCCGTCGCCAGATATTGCAGGTCTGATACTTTCAGAACCGCATCCTGAAGATGGGCGGACAGGACCTGCAAGTCTTCCTCATCCAGCGCCACAAGCTTCAACATTTCCATATCTGGTATCATTCCCTGCTATTCTCAAAATGATGCTGGAAGTAACTTTACATGTAGCCACAAAAAAATCGACAGGCTTTTCAGCCTGTTGATGAATAAGCTAAAGCATGTCGCGGAAAAGTGGGGACCGTCTTCGCGGGGAAATCAGTCCACTGGACTGATTTCTGATCCCGCTACGATCCGATAACGACAAGCGTAAAAACAAAAAGATAAAGCGTGTCGATCGAATACGATAAATTGCGACACGCTTTAGGTGCGAAAGAAAGGCCGGAAACTGATTTCCGGCTTGTAAATGATTAACCGCTGATGCGTTCGACATTCGCTCCGCAACGCGAGAGCTTTTCTTCCAGACGTTCAAAGCCACGATCAAGGTGATAGACGCGGTTGACGATGGTTTCGCCTTCGGCTGCAAGCCCAGCGATTACCAGCGAAACTGAAGCGCGCAGATCGGTTGCCATAACCTGCGCACCCTTGAGGCGCTCGACGCCTTCGACAGTTGCAGTCTGGCCGGACAGCGAAATCTTTGCCCCAAGACGTGCCAGTTCCTGCACATGCATGAAGCGGTTTTCAAAGATTGTCTCGGTAATATGCGAGGTACCCTTGGCCATTGTCATCAAGCCCATGAACTGTGCCTGAAGATCGGTTGGGAAGCCGGGGAATGGATCCGTGGTAACATCAACCGGATGAATACCATGGCCATTGCGCACAACGCGAAGACCGCTATTGGTTTCGTTGATTTCCGCACCAGCCTTGCGCAGGACATCAAGTGCTGCGGTCAGCTGACTTGCCTCTGCACCTTCGAGCACAACATCACCGCCAGTCATTGCCACAACCATGGCATAGGTGCCGGTTTCGATGCGGTCAGGAATGACGCGAACGCGCGCGCCCGACAGACTGGTTACACCCTGAATGTGGATTGTCTCGGTGCCAGCACCCGTGATTTTTGCACCCATTGCGTTCAGGCAGTCGGCAAGATTGACGACTTCCGGTTCGCGGGCAGGATTCTCGATAATGGTTTCGCCCTTGGCAAGCACCGCTGCCATCAGCATGACATGGGTTGCACCGACCGAGACTTTCGGGAAGCGATAGCGTGCGCCAACAAGACCACCCTTGGGCGCGCGTGCTTTGGCATAACCGTTTTCAATGTCGATCTGGGCACCAAGCGCCTGAAGGCACTCAAGCAGCAAATCAACCGGGCGCGTACCAATCGCGCAACCGCCAGGCAGCGATACGGTCGCTTCGCCCATACGCGCCAGAAGCGGTCCGATAACCCAAAAGCTTGCACGCATCTTGGACACCAGTTCATAAGGCGCGACGGTATCGACAATTGTGCGGGCCGTGAAATGGATGGTGCGCGAATAGGAACCGTCCTGATGTTCGCGGCGGCCATTGACTGAATAATCAACGCCGTGATTGCCCAAAATACGGATGAGCTGCTCGACATCGGCGAGGTGTGGCACGTTTTCAAGCGTCAGCGTATCGTCGGTGAGAAGCGAAGCAATCATCAGCGGAAGTGCTGCATTTTTCGCACCAGAGATAGGAATGACGCCATTAAGCTTATTGCCGCCGACGATTTTGATGCGATCCATGCTGTTTCACCTTCTGGGCCGAAGCCGTTGCCCGGTAATCGATAATTGCAAAAACTGCGGTCTTGGGACTCGCAGTGTTGCAATATGAAATTGACTGATCCTGCGGCGAAATTACGTCGATCACGAATCATAGTCGTGCAGTGACGCCAGCAAGAGATTAATTGCGCTTTTATAACAGCTCCTCCCTATCTTCAAGGAAGGCTTCACAACATACGTATTCGCTAAAAAAACAGTTTCTAAAGTTGCAAATCCTGATTAAGCGCAACAAATCTCAATCCTGATCCTGTTTGCCGGCCGTAATGCCGTCATTACGCTCGTCTGCATCGCCCGCTCGCCGGGAGCGCGACTGCACTTTGCGGCGCATCAGATTCGCGCGCAGTTGCTCTGCGCGCCGTTTTTCACGCGGGTCCGGTTGGCGCTGCTCGTTGTTTTTGGTGTCTTTTTCACTCATGGGGTCTTTGTACTACGGCGCATTGCCCGCGAAAAGTGGGTTTTATAGCTGCCTTTGGGAGATTTCCACATTATGTCAAAATAATTGCATTTGGTTGCTTGCGATTTGTGCGATGATGTGTCAGAAGTCCGCCGCGTTCAAGAGAATGCTGCGGTAGCTCAGTGGTAGAGCACTCCATTGGTAATGGAGAGGTCGAGAGTTCAATCCTCTCTCGCAGCACCAGTTTTTCTCCTTTTTAAGTATAGAGCGCTTTTCAATAATATCTATGAATGTTTATTCGTGTCGTTTCGCGCGCGATTTTCTGGCTTTTTAAACTCGATTATTATTGCTGCCATGATATTGTGTGCAATATTCATATAGACTTACAGTAAAAATAGACCAACTTTAGACATTTTTCGTTTATAGAATAGGTTAATTTATAAAATTAACTTTAAATTTAATGATATATTTGGAGTCTTGTTGTTGATGAAATTGAATATATTTCTTGTTTGTTTTTCCGTGTTGTTTGCATCCGGTTGTGTCAGTTCAGGTTCGGCTAGATTGTCGGAGCGTGAGGTGATGGTGCAATCTAGTGCTGACCCTGTTTGTGGAGCGCACGGCGCTTTGATCGCTGCACAGAAACAGGCTGCGGTTGAGACCATTAAAGCTGGATATGACAAATACATTGTTTTGGGCGCATCGAGCTCCAACAATGTGCAAACGCACATTTTACCCGGAGCTACTAAAACGCGTGCTAAAGCTGATTTTGATGATGAGACATTGTCTTATAAAGTCACGACTCGGCATAGGTCCGACATTGTCACGACGGGCAGCTTTGATCATGAGTTCATGATACGCATGTTTAGGGAGGGGGAGCCGGGCGCATTTCAAGCAGTTTCTGCAAGAGCCATTCTCGGTCCTCAATGGATGGAGATTGTGCATACAGGCGTCTTTAACTGCATGTAGCGCTATTCATTATTCTCGTCTTCAAATGAATTGATTCTGAGCTGCTACCACATGTGATTGCATTGTAAATATTTGATCGCGTTTAGAGCATCTCCAGTTTTCATTGGATCATTAGAGATGCTCTGCCTCTTTGTTTTGCAAGCGCATCTTGTTCCGAAAACCGTTTCACACTTTTCGGGATGCGCTCTAGCAGTTTTCAGATTGGGAAAATAAACGTGGCGCTTCTAGCTTATCTATCAAACGTAAATGACGTTCAAAGCTGTTACCGATAGAAATTCAGGATGTTTTTAAGGTAAATAAAACAATCGTTTTAACTATTGAACGATATGTTTTTAAAGAGAAAATGGCGCACCCGAAAGGATTCGAACCTCTGACCCCCAGATTCGTAGTCTGGTGCTCTATCCAGCTGAGCTACGGGTGCTTGCCTGTGTGCCGCGTCGTCTGCGGCGATGGGCGGTTGATAATCGGACCCATGGCTAAATGCAAGCGCCTTCTTGGAAAAAAATGCGCTTATGTGAAGTTTTCTTTACAAGCCGCGGTTTTCCGGGCTTTTTCAAACCCTTCGCAGCTGGGGAAAACCCGTATTGCGCGCCGGAAATATTCAAATCAGCTGATGAAACCCTCTTCATTGAGGGAATCATGCTGCAAAATTTTCTAAATAGCGCCGTTTGCGTGCTGGTTAGGGCGTCTTTCGTTCATGTGCGGCAAGTCGGGGAGACGAATCTCGAAATGTGCGCCGATGGGGCGATCTTCACGTAACTCGATTGTACCGCCATGGGCGCGGACCAGTTCTTGGGCAATCGCGAGCCCCAAGCCAGTCCCGTCGCTACGTGTTGAGCCTTTGAAGGCCTTAAATAGGTGGTCGCGTGCTTTTTGTGGCAGGCCGGGGCCGGTGTCCTCAACACCGATGATCGCCGTGGTCCCGATACGACCTGCAGAAAGGGTCAGGCGCTTGACGGTGGCAACATCGCTGGTGTGGTCGCGCTCCATTGCCTGCACCGAATTGCGGCATAAATTACAAAGCACACGGAACAGCTGCTCGGAATCAGCGTCGAGTTCGAAATCCTCCGCTATCAGGTTTTCAAATTCGATTCCGGGATGCTGGCTGAGATTGAGTGTCTCCTGAACATCAAGAACAACAGCATGAAGCTGGATACGGCGCGGCGTTGGTGGCAGTTCCTGCGAGCGCCCATAAGCCATCACGCTCTCGGAATAACTGATCGCACGGCTAAGCGTGTGAATAAGCTTCGGCGCAAAACGTTTGACTGCCGGGTCTTGCGTGTCCGCGAGCCGATCAGACATCAATTGCGCTGAAGCAAGGATATTGCGCATGTCGTGGTTGATCTTGGAAACGGCGAGACCCAAATCAGCGAGATGTTTTTGTTCTTTCAACGTGCGTTGCAAATCTGCCTGAATATGGGCGATCTGACGCTGAGCCACACCGAACTCGTCTTTGCGATCTTCTGGAACCAGGATCTTGGTTGGATTGTCAGGCGATAACGCAAAGTCGATCATGTTGCGATGCATCAGGCGGACAGGCCTCAGCAGCATTTCATGGATGATGAGATAGATAAGGCTCGCCGCAATAATGGAGATGAGCAACGAGATGAGAGCGACGTTACTCGCATAACTGAGCATCGCATGGCGAAGCGGTGCGTCAGATGTGACGATTTCAATAATCTGCCCTGATGGGTCGTTGGGTGGAACCGATCCATAAATTCGTAAAGTCCGGTCGCCGCCATTAAACAGTGTGCCAAAGGCATCCCAGATGGCAGCCGCTTCGCTGATATTATTAAGATCAATCACCTGATCGATCGGGCCAGGCATGTCGCTCATAGCAAGCAGGTTAGAGGCACCAGCATTTCGCAGGGCAATCGCTTTGGTGCCGGTGGCAAGCAGAACCTTGTCCTGCACTTCACGCGGAATATCGATATTGCCGCTGGCAACCAGCACTTCGCTGACTGCTTCCACCGTATCAAGACGTGCGTTCATCCAGCGCACGCGCATGTTGGCCACAGATGGCACAAAAATCAGAACTTCGGCAATCAGAACGGCAAGTGCCGTTAAGATAAGAAGTTTGCTGGACAGGCGGTTACGCCAGCGCAGCCGGGTAAACTGTTTGGGCGATGTATTATCGTCTTGTGCTGAGGCCATAGCCGGTGCACGCGCAGCAATCTCTGCTGCAACTCCACCGGATTCCATGGTCTTTTCTATGGCCGTCATACGCACAATCCATATCGACGGATTGTTCGCAGGAGATGCAACATTCCATCAGGGGAGTTTCTGAATGAATAATATCGTTACAAATGTTGCCATCTATATATGCCTGCAAAAGATAATTCCAACGGCAATTGCGGTTCCAAGTTTAAACAATCTGGTTCTGGAGCATTGTCAGCATTACCGAAATTTAACTCGACGTGCTGAATCGCCACGTGCAAAATCACAAATGGGAAAATCCGTGATGATGCAGCTTGTGCATGGCGATGCAACCTATTGGCGTGATCATCATTTAGATACGCTTTGCGGGTATAAGCTGCGAGCATGAATATGAATATTTAATCAGATGCCTTTCGAAGCACTCGATAGCGCTCTGTCGGAGAGTTGAATGAAGTCGTGGAAGCAGATTGTTTTGTGCCTGCTTATAATCGGAGCTGCCGCAGGCGGCTGGTATCTCTATAACAACAAAGACTCTTCAACACAGACTGCTTCAGGCAACAACGCTCCCACACAGCAATCGCATGGCGGTTCCGGTGCCCGTCCGGCGCCTCTTGTTGTGGTGGAGCCAGCAGGCGAGGAAACAATCAACAGTCGCCTGACTGCGATTGGTTCGGCGCGCGCGTTGAGTACGGTTTCGGTCACGCCCTATTCCAGCGGTAATATGAAAGAACTGCTGGTCAAAGCGGGTGACGTCATCAAGGTGGATGACCCGATTGCAATTCTGGACAATGAAACAGAGACAATCGCGGTTAGCAAAGCGCAGATTGCGCTCAAAGATGCGGAAGCCGCACGGGATCGTATCACGCGATTGCGCGCTACCAACACGGCAACGGTCGTTCAGGAAGTGGAAGCGGATCTCGCTCTGGCCAATGCAAAACTGGCCCTTGAAGATGCGCAGCTGGCGTTGAACCGTCGCACGGTACGTGCGCCGATTTCCGGCGTGGTTGGCATTCTCCCGGTCAATGCAGGCAATTATGTTACGGCGCAAACGTCGATTGCGCGCATTGATGACCGTTCGAAAGTGTTGATTGATATCTGGGTACCGGAACGTTTTGCACCACAAATCAAGGTGGGTCAGCCACTGACCGCTGAGTCTACCGCTTTCCCTGGCGTGCGCTATCAGGGGACGATCAATGCGGTTGATAACATGCTTGATGAGGCAAGTCGCACACTGCATGTGCGGGCTGAAGTCAACAATGACGATGATCGACTGCGCGCAGGTATGTCGTTTACAGTGACGCTTCTCTTCCCCGGTGACAGTTATCCCGCTGTCGATCCTCTGGCCATTCAATGGGGCGCTGACGGTTCCTATGTCTGGCGTGTGGAGGATGGCAAAGCAAAGAAAGTCCCGGCTCGCATCGTGCAGCGCAACGCCGCCAGTATCCTGATCGACGGTGCGGTTAAAGAAGGCGATATGATCGTGACACAGGGTGTGCAAACCGTTCGTGACGACGCGCCGGTGCGCGTGCAGAATGCGCAAGGGACCGCTTATGCTGATCCATCCGCCAAAAGCCGCGTTGCAGGGTGAGGATAAAGCGTGAGCAATCCTAATTCGAATCCCGGAAATCAAGGCGGATCGACTGCACTTTTTATTCGACGTCCTGTTTTTGCTTTCGTCATCAACGTTTTGATTATCGTCGCAGGCCTTGCTGCCTTCACTGGCGTCGATATTCGCGAGTTGCCGGATGTTGATCGTCCGGTTATAACGATCAGTACCGATTTCAAGGGCGCGTCAGCTGAAACGATCGACCGGCAGCTGACACAGGTGCTGGAGAATGCCGTTGCACGCGTTTCAGGCGTGAAGTCGATTTCTTCTTCATCCTCGTTTGAACGCAGCCGTGTCACTGTTGAATTCAATGACGGCGTCGATCTCAACGTCGCCGCTGCGGACATGCGCGATGCAATTTCACGCGTCACCAACAATCTGCCGGACGAGGCCGATCCATCGCGCATCATCAAGGCTGACTCCAACGCCGATCCGGTGATGCGCCTCGCCGTGACGTCTGACACGATGGCTGTCGATGACATGACGGTGTTGGTGGAAGATCAGATCGAGGATGTGCTTTCGGCAGTGCCAGGCGTAGCCGATGTTCAGATCAACGGTGACCGCGATAAGATTTTCCGTATCGATATCGATCAGGCGCGCCTCGCAAGCTATGGTCTGACCATTGCCGATATCTCCAGCGCTCTTTCGTCAATGGGGCTTGATGCGCCTGCTGGTTCGTTGCGCAGTTCCGATCAGTCGATTGTTGTGCGTGCAACGGCCAATCTTGAGCGGCCCGAAGACTTTGAAAATGTCTATATTAAAGGCCGTACGCAAATTCGCGATGTGGCAACTGTAACGCTTGGGCCTGATATCGAAAGCTCTGCCGTGCGCTCCAATGGCAAGACAGCAATCGGGCTTGGCATTGTGCGTCAGGCCCAATCGAACACACTCGACATTTCCGACGGCGTTCGTGCGGCGGTTGCCAATCTTCAGGCCACTTTGCCGGCAGGGGTGAGCGTCACCGTGACCAGTGATGACGCAAACTTTATTAAGGGCGCTATCCATGAAGTGGAAATTGCGCTGATCGCTTCTGTGGTCATCGTCGTCGTTATCATCTTCATGTTTCTGTGGGATATCCGCGCAACACTTATCCCCGCATTGGCGATGCCGGTGGCCCTGATTGGTACGATTGCCGCCATTTATCTCAGCGGCTTCTCGGTCAATATTCTCACACTTCTGGCGCTTGTGCTGGCAACAGGCCTCGTGGTGGA
This sequence comes from Brucella pseudogrignonensis, assembly GCF_032190615.1. Classification (NCBI taxonomy): domain Bacteria; kingdom Pseudomonadati; phylum Pseudomonadota; class Alphaproteobacteria; order Hyphomicrobiales; family Brucellaceae; genus Brucella; species Brucella pseudogrignonensis. The sequence goes on from NZ_JAVLAT010000001.1 coordinate 1,666,924, forward strand.
CGACGCCATTGTTGTGCTCGAAAACATTGTACGACGGCGCAATCAGGGCATGGGGCCACGCGCGGCTGCCGTGCTTGGCACGCAGGAGGTGTTCTTTGCGGTGGTCGCAACCACCCTAACCCTTGTGGCGGTTTTCGTGCCGATCTCGTTCCTGCCGGGGCAGGCGGGGGGGCTATTCCGTGAATTCGGTTTTGTGCTGGCGATTGCCATCCTGCTGTCATCGATTGTGGCATTGACGCTGTGCCCAATGCTTGCGTCGCGCTTTTTGAAAGAAGGCAGTGAAGCTGGAGAACATGGTCACGGACCGAAATTTCTGCGGCGGATCGGCGGCGGTCTGGCAAGTTTCTATCGAAGGAGCCTTCATGCCTGTCTTTCAGCGCCGTTCATTGTCGTGCTTGCAGCTGTCCTTTTTGCCGGCGCATCTTATATCGGCTTCGGACAACTCAGGCAGGAACTGACACCAACGGAGGACCGTGCGGTTGCTCTTCTGCGTATCAATGGCCCGCAAGGGATAAGTGTCGAATTTCTTCAGTCGCAGATCGACAAGATCGAGGAACAGCTTCAGCCTCTGCGTGAGAGTGGCGAAATCCTGACCACCTACGGCATTGCAGGTGCTGGCGGTTCTTCCAACAATGGCTTCATGGTGCTGACTTTGGCGCCTTGGAAAGAGCGCAGCCGGTCACAGCAGGAAATCATGGCGGATATTAATGCCCGTCTGCGCAACATTACAGCGGTTCGCATTTTCACGGCACAGCCCAACAGCCTCGGTATCCGCGGTGCTGGTAACGGTTTGCAATTTGCCATCGTTGGCAATGACTATGCAAAGATCGGACCAGCTGCCAATGCCCTTATTGCGGCTCTTGAAAAAGATCCGCGTTTCGTGCAGCCACGTTTGACGGTGGAGCCGACCCAGCCGCAGCTTTCTGTCGAAATCAACCGTGAACGCGCATCCGATCTCGGTATCGATATCACCGGGCTTGCCAATGCGGTGCAGTCCGTTCTCGACGGTCGCAAGATCGGCTCGGTCTATGTGGGCGACAGAAGTTTTGATGTGAAGCTTGTTTCCACCACCAATCCGATCAACGATCCGACTGATCTTGAAAACGTCTTCCTCAAGACGGGCGACGGTCGTTACGTACCGATGTCGTCTATTGCTACCGTGGTTGAAAAGGCTGTGCCGCCGCAGTTAAACCGGGAAGAACGCCAGCGCTCTGTTGCAATCACAACGGATCTTCGCAGCGATTTTGCGCTGGGCGATGCCTTCGCTGCGGTAAAGGAAATCGCAGCACCATTGCTTCCACCGGGCAGTCATATCATCCCGCTTGCAGAAGCGTCGACGCTTAGTGAAACTTCCAGCGGTATCGCGCTTGTCTTCGGCTTTGCGGTCATCATCATTTTGCTTGTGCTTGCTGCCCAGTTTGAAAGCTTCATCAGTGCGCTGATTGTTATGGCGACAGTGCCTTTGGGTCTTGGCTGCGCGGTGTTTGCGATGATCCTCACCGGCACAAGCCTCAACGTCTATAGCCAGATCGGCCTTGTGCTGCTGGTGGGCATCATGGCCAAGAATGGTATTCTGATCGTCGAATTTGCTGATCAGCTGCGCGACAAGGGTATGAATGTTCGTCAGGCGATCGAAGAAGCGGCCAATATCCGGCTGCGTCCGGTTTGCATGACGATGATCTGTTCGGTTCTGGGTGGGGTGCCGCTGGTGCTGGCAAGCGGTGCGGGTGCCGAAGCGCGTGTGTCTCTGGGCTGGGTTATTGTTGGCGGTCTTGGACTTGCAACAATTGCCACGCTGTTTGTAACACCGGTCGCCTATCTTTTGCTCGGACGCTTCACCAAGCCAAAAATTGAAGAAGAAGCGCGGCTGGAACGTGAACTGGTCAGGGCGGTCGCTCTGGAAGAGAAGCTGAAATAAACAAAGACCCAGAAGAAAGGGGGCCCGGAAGAAATCCCGGGCCCTTTTTCTGCGTTTGTTTTTACTTTTTCATCGCGTCGGTGACCTTTGCGGTCCATGCGCCTTCCGGTTTCTTGGTGATAACGGGATCAGAACCGCCACCAAGCAAAGTTTCGACGGTGCGGTCGGCGGCTGCCACATCCAGCGTTCCGTCCGATCCGTCGATCAGCTTGGCGATTTCCTTGACCATGCGCTCCTGAACTTCCTGTGTCTGCGCGCCGGAAGAATCATTTTCGAGGATGATCTCGGCGGCCTCATCAGGATGTTCTGATGCATATTGCCAGCCCTTCATCGAGGCGCGGACAAAGCGAGCCAGCTTGTCAACCATAGCCGGATCTTCAAGGCTCTTATCCAGCACATAAAGCCCGTCTTCAAGCGTGGCGACGCCCTGTTCTTCATAAGGGAACACGACGAGTTGATCGGCCGGAATACCGGCGTCGATCACCTGCCAATATTCATTATAGGTCATGGTCGAAATACAATCGGCCTGTTTCTGGATCAACGGGTCAACGTTGAAACCCTGCTTCAATACAGTCACACCGTCAGCGCCACCTGTGGTGGGAATATTGAGATGGCTCATCCATGACAGGAACGGATATTCATTTCCGCCGAACCAGACACCCAATGTGCGTCCTTTAAAGTCTTCCGGCTTAGTAATGCCGGTCTCCTTGCGGCAAGTCAGCATCATGCCGGATTTCTTGAATGGCTGCGCGATATTGACGAGTGGCACACCTTTTTCGCGCGTGGCGAGGGCGGACGGCATCCAGTCCACCACCACGTCAGCGCCACCACCGGCAATCACTTGGGGTGGAGCCACGTCCGGTCCGCCTGGCTTGATCTCCACATCGAGATCTTCTTCTTCGTAAAAGCCCTTATCGTTGGCGACATAATAGCCAGCAAACTGTCCCTGCGTCACCCATTTAAGCTGCAAGGTCAGCTTGTCAGCTGCCATTGCCGAGCTGCTCATGAGTGCGAGCGCCAATCCGGCTGTTCCAAGGCATAATGATAGTGCCTTCTTCATTTCAGTTCTCCTCTGGTTCTTTTTATTCCGCGCATTTTACCCGAAATTGGCTTTGCAATTTTCGGAATGCGCTTTGGTCTGCATTATTCTTGCAGATGCCAAATCGTCAGGCTGATGCCCTCCTGTATGAAGGGTGCCAGAATGTCATCTTGCGCTCGATCAGCGCGATCAGCCCATAAGAGAGCGACCCCGCGAGAGCGGCTACAAAGATTTCGGCCCAGACCATATCCACATTCATACGCCCGATTTCAGCCGATATGCGGAAGCCCATGCCAACAATCGGCGTGCCGAAGAACTCGGCAACAATCGCCCCGATCAGCGCCAGTGTGGAATTGATCTTGAGTGCATTGAAGATGAAAGGCATGGCCGCCGGCAGGCGCAGCTTGATCAGCGTCTGCCAATAATTCGAGCCATAGCTCTGCATGAGATCACGTTCCATTGCCCCGCTTGCAGCAAGCCCCGCCACCGTATTCACCAGCATCGGGAAGAAGGTCATGATGATCACAACCGCTGCCTTCGACTGCCAGTCAAAGCCAAACCACATGACCATAATGGGCGCCACGCCCACAATGGGGAGGGCGGCGGCCAGATTGCCCAACGGCAACAAGCCTTTGCGCAGGAAGGGAATCCGATCCGCAATGATTGCCGTGATGAAGCCCAGGCCGCAGCCGGCTACATAACCGATGATGACGGCTTTCAAGAAAGTCTGCTGGAAGTCGGCCCAAAGGATCGGCACGGATGAGCTTATTCGCGCACCAATGATTGATGGCGCGGGTAAAAGCACGGACGGAACCTCAAAAATCCGCACGGCCACTTCCCACAACACCAGCATGGCAATCCCAAACAGGGCAGGCACCGCAATATCGATCAGCTTTTGGCCTTGCGCATTGCGGATTTTCACACTCGCCAACCCCTGTACGACAAACCACGACACAGCAATCAGAGCGAAAATGATAGCAATATTGATGATCATGATGCCGCCTTTTCCGGCTTGATGCCCATGCGTCGCTTGGCCATTGTGGCCGCAATCCCGACCAGCCCGACAAGAATGGATGCCATGAAGGCTGCAAGCACCAGTGCGGCCCAGATTTGCACCGTCTGCCCGTAATAGGACCCGGCCAGCAAGCGCGCACCAAGACCTGCAACTGCACCCGTCGGCAATTCGCCAACGATGGCACCGACAAGGCTGATCGCAACGGCAATTTGCATCGAGGTGAACAGAAACGGCATCGAAGCGGGCCAGCGCAATTTCCAGAACACCTGATTTTTCGAGGCATTATAGGTGCGCATCAGGTCGAGATGCATCACATCAGGCGAGCGCAGGCCTTTGACCATGCCCACGGCAACCGGGAAAAACGACAGATAGGTGGAAATGACCGCTTTCGGGAAGAGCCCGGAAATACCAATCGCATTCAGCACCACGATAATCATCGGAGCGATTGCCAGAATGGGAATGGTCTGCGAGGTGATGATCCACGGCATCAGGCTTTTATCAAGCGTTGTCGAATGCACGATCCCAACCGCCAGCAACACACCAAGCGTCGAGCCAAGGACAAAGCCAAGCAAGGTTGATGAAAGCGTCACCCAGCCATGATAGACGAGGCTGCGTTTGGAACTGGGCTTGACGACAAAGACTGTTTTCCAAAGCTCATTTGCCACCTGATGCGGCGCGGGCAGCACCGGGCGATCCTGCTGCATTGTGTTGGCCACAAGCGTTGAAAACCCGATTTCGGTTCCGGCACGTTGCGCCTGATCACGCTCAAACGGTGCATTGAGGTAGACCGCAAAAGCATACCAGAGCGCAATCATAACCACCAGAACGGTGGCAACCGGCAAAAACTTGTCGCGAAAAAAAGCCATCATGACAGGCTTCCTTCAACAGGTAATTTCGGGTCATTCGTCATGCGCGTGCCCCAGCCGAAGCCCTTCGCGCACACGATGGGCGATTTTGAGAAATGCTTCCGTCTCACGGATATCCAGCGTGCGATCTGGTCCGAGATCGCAGTCGATGACTTCATGAATGCGGCCCGGACGCGGACTCATCACCACGATCTTGGTCGACAAAAACACCGCTTCGGGAATGGAGTGCGTTACGAAAATCACGGTCTTCTGCGTTGCTGCCCAAAGCTTCAAAAGCTGTTCGTTGAGATGGTCGCGCACGATCTCATCCAGTGCGCCGAACGGTTCGTCCATCAGCAGCATGTCAGGGTCAAACGACAGCGCACGCGCAATCGATGCGCGTTGCTGCATCCCGCCGGAAAGCTGCCATGGAAATTTCTTGCCAAAGCCGGAAAGGTTCACCAGCGCCAGATTTTTCTCAATCCGGGCTTTTCGCTCGGCTTTTGAATGGCCCATAATTTCAAGCGGCAGGCTGATATTGTCTTCAATCGTGCGCCACGGAAACAATGCCGCTGCCTGAAACACATAGCCGTAAGAGCGGTCCAGCCGCGCCTGTTCCGGTGTCTTGCCGTTGACGGTTACAGAGCCGGACGTGGGCTGTTCAAGATCAGCCACGACACGCATCAAGGTGGTTTTGCCGCAACCAGACGGCCCAATAAAAGAAACAAACTCGCCACGTTGAATCGCGAGATTGATGTCGGACAGGGCGTGAACCGGGCCGTCATTGGTTTCAAAAACCAATGACAGGTCCTTAATGTCGATGACTGTTTCTGCAGTCTTCAGGCCCCTTTCCGGGGCAACGCTGTTTTCTGAATTCATGCGCATTTCCCGAAATTGAGCCAGAGCCATGGTTCAGACCCCTATCGGCATATGTTCGGCGCTGCGTTCCACCTTGCGGGGTGCTACGATTTCTTTCCACTGCGACAGCGCCTTGTTGGCAGCGCCATTCGGTTCACGTTCGACAAAGCGTCCGTCGCCCGGCTGTGCCGTCACATGGCCATTGTCAAAGGCAAGACGTCCGCGCGAGAATGTCTTGACCGGCAGGCCTTTCAGCTCAAAACCTTCAAACACATTGTAATCAATGGAAGAATGCTGCGTCTTGGCAGAAACCTTTTTGGTCGCCTCCGGGTCCCATATGATGAGATCAGCATCGGCACCCGGCAGGATCGCTCCCTTCTGCGGATAGATATTGAGAATTTTTGCAATATTGGTCGAAGTCACGGCCACGAACTCGTTTGGCGTCAGACGTCCGGTGCGAACGCCGCGCGTCCAGAGCACGGGCAACCGTTCTTCAAGGCCGCCGGTGCCGTTCGGGATCTTGGTGAAATTGCCAATGCCATGACGCTTCTGCTCCGAGGTGAAGGCGCAGTGATCGGTTGCAACGCATTGCAGGCTTCCGGCGGCCAGTCCGGCCCACAGGCTGTCCTGGTTGATCTTGTCGCGGAATGGCGGCGACATCACGCGGCGTGCAGCATAGTCCCAATCGCGATTGTGATATTCGCTTTCATCAAGCGTCAAATGCTGGATCAGCGGCTCGCCATAAACCCGCATCCCTTTCTGGCGTGCGCGGCGGATGGCTTCATGCGCCTGCTCGCAGGATGTGTGCACCACATAAAGCGGCACGCCGGCCTGATCGGCAATCATGATGGCGCGGTTGGTCGCTTCGCCTTCGACTTCCGGCGGGCGTGAATAAGCGTGCGCCTCCGGTCCGTCATTGCCAGCGGCGAGAAGCTTTGCCTGCAATTGCGCAACAATATCGCCGTTTTCCGCGTGAACCAGCGGGATGGCACCCAGCTCCGCACAGCGCTGGAATGATGCGAACATCTCGTCATCATTGACCATCAATGCGCCCTTATAGGCCATGAAGTGCTTGAATGTATTGATGCCCCGCTTCACCACTTCCGGCATTTCGTTGAAAGCGCGTTCGCTCCAGCCGGTGATCGCCATGTGGAATGAATAATCGGTGCGGGCCTTGCCTGCCTTCTGGAACCATTCCTGCAATGCATCGAGCAGATTGCCTTCCGGTCCCGGCAGTACGAAATCGACCACCATGGTTGTGCCGCCAGCGAGCGCTGCTGCGGTGCCGGTATCGAAATCGTCAGACGAATAGGTGCCCATGAAAGGCATCTGCAAATGCGTATGCGGATCAATGCCGCCGGGCATGATGTAACAACCCGAAGCATCAATCGTTTCATTGCCGGTCAGATTATCGCCCACGGCAACAATCTTCTCGCCTTCGATAAGAACGTCGGCTTTGAAGGTGCGGTCAGCCGTAATTACGGTGCCGCCTTTGATGACCTTACTTGCCCCAGAACTAACCATGTTCGCGTTCCCCTTTTTGGTTTTGTTTCGAACATTCAGCAGCATTGGATGGGCTGGAAATTAACTCACAATTTCAGCACTCTCCAATACGGCATGAAGCAGCACATCAGCGCCAGCCGATGCCCACTCCTTTGAGATTTCTTCGTCTTCGTTGTGGCTGAGACCATCGACGCATGGACACATGACCATCGCCGTTGGTGCTACCCGATTGATCCAGCAGGCGTCGTGACCGGCACCGGAAACAATGTTGCGATGGCTGTAACCAAGCCGCTCGGCTGCATTGCGAATGGCTGTGACGCAGCCGTCATCGAAAGTGACAGGGTCAAAATGACCGGCCACTTCAATCTCAATCCCGATGCCAAGGTCTTCCGCGATCTTTGGCGCTTCCGTTTCAAAGCGCGCTTTCATGGCATCGAGTGTTTTCTGATCTGGCGAACGGAAATCGACGGTAAAGACGATTTGGCCCGGCAGAACATTGCGAGAGTTCGGCGAAACTTCAATATGGCCCACGCCACCGACCGCATCCGGCTGATAGTCCATCGCAATTTCATTGACGAGTTGCAGAAGCTTGCCCAAGCCAAGGCTTGCATTTTTGCGCATCTTCATCGGTGTGGAGCCGGTATGCGCCTCCTTGCCGGTCAATGTGACCTGCAACCACCACAGGCCCTGCCCATGGGTGACAACGCCAATATCCTTGTTTTCAATCTCCAGGATCGGGCCTTGTTCGATGTGCAACTCAAACATCGAATGAATTTTGCGCTTGCCGACCGGCTCGTCGCCCTTCCAGCCAATACGCTCCAGCTCATCGATGAATTTCTTGCCTTTGGCGTCGGTACGCGCATAGGCCCAGTCTTGCTCAAGCTCTCCCGCAAAAACGCCGGAAGCAAGCATAGCAGGCGCAAAGCGTGTGCCTTCTTCATTGGTCCAGTTGACCACCACAATCGGGCGTTTTGTCTTGATATTTGTGTCGTTCAATGTGCGCATGACTTCAAGTCCGCCCAGCACACCAAGCACCCCGTCATATTTGCCGCCTGTCGGCTGCGTGTCGAGATGGCTGCCCATATAGACCGGATCAGCATCGGCGTCTTCGCCGGGGCGAAGAAAGAACATATTGCCCATCGTGTCGACGGTCATCGACAACCCGGCCTGTTCGCACCATTTCTGAAAAAGCTGGCGACCTTCGGCATCTTCATCGGTCAGCGTCTGTCGGTTATTGCCACCGCGCAGTCCGGGGCCAATCTTGGCCATATCCATCAGGCTGTCCCACAGCCTGTCGCCATTAACCTTGAGATTGCTGCTGAGCGCCATATTGCTCTGCCTCCAGATTTCAAGCATGCAATAACAGTGGCATTGCTGCCAGCGCCTCACATGTTATGTTGTTCCCGCGACCCGGCTCTTTGGCCTCAATCTTCTTGCCCTCAATCTTGATGCGATGATTGCAAAAACTTGACTAGTTGGTCAAAATGCAGGCTAGAAGAGCGTTCGGCACCGGTCAAGCGGTTTTAAAAAATTTTGCCTCACGAAAAGGTGCTAAATGGTCACAGATGCGGAACCTGTTACGGAAAGCGAGCCTCTTGAAAAGACAGAGGGTTCAACGCGAATACAGAGCATCAATCGCAGGCTGATTCTGGATGCAGCGCTTGAGGTTTTTTCCGCTTATGGCTTCCGTGGGGCAACGATTGACCAGATAGCGGAAAAGGCGGGCATGTCGAAGCCCAATCTGCTGTATTATTTTCCGCGTAAGCAGAATATTTATGTAACCGTTCTTCAGGATACGATGGTGACGTGGATGGAGCCATTCGAGAATATCGACCCTGATGGAGATCCCCTTGAAGAGCTACGGCGCTATATCGCAATCAAGTTGGAAGTTTCTGTTAGCAAGCCTGAAGCATCCCGGTTGTTTGCCAATGAAATTCTTCATGGTGCACCCGCCATGTCTGAATTTCTGAATGGGCATTTGCGGGAACTGGTCGATGAAAAAGCGGCAGTTATACAGCGCTGGATTGATCAGAAGCGTCTCGCGCCCATTGATCCTTATCACCTAATTTTCACGATTTGGGCGGTAACCCAGCATTATGCCGATTTTGCGGTGCAGGTATCGGCACTTCTTGGCAAGCGTGCGGATGCACCCGATTTTTATAGCGAAACAGTCAAATCAATCAGCGCTCTTCTGCTTGACGGTATCCGTGTTCGCGACGATGTTTCGCCCCTATGAAAACGATTCTTATTGCAGCAGCCATTATCCGCGATGAAGCGGGCCGTTTCCTCCTCGTGCGCAAGCGTGGCAGCGAGATTTTCTTCCAGCCCGGCGGCAAAATCGATGCGGGCGAAGCGCCCGAAACAGCCCTGATCCGCGAGATTGAAGAAGAGCTTGGCATTGTCATTGACGACAGTCAGTTAACTTATGCCGCACGCATGTCTGCACCTGCAGCCAATGAGGTGGATTCGATCGTCGAAGCGGAGCTTTTCCATCTCACTTTGAGGGATGGGCAAAAGCCTGCGGCTTCAAGCGAAATCGAAGAGCTGATCTGGGTTAAGGCGGGGGATCCCTCCCGTCCGGTTGCGCTGCTCTCGCAAAACATTCAGGCCCGGTTCTCCGAAATGGCTTAAATCCATATTCGCAGATGAATAAGTTTTTCGTTTGCGCATTGATTGTCTTCCTTTTATCAGTCTCTCCGCGCTCTAAGGCGTCAAAGCATAGATTCTGGAGGAGATATCCATGCAATTTAAAGCATCCGAGAAGCGTTTACTTGGACGTACTGGTCTCAGCGTAACAGCTCTTGGTCTGGGAACGGCGCCTTTGGGCGGCCTTTATGCACCCGTTTCCCGTGCTGACGCAGACGCGTTGCTGGAAGCCGGTTGGGAGAGCGGCATCCGCTATTTCGACAGTGCACCGATGTATGGCTATGGCCGTTGCGAGCATCTGCTGGGCGATATGCTGCGCGAAAAGAGCGAACGCGCGGTTGTTTCCACTAAGGTCGGACGTCTGATGACCAATGAGCGTGCTGGCCGCACGCTGCCACCAGCGCCGCCAAAGAATCCACTTGATTCGGGATGGCACAATGGCCTCAATTTCCGTGAGGTCTTTGACTATAGCTATGACGGCGTGATGCGCAGCTTCGATGACAGCCAGCAGCGTCTTGGCTTTCCGGAAATCGATCTGCTCTATGTCCATGACATCGGCCGCGTGACCCATGCCGACCGGCATGAGCTTCACTGGAATGCGCTGACCAAAGGCGGCGGCTTCCGCGCACTGACCGAGTTGCGCGATGCAGGCAATATCAAGGGCTTTGGTCTTGGCGTGAACGAATGGCAGATCATTCGCGATGCTCTGGAAGAGGCGGATCTTGATTGCTCGCTTCTCGCTGGCCGCTATTCGCTGCTCGATCAGGTTTCCGAAAAAGAATTCCTGCCGCTGGCGCAAAAGCGCGGTATGGCACTGGTGATTGCCGGTGTGTTCAATTCGGGCATTCTCGCAGCCCCGCGCGGCGGCGAACAGAAATTCGACTATGCCGATGCGCCTGCTGAAATCATTGCACGCACCAATCGCCTGCACGATATTTGCGACGGGTTCAATGTGCCGCTGGCCGCTGCTGCCATGCAGTTTCCGTTGCGGCATGAGGCTGTCAGCTCCATTCTGATCGGCGTGCGTTCGCCAGAACAAATTAGACAAAATGTCGTCTGGTTCGAGCAGTCGATCCCGGATGAATTCTGGCAGACTTTAAGCTCTGAAGGCCTGATTTCGTAATCATGACTTCCAAGATTCTCTGCGTCGGTGCCCTGACCATGGACACCATTTTCCGCCTTGATGTGCTCCCTCAAGCGGCAGGTAAATATCTGCCGCGCGAGGCCGTCGAGATCGCAGCCGGTATGGCTTCAAGTGCTGCCGCGGCTATTGCGCGGCTTGGCGGCGAGGTGACACTGTGGGCGTCTGCGGGAGCCGACCCTGTCGGTGATCGCGCTGTGGCAGAGCTCAAAGCCGAAGGCATTGATTGTTCGCATATCAGGCGGCTTGAAGATGCGCGAACGGCTTTCTCTTCGATCCTTGTCGATGCAAATGGCGAACGCATGATCGTGCCATTTTATGATCGCAGACTTGCAAGTCCGGCTGAAACCGTGCCGCCAATTGCAGCTGGAAACTATGCCGCTGTTATGACCGATGTGCGCTGGCCGTGGGCGGCTGAAACGGCGCTTCGTGCGGCACGAGAGGCGGGTATCCCGGCGATATTGGATGCCGATACAGCACCTGTCGAATTGCTGGAAACCTTGTTGCCGCTGGCAACACATATTGTTGCCTCTGAGCCTGCCGCAATCAGTGTCGCGGGAACGCCGGATTTGCCGGAATGTGTCCGCATTTTAAGCAATCGCTACGATGTGTTCACGTCTGTCACGGCTGGCGCAGATGGCTGCTATTGGACGGAAGGTGCTGGCAGGTCCGTTTCCCATGTACCGGGTTTCAAGGTCGATGCGGTCGATACGCTGGCTGCGGGCGATGTCTTCCATGGTGCTTTTGCGCACGGTCTGGTTGAAGGCAGGGAGATGACGGACATCATCCGCTTTGCCAATGCTGCCGCTGCTATCAAATGCGCACGCTTTGGCGGGCGTGCCGGTTCGCCAAGCCAGACGGAAGTCTTTTCCTTCCTTGAAACCGGCGTCGTTCCGACTCTGAAGTTTTAAAATACCCCTTCAAAAAAATGATGTTTACGCGCTGAACCCGAATTGACTATTTACTAACATGTTAGTATGTGCCAACTTACAGTTCAATCTTGGGAGGAGCCAGTTTTGGCACATGTTCATTCCGGGCAGGAGCGGTTCGGTCTCTCTGCAGCGCTTACGACACCATTTGATGTAGACGGCAATATCGACGTCAGTCGCGCGATAGCGCACGCTCGCGCCCGCCTCGACAGCGGCTGTTCAAGCGTGACTTTATTTGGCACAACTGGTGAAGGCTCTTCCATTGGTGATGCCGAACGTGCAGCGCTTCTTGATGCTTTTATTGCGCAGGGTTTTGCCGCTTCCAACATTGTTGTTGGTGTCATGGAAAACTCGATTGCCGATGCCGTCGCGCAGTCAGCCGATGCATTGCGCCGCGGTTGCAAGGCTATCCTTCTCGCGCCACCGTCCTATTTCAAAAACCTCTCCGATGAAGGCCTGTTCAACTGGTTTTCGGCGGTTCTCAAGGGCTTGGGCGAAGATGCTCGTGGTATCATCCTTTACAACATCCCGTCGGTGACGGCTGTTGAACTGTCGGTCGATCTCATCACGCGTCTTCGTTCGGCTTTTGGTGACGTCATCATCGGCGTGAAGGACTCTTCCGGCACCTGGTCCTACACGGAAAAGTTGCTTGCAGCGCATAAAGACATTGCGATCCTGATTGGCGATGAGCGTGATCTTGCAGCCGGTGTACGTCTTGGCGGACAGGGAGCGATTTCTGGTATGGCCAATCTGTTCCCGGACCGTCTTCTGCGCATGATCAACGAGGGGCTGGATGACAACGAGCTGGTTGGCGCCGTGCGCCAATTGCTCAACTATCCGGTCACTCCTGCGGTCAAGGCCATGGTTGCGCGTCATACGGGCGACAAGGAATGGCGCCGCGTCCGTGCGCCTTTGGTTTCGCTCAATGATGCGGATTTCGATGCAATTGGCAGTGTATTTGACCGTTTGCATATGGCAAAAGCGGCCTGATGACGGCATAAGCGTCGATAATGAAGAAGGAAGTGGCTTTGGCGGACGATCACAGCGAACCGGTAAAATTGCGCGATAAAGCTTATCAGAGCTTCACCGAGCATTTGCTGGCGCGTGATTTTCATCCAGGCCAGTTTGTTTCCCAGCGCCAGCTTGTCACGATGACGGGGCTGCCGCTGGGCGCGATCCGCGAACTGATTCCGCGTCTGGAAACGGAAGGTCTGATCAAGACGGTCCCGCAGCGCGGGCTTCAGATCGCACATATTGATCTCAATCTGATCCGCGAAGCCTTTCAGTTCCGCCTTTTCATAGAAAAGGAGTCGGTTGCGATTTTCTGCCAGTCGGCCTCGGACGAATTGCTTCGCTCGCTGCGTGCCGAGCATGAAGACACGCTCAATCGCGCAATGCGCGAGGGTGAAACGCCGGAGCTGGAGCAGCAGGCCCAGAATATTGACTGGAGCCTGCATGATACGATTGTCGGCTCACTCGACAACGACATCATCTGGCGGGCTTATCAGACCAACACGATCAAGATGCGGCTGATCAATCAGGAGCGTTTTCGCATCACCGGACGTGTGATCCCTGTCATGCAGGAACATCTCACGGTGTTAAGCGCCATCGAGACACGCGACCCGCAGACAGCCATGGATGCCATTGCCGTTCATATCAACAATGCGCGGAAGCTGGCTTTGCACATATGAGTATACAAGCTTGGCGAGAGGAGTCGCCAAGCTAAAACGCAACAGGGGAGGAGTAAGCAATGAATTTATTACGTCCGACACGCCGTCAGTTTCTGGCGGGAACCGCAGCAATTGCTGCAACCGGCATCACAGGCTTCACGCCGTCATTTGCCCAGTCCAATGTTGACTGGAAGAAATATGCCGGCACGACACTTGAAGTAAACCTTATCAAGAGCCCGCGTGGCGAACTCCTTCAGAAGCATCAGAAGGAATTTGAAGACCTGACCGGCATCAAGGTCAACTCCGAACAGATGCCGGAACAACAGCAGCGCCAGAAGGCCGTTATTGAGCTGACGTCAGGCCGTCCAAGCTTCGACGTCATCCACATCAGCTATCACGTTCAGAAGCGTCAGTTTGAGAAGGGCGGCTGGCTTGCCGACCTCACTCCGTTTCTGAAAGACCCGACGCTGACTGATGCGTCGCTGACAGAAGATGATTTCGCGAGCGCCGGTCTCACATTCGCCAAGGATGCCAATGGCCGCTTCGGTGCGCTGCCATTCTCGGTTGATTACTGGATCATCTATTACAATAAAGACCTCTTTGCGGAGAAGGGCCTTGAGTTCCCGAAGACCTTTGAAGAACTGGTCACAACTGCCGAAGCACTGACTGATCCGTCGACCCGAACCTATGGTTTCGTTGCACGTGGCATGAAGAATGCCAATGCGCCGGTGTTCACCAGCCTCATGCTTGGCTATGGCAAGCAGTCTGTCGATGCCGATGGCAATGTCCAGACCGATTCACCGGAAGGCATCGAAGCCGCCAAGCTCTATCAGCGTCTGATGACCAAATCAGCACCTCCCGGCGTTGCGGGCTTCAACTGGGCTGAATGCCAGTCGAACTTCCTGCAAGGTCGTGTTGGCATGTGGCTCGACGGTATCGGCTTTGCGCCACCGCTTGAAGACCCGAACAAGTCGCGCGTTGTCGGCAAGGTTGGATATGGCGTCATGCCAGCTGGTCCCAATGCACAGGCAGCCCCGACCACCGGCGACGGCATCGGCGTGACCGAAGCTTCCAAGAATAAGGAAGCCGCATATCTTTACTGCCAGTGGGCCATTTCCAAGGAAATGGGCGCGCGTCTTCTGCAATCGGGATCGGGCGTTCCATTCCGCAAGTCGATCATCGACGATGCAGAAGTCCGTAAGGGCGTCACAATGCCGGAAGGCTGGGTGAACGCGCTCTCGCAATCTGCCCCGATCAGCCAGCTCTGCCTGCCCGTCATTGTGCCGGTCACGGAATTCCGCGACATCATCGGTGTGGGCCTCACCAATCTGTTGAATGGTGCGGATGCAGAAACTGAAATGAAACGCGCGACGGAAGAATTCCGTCCGGTCCTCGCACGGAGCGAAGGGAAATGACATCTGCCGCCCCGATCGGTGCAAAAGCAGAAGCGGCCGCCAAGGCCGCTTCCGTTAGCAAGCCAGTCACAAACCGTTTGAGGCCAAGTTATTGGCCGTTCGTTCTTCCTGCCTTGATCACCGTCGGGGCGGTGATCGTTTTCCCATGGGTATTTACGCTCTGGATGAGTGGAAACCAATGGCAGCTTGGTGGTGAGCAAAGCTTTGTCGGCTTTGACAACTATCTGCGTCTTGCAGCCGATATGCGCTTCTGGGAATCCATGTGGCACACGGTTGTCTATACGGTTCTCTCGGTCGTGGCCCCGATGATATTGGGCACGATTGCAGCGCTGGTCTTTGACAGCAAACTACCGATGCGCGGCCTGTTGCGCGGTATCTTTGTGATGCCGATGATGGCAACGCCGGTGGCGGTCGCTCTGGTCTGGACGATGATGTATCATCCGCAGCTTGGCGTGCTGAACTATCTTCTGTCGCTGATTGGCATTCCGCCGCAGGAATGGATTTTCAACCAGAGCACGGTTATCCCGTCGCTGGTGATTGTCGAAACCTGGCAGTGGACACCGCTTGTGATGTTGATTGTGCTCGGTGGCCTTGCCTCCATGCCGCGTGATCCGTTTGAAAGTGCGGAGATCGATGGTGCCAATGGCTGGCAGAAATTCCGCTATATCACGCTGCCGATGATCCTGCCGTTTATCATGGTTGCCGTGATTATCCGCTCAATCGACGCTCTCAAAAGCTTCGATATCATCTATGCGATGACACAGGGCGGACCCGGAACGGCATCGGAAACCATCAATATCTATCTCTATAATGTGGCGTTTTCCTATTACGATATTGGCTATGGATCGGCGATTGCCGTAGTGTTCTTCATTGTCATCATCGCCATGTCGATGGTTCTTCTGGCCCTGCGCCAGCGGACCAAGTGGAACTCGTGAGGACTGACCATGGCACGCAAGTCAATTCTTTCCAAGCTTGGCACGGCACTCATGGTTTTCGTGATCGTGTCGCCTGCAATCTTCTTCTTCGTCTGGATGCTGTCGCTTTCGCTGAAATATGAAATCGACAACGGCGCTTATCCGCCCATCCTGATTCCTGACCGCATTGCATGGTCCAACTATACCGGCATTTTCGAGACCAACGACTTCCTGCTCTATTTCTGGAACAGTATTCTCGTCACCGGAACGGCCACTTTGTTGGCGCTGCTGGTCGGTGTTCCGGCAGGCTACGGCATTGCCCGTCTGCGCGCCAACAAATCGGCAATTGTCATCATGATTGCGCGTATGACCCCGGGCCTGTCCTATCTTATCCCGTTGTTCCTGCTGTTCCAGACGCTTGGTCTTCTGGGCACGCTCTGGCCGCAGATCATCATCCATCTCGTCGTCACCGTTCCTATCGTGATCTGGATCATGATCGGCTATTTCGAGACAACGCCGATGGAGCTTGAAGAAGCAGCTACAATTGATGGTGCATCGTCGTGGCAGGTGTTTATGAAAGTGGCATTGCCAATCGCCAAGCCGGGCATCGTGGTTTCATTGATCCTCGCGGTGATCTTCTCATGGAACAATTTTGTCTTCGGCATCGTGCTCGCAAGCCGCGAGACACGCACTTTGCCTGTCGCAGTCTACAACATGCTGTCCTTTGAACAGGTCAGTTGGGGTCCGCTTGCCGCCGCAGCTCTTGTGGTGACGTTGCCGGTCCTGTTGCTAACCGTATTCGCACAGCGCCAGATCGTTGCAGGTCTGACCGCAGGCGCCGTCAAATAAGAGTTGAGGTTCAAGATGGCATCTGTATCCATCCGAAATGCAATCAAGAAATATGGCAATGTCGGCGTTTTGCATGGCGTATCCGTGGATATTCAGGACGGCGAATTTGTCGTGCTGGTCGGCCCGTCGGGCTGCGGAAAATCCACGCTTCTGCGCATGATCGCAGGACTCGAGGAAATCAGCGACGGCGAAATCGCAATCGGCCCGCGTGTCGTCAATGACCTGCGTGCTAAAGAGCGTGATATCGCCATGGTGTTCCAGAATTATGCGCTTTATCCGCATATGACGGTGGCCGACAATATGGGCTTCGCGCTCATGCTGAAAAATGCGCCCAAGGAAGAACGCGACAGCCGCGTAAATCGTGCAGCCGAAATCCTCGGGCTGAACAAGCTGCTCGACCGCTTTCCACGCCAGCTCTCCGGCGGTCAGCGTCAGCGCGTAGCCATGGGTCGCGCAATCGTTCGCGATCCACAGGTGTTTTTGTTTGATGAACCGCTGTCCAACCTCGATGCAAAGCTGCGCGTGCAGATGCGCGGCGAGATCAAGGGCCTGCATCAGCGTCTGAAGACCACCACGATCTACGTGACCCACGATCAGATCGAAGCGATGACCATGGCCGACAAGATTGTTGTCATGCGTGATGGTCTTGTGGAGCAGATTGGCGCGCCGCTCGATTTGTATGATCGTCCGGCCAATATGTTTGTCGCGGGCTTCATCGGTTCGCCATCGATGAACTTCGTCAATGGCAAGATCGAAGAAGGCTCGTTCGTGGCTGATGGCGGCTTCCGCATGCCGCTTCCAGACGGCGATTATGCCGGCCTTTCGGGCAAAGCCGTCTATGGCATGCGCCCGGAGCATATGAAAATTGCCGATAACGGCGTGCCGGTGACGGTTGAAATCGTTGAGCCAACCGGTTCGGAAATTATGGTCATGGGCAAGTTGGGCGATCAGCCGGTTACATGCCTCTTCCGCGAGCGCCTGACAATACGCCCGGGTGATACACTGACAATCGCTGTTGATCCGGCAACCAGTCATGTGTTTGAGCCCGAAAAAGGCAAATGCATCAGCCGCTAAATCACTTCTCTCAAATGAAAAACGCCGGGGTTTCCCCCGGCGTCTTTGACATTTGTTCTACGCGCATCTTATCTGATCGGAGCGGGAACAGAAATTAGTCCAGTGGACTAATTTCCCCGCGTAGGCGGTTCCCACTTTTCGGGATGCGCTCTATTCGGCCGCTTCCTTGACGGCCATCGGATTGTTCGGATGGGTCGTCCAGTTGGCATATTCTGCCGGGATCGGTGCCTTGGTGCGTGGATCGAAATCGCCGATCTGCTCCATGGTGATGCAATCCTCGACCGGGCAGACATTGACGCAAAGATTGCAGCCAACGCATTCCTCATCGATCACCTCAAAGTGTCGCGCACCATTTACAAGACTGGTGATTGCCTGATGCGAGGTGTCTTCGCAGGCAATGTGGCAACGACCGCACTTGATGCAGGAATCCTGATCAATCCGTGCCTTGGTGACATAATTGAGGTTGAGATACTGCCAGTCGCTGACATGCCCCACAGCCATGCCGCGGAAATCATCCAGCGTCTGATAGCCTTTGCTGTCCATCCAGTCGGAAAGACCGTCGATCATTTCTTCAACGACCTTGAAACCATAGGTCATCGCGGCGGTACAGACCTGAACCGTGCCACAGCCCAGTGCGATAAACTCTGCCGCATCGCGCCAGGTGGTTATGCCGCCAATGCCAGAAATTGGCAGGCCATAGGTTTCAGGATCGCGCGCAATTTCCGCCACCATGTTGAGCGCAATTGGCTTGACGGCTGGTCCGCAATAGCCGCCATGGCTGCCGCGACCATCAATGGATGGAACCGGCGACATGCTGTCCAAATCAACCGACACAATCGAATTGATCGTGTTGATCAGCGACACAGCATCGGTGCCATTGGCCTTTGCACCACGCGCTGGCTTGCGAATATCGGTGATGTTTGGCGTCAGCTTGGTGATCACCGGCATCCGGCTATATTGCTTGCACCATTTCACGACCATGCCGACATATTCCGGCACCTGACCGACAGCCGCACCCATGCCGCGTTCGCTCATACCGTGCGGGCAACCGAAGTTCAGCTCGATGCCGTCTGCACCCGTTTCTTCCACCAGTGGCAGGATAGCTTTCCATGCCTCTTCTTCGCACGGCACCATGATCGAAGCGATCAAGGCGCGGTCGGGCCAGCGCATTTTCACTTCTTTCATTTCGCGAAGGTTCACCTCAAGCGGGCGATCCGTGATCAGCTCGATATTGTTCAGACCCAACAATCGCCGGTCAGCGCCATGGATCGCGCCATAGCGCGGACCATTGACATTGACGACCGGCGGGCCTTCGGAGCCGAGCGTTTTCCAAACCACGCCGCCCCAGCCAGCCTTGAAAGCCCGTTCGACATTGTAAGCCTTGTCAGTCGGCGGGGCAGATGCCAGCCAGAACGGGTTTGGCGACTTGATACCGAGGAAGTTCGTCGAAAGATCAGCCATGTCTACTCTCCTCAGCCCTGTTCCTGGCCCAATGGCACGCTGCGGTCACGGTAAGTCGTGGGGGTTGGCGCATGCAGCGCACCGCCCGACAGTACCGCATCGGCAAAGCCTTCAATGGCTTCGGGACGTTTTGTCAGCGTCGCATGGATGGATTCGGCGGCAACCTTGCCGTCCTCCACCGATGCAACAGTCAGATCCTGACCACCTGCAACGCAGTCGCCCCCCGCCCAAATGCCCTCAACGGATGTGCGACGCTCGTCATCGACGCTGATGCGTCCTTTGGAAAGTCCGATGCCAGCCCCGGCAATCGGTTCCGGTTCAAACTTTTGGCCGATAGCCTTGAAGACCTGATCGGCTTCGAGAATGAGATATTCGCCAGTGCCGGAAAGCTTGCCGCTATCGGCATTGGTATATTCAAATACAACCGCATTGACCGTGCCGTCCTCGCTCCGTTCAAGTGCGTGTGGCTGCAACCAGTGGCGGATCACCACGCCATGGATTTGCGCCAGTTCCTGCTCATAGGCGCTGGCATTCATGTTTTCTTGACCGCGACGATAAACGATGGTCACGTTTTCAGCGCCAAGCTTCTTGGTCTGGATAGCAACGTCCACGGCGGTCATGCCGCCGCCGATCACCACCACATTGCGGCCAACGGGCAGGAGCGATAAGTCTTTTGCCTGACGCAGATTGGCGATGTAATCCACCGCATCAATCACATTGGGAGCGTCTTCGCCAACAAGTCCCAGATCATTGACGCCCGGCATGCCCATGCCGAGGAACACCGCATCAAAACCTGCTTTCAGCGCTTCAATCGTGATGTCCTGACCGAGTGTCTGGTTATATTCGATATGGATTGCGCCGATTTTCAGCACGAATTCCAGTTCGCGCTGGGCGAAATTATTGACCGTCTTATAGGCGGCAATACCATATTCATTGAGTCCGCCGCCCTTGGGCCGCGCTTCAAAAATCGTCACCTGATGCCCATGCATCGCAAGGCGATGCGCTGCAGAAAGACCTGCTGGACCTGCACCCACAATGGCAATGTGCTTGCCGGTATCGGCTGCGCGCTTGAAGGGATGATTTCCGGTTTCCATCAGAACATCGGTGGCATAACGCTGCAATTCACCGATTTTGACAGGCTTACCCTCAGAAGTTTCGCGAACACACACTTCTTCGCAGAGCGTTTCGGTCGGGCAGACGCGGGCGCACATGCCACCCAGAATGTTTTCTGAAAGAATGGTCTTGGCGGCACCGATGGCATTACCAGTGTTAATCTGGCGAATGAAACGCGGAATATCGATGCTGGTCGGGCATGCATTCATGCAAGGCGCATCATAGCAGTAATAGCAGCGGTCAGATTCAACGAGGGCTTCATGCTTGTTCAGCGGCGGATGCAGATCATCGAAAACATGCGCATAGTCGGCCTTCTGAAGCCGCGAGCCATGGATATCAGGCCCGTTCGCGTGTCCCGGATTATCAATTGCATCAATAGGCGAATTCTCTGCTGATCTCATAGATCGCATCTCCCATTTTTGCTTGTTCAGGCGCGGGTTCCCTTTGCGCACCATAAACTCTGTTCCGGGCTGCGATCTTTATCGTCGCGTAGTGCCCGTTACTGACAGGATGACAGATTTTCATAGAAGGTCAAATTTTTTATCATCTGGTCAATTTATGACAAATCAGCGCATCCAGAAAAGTGGGAACCGGTTTTCGGGATGCGCGTCAAAGAAAGTACATTACAAATGTCGAAAAGGCCCGGCTTGGGAAGCACGGGCCTTTTGAGCAAAGCAGGAGTATAAAATCAGATGGTCTCTGACTTGATAATAGTGCTGTCAGAGGTTTCGTCTGTCTCGGCGCCCGGGAAAGCTTCCGCTTCTTTTGGCAGCGATGGGCGTGAGCTGAGCACCAGCGCACAGCCAGCAATGATGACGGACGCTCCGACAAACTGGATGATGGAGAGCTGCTCTTTCAAGAAAACCGCACCGACCAGAACCGCAATCACGGTCACTGCAAATTCGACGCTAATGGCTTTTGTTGGTCCGACATTTCCGACCAGTCTGAAATAAAGCACATAGGTGAGGGCGCTCATAACGCAGGCCGAAACAAGTAGATAGACAACATCAACCAGTCCCGGTGTTGTCGGTACCGGAATGGCGAAAATCAGTGGCAGCGTCAGAATGCCGCCAAAGACGAATGCGCCGATTGTGGTTTCCCACGAGCCGGTTGTGGACAGACGGCGGCTTGCATAATTGCTGCCGAAGGCTGCCGAAAAGCATGAAAACATCACGGCAATACAGCCCATGATAAATTCAGGCGTTACGGCCACGGCTGGGAAGCCAACCAGCAGCACGATGCCGGTGACACCGAGCAACAGGCCGATCAAGCCGCGAGAGGTGATGCGTTCAAGGCCCCATAGCTGGCTGATAACCATCGAGAAAAGCGGAATCGATGCAACGCAGATCGCAGCCATCGCCGTGCCAATCAGCGGTGTGCCGTAGGAAAGGCCGATCAACTGGCCTGCCACGGTTGTCGCCCCCACGATCGCAAATGGCTTCCAGCCCGCGTGAAAATCAAGCTTGCGCCCGGATAGTTTTGCAATCGCAAAAAGAGTTCCTGCGGCAATGAAGGAGCGGAATGCAACCGCACCAACCCAGCCAAAGGCTTCGACCACGCGCAGCACCACGAGGAACGATAGTCCCCATGCAATGGCTAGGAAAACATAGGTCGCTGTGTCTCTGGGTTTCATGCCGATAGGCCTTCATCATGCTGCTGGATTATCGACTATCTCATAAGGACGAAAAGCAAAAACGCTTTCCCATCTATTCTCATACCATCTTGGAATGAAATTATGCCGTTTTTGCAGCGGCATTATCCGCCGCTTTTTGCGCCGCTGCAGCACCGATATTGGCAAAGAAGCGATCCGCGATCTTGCGTGCGACCGAACCAAGCAGTTTCGATCCAAGCTGGGCGATTTTTCCACCGGCATCGCCACGGATCACGTAGCTCAGGATCGTGTCTTGACCATCTTCCGTCAGTGTCACATCCGTATCACCATGCGCAAAGCCGGCAATCGAGCCTTCGCCACGTCCGGAAATCGTATAAGACGCGGGCGGGTTCATATTGGAGAGCTCAAGCATCCCGTGGAAACGGACCTTGATCACGCCGAGGCTGACTTTGAGTGCTGCACGGATTTCCGTGTCTGAGATTCGTTCCAAATCTTCGCAGCCAGGAATGCAGCTTTTCAGCGTCTCAATGTCATTCAAGGCATCCCAGACGGCCTGTCGGGGTGCGCTGATTCTCTCTTCTCCGACGAGGTCCATGCTTTGACTAAACTCCTGATCAACCTAAATTGATGCATATGCATATAGGGAACCGCATCAAAATGGAAAATTTCTGTAATTTAACGGATGCAATTCTTGAATAAAATGCTTACTTATCCGCAATTAAATCGATTTGATTGACTGGAGTACCATCATGGCAAGAGACGCGGCGAAGCTGGAAGCAACGGTCGCAAAGTTGAAGAAGCACTGGGCGGAAGCAGCACCAAAAGACATGCGTGCGGCATTCAAAGCCGATCCGGGCCGTTTTGAGCGTTATTCGCTATCGCTTGACGATCTTCTGTTTGACTGGTCGAAAGCCCGGATCAACGACGAGACGGTTGCGCTTCTGACAGAGCTTGCAAAGGCGGCTGATATTGAAGGCCGCCGTGCAGCCATGTTTGCAGGCGAACACATCAACAACACCGAAGATCGCGCAGTCCTGCATGTGGCCCTTCGCGATACTACCTCAAAAGAAGTGCTGGTCGACGGCCACAACGTCCTGCCGGACGTGAAGGAAGTGCTCGACCGTATGGCTGCCTTCTCCGATGGCATCCGTTCGGGCGCGATCACGGGTGCGACAGGCAAGAAGATCACCGACATCGTCAATATCGGTATCGGCGGTTCCGATCTTGGTCCTGTTATGGCGACGATTGCGCTTTCACCTTACCATGATGGCCCACGCGCGCATTATGTGTCGAACATTGATGGCGCACACATTGCCGATACGCTCAACGTGCTTGATCCGGCAAAGACGCTCATCATTGTAGCGTCGAAGACCTTCACCACCATCGAGACCATGACCAACGCGCAGACGGCGCGCAAATGGATTGCCGATGCGCTGGGCGAAGATGCGGTTGGCGCACATTTTGCTGCCGTTTCAACGGCTCTCGACAAGGTTGCAGCATTCGGCATTGGCGAAGAACGCGTCTTTGGTTTCTGGGATTGGGTCGGGGGTCGCTATTCGGTCTGGTCGGCGATTGGCTTGCCAGTGATGATCGCTATCGGTGCAGATAATTTCCGCAAATTCCTTGCGGGTGCGCATTCGATGGACGTGCACTTCCGTGATGCGCCGCTGGAAAAGAACCTGCCAATCTGGCTCGGCCTGATCGGCTATTGGCACCGTGCAATCTGCGATTATTCGAGCCGTGCGGTCATTCCTTATGATCAGCGTCTGGCGCGTGTTCCGGCCTATCTCCAGCAGCTTGATATGGAATCGAACGGCAAGAGCGTGACGGTGGATGGCAAGCCTGTGTCCGGTCAAACCGGTCCGGTTGTCTGGGGCGAACCGGGCACCAATGGCCAGCACGCTTTCTTCCAGCTTTTGCATCAGGGCACGGATACCATTCCGCTCGAATTCATCGTCGCGGCGAAGGGCCATGAAAAGCACCTCGATCATCAGCATGAAATGCTGCTCGCCAACTGCCTCGCGCAGTCGGAAGCGCTGATGAAAGGGCGCACGCTCGAAGAAGCCCGCGCGCAGTTGAAGGCCAAAAACCTGCCCGACGCAGAAGTTGAGCGCATTGCGCCGCATCGCGTGTTCTCGGGCAACCGCCCATCGCTGACACTGGTTCACGACAAGCTCGACCCATTTGCCTTTGGTCGCCTGATCGCTCTTTACGAACATCGCGTGTTCGTTGAAGCGCAGATTTTCGGCATCAATGCGTTTGATCAGTGGGGCGTGGAGCTTGGCAAGGAACTCGCAACCGAGCTTCTGCCGGTTGTTTCGGGTGCAGAATCTGCTGAAGGCAAAGATGCTTCGACAGTCGGTCTCGTTGCGCATTTGCATGCACGCCGCAAAGCCTGATATTACAAACAGGTGGATAAGGATAAAGCCGGGTTTCACACCCGGCTTTTTTTTCGTCTAGGTATGAAGTGCTGAATGAAAATGGGAACGGAAATGAAGACCGAGATTATCAAGTTTGCCGGTGATGTACCGGGTAACGCCATTGAACTGCGTGTGCTGCGCTTTGCAGGCAAAGACAGCGATGCGCCGACGGCCTATCTGCAATCGTCACTGCATGGCGGTGAGCTGCCGGGACAAGCTGCGTTGCATTTTCTCGTTCCGATGCTGAAAAAAGCATCCGAAGAAGGTCGCATTCTTGGCAATATTACCGTGACCCCACAGGCTAATCCGATTGGCTCGAACCAGTGGCAGGCGCATCAGCATCTTGGTCGTTTTGAGTTCTTCTCGGCGGTCAATTTCAATCGCGCTTTCCCGCTTCTGCCGGATTTCGATACGTCTGAACTGCCCGGCCCGGATGCACCTGTTGCGCTTGCACAGCGTCTCAAGGCCACGCTTTTGAAGATGGCTCTCGCCAATGACATTGTGCTTGATCTTCACTGCGATGATGAGAGCGAAAACTACGTCTATATCGCCAAGGAATTTGTGGACGACATGAAGGACCTGGCCGTGGCGCTTGGCTCGACCGCGATCCTCGCCTGGGATACGACAGCGGACGCCGCTTTCGAGGAAGCCTGCGCGCATCCGGTTCTGCAATTGCCTGCTGACAAGCGCAATATGAAGCGCCGCGCCGTGACAACAGTTGAATTCCGGGGGTTGAGCGATGTCTATGCCGATATGGGCAGAGGGGATGCCGAAGGTCTTTATAAGTTCCTCGTTCATCGCGGCGTCATCCGCGATGACAGTGTGAAGCTTGATCTCGATTATAAGGGCCTCATCACGCCACTCGAAAATGTGGAAATGCTGCGCGCTCCCGAAGGTGGTATGGTGCTTTATCATGTCGCTCCCGGCGATGTGGTGGAAGCGGGCGCAAAGCTTGTGACCGTCGTGACGCGTCCGGGTGAGCCGGAAGGCGACATCACACTGACCGCACCACAGGCAGGCCGTATTCTCACCCGCCGCACATTGCGCTATGTCCGTCGTGGTGATGATCTGCTGAAACTGCTTGGCGCCAAGCCATCGGCAGTCAAAAAGCGTTCCGGCGCGTTAGAAGCATGAGCGCATTGCCTGCTCCCGAGAAACTAAAAGCGATCCGAGCCATCCTGTTCGACAAGGATGGCACTTTGATTGATTTCGACCGCACATGGTTTGCCGTGTCGTGGAACCTTGCACAGCGGACTGCCAACGGCGATGAGCATTATGCACGTTCGCTTCTTGATGCGGGCGGGTATGACTGGCAAGAGAAGCGGTTTCGCGCCAATTCGGTGATCGCCGCCGGAACGGTTGAAGACATCGTACAGCTTTGGCACCCGGATATTGATGAGGCGGGCTTCAAAGCCAAAATAGCCGAATTTGATAGCTATACGGTTGCCGAAGGCGCC